>NC_020802.1:2400000-3052410 GCF_000153405.2 Psychromonas sp. CNPT3
TCATCTTTTCTCATCTTCATAAAGTTAGGTTAATAAATCAATAGCTTAAAAACCTAACTTGTTATTTGTTCAAATTGCAAACTGACGTTGTCGTCGCCCAGTAATTTTTGCAACGCAAAAAGTAAATCATCACTCGGTGTCACCGACCACGATAAACCTAACGCTAACTCCGCACATGCCTTTTCCTGCGTATATTGTATATAAACGGGGCACAAACCACCTTTAGCGACTTGCAATGCCTCGTTAAAATGCACCTGAAAATCATCTGCTATCTTTTCTTTATTTATTTTTAAACGCAATTTAGAGGCAAAACGCTCGCGCGCCTGATCAATACTCATCACTTCTCTCGCGTTCATTTTAAGACCACCATTAAAGAAGTCTTCACTCACTTGGCCTTGTAATACAATGACTTTATCCATCACTAATAACGCTTCATATTGGTCAAGAAGATCAGCAAAGATGGTGATATCGATGCGTGCGGTTCTATCGTCTACGGTTAAAATCCCCATACGCTTACCCGCTTTGGTCACCATCACACGCAGGCCAATAATAAGCCCCGCTATTCGGCTATTTTGTCCACGGCGGTCACTGCTTAAATCAACAATAGGCTTACAATGAAACGCCCGTATATGCGCTTCATATTGATTGATCGGATGCCCGGTTAAATATAATCCTAAGGTTTCTTTTTCACCCGCAAGCCACTGCTTCTCAGGCCATTTTTCAACTTTAGAAAATCTATTTTCAATATCAGCACTGTCCGTCGTTAACACACCAAACAAATCGCACTGACCAAATGATTCAGCCCTTTTATGCTGCGTTGCAGACGCTAAGGCTAAGGGTAAATTTTCCATTAAAGCTGCCCTGTGAGGGCCTAAATTATCTAATGCACCGGCTAATATTAATTTTTCAATAATACGTTTACCACAATGCTTTAAATCCACTCGATTACAAAAATCAAAAAGATCGCGGAAATCCCCACCAATCGTGCGCGCCTCTATAATGGCATTAATCGGGCCTTCACCCACACCTTTCACCGCCCCAATACCATAAATAATGCGCAGGTTTTTATCGACATTAAATTTAAACTGGCCTTCATTCACATCAGGTGGACACAGATTAAGCCCCATGCGCTGACATTCTGACACCAAAATAACCACTTTGTCGGTATTATCCATATCCGCAGAAAGTACGGCTGCCATAAAGTAGGCAGGATAAAATGTTTTCATCCACAGCGTTTGATACGACACTAACGCATAGGCCGCCGAGTGTGATTTATTAAAACCATAACCCGCAAACTTTTCTACTAAATCAAATATTTTCATGGCGAGTTCGCCATCTATGCCATTATTAATCGCACCTTGCTCAAAGGTGCTCCGTTGTTTCGCCATCTCTTCAGGTTTCTTTTTACCCATCGCGCGGCGTAACATATCAGCGCCACCCAAGGTATAACCCGATAATATCTGCGCAATTTGCATCACTTGCTCTTGATACAAAATAATACCGTAAGTAGGATCTAGTATTTCTTTGAGTGATTCATGTTGCCATTTTTCATCGGGGTAAGAGACCGCTTCACGACCATGTTTACGCTCAATAAAGTTATCTACCATGCCAGAGCCTAATGGACCGGGCCTAAATAACGCCACTAAGGCTATCATATCTTCAAAGGAATCCGGTTGTAGACGCCTAATAAGATCTTTCATACCGCGTGATTCAAGCTGAAAGACCGAAGTGGTTTCATAGCGTTTTAAAAGCTCAAAACATTTAGGCTCCGTTAAGCTTATGCGCTCTATTTCAATCGCCTCTTCACCGCGATCGCTTTTATGCGCATTGGCCATATCCAATGCCCACTGAATGATAGTGAGGGTACGCAAACCTAGAAAATCGAATTTAACCAGACCCGCGGTTTCAACATCATTCTTATCAAATTGCGTAACGGGATTCTTACCTTCATCATCACAGTACAAAGGTGCAAAATCGGTAATGGTCGTGGGTGAAATAACCACGCCACCGGCATGTTTACCCGCATTACGAATAGTGCCTTCCAATGTTCGACACATATCAATCAAGTCGCGCACTTCTTCACTGCCATCGTAGCGCTCTTGCAAGCGAGGCTCTTCCTCAAACGCTTTGCTCAGCGTCATGCCTGGCGTCGGCGGAACCAGTTTAGAAATACTATCGACAAAACCATAAGGATGACCCAGTACTCGGCCCACATCACGAATAACCGCTTTGGCGGCCATAGTCCCAAAGGTAATAATTTGCGAAACCGCATCACGACCATATAATTGCGCAACATGATCAATCACTTCATCACGTCTTTCCATGCAAAAATCGATATCAAAATCGGGCATCGACACACGCTCTGGATTCAAAAATCGCTCAAACAGTAAATCGAGTTTTAATGGATCTAAATCGGTAATATTAAGTGCGTATGCAACCAATGATCCCGCACCACTCCCACGTCCTGGACCGACCGGTATTCCATTGTCTTTACTCCACTGAATAAACTCCATTACAATCAAGAAATAACCCGGAAATCCCATCGAGTTAATGACCTCGAGTTCAATTCTCAAGCGCTCATCATAAGGCGCGCGTATCTGCGCAAAATCAGCACTGTTTTTATCAAATAAAAACTCTAAACGGGCGTTTAAACCTTGGCGAGAAACCTCAATAAAATAATCATTAATGGGTTTACCTTGCGTAGGGAAGTCGGGTAAAAAACACTCACCTAACCGTAGTGTCACGTTACAACGCTTGGCTATTTCAACGCTATTTTGCAATGCTTCAGGGATATCTGAAAAGAGCTCGCACATCTCTTCTGGGCTGCGTAAATACTGCTCTTCACTGTAATCATGCGGGCGACGTTCATCGCCTAATGTATAGCCCTGATTGATACACACGCGGATAACATGCGCATCAAATAATGTTTTGTTAGAAAAAACGACTTGGTTGGTAGCCACCACCGGCAATTGATGTTTTTCAGCCCACTCGAGAGCATGGTGTATATACGTCTCTTCTTTAACACGCCCTGTGCGTATCAATTCAAGATAATAACGTTGTGGAAAATAAGTTTGATAAAATTGCGTTATCTCACTCGCCAATTCAAAATGGCCCTTTAATAACATTTTACCCAAGTCGCCCTCTTTGGCTCCAGAAAGTAAAATAATACCGTGGTTATATTCTTTGAGCCAATCTTGATCAAGAATTGCGCGCCCACCAACATGGCCTCGAAAATAAGCTTTGGATATAAGCTCCGTTATATTTTTATAACCCTCATTGTCCATTGCAAGAGCCGTAATGCGAAACTGCTCTTTTTCTAAAATTTCACTTTGCACCCAAAAATCGACACCCACCAATGGCTTTACACCCGCACTATGTGCTGCAGTATAAAACTTCACTAAGCCACAAAAATTAGTTTGGTCGGTTAAGGCAATGGCAGGCATGTTCATTGCGGCTGTATTTGCAATCAACGCTTTTACTTTGGTTAAACCATCAACCATCGAAAAGTCACTGTGTACTCTTAAGTGAATAAATTTAGGATCATGACTTACACTGGATTCGGACATAGAGCTTCCATCTGCTACAGGGTGATTATTGAAATACGGGCACAAAAAAATGCCCGGCAGGCGTTATAATAAACCTAATACTTTTTTTACGGGTTTAAAGCTTTTTCGATATTCATCGATTGGGCCATATTTCTCTAGCGCTTCAAAATGCGCTTTGGTTGGATAACCTTTATGCTTAGCAAAGCCATATTGAGGATACCGCGCATCAAGCTCGCGCATCTCACCATCACGCGTTACTTTAGCAATGATTGACGCCGCACTGATTTCAGCGACGCGTGCGTCGCCTTTAACTATCGCTTCGCAGGCCATATTTAATGTAGGGCAACGATTACCATCAATAAAAACAAAATTAGGTTGCAAGGAGAGTCCTTGCACAGCGCGTTGCATAGCGAGCATCGTTGCCTGTAATATGTTTATGTCATCAATTTCGGTCGGTGACGCTCGCCCAATTGAAATACATAAGGCTTTTTCTTGAATTTCAGTAAATAATAATGCCAGTTTTTTTTCACTTAACTTTTTAGAATCAGCCAATCCCTCAATAGGATTATTCGCATCTAATATCACAGCAGCCGTCACCACATCGCCCACTAAAGGCCCCCGGCCAACTTCATCAACACCGGCAATATAGTCCACATCAGGGTAAACAATCTCTGCAAAAACGTTATTTATTTTACTCATTTTTATTCTCTAATAATTTCACCACAGCTAAAGCGGCTTGCTCATCTGCATTACATTTTATTTGTTGGTGTAATTGTGTAAAGGTATGCACCATGTCATCGCCTCCCGCGCCAATTAAACGCTCTAGTTCCTGTTGCATATTATCAACCGTACAGTCTTGCTGATTTAACTCTTTTACCACTTCTTTATCGGCAATTAAATTGGGTAAAGACGTATATTTAACGCTCGAGAGCGCCCTGGCTATCAGATAGGTTATGGCACTCACTTTATAAGCGACGACCATCGGCGCTTTAGCAAGCATCGCCTCTAATGCTGCCGTACCCGATGCTAATAAAACAAGATCAGCCGATTGTAAAATGTCACTAGAGTGTCCATCAAATAACGTAATAGGTAGCTCACTGGCGATTTCTTTTATTTGTAACATAAACTGCTCTTTACGGCGTGCATTAACCATAGGAACAATAAATTCATATTCTGGATGCGCTTTGTGAATACGCTTTGCACACTCTAAAAATAATGGCCCAAGCATGGCAACTTCCGCTTTACGGCTACCCGGCAAAATCGCTAATAACTTTTGATCATCATCGAGTTTCAATACTTTACGCGCTTTTGATTTGTTACGCACTAAGGGCAGTTGATCCGCTAAGGTATGGCCTATAAATTGGCAGGGAACATTAAATCTATCATAAAATGCTTTTTCAAAAGGTAAAAAGGCTAACACTAAATCTGTCGCTTTGGCTATTTTATGAATGCGCCATTGCTTCCATGCCCACACAGAGGGGCTCACATAATGGATCGTTTTAATACCTTGCTGTTTTAATTTCAACTCTACCGTCAAATTAAAATCAGGGGCATCAATACCAATAAATATATCAGGAGGATTTTCTAAAAAATGTGCAATGATTGATTTTCGGATACTTAAAATACTGCGCAATTTACCGAGAACTTCTACAAAACCCATCACCGATAACGCTTCTAAAGGATGCAAAGAAACACACCCTTGGGCTATCATTTTAGGCCCTGCAATACCTTCAAAAATAGCATCCGGATAGTGAACCTTTAATGCTTTAATTAATCCTTCACCGAGAATATCACCCGAAGCTTCTCCTGCAATAAGGCCGATACGTAATACTTTTTTCATAAAATCCTCTGCAAAAAAAAGGCTCTGAGAGCCTTTTTTTTTATTCAAAAACCTATCTCACAATGCCTCGACTCTCGACGCATATAAAATCATAGAGTATTTGTAATTCAGGACAATTGTCAATTTTCGCTTTGATAATTTCTTGCGCTTGACTGAGCTGATTACCATCACGGCAAAGTGCTTTATAAGCGCGTTTGATTTCCATGATAGCAGCACTACTAAAACCACTGCGTTTTAAGCCAATCGAGTTAATACCTTGTGCCTGAACATAGTTTCCAGATGCCATAAAGTAAGGTGGTATATCTTTATTTACCGCAGAGCACCCACCAACCATCGCGTATTCACCCACACGGGTAAACTGATGCAAAGCAGAAAGTCCACCAATAATAACATGATTGCCTAACACGCTATGACCCGCTAAGGTCGCATTATTGGAAAGGATAATATTATTACCCAAGATACAATCATGCGCCACATGTACGTAAGCCATTAATAAGTTATTATTACCAATGATGGTGGTACTTTCATCCTGCGCAGTACCACGATGAATAGTACAACTTTCACGAAAGACGTTATTATCGCCAATCTCTAGAAATGTTTCTTCACCGTTATATTTTAAATCTTGGCAATCTTCACCAATGGAGGCAAATTGAAAAATCTTATTGCCTTTACCCATTTTAGTAGGACCATTCACCACAACATGAGGTGCAATCCAACAATCATCGCCTATTTCAACACGCGCACCAATAATCGTATAAGGGCCTATTTCGACGTTCTTACCAATAATTGCACTTTCGTGAACAATTGCGGTTGCATGTATCTTTGCTGTAGAATCAATCATTAAACCTCTCTTCTTGCACACATTATCATCGCCTGACAAGCGACTTCACCATCGACTTTAGCAGTACATTCAAATTTACCCATACCGCGACGCTCTTTCAAATAGATAACTTCAAGCTCTAATACATCACCCGGTACAACGGGTCTACGAAAACGTACTTTATCAATAGACGCTAAAAAATAAAGTTCATTCGGTGCAGGCTTGCCATATGTTGCAAACGCTAAAATACCCGTCGCTTGCGCTAAGGCTTCAATGATCATAACGCCAGGAAACACAGGGTGTCCTGGAAAATGCCCTTGAAATTGAGGCTCATTAAAAGATACATTCTTAATGGCTTGTAGCGTTTTTCCTGGTTCATAATCAATCACGCGATCGACTAATAAAAAAGGGTAGCGATGTGGAAGAAGATCCATGATCTCTTTAATATCTAATGAATTTAACTCGTTGCTCATGGAATTTTCCTTATTTTTATTCTTGTATTTTTTTTTCAAGTTGTTTAACTCGTTTAAACAACTGTGCTATTTTTAATGTATATGCCGTCGTTTTACGCCATTCTTTATTGGTCGTTGCTGGGACGCCTGATGAATAAACACCCGCTTCTTTAATGCTACGCACAACCATACTGTTACCCGTGATCACGGCATTATCTGCTATTGTAATATGCCCGTTCATCTGCACACCGCCCGCTATAATACAATTTTTCCCAATAACCGTGCTACCCGCTATATTCGAGCCCCCTGCTATCGCAGTATTTTCACCAATCTCCACATTATGTGCAATCTGACATTGATTATCAATTTTAACACCATCTGCAATTAGCGTATCTGATAATGCGCCACGATCAATGGTGGTAGATGCACCGATTTCAACATCATCACCCATAATAACTTTGCCGATTTGTGGTATTTTTATCCACTTACCTTGATACGGTGCATTACCAAAACCATCCGATCCAATGACTGTATTGGCATGTATAATACAGCGCTTACCAATTTGTGATGAATGATAAATCGTCACATTAGGGTATATTTTAGTTTCATCTGCAATCGAGCTATTTAAGCCGATGACGACATTTGCAGAAATTTGACAATTATTGGCTATGCTAACACCCGCTTCAATTACCACATTTTCAGCAATCGCCACGTTTTCACCAATCGTTGCAGAATGATGAATAGTCGCACTGCTTGCAATTCCTTGGCGCAATACAGGCGTAGTATCAAAGATGCGCGCAAGCATGGCATAACCCACATATGGGTTATCCATAAACAGCGCGTTACCTTGATAAGTCGCTTGGAGTTCACTCGGTAAAACAATAGCACTCGCTTGGCATTGCCCTATTCTCGTTAATAGTTTTTTATCCGAAACAAAGGTGATATCGCCTTCACGGGCACTATCAAATGTCGCCAAATGCGACAATATTAATTCACCATCACCACTGTATTGTGCGTTTAGTAGCTCGCTTAATTTTGACAAATTATATTTCATACTGTCTATCCATTATCTTTAACAATTATTTTTTTTAAAGAAAACATAATAACCTCAATGCAGAGAATTTTATCTTTTCTTTAAAAAAAACAGATACTTTTATTAATGTAAATCCCCTGCAGTTTCTACGCCTTTATTGTAGCGTAAAAAGCAGAGGAATTCGGTTTTTTATCTATATCTAAGAGTCTTTCTTACTCTCTACTTTTTACTGATCTCTTGGATCACTAGATCTGAAATATCATATGCTGGCGTTGCAAAAATAATTTGCTCCCCATTTAAGATCAGATCATAATGACCTTTTTTAGCAACGGAGTTGATAACATCGCGTACGACGATCAACGCTTTTTGTTGCTCTTCACCTTGGCGGCGACGATTATCTTCTTCAAATGCTTTACGATTGATCTTATATTCAGACATTTTCACTTGTATTTTACGCTGTATCGCCGTTACTTCTGCAGGCTTCATCAACTCTGAATCACGTTTTAATGTTGTTTCATATTTAGTTATTTTTTTCTCTAGCGCTTGCAGAGCTTGGTAACGCCCCTTAAACTCAGACTCTAATTTTTTAATAATACGTGCACGTTGTGGGGACTCTTTCATTATTTTAGAAGGATAAACAACGCCAATTTTTTGTGCATCAGCAGCAAATACGCTAGAGGTTGCAAGTATTGCAACGCTAAGCATCATAACTTTAAATAAACCTTTCATTTTGTGACTCCGTAAATAATATGATATAAAAAAAATAAAGATCCACAAGGATCTAAGGTCATACATTTAATAAGCGCTGATGTATATCTATCACATCAGCGCTTATTAAAATAAGATCAAAGCATATCAGTATTGATCAAAAAGAATTCCCAATATTAAAAGAGAATATTTCTGTATCATCACCTTCATACTTTTTCACTGGCCAAGCTAAAGTAAAGACTAAAGGCCCCATCGGTGAGATCCACGTTAACTGTGTACCAATAGACGCGCGGATCCTGCCCGGTTTTGAATAATCACCAAAATAATCACAGTTATATGAACAACTCGCCTGGCTATATTGTGCATAGTTAAACTCAGTATCCCACACTTCACCCGCATCAATAAATAAACTACTGCGAACTTGACGCGTGTATGCTTCATCTAATAAAGGCACAGGAAAAATAAGCTCTGCACTTAACGTATATTTTGCATTACCACCCAAGGCTTTATCGGTTATCTCACCGCTATTGTTACCATTTATCTCCGAAAGATAAATCGCCCGAGGCCCTACCGTATTACTTGAGAAACCACGTAAAGTGCGGTAACCACCCACATAATAATTTTCAAAAAATGGCAATATTTGATCACTTCCTTCAAATTTTCCATAGCCATTACCGTAACCTGCGGAGGCACGTAAAAGCGTCGTCCAATCACCATCATCACTAATACGTTGATAATTACTTATTTCAAAATTAATTTTAAAATACTGAAGATCAGATCCCGGCACCGTCATTTTTGCCCATAAGGAATGCTTCATCCCCTGCGTCGGTAACTGCCCTTTATCTAAATTATTACGTGTCCAACGCGCTGTCACGTCAAAGTTTTGGAAATCAACAGAACTATCATCATTGAGTAATGATCCATAAATATCCCAAAATGTTTGTAATTGCGCGTACGAATTCAGCTGCGAAATACCATTACTTTCCCAGCCTACACCGAAGCCTAAGCGGTTTATTTCGTTCACAGGAAAACCTAAATTAAAACGCACACCATAAGTTTTATTCGTGTAATCGATAATATTGGCATCACCCGCTTCAAACTTATCATAAAAGATACGCACGCCACCACTTACCGCATCTTTGGTGAGATAAGGCGTCGTATAATTAATACTGGCATTAGTACTGTAATCATTAAATTTAGCTTCAAAACCGACTTTATCACCCGATCCTAAAAAGTTATTTTGCTGTATGCCGGCACTTAAGCTCATTCCTGATTCCGTGCCATAACCGATACCCGCATTAAATGAGCCAGAAGATTGCTCTTCGACCTTTACATTAATATCAACCAGATCATTGCTAACGCGCGACGTTTCAATATCCACTTTAGCAAAGAATCCCAAACGGTTTAAACGCGCTTTAGATTGCTCAATTTTTTCACTCGATAACCAGCTACCTTCCATTTGGCGCATTTCACGGCGTAGCACAATATCTTTTGTAGTACTATTACCGGATATATTGATATTACGCACATAACCACGCTGGCCCGGTTCAATCGAAAAATTGACTATAACTTGATGCGCTTCGTCGTCAATTTCTGGATAGGTTTTAATTTCAGGATAAGCGTAACCTAAACGTCCAAAATATTTACGAATATTTTGCTCTGCAAACGCCACTTCTGAGGCTGCATAAATATCATCTTTACCAAACGAAATAAGCGCGCGTATTGTCTCTTCTTTACCTAATAAATTGCCAATAAATTTAACATCAGAGACTTTATAAATTTCACCTTCATCGACATTAACCGTGACATAAACCCCTTTTTTATTTGGCGTTAATGCAACTTGCGTCTCATCAATATTAAAACGGATATAGCCACGATCTAAATAATAACTTTTGATCACCTCTAAATCGCCAGCCAGTTTTTGTTTCTGATAATTATCATCAGCAAAAACATCCCACCATCCGCCAGAATCCCTTAAACTTAAACGCTTTAATAATTTTTCATCACTATAAACACTATTACCGACAATATTAATTTGCAGGATCTTGGCGGTTAACCCTTCTCGAAATATAAACTGAATAGCCACGCGATTACGTGGCAAAGTTGTTACGACCGTTTCCACTTTAGCGCTATATTTACCAATACTATGGTAAAAGTCTTCAAGACTTTTTTCTATACTCGACAAGGTGGTTCTATCTAAAGGCTCTCCCTCTTTGATACCGGAAGATTTTAACGAATCAAAAATTTGCTCATCACTTAACTTATCATTACCTGTTAATGCAACGTTACTAATAGAGGGACGCTCTTTTACGTTAAAGATTAAAATATTTCCAGAGCGCTCTAACTCTATGGACGCGAAATACTTACTCGCATAAAGTTTTTTTAATGCAAGCGAAAGCTGATAGTCATCGACCTCATCTCCTTCTCTAATAGGCAGACTCAATAATGCAGCCCCTAACGTAATGCGCTGTAAGCCGTTAAATTGTAAATCTGATATTGTCATTTTCTGCGCCATGCTAAACGTAGAAAAACAGCTAGCACACACCCATAAAGAGGCCAATAAATATCGCTTAATCATTTTATTCTTTAATCCTTTACAACACTTATCTCTGTGTTTTATATTTTATAATCACGACAACAGGTTAAAATCATTTAATATCGCAATGCTCATAAGTAGCATTAAAATAGCGCCACCGATGCGAAATCCAATTTCTTGTATTTTTTCGGGAACAGGCTTACCCGTTATTATTTCTACAGCATAATAAAGTAAATGTCCTCCATCTAATACAGGCAGAGGGATCAAATTCATTAATCCCAAATTAACACTGATCAAGGCTAAAAACCCAAGAAAATATTGGATCCCATACGTCGCGCTCATGCCTGCACCTTTGGCAATGCCTACCGGGCCACTTAAACTTTTTATTGAAATATCACCACTGACTAATTTTGTTAAAGTAGAAAAAGTTAACGATGTTAATTGCGCTGTTTTTTGCACACCTTTAATAAAGGCTTGTGGCGCTGAATACTTTAACGATACGCGAAACTCTTCAGGGTACGCCTCTATGACAGGCATAATACCGACATAACCTTGTGTCTCACCCGATGCATTCTCACGAGATGCGGGTACCAAATTAATTGTCTGTGTTAATGCACCACGCAGGATCTGTAACTGTAACGCTGTACCTGCATTATTTTGAATGATTTTTACAAAATCAGACCACGTTTCTAAAGGCTCATTATTAACCGAAAGTAACTTATCCTGCTCTTTTAGTCCTGCCTTAAATGCAGCGCTGTCTGGCATAATCGATGCTATTTTTAAATGCACTGACGGACGATAAGGCTGTAAGCCTAAGCTCGTCACTATCGACTCTTTTTTCGGTGAATATTTCCAATGAGTCAATGAGACAGTAAAATATTGTAAAGGTTCACTCACATCAGCTAGCGCACCGTCATTTAACGATCGCAGGCCTATTTTGATGCTTTCTTGGCCAATTTCACCCAATAACGCCACGTGAAGTGAATCCCATTCCGCGGTTAATTTATCATTCACACTAACAATTTGAAAAGGAGCTTGTGTCTCTAAAACAGACATAGGAGTATCGGGCGCTACCGTACTAATAATAGGTTTTGCCGTATTAATACCAATCATAAACATAAAGAAGAAAGCAATAATTGCCAGTAAAAAGTTAGCAATGGGCCCTGCTGCTACAATCGCAATGCGTTGCCACACCGTCTTTTTATCAAAGGCATATTGAAGTTCCTGCGCACTTACCGTCTCTATGCGGCTATCCAGCATTTTGACATATCCGCCTAAAGGAATAAGCGCAAAAATAAACTCTGTGCCTAATTTATCGGTATGTTTAAAAAGTGTTTTTCCAAAACCGATTGAAAAACAATGCACTTTAACGCCACAACGGCGTGCTACCCAAAAGTGCCCAAATTCATGGATTGCGACTAAAATACTCAAAGCGACCATAAAGGCGCCTAAATTCCATAATATGGCTAACATAATAAACCCTGATCAATAATAGCCTTGGCGGCTAATTTACTTTGTAAGTCAATGTCGAGTAAGCTCTCAATTGAACGCTCTGATGCGTCATTGAGAGGCTTATTTAATACGCGCTCAACAAGCTCTGCGATTTGTGTAAACTTTATTTTCCCTGTTAAAAAAGCATCAACTGCCACCTCGTTACTTGCATTTAACATCGTCGTCGCTTTTTGCCCTGCATAACACGCATCAATGGCGAGTTGTAAACAAGGGTAGCGTTTTAAGTCAGGCTCCATAAACGTTAATGAGGGACTTTTAAAGAAATCAAAATTCCCCGCATGACTCTCGATCCTCTGCGTGCCACCCATTACATAGGCAATAGGAATACGCATATCTTGATTACCCATCTGCGCGATGACGCTGCCGTCTTTATATTGCACCATGGAATGAATAACCGATTGCGGATGCAATATCACTTGTAATTGATCGCTACTGGTATTAAAAAGCCAACGCGCTTCAATATACTCTAAGCCTTTATTCATCATGGTTGCCGAATCGATGGATATTTTTTGGCCCATTGACCAGTTAGGATGTTTGATGGCTTGCGCCGGTGTAATAGTTGAAAATTCGGTTAACGGTTTATTAAGGAAAGGACCACCGGAGCCTGTCAGTAATATTTTATTTACACCCTCAGCGCTTAAATCACAATAACCTAATGTATCTTGTAAACGGGGTGATAACGCCTGATAAATCGCATTATGCTCACTATCCACAGGCCACAATTTTGCCCCTGACGATTTAACCGCATCGATAAAGAGTTGCCCTGACATTACCAGCGCTTCTTTATTGGCCAGAAAAATTTCTTTACCAGCATGCACACTTGCAAGTGTTGATGTTAGCCCCGCGCCACCTACGATGGCAGCCATAACAGAATCGATTTCATTACTGCCAAGAAGTTGTAAAAGCTCTTCTTCAGAATCTAATACTATGCTTTTAGAGTCGGCTTGTTTTAATAATTCACGTAACTCTAAACGTGCATGAGGGCAAAACATCGACACATATTTTGGTTGATGTAGGAGGCATAATGAAAGCATTTTCTGAACACTTTTAAATGCTGCCAATAAGACTACCCGATATAACGTTGGGTTTGCAGAGCAAACATCTAACGTGCTACTACCGATTGATCCCGTTGCTCCTAACACCGCCAAATTTTTCATTTTACATTATCCAAGTGATATACATTAATGTAAACACAGGCACAGCTGCCGTTAAACTGTCAATACGATCTAAAATGCCTCCATGTCCCGGCAACAAAGAGCCACTATCTTTCAGACCAGCTTCACGTTTAAACACACTTTCACTTAAATCGCCAAGCGTAGAAACTAAACAAGTAACAAAAGCTGCAATGAAAAACACAGGCATTTTTTCACTGCTAATATCAAAATAAAGACTGGCCAGTAATGTTATCAACATAGAGCACACGACGCCGCCTAAAAAACCCTCGATGGTTTTCCCGGGGCTGACTTTAATGGCCAACTTATGCTTGCCAAAACGTTTTCCAACGAAATAAGCGCCCGTATCGGCAGCCCACACCAGCAGAAAAACAAACATTAATAGTTGCGCGCCATAATAAAAATCATGATACATATTCACCGAGCGTAAAATAACCATCGCCCAAAAGAAAGGTAATAAAGTGCACACACCAAAAAACACTTTTAATGCTTTACTGTTTTTCCAGATAGTTGCGCTACGAGGATAAGTCACTACTTTTAATAATGCGACCACCCACCAAACTCCACCCGCTATGACAATGTTCATTAAAATAGGAGAAACGCCCGTTGCCTGCCATAAACTTTCTGCAGGGATAAAGACTAAACTGACACCTAAGACAAGGGCTAAAAAATAAAGCACCCAATGACTTTTTTCCGTCACGAAGTTGACCCATTCTTTACTAGCTAATAGATAAATTACCGTACAAAACAGCATAAAAAACTTTAAAGGCAGTAGAAATATGCCGGCGATGGCAAGTGGCGCAAGGATAAGCGCCGTTATAATTCGTTGTTTCACAAAATATCCATTTATAAATTATTGTATCAAAGCATCTTCGTATCTATTGTCGATAAACGATTAGTCTAGATCTCGAACTTGCTCACTTGTTTGTCCAAATCGACGCTCTTTACCCGAAAAAACATCCAATGCAAATTGAAAGTCACTTGCATCAAAATCAGGCCATAAAGTATCCGTAAAATAAAGCTCAGCATAAGCGAGTTGCCAGAGTAGAAAATTACTAATACGATGTTCTCCTCCGGTACGGATCATTAAATCAACTTGGGGGATTTTAGATAAGGTTAGTGCATCTTGCATCATTGTTTCATCGACTTGAGATGCCTTTAAAGTGCCATTTTCTACACGTTCAAGCAGTGTTCGAGTCGCTTGTGTAATATCCCAACGCCCACCATAATTAGCTGCAACATTGAGTATTAAACCTTGATTATTTTCAGTTAATTTTTCAGCTTCGAGTACTTTTTTTTGTAAACGCGAACTAAACCCGGTTAACTCACCAATGATTTTTAACTTGATACCATGCTTGTGCAGTTTTTTAACTTCACTGCCCAGCACGCTAAAAAACAATTCCATCAGCATTTTAACTTCTTGCTTAGGGCGTTGCCAATTTTCACTGCTAAAGGCAAAAACGGTTAATGCGCCAATTTTGTTTTCTGTTGCAAAGGTGATCGCTTTACGCAGCGCTTTAACACCATGTTTATGTCCAAAAACACGATGTTTGCCTCTTTTTTCAGCCCAGCGACCATTACCGTCCATAATAATGGCAACGTGTTGGGGTGTTTTTGTCTGTTTATTTAATATCGTCACAGTCGTTCCACATAGACATGGCAGGTACAATAAATTGTACCTGCACGGCTTAAATTAAACTTCCATTAACTCTTTTTCTTTGACTGCTAATAAATCATCAATACTCTTTACGCTGTCATTCGTTACTTTTTGCACTAATTCTTCACCAACACGTAAATCATCTTCACTGATATCTTTATCTTTTTCTAAGCCTTTTAAATCACCATTGGCATCACGACGGATATTACGGATCGCAATACGGCTATTTTCAGCTTCGCCACGCACAACTTTGATAAGATCTTTACGGCGCTCTTCGGTTAACGGTGGTAATGGAATACGAATAACCGTGCCTGCAGACATTGGATTTAAACCTAAGTTTGAGCCCATAATTGCTTTTTCTACCGCTGCAATCAATGTTGCATCAAAAACCGTAACTGTCAGTGTACGTGAATCTTCTGTTGATATATTACTCACTTGACGTAAAGGGGTATTGCTTCCGTAATATGGCACCATAATGCCATCTAATAAACTCGGATGTGCACGCCCTGTACGCACTTTTGCAAGTTGACTCTTAAATGATTCAACTGTTTTACTCATACGTGTTTGCGCATCACTTTTTACTTCATTGATCATAATAATATCCTAATAATTTATTTGTTTTTTTGTTCTGTTTCTGACTTAACTTGCGCATTATCTACTTTTACAAATTCAATGTTTTTGGTGTGAGTGATCGTAGTGCCTTCTTTCTCTCCCATTACAACACGATTTAATGCCCCTGGCTTATTCATATTAAACACACGAATAGGTAAACTATGATCTCGTGCCAGTGTAAACGCGGCTAAATCCATTACTTTCAACTCTTTTTCAAGTACGACTTGATAATCGATTTCAGAGTATAACTTTGCATTTGGATTTTTAACAGGATCCGTATCATAAACACCATCAACTTTTGTGCCTTTTAATACCGCATCGGCTTCAATTTCGATGCCACGTAAGCAAGCAGCAGAATCTGTTGTAAAGAAAGGATTTCCGGTTCCCGCGGCAAATATAACAACCGTCCCCAAGCTTAAATGCTTAATCGCTTCCGCCCAGTTATAATCATCACAAACACCTTTAAGTGGAATAGCAGACATTAAACGCGCATTAACATGAGAACGATGTAATGCATCACGCATTGCTAAACCATTCATCACTGTTGCAAGCATGCCCATATGATCGCCAACAACACGATTCATTCCCGCTTTAGCAAGGCCTGCACCACGGAAAATATTCCCGCCACCGATAACGAGTCCAACTTGCACACCAATTTCAACCAAACCTTTGATCTCTAATGCCATGCGATCTAAAACTTTAGGATCGATACCAAAGCCTTCTTCTCCGACCAGTGCTTCACCACTTAATTTTAATAAAATACGACGATAAGCGGGTTTGGGATTAGTACTCATAACATTTATTCCTCAACATATATATGATCTTGATTGTATTCGTAATAACACTAAATAGTATTTTTAAGGATAAAATCATTATTGCCTAACATAAAAGAACCGCAGTCATTGCCGCGGTTCTTCTTTTACAATAAATAGACATTTATTGTCATCTACAATGCATTACTGACCAGCAGCTGCCATTGTCGCAGCAACTTCAGCTGCAAAATCTTCTTCTTTTTTAGCGATACCTTCACCAACTTCTAAACGCACAAATGTCACAACATCTGCATTTGCATCTTTAAGAAGTTTAGCAACTTTAATCGAAGGATCTTTAATGAACGCTTGTCCTGTTAAACTCACTTCACCGGTGAATTTAGCCATACGACCCGTTACCATTTTTTCAGCGATTTCAGCAGGTTTACCGCTGTCGATTGCGATTTGTAACTGAATTTCTTTTTCTTTTGCTACTACTTCAGCAGGTACATCTGAAGGCTTAACGTAAGTTGGTGCAGCAGCTGCTATGTGCATAGCAATATCTTTTGCAAGCGTTGCATCGCCACCAGTAAGAACAGAAATAACACCGATTTTGCCACCGTGTACATATGCACCGAGGTTTTCACCGCTAACAATTTGAATGCGACGAACAGAGATATTTTCACCGATTTTAGCAACAAGATGAGCACGCGCTTCTTCAACAGTAATACTATCAAATGCAAGTGCATTTAATGTAGCAACTTCGTCAACTTTGTTTGCAAGTGCAATTTCAGCGACTTTGTTAGCAAATGCCAAAAAGCCTTTGTCCATTGCAACAAAATCAGTTTCACAGTTAATTTCAATAAT
Source organism: Psychromonas sp. CNPT3 (assembly GCF_000153405.2). NCBI lineage: Bacteria > Pseudomonadati > Pseudomonadota > Gammaproteobacteria > Alteromonadales > Psychromonadaceae > Psychromonas > Psychromonas sp. CNPT3. The sequence goes on from NC_020802.1 coordinate 2,417,504, forward strand.
AACGGCAGTATTGTCAACTATTTTTGTAATAACAACGCCTTCAGCTGCAATACGACCCGCTTTTTTAGCCGCTTTAATTGCACCTGATTTACGCATGTTTTCAATGGCAAGTTCGATGTCGCCATCAGACTCTACTAATGCATTTTTACAATCCATCATGCCCGCAGCAGTGCGATCACGAAGTTCTTTAACTTGTTTAGCTGTAATAGCCATGGTCAAATTCCTATTTAATCTATAAAAAAGGGGCCCTAGAGCCCCAGATAACCAATCTAAGATTGTTAATAAGAGCTTCTATTAAAATAGAAGATTATTTTTCAGCTGTTTCTTCAACAAAACCATCTGTTGCAACAACAACTTCAGTTGCACGCGCATCATTGATAGTTTGAGCAGCCGCTTCTAAATAAAGTTTAATAGCACGGATTGCATCATCATTACCAGGAACAACAAAATCAATATTGTCTGGGCATGAGTTAGTATCTACGATAGCAATAACTGGAATACCTAGGTTATTAGCTTCTTTAATAGAAATATGCTCATGATCAGCATCAACAACGAAGATAACATCAGGAATGCCACCCATGTTTTTAATTCCGCCAAGCGTTTTATCTAATTTGATTAACTCACGAGAACGCATTAGCGCTTCTTTTTTAGTTAATTGTTCAAATGTGCCATCTTTACTTTGAATTTCAAGATCTTTAAGACGTTTGATTGATTGACGTACTGTTTTCCAGTTAGTCAACATACCACCTAACCAACGGTGATCAACGTAGAATTGGTCACAGCTAAGCGCAGCTTCTTTAACAACTTCAGATGCAGCACGTTTAGTACCAACAAATAATACTTTTCCTTTTTTAGCCGCTTTTGCTTCTAAAAAGTTAAGTGCTTTGTTGAACATTGGCACTGTTTTTTCTAAGTTGATGATATGAACTTTATTACGTGAACCAAAAATGAACGGTTTCATTTTAGGATTCCAGTAACGAGTTTGGTGACCGAAGTGAACGCCTGCTTTTAGCATATCGCGCATTGATACATTTGCCATGTTAATTTTCCTTTATAGGGGTTAAGCTTCCACGTACCCCATAAACTCGACCATCTTTAACAAGTTAAAAACAGCACCCCGAGTTACGTGTCGATACGTGTGTGTGATTAGTGACTTTTATAAAGTTCACTGCATTATGAGTAACATTCATCAAAAATGAACATCGTTCTCGATGCGCTTTATAGCACATTTTAAAGTTTAGCTCAACTTTTCTTCGTTTGGGCACCCGTAAACACGCGTTCACACAAAGAAAATAGCATGCAATGTAATCTATAACATAAATTTCCATTATATTCTGATCAGATACCAATGAGCTCAATATCCACTGGCGTGATGCGCTAGATTTCATTATAGTATTCTTATAATTTAACGATAAAGAGATAAAAAATGCCAGCAATCATAAAAACCCCTGCAGAAATAGAAAAAATGCGTATTGCAGGCCAAAAAGCCGCAGATGTGTTATCCATGATAGCGCCCTTTGTTAAAGTGGGCGTCACCACTAATGAGCTGAATCAACTCTGTCATGATTTTATCGTTAATGAACAAGGCGGGATCCCAGCCCCCCTTAATTATCATGGTTTTCCAAAGTCGATTTGTACCTCTATTAACTATGTTGTTTGTCATGGGATCCCCAATGATAAACCGTTAAAAGATGGCGATATGCTCAACATTGATATCACAGTGATCATTAACGGTTACCACGGCGATACTTCGCAAATGTTTTTACTGGGTAAGCCTTCTATTTTAGGAACTCGTTTAGCGCGTATTGCACAAGAATGTTTATATATTGGCATTGAGATGGTTAAACCCGGTATACGTTTAGGAGACATTGGTGCAGCCATTCAAAAACATGCTGAAAAACACAGTTATTCCATTGTGCGTGAATATTGTGGGCATGGTATCGGTGCGGGCTTTCATGAAGAGCCTCAGGTTTTGCATTACGGTAAAAAAGGCACAGGTGAGATATTAAAAGTAGGCCAATGTTTTACTATTGAGCCAATGTTAAATGCAGGCAAACATCACTGTAAAGTATTAAAAGATGAATGGACAGTGGTCACTAAAGATAAAAAACCTTCAGCGCAATGGGAGCACACGTTACTGGTAACTGAAACCGGTGTTGAAGTATTAACGCTACGCCCAGAAGAAACGCTCGCCCGAATTATTATACCAAAGGAATTAATTTAGTGATCATGTATTGCGTAGGAAAAATTAACACTAGCAAGGCGAGAGTTGTAGGAGATAGTTGTTCTCACTTCAAAACTCACAACGCAGGTAGGGATAATTTCAACAAGCAAGACGGATCACCTTTTTAGTTCCTTTGGTATTAGCAACGATTAATATCTAAAGCCACTGAGTAAAAACGAAGTGGCTTTTCTATTCCCTTATTTATTACCAATGGAATTAATTAAGTGATCGTGTATTACGCCGGAAAAATCAGCACTAACAAGGCGTGAGTTGCAGGAGATAGTTGTTCTCACTTCAAAACTCACAACGCGGGTAGGGATGATTTTAACAAGCAAGACTGAGCACTTTTTTAGTTCCTTTGGTATTACAGAGGTTAAAATGCATTTAGGCCCTTTTTCCCCGTCGAAAATAGAACACAATAATTTAACCCTCTCTTTTCTTAAAAAACACCACCAAGAATTTCATCAATGGCAAGTTGCGCGCTTCAAAAAAAATGAGAACATTAATTATTTAGTGCATCAACGCGCCCTCTATATCGATTTATTACTGGCTCGGTTGTGGCAATTTATGGGCCTAGATAAGTGTTATCGATTGAGTTTACTGGCCGTTGGTGGCTATGGACGCGCTGAGTTACACCCTAAATCTGATATCGACATTTTAATTTTGTCTGTGCATGGCTTTACAACGGATGAAGAGCAAAAAATAACCGCCTTTATCACTTTCTTATGGGATCTTAAATTCGACATTGGGCACAGTGTGCGTGATTTAGACGATTGCTTTAACCGCGGTAAAGAAGATCTCAGTATTGCCACAAGTATGCTCGAAGCACGTCATATTCAAGGCAATAAAAAAACCTTGAAAAAATTACAACAATTACTACAGCGCGACGATTTTTGGCCCTCAGAGAAATTTTTCCTTTTAAAAAGAGAGGAGCAAAGAGCACGTCATAAAAATTGCCGCGGTGATGGCTATAGCCTTGAGCCCGATTTAAAAAATGGACGAGGCGGTTTACGTGACATACAAACCATCGTTTGGGTTGCAAAGCGCCATTTCGGTGTCAGTAGCCTACTCAAATTAACGCGTTATCATTATATTACAAAAAGTGAATATTATGAGCTCGTTGACTGTCAAACCTTACTCTGGCGAGTACGCTTTGCACTGCACTGCGTCACTGGACGCGCCGATAATCGCCTGCTTTTTGATTTCCAAGGTGAAGTCGCAAGTTTACTGGGATATCAAGGCGCTCGTGGTAAAGCGATTGAGACCATGATGAAAGAATTTTATCAAACAATTCATCACATTAAAGAGCTCAATGAAATGTTATTGCAATATTTTGATGAGGCTATCAATGACAAAAACAGCACTAAAATCATTCCTATCGATGCGCATTTTCAATGCCGCGAGCAGATGATAGAGCTTAAAACCACCGGGCTCTTTAAAACGCATCCGCATACTATTTTACAACTGTTTTTATACATCGCCAGCGATGACAGTATTGTCGGCGTTTACTCATCAACATTACGCGCGTTACGTGAAGCAAGGCGGCACTTGAAACAATGGTTACAAGAACTCCCTGAATGCCGACGCTTATTTATGAGTATAATAAAGCATCCTCAGGGCATGGGACGTGCATTTACCTTGATGCATGAGTATGGCGTTCTTGGTGCTTATATCCCGCAATGGAGCCGCATCGTAGGGCAAATGCAATTTGATCTGTTTCATGCTTATACCGTTGATGAACATACGCATAAATTGCTTAAATATATTTATAATTATCCGCAAACAAAAGCATTACACCCATTAGCACATGATATTTATCGTTATTTAGAGAAACCTGAATTACTGTTTTTAGGGGCTATTTTTCATGACATTGCCAAAGGACAAAATGGCGATCACTCGGCCTTAGGCGCAGTTGATGCTTATCAATTTTGTCAATTACACCAATTAAACCATGCTGATAGTACTTTTGTTGCATGGCTTGTTGAGCAACACTTAACCTTATCGGTTACGGCGCAACGTAGAGATATAAGCGATCCAGGCGTTATTCGAAAATTTGCAAAAATAGTACAAGATGAAACCCATCTTAACTATTTATATTGTTTAACTGTCGCCGATATCTGCGCGACTAATGAAGGTACCTGGAATAGCTGGAAAGGCAGTTTATTACGTGACCTTTATTCGAGCACCCAAAAAATGCTCCGTCGAGGCATCGATAGCCCTCGTAATCTTCGCCAACGTATTAAAAATAGAAAACAAAAAACATTAGACTTATTAGCACAGACAGGTACCGATACAGATGCGGTAAAAAATCTGTGGAAAAATTTTAAACTCGATTATTTTTTTCGTTATCGCTCTGCACAAATCGCTTGGCATACCCGCGCCCTGTTAGGCGCTTATAATAAAATGCAGCCCTTAGTACTGATCAGTACCAGTGCTCAAAAAGATGCGACCGAGATTTTTGTTTATCATCGTGATGCGCCGTCCATTTTCTCATCAGTGGTCACCGAAATTGATAATAAAAGATTGAGCGTCTATGATGCGAAAATACTCTCGAGTCGTGATGCTTATACCCTGAGTACTTTCAGTGTTTTAGAGCTTGATGGTAAACATATTTCAGGCGATAAAATTCAGCGTTTGAAAAAAGCCATTGAGGTTGCATTAATGAACCCAGCAAAGGTCAACTGCCAACAAAAACAGCTCATTCGTATTAAGCGCCAATTTAAAATTGAGCCCCTTATCACTTTTTTACCCACGCGTCGTAAGCGCACCCAAATTGAGGTCGTTGCCTTTGATGCTCCGGGTATTTTAGCCAATATAGGAAAAGTTTTTCGTAAACTCGATCTGATGCTATACACCGCAAAGATCACCACTATTGGTGCGCGTGTTGAAGATCTTTTTATTATTTCGACAAAAGCAGGAGAGGCCTTAACGCCCGTCCAAGAAAAGGAATTACAGGAGCATTTGATCCTCGAGCTCAGCCCAGATAAAAACGCATAAGGCCATTTTCATGGATCCGTGTTAATAGATTTATTAACACGGATCAGTATTTATGAAGCAAGGTCAAAAAACACAAAATCATGCTCAAGTAACTCTAATGAAACCCTAAGACCCACTTCAATAGGGTGTAGTGAGCTTTGTTTCAAAGTGTAAATATCGCCTTTATAACGCACTTTAACTTCTACGTATGCACCTAAAAATAAGACGTTGATCACTTCGCCCTCTGCCTTTTCATCAATATGTAAAAGCAAATGCTCAGGACGCACTAACAGAAGTAAATGCTTACCTATTTTTTCTTTGATTTGGTTTGCACTGCTTATCACCCCTAAAGCACAATGGAAATGAGTCTCATCTTGAACTTGTACTTGTAAGTAATTACTTTGCCCCATAAAGTCCGCAACATAACGCGACGTTGGCTGATAATAAAGTGCCTTAGCACTGCCTATTTGTACAATTTTACCGGCTTGCATTAAGGCTATTTTGTCCGCAAAGGCAAAGCCTTCTTCTTTGGCATGCGTCACGAATAAAGCGCTGATCTGATGCGCTTTAAAAAGATGACGAATATCTTGAATTAACTGCAGACGCACATGTTGATCTAAATTTGAAAATGGCTCATCTAATAGCATTAAATCAGGTTGATAAGCTAATGCGCGAGCAATTGATATGCGTTGTTGCTGACCACCTGAAAGTTGATGTGGGAACCTATCTGCGTAACGACTCAATTGCACCAAAGCTAAAACATCTTCGACCTTTTTTCGTTGCTCTTTTTTACTTTGTTTAAATAAAGAGAAAGCGATATTATCAAACACATTAAGGTGCGGAAAAAGGGCATAATCTTGAAAAATAAAACCGACTTTACGATTTTCAGGTGCGAGTTCAATATCGTTACCTAGTACCGTAATATCATTAATTGTAATGGTGCCTTCCACTTTATCTTGTAGCCCTGCAATAGCGCGTAATAACGTGGTTTTTCCACAGCCACTTTCACCCAACAAACAAATAATTTCATTCTTTTCTAAACTCAACTGCAGATCTTTTAATATCTGCTCTTTTTGATAAAAGCAATTTAATGATTGGATCTTTAATGCCGACATTAACGACTTTCCTCTAATAAACGATTAACCAAAATAAATGGCAACAAGCCCATTAAAATAATTAACAGTGCAGGCAGCGCTGCATGCTCAATCATTTCATCCGATACAAATTGATACACATAGGTCGCTAAGGTTTCAAAGTTAAAGGGCCGTAATAAAAGGGCCGTAGGTAACTCTTTCATCGCTTCAATAAAGACCAGAATGAATGCCGTTAACATCCCTCTTTTTATTAAAGGTAAATTAACTCGGCGTAACATCTGCCCTTGAGTCAGACCTAAGGAGCGAGCTGCTAAATCTAATGTAGGCGACACATCTTCTAAATTTGAATGCACACTTCCCACAGCAATCGCACTAAAACGCACTAAATAGGCGATAACTAATACAAATAATGAGCCAGAAAAAATAAGTCCCACAGAGGGTAAGTTAAAAGCGACCAGCCATTTGTTTAATAAAAGATCTAAGGAGCTAAAAGGGATCAAAACACCAATAGCGACAACAGTCCCAGGCACCGCATAACCTAAAGAGGATAAACGTATACTTATTTTTGCAAATATCCCAGGCTGTAAACGTTGATATAAGTTAACAATAAGCGCAACGACAAGTCCTAAACTTGCCACTATTAATGCAAGCCAGACACTGTTTAAGGTGTAACGCCATAATAAAATATTAAAGGAAGCCCAAAAATAGTGCGAGGCATAATAAATAAGTACACTTAACGGCAATAAAAAAGCAAAGAACAAAAGCGTCCAAGAAAAGCTTAATGCGCCCCATTTTTTCCAGCCATGTAACACAAAACGCAATTCTCTTTTGGTTTCGCCACTGCGCTGATAGCTCTTTTGCTTACGCCTACTATGGCTTTCTAAGCCAATAAAGATAACGACAAACAATAACATGAGCGATGAAATTTTTGCCGCACTGCTTAAGCTTCCAAGCTCTAACCAAGTATCATAAACGGCGGTTGTGAGGGTTTGCACTGCAAAATAATTAACCGTTGCAAAATCGCCCAAAGACTCCATTGCAATTAAAGAGAGTCCCACGGCAAGAGATGAGCGAGAGAGAGGAAAAGACACTCTTTTAAACGCCTGCCAAGGTGATGCACCTAAGCTACGCGCTGCTTGAAATAAACTACCAGATTGACTTAAAAAAGAGGCGCGCAATAAAAGGTAAAGATAAGGATATAAAGCTAAACTTAACACTAAAATGGCACCGGCTAAAGTGCGAATATCGGGAAAATAATAATCAGAATAAGATTGCCAGCCCATTAATCGACGTAAAAAATGTTGTACTGGGCCACTAAAATCAAAAAGATCGGTATATACAATAGCAATAATATAAGGGGGTAAGGCAAGCGGTAACATCAATGCCCACTGCAGAGTTTTCCGACTCGGAAAATCACAGCATGCAACAAACCAAGCAACCGGCAAAGCAAATAGGCAACTTAATGACATCACGCCAATAATTAAAAGACCGGTATTTAAGCAGTAATCCCAAAGTACCGTATCAATAATATGCTGAAAACTACCCGTTTTATCAATAGAAAAAGCACTTAATATAAGTGCTATGATAGGCGTTACTAAAAGACAAGTTACTGCCCAAGGCAGTAACTTGTAAACACAATTTTTAGAGATCAAATTTCACTTCATCTAGTAATTTAACTGCATTTTCATGTTGCTTAGCAATTTCAGAAAGTGCAATCGTATCGGCTTTAAATTTTCCCCATGATGCCACGAGTTTAGATGGCGCAACGCCTTCTTTAACCGGGTATTCATAGTTCACATCTGCATACATTTTTTGTGCGACATCATCTGATAAAAATTCCATTAATTTAATGGCATTATTTTTATTAGGTGCGTATTTAGCAAGTACTACGCCACTTACATTAACATGCGCGCCAGTCGTGTTTTGATTCGGGAAATTAATATTTACCGCTTCAGCCCAACTCACTTGTTTTGGATCAGCTAGCATTTTACCTAAGTAGTAACTGTTACCCAAAGCATAATCACAAAGGCCATCTTTAACCGCTTTCACTTGTGCACGATCATTACCTTGTGGTTTACGTGCAAGATTAGCTTTAACACCTTCTAACCACTCTTTTGCTTTTACTTTGCCTTCATGTGCAATAACAGATGCAACTAAAGAGACATTGTAAGGATGTTTACCAGAGCGAGTACATATTTTACCTTTAAATTCAGGCTTTGCTAAATCTAAATAAGTAATGTTGGCAACAGGTCCTACACGTTTTGATGATGAATAAATATTACGCACACGAGTCGTTAATGCAAACCATTGTCCATCAGGATCGCGATACTGCGCAGGTATATTACTGTCTAAACGTTTACTGTGCACTGCTTGTGTTAAATCTTGATTGGTCATTTTCATCAGACGACTAATATCTGTCGTTAACACAAGATCAGCGGGTGAAAGCTTGCCTTCACGCTTAACACGCTCAATCAACCCTTTTTTAGCAAATAAGATATTTACTTTGATGCCGGTTTCTTGAGTGAATTTTTGCATAATAGGCTCAATTAAAAAGGGCTGACGAAATGAATATACATTCACTTCTTCTGCCATCGCAGCTAAACTCGGTAAACTTAATACGCTCAATAGTGCCACATGGCTGAACATTTTCTTTACTATCATCGGACTCTCCTTGGTAATAATGATTATCAATTTAGTCTCGAATACTAGTTACCTTTTAAAGTAATTGCAACCTATTAAAATCACACTTTTCACTTAAAATAACATTAATAATCATAAGGATTTACGTCACTTTACATGTCATTAACATGGAGGTAACAAGGAATTTAAGGGAAAACAGAAAAAGCACCCTTTATCCAATCACCGAAGGCCTTATATATAAAAGACATAAAAAAGGCTACCTTTATTGATAGCCTTTTTATCGTAGTGGGATTAATTAAGTGAGCATATATTACGCAGGAAAAATCAGCACTAGCAAGGCGAGAATCACATGAAATAGCTGTTCTCACTTCAAAACTCACAACGCACAACGCAGGGTGGGATAATTTCACCAAACAATACGGATCACTTTTTTAGTTCCTTTGGCATTATAAGGGTAAAACCCCTTCTTCTTTCATTTTTGCAATTTTATAACGCAATGTACGAGGACTAATACCCAGCAATTCAGCAACATCTTTACGCTTTCCAGAGCAACTTTCCAAGGCATCTAATATTATCTTTTTTTCTTGATCTTTTAAGCCTTTACCAAGCCCTAATTGAGGATCAAGTACTGCATTTGTTGGCAGAGGCTCATCCATATCTTCTGCCTCTGTCGGCTCGAAATCACCCGCACAAAGTCTTTCTTCAAATTGTGCGTCTTCGAGTATTAGTGCATTACGCTCAATGCAGGGTCCCTCTGATAAAATGAGAGCGCGTTGCATGACATTATCTAATTCACGCACATTACCCGGCCAAGGATAGGCTAATAGCAAGGCTTTACTTGCCTCGCTCAATACTGATACCGGTTGTTTTTGTGCTAAGGCATGACGCGCCAATAAATGCTCTGCCAGTGGCAAAATATCACCAGGGCGTTTATTTAACGCTAAACACTGCAATGGAAATACATTTAAACGATAATAAAGATCTTCTCTAAAAGTGCCGGCAGCGACCGCTTCTTTAATATCACGGTTACTGGTCGCAATGACGCGCACATTTAGTTTAATTATTTTTCGTCCACCTAAACGTTCCACTTCTCGCTCTTGTAAAACGCGCAGTAATTTAACCTGTAATTCAAGGGGCATTTCAGTGATTTCATCGAGTAAAATAGTGCCATTTTGAGCCTGCTCAAATTTACCCGGACAGGCTTGTATTGCCCCCGTAAACGCACCTTTTTCATAACCAAATAACGTCGATTCGAGCATTGTATCGGGAATAGCGCCACAATTTATGGCAATAAAAGCACCCTCTGCACGACTCGATTGGTCATGTAAATAACGCGATAATATTTCTTTACCACTACCACTCGGGCCTGTGATCATAACCGTCGCATCACTTAATGCTACTTTTTTAGCCATACTAAATAATTTTTCAGTATGTAGGTCGCCGTATATCGGCGTGCAAGATTCAACATGATTAATAGGTGCATAGCGACTCACTTGATTTAATAACACTTCTGGCGAAAAGGGTTTCGCTAAATAATCAATCGCACCATCACGCATTGCATTTACTGCATCATTAATAGTGGCATAAGCGGTCATGAGAAGAACCGGTAACTGTGGATATTTTCTTTTAATATTTTGTAATAAGGTTAAGCCAGACATACCGCCCATCTGAATATCACTGATCACTAAATCAAATTTTTGCTGGTTTAACACAATCAATGCTTGCTCTGCACTATCAACTTCAACACAGTGGTAGCCCGCTAATAATAACGTATCAATTAACGCTTCACGTAATCCTGCATCATCTTCAACTACTAATAATTTTCCCTGTGCCATACTAGCCTCCTACCACTTTTCCAAATAAATTTTGCTGTTCACCGATGCGGTGCAACGGTAACACTAATGTAAAACAACTACCTTTTCCAAACTCTGATTTAACTTCCACACTGCCTTTATGTGCTTGAGCGATGGATTGCACTACCGCAAGCCCTAAACCGGTACCTTGTGATTTGGTGGTATAAAAGGCTTCCATGACTTTTTCAAGTTGCTCTTTCTCAATACCAGGACCATTATCCATAACCGATATTTCCATCCAATTATCCCCTCGACGTTGCGCGCTAATAAAGAGACGAGAGCCTTGCCCAGTTGCCTCAACCGCATTTGAAATTAGATTGGTCATCGCGCTTACTAATGAGCTTTTATTCGCGAGGATCACTAAATCAGGATCGGGAAAATGACATTGTAAATTCCCATCTACACTGGCTAATAGTGCTTCACTTGCCTCTTTAACATCTTCAATAAGACGCACTACAGAGACTTCTTCAATAATTTTTTGATCGCCACTGCGTGCAAATAACAACATATCGTTAACCTGCGTTTCTAAATCTCCTAAACGGTTCATTAGTTTGCCCTGAAAACGTTGGCGAGAGGCTTCAGTTAATGTTTTATTCGCAAGGTTAGCACCATATAACATCGCAGCAGAGAGAGGCGTTCTAATTTGATGCGCCAATGATGCTACCATTTTACCCAATGAGGATAAGCGCTGTAATTTAGCTACATGGGCTTGTAATCTACGCGTATCGGTCAAATCTGTTAACAATATAAGCTGTCCTGCCTGACCATTAAGCGGTGAAATAGACAGTTGAATACGGCGCCCATTACGTAATGATATTTCATGTCCATCATCATTTTTAGGGGTAAATGAACGCGCGATAATATCGCTCCATAATTGCCCTAATAAAGGTGCGTCAAGTAAAGTAACAGCAACACGGTTAGCTTGCTCTATCACGCCATCCGTATCGAGAACAATCAAACCAGAAGGCAATTCATTATAGAGTTGTTGCATATAATTTGCTTGGGCGCGCAACTGCTTTAGCTCTCCAGAGAAAGACTCTACATCCAATTTTTTGGCATTCTGTGGCTCATTGCGAGTATTCATCACTTTACCTGCTTATATAATTTAATATATAAGCAATAGAGCAATGATCGTGCCAACAAAAAACACTATGTTTTACATGCAGTTAGACTTAACGTGCCAGATAAATGACAGGTATTATTTACTTAAACCATATTTTTTCATTTTTTCAACTAACGTAGTACGACGCATTGATAATAATTCTGCAGCATGAGAAACAACGCCATCTTGGCTATCAAGCGCTTGTTTTATCATCTCTATTTCAAATTCGGTTAACTTATCTTTTAAATTCATCCCATCTTGAGGTAAATGTCCTAAAAACCCTAAAGAGCCATTTAAGACCTCAGTATCTTCTGTAACCTCTGGAATATATGAAAACATATCACATAAGGCGTCACGCTCAGCGATAGCCTCTTGCTCTTCACTGTACTCAATAACCTCAGTGTCTTCACCTTGCGCATCTACATAACGATATTTAATCGGCAGATCACTAAGATCAACGATTTTATTGGCATTTAATATCAATAATCGTTCTAAAAGATTAGATAATTCGCGAACATTACCCGGCCAATTATGTGCCATTAACGATTCTAACGCCCGCTGCGTAAAACGTAAGGTCGCTTTATGATCAACTTGTAAGCGCGCTAATAATTCTTGCAATAATAAAGGAATATCTTCGCATCGGTCGCGCAGTGCTGGTTTCTCGATAGGAAATACATTTAAACGATAATAAAGATCTTCCCTAAATTTACCTTCTTCGATCAGCGTTTCTAAATTGCGATGCGTCGCCGCAATAATACGTACATCAGCTTGTATCGTTTTAACACCACCAACACGTTCAAAAGTACGCTCTTGCAATACACGCAATAACTTAACTTGCATTGGCATCGGCATATCACCAATTTCATCTAAGAATAAAGTACCGCCATAAGCAAGCTCAAAACGCCCTTTACGCTGGGCAAAGGCCCCCGTAAAGGCGCCTTTTTCATGTCCAAACAATTCACTTTCTAATAATTCAGCAGGAATAGCACCACAGTTAATCGGCACAAAGGGGCCTTTATTACGTTTTGATATATCATGAATTGCACGGGCAGCCACTTCTTTTCCCGTACCCGATTCCCCTAAAATCAAAACATTGGCTTTACTGTCGGCAACTTGCTCAATCAAATAACGAATATCTGCAATACGATCGCCTCGACCAATTAAGGCATTCACTAAATACTTATTGGTTTTATGTAATTTTTGTTTAGGGCAATTAAAAGACTGACAATAATACAAAAACTGCATTAACGAGGCATAAATCATGGGTTTGGTTAATACTGCGATGTGATTATCATTATCAACATTGATTTCGCCGGATAAAGTCAAAAAAGCACTACGAGGAAACTGTTGAAATAAGTCAGAAGAGACTGCGCCTAAAATAATGGCTAAGGGACGCACTTGATTTACTTTATCTAATAATTCTGCTTTTTCAACTCGCTCACATGTTTCGCCAATAAAATTAAATACTGCAGATAGTTCATTGTATTGTTCTTGGTCGATATCAACCACATAAATTGGAAATCGTTGTTGCATGTTACCTGCTCTAAAAAATAAGGTTTTCATAAGTTTAAACGTAAAAGGTAAAAATGCGAACAATCCATGTCAAAAAAGTGACGGAGACTAAATTATGACGGTTTTAATTTGTTAAAATTTAAAATGTTGGTTCGATTTTTGCTTTATCCTGTATAGACCTATTGCATAAGTATATGACATCTAGTTTACATGCAATAAAAAAAAAGTTAATTAAAAGCATTAAATTATTCTAAAAAAACCCATTTAGACGTAAACTTAATAAGAACATCTCGTTAGTAAGGAAAATTATACATGCGCTTGTCTCTAAAAAAATATCAAAACACCAGCATGACTCATGTTGAACAAGCAGATCCACATGCACTTATCTCTTTGATAATGCAACATATACTGGGTAATCTCGCAGCTGCAAAAGGGGCCATAGATCGCAAAGATATTGAAAATAAAAACAAACTATTGGGCAAAGTGATTGGCCTTATCGGAGAGCTACAAGATAGTCTAGATATGGAAAAGGGAGGTGATATATCGCGCCATTTATATGACTTATATTCTTATATGATAAGCCAAGTTACCCAAGCTAATATGAAAAATGACACCAGCCCATTAACGGAAGTTGGCTCGCTCATAAATGAAATAAAATCGGCATGGGATGCGATACCTCCTGATGTTCGCCGACAATATGATCGCTAAGAAGGTGCTTTATGCTCAATATACAAACTCAATTATTGGCATTATTTAAGCTACAAACGAAACTTCATCAAATTCTTGACGATGAAAACTATGAGCTATTTCAACAGCAACAAGTTTTTTTTTCCGATCAAGTCAATGCGCTTTTGTATAATAACCCTGAGCCTATACTCGTGGGTGTTATTGATGATTTAAAACGTTTAGAGGATGCAATAGCAACCCTACAAAGTAGATCAAAAAAAGTCCACCAGCAACTTAAAGATAAATCTTTATTACAAAAACGTAATAAAAGTAAAATCCAAGCCTATAAATAATTTAAAGATAAAAGAGACGTCTCTTTTATCTTTAAATAGGTGAAATATGTGCAATAGCGCACATTTCACAACGCTTACTCGTCTAAGAAGAACGGCAGACTTTAAGAAACAGGCCAATGCTCAAAATAAATGTGATCTGCTTGCCAGTCCACTTTATTACGATCCCTTTTAGGATCTCGTTCATCACCGAGTAATAATTTCGCAACACTAAATGCAAATTCAAAACTAACGCCCAAACCTCGTCCGGTGACAATATTCCCATCAATCACCACTTTCTTTTGTTGGTAATTTCCATCTGCATATTTATCGCTGAGGCCATCACCGGTTGTGTAATTTTTCCCTTCAAGTAAATCATGTGCGGCTAATACTTTTGCGCCAGAAGAACACAAGGCGCAGATATACTTCCCTTCTTGCATGTGTCTTTTTATAAACGAAATAACCTGTGTATTCGCCGATAAATTATCAGTACCAACAGGCCCACCCGGCATCATCACTGCATCGTATGTTTCTGTAACACGAGAGTCTAACGTATGATCGGCTGTGATCCGCGTTTCAAAATAGCTTTTAAGGGCAGTCGTTTTCATAGAAGATAATACATCGACCTCAATATCTAGTCTGCGCATTATATCGATAAAGACAACCGCTTCTCCTTCTTCAAAGCCATCTGCAAGTAAAACGGCGACTCTTTTTTTTAACATTTTAATTTCCTTTGTTATATATATTTTATTTACAAAACGAAAGGCAAGAATACGTACTTGCATCGTTTTTTATTATTTGTGTTAACGGTGCCCTATTATTCAAATTCTGGATCAAAAAAAAGCCCCCATTTTAGAAGAATAACAAGTGACACCTTTGCGTAATAAATTATTTTTGGGTCTATCAGCCCTTCCGGTTAGCACCTCTTTACACTTTGATTTGATACTTTGCTTTTGCAATGCTCGCGAACAAGGATCTTGATCTTTGGTATAATCTTCTTTAAAAATAACCACGACTTCTTGGGTCTTAGAAATACCAATAACCTTAGCGGCAATCGCATCTATATCAAACTCAAAGTCGCCCTGCTCAATCGGCAAGGGGCTTTCAACGCAGTCCCAAAGATTAATGCGTTGCCCACAATAAAGTGCAATATTAAGCGCGCGCATGGACCAAAAACAACTCGCGGGGCCACTATAATTATCAACAAGACGCGCGTCATCACTAAACATGCCTTGTGTCGGAGCGCCATTTTTCAACGCATCATGTGCAATAAAATACTCAAGACTCATTCTAAATGCGCGCTTTGCCTCGCCAACACTTATCGCCGAACTACCTTGATCTAATGATGCAAGAAGAGGCACAGCGGCGGCGAGTCGATAACAAGCACTACGACCAAAAAAAGGAATACCTTGTGGGGTAAAAAAGTAACGATAATTTTTTACGTGCGAGGCCATTGCTTGATGAATAAACTGCGCATCAAAATCAGGATCAATTTGATCTAACCAATACAATGAATAATGAAATCCCCACGCATTATAATAATCATAATTACCTTTAGCACCATCTCTAAACCAACCATCGCCTACATAAAATTCTTTTATGCGCGCATATTTATCATGGGCGATAAAATCTTCACCACTGAGACTTTTGATCACAAATTGCACCTTTAGTACAAACAGATGCCAATTATTATCAACCGTTTTACAGTGATTAATTTGCTTAAACCAGGTCATGATTTGTGTTTGTTGCACTTTATTATATTGATCCCAAATAAAATCTTTGGCTATCCACAGCGCTAAAGCAAGATCTGCACTTTCACATATTTTCTGATCATGATCAGAAAGTATCCCCCAGTAACCTCTATGCGCAGGATCAGTGCCCGCTAAAAAGGCGCTAAACAACATTTGTTGCACATCAATCTTCCGGCCTTCCATTGCCGTTAAGCCCTGCATATTGCCTTGATTTGCATGTAACCAAGCGGCCAGCGTCGGCAAAACGCGGCTTACCCCTTCAAGTGCATCCGTTTTTGCACTTTGTTGGCTAGGGCGCCCAGGGTAGTAAGCATAAGTATTATCCCATAGCGCGTAATGCTCAAAGGCTTCTACTACATAAGCACTTAATAAATGACATTTTTGTTTAAACGCAACATCATCTTGTTGAAAAATCTGTTTTATTTTTTTATCATTGCGGTGATATTTAGATTTTTTATATATTTGACGACGCACATTTTCTTTTAATAAGGAGCAATACATTTTGGCATCGGGATGCTCACAAGGGATATGTGGTCGTTGTGTTTCTTTTATTTTTACACTCATCGTTTAAAATCTCCTCTAAGGAAAAACCCTAAATTTAGATATGCTCCCTAAAATGTGTCTACGAATGTAACCTTTACTTTTTCAGTATCGGTATCACGATAATGAATAAAAATCGCGTTGCTGCGTAAACATAAAGCACTTAATTGACATCCCTATCAAAAAATAATGTGCTATAAATAAAAAAAGAAAAATATAATATGCTTATATTTTCCTTTTAATATCAATAGAGACTAAATTTATTCGCCGAGCAACATCACTTGTGTGGCAGCAAGAATAAAGGCGCCAGCACCATAATCAATATTATGCTCAAATTCGACATCACGCGGATTAAAGGCAGGTAACTGTACCCAACCGATCATGCCATTATCATGAATACAAGGTAGTAATGCATCCCATGATTTTTCAACAATGGGTAAATAGATGTCTTTATCTAAGATCTCGTTATTGAGACCCCAAGCTAGACCGTAACAAAATAGTGCCGTTGCACTACTTTCAGGGGCTGGAAACGCCTCTGGATCTAATAAACTTGTGCGCCAAAAACCATCAGCTTGTTGATATTTAATAATTTCTTTCGCTAGGTTTTTATATAATTCAATGTATTTAGGACGATCTACATAATTTTCAGGCATGTGTGCAAGTATGCGAGGCACAGCGGCTAAAACCCAAGCAATACCACGGCTCCAAAATACTTTTTCACCATTGGCTTCACGCAGTTCAGTGCGCTCAATATTTGGTATATAACGCTGGTCGCGATAAAAAAGCCCTGTTTCAGGATCGTATAAATGCTCAACTGAATCCCAAAAAGCAGTATTCATATACTCTAAGTAACGAGGATCCTTCGTCAATTCAGATAGTGCTGCGAATCCCGGGGGGGCCATAAATAATGAATCAGACCACCACCAATCTTTACGTCCTAATTGAGGATCATCAAGCATCAAATCAAATGCTTTAATGGTTGGCTCAAGCGCTTCTTTTTGATTAACGACAGGGTACACATCTAAATAGGCTTGTACGCAAATATGATCATCGGCAAAACGTGCATTAGGGCCCGTTCTAAAACCGGTATGTAACGTATAATTCATTACCCCATCAAGATATTCACTGTCATCTGTTGCTTTCCAAGCGGCTGCAACTGAAGACCAAAAGACACCACG
Source organism: Psychromonas sp. CNPT3 (assembly GCF_000153405.2). Classification (NCBI taxonomy): domain Bacteria; kingdom Pseudomonadati; phylum Pseudomonadota; class Gammaproteobacteria; order Alteromonadales; family Psychromonadaceae; genus Psychromonas; species Psychromonas sp. CNPT3. Next base: position 2,435,369 of record NC_020802.1, read on the forward strand.
TTCCCAATCAGTATCTTTAATAAAACGGGTTTTACCACTGCGTCTAAGTACGCTACGTGTTTGGTTTTGTGCTTGATAACGATAAACTCGTTTCATCGCTTCTAATATGTTTTTTTTACTGCCAACCGACATTTTAATCTTCCTTATATAGGCTAGTTAAACACTGTAAATCAGATTTACAGTAAAATTGTTATCTTATCAAAGATGAGCTTTTAAAATAAAAGCTCATCTTTATTACAAGCTATTTAAGGTCACGCAGTGCAACATGATCCATGTCGTGGAAGGTTTGATTTTCACCTACCATTCCCCAAATAAAGGTGTAACGCGCGGTGCCTACACCTGAATGGATTGACCAACTTGGGCTTATCACTGCTTGTTCATTGCGTAGCACTAAATGGCGAGTTTCTTGAGGCTCACCCATATAGTGAAATACGATGTTATCGTCACTCATATCAAAATATAAATAAACTTCCATACGTCTTTCATGTGTATGACAAGGCATCGTATTCCATAGACTACCAGGAGCAAGCTCCGTCATGCCCATTACTAATTGACACGTCGGTAATACAGCGGGGTGGAAGTATTTATAAATCGTACGTACATTACAGTTTTCAGCAGAGCCTAATGTTTCAGGCGATGCATCTTTACGTGTGATTTTACGTGTTGGATAAGCATGATGTGCGGGTGCGCAGTTAAGATAAAATCGTGCAGGATTTTTATCATCTACACTTTCAAAAGACACTTTTTCTGCGCCCATACCGACATAAATTGCTTCACGAGCACCAATCTCAAACGTTTCACCATCAACAATCACGCGTCCAGCGGCACCAATGTTAATAACACCTAACTCACGGCGTTGTAAAAAGAAATCAACACCGAGCTCTTTACCACCTTCCAATTCAAGGCGACCTGATGTTGGTAAGATACCGCCCACTATAATACGGTCAATATGACTGTAGGTTAGATTAATCTGACCTTCTTGAAATAAATTTTCAATTAAAAAATGCTCACGTAATTGCTCTGTATCGAGTTGTTTTGCATGTGCACTATGAATAGGTTGACGTATTTCCATCTGAAACTCCTAGGTAACTATTTTTCATTTAAATTAATGTCTGCTTTTTAAAGTAAAAGCTTAACTTTTATACTTTACTCTTTTGCTTAAAAAATATGCAAGAATATGATTTATATACTCATGCAAAGTAAAAGAATAAAAAAATCACAATCCATCCGCACATTCATCATCAGCAGTATTTAATGCCAATGTAAATTGTTGACGCATATCTTGTATGCTAGACGTGCCGATTTCGATTAACATTTGAACTAACTCTTTTAAGCTAACATCGTCTCGTTCAAAGACTGCATTGGCTATCATGGGTAAATTAACACCCGCAATGACTTCTTTATTTTGACTTTTAATAACGAGTGATAAGGCCCGATTAGCAGGTGAGCCACCGGGTAAATCTGTTAAAAACAAAACGCCCTCGCCAGTATCAACGGCATCAGCTGCAATATTAAGTGCATTCTCTAATTCATCTGTGGACATCGACGTTACAAAATCAACAAAGGCTAAGTTATCTTGATCGCCAGTAATAGCGTGCACGGCAGATGCCATACCCGTTGCAAAATTAATGTGCCCTGAAACAACAAGACCAATCATATCCCACTCCTTTAATAAGAAAAAAGGAAGAGAGAGGCCTCTCTTCCTTACTTATTTACTTGTTATACAATTCCGAAAACATGACCCACAACACCCGCAGCTAGCGTTGCAAAAATAAGCACTGGCGGTTTTGACCAAAAACCCGTTTTCTTAACCATCATTAGCATGAAGAAGACTAAAGTAAGAGGCAGAATATTCGGCATTATTTTATCAAATAATGCACTTTGCAACTCGACCACCTTGCCACCCATTTCGAGTGAAATAGTCGTTTTCAGGTGAATAAACGAAGCAGATAGTGCGCCGATAACAAAGATACCCATAATGTTGGCAGCTTTTGCTAAACGCTCTGTTGTATCGCCCATATTAACCATGGCGGCTGTTCCTGCTTTGTAACCCATAAATAACAAACCAAAGTACACAAAGAAGTGAACGATTTGATATAAGAAGAAGAATACAAAAGGACCGGCTATTGAACCATCAAGCGCAATAGATGCACCGAGTGCCAATGTTAAAGGCATCAACGTCATGTGATCGATAGCGTCGCCAATCCCGCCTGTTGGGCCCATTCCTGCTACTTTCATAACATTAATAGTTGATGGCTTTTCTTTGTTTTCTTCCATCGCGATGGAAGTACCCAATAAGAATGTAAATAACTTAGGACTCGCATTAAAGAACTGCAGGTGATTTTTAAGCGCAACCGCTAAATCGCGTTTATTATTACCGTGGATCCTTTTGAGCGCGGGGATAATAGAGAATACAAATCCCCCACCTTGCATACGTTCAAAGTTAAAGTTACCTTCCATAAACAGACCACGTAACCCACACATCCAAAGATCTTTTTTAGTGATAACTTGGCGTACAGCAGTGTCTTCATAAGCATCAATATCTTTACTCATTGAGCCTTGGACTTGAGCATCCATTTCATTTTTCATATTAGATCCCATCTTCAAAGTCCTCATTGCTAGTATTTGAATTGTTATTGTTGCTACTTGCACTAAAGAAGTAATATATCGCAGCCGCTGATGCGCCTAATACCGCAACAGCCATAACAGGAAGGTGTAAATAGGTTGTCATTACGAAGCCAATAAAGAAGACACCCGCCACCTCTTTTGACCACATCATTTTAAGTAGCATTGCAAAACCGATTGCAGGTACCATTTTCGCGCCAATACCTAAACCAACTAACAATACTTTTGGTGCATTTTCATCAATCCATGCAGCACCATGCTCACCAAAGTAGATGGTAAAGAAGGCTATCACGGCATATAACATGGCCCGTGTACATATCGTTGAAATAAGGAGTCTATCAATGCCTCCTGGATTTGCATTATCAGCGTGTTTATCCGCAATACCCATCGTAAATGACGTTACCGCAAAGAAACCGATGATCAACATTTGCATTAATACTGCAATCGGCATACCGACACCCATCGCAACATCAGCAGATTGTCCAGTCATAACCGCAAAGGCTACAGCTGCAATCGTACCCATGGTTACATCTGGTGGCTGTGCGCCTGCATTTGGCACTAAGCCAAGCCAAGCTAGCTCAAGTGTTGCACCGGCTATCAGACCGATTTGCATGTCTCCCATTATAAAACCAACTACCGGTCCCGTAATAAGAGGGCGATGAATGTTCAGCGCGACATCGTACTTGTCGATACCACAAAAGAAGGCCCATATTGCAACCATCGAAGCTTCAAAGATCATGATTTATTCCTTTTTATGTCTTTAATGTTAAGTAAAATATTTCGTTTATTTAGCAACTAATTCAATAATGTCGACCGCTTTTTGATCCGGTGTATTTTGCACTGTACAAGGTACACCTTTGGCGATAATACGTTTAAAAGCATCCATATCTGCATCATTGACAGAAACTGTTTTGGTGATTTGACGCTTACCATCGTGATAATGCATATTGCCAATATTACATTGGGTAATAGGTACGCCACCTTCAACTAACCGAGCAACATCCATCGGGTTATTACACAAGATAAATATTTTTTGTTTTGCGGAAGCTTTACCGATCACATCAATTGTTTTTTGAATATTAAAGAAACGCACTGCATATTCACCCCCCGCAGAGGCTTTCATTCCTGCTTGCATAAAAGCAGCATTGGGTCCTTCAGCAGCATCATCATTAGCCACTAAAATTAAATTAGCCTCGGTATGTTTTCCCCAAGTGATCCTAATTTGACCATGTAAAAGACGTTCATCAATACGCGTCCATACTATATTTGTGTCGCTCATTATCTCTCTCCATTTTGATCGAAAAATTTACTAAATAGAGTATCTACTATCTTTCATTTTGTTTCTTTGATGGACTGCACAAAAAAACAAAAAGGCGTTTCAATTCTTTAAATAAATATTAAATATTAATTTAAATGAGAATAACATTAGTTTTAAATGGCGGAAATTATGGATTTAAAAGGGAATAGACAACGCATTAAAAGGTTATTTTTCAGTAAAAAAACAGGACAACAAAAACAATTAACACGTTAAAAAACAGTGGCTTATATTAAGCTGAACTATTTACCTCAAGCATTTACCCTTACAAATAACAAGTGATAAACATTCAGAGAATAAAGTAACAACCTTGCTGTTATATAGTAATAAAAACAGAAAATAAAAAATAAAAACAAATAAGATCTATAAACCACCTTTTTTTTTGATATTTTAATGTTTTCGTTTCATTATTTTTATAAAAAACAAAAAACAGTATGTTTTTAATTTTGTTTTGTATTGTTTTATTTGATAAAAAAATAACATAGACAAATCACCCGATTTTTCATTTATATAACAGATAAAATTTGCGCTAGATATACAAGGCTCATTTGCATATTGAAAATATTAAAAAACAAAAAAAATGGATTAAAATATGAGGTCATTCTTCTTTTAAATTATTTATCTTTTTTTTCTCAAAATTTGTCGAAGTATATAAAGGTGAAGGGACTATCAAGTAATGATTGTTTTTATTGTGAGGATTTATCTTGATTACTTTTTTTATCATGTTGATTTTTAAATAAATTGAACAATATATGAAAAAACAAGAAAAAATAATATTATAAAATAAAACGAAATAGAAATAGAAATAGAAATAGAAATAGAAATAGAAATAGAAATAGAAAAAGAAAAAGAAAAAGCATTCATCTTAGTCATCGATTTATGCATTAAAACACGTAAATCCATTTAAACAGCAACATATCCGCTTAACAATAAGACGAAATAGACAATGCGCCACTAAAAAAAAAGAGTAGCCAAAACGGCTACTCTTTTTGGGTAATATAATTACTTACAAAGAATGGATCGTTACGCCTTGTACGACGCGATTAACTTCTCCACTCGGACAAGGTTTATCCGGAGAGTTCTTAATTGCTATTGCACGATGGAATGAATAAGCTTGCGCAAATAACATGTAAGGGAATAATAATTCGACATCGCCGGCCTGTTGCATATTAGGTACATAAATATACTCACCATCGGTAACGCTATCATCTTTTTGCGCCGTGATCGCCAGTACTTTACTTGCGCGTGCATCTTTACGCAATTCCGCTAATAAATCTAAATCATATAAACGGGTGTAAGGATCATTAGAAATAAATACAACAATAAATGTTGTCTCATCAACAATGGATTTTGGACCATGACGGAAGCCAAGAGGTGAATCATAACAAGCAACAACCTGACCTGCCGTTAGCTCTAACAGTTTTAATGCCGATTCTCTGGCTAAGCCTTTAAAGCCCCCACTGCCTAAATATATAACCCGTTTATGATCATACGTTGCTGTCTCGGTTATATTTTCATGCATCGTTTCAAGTAATACACTTGAGACTGCAGATATATTTTTCATATCAGTTAAAAAAGGAGTTTTATAAGATAAAACTAAAACAGCCGCTAATAACATACAAGAAAAACTAGAGGTCATCGCAAATGATTGATCATTTGTTTCTTCAGGCATTAATAATGCCAATGCATTCTTATTACCTTGGCATTGCTGATATAATTTTCCTTCTGCATTACACGTAAGGATCAAATGAAAACAATTAGAAAGACATTGATCAGCCAGCTCCACAGCAGCTAAACTTTCTGGGCTATTACCAGAGCGAGCAAATGACACTAATAATGTTGGAATATTTTCAGAGAAATATTGTTTTGGGTTTCCAACAAGATCCGTTGTAGAAATAGCCTCAATACGGCGTTTTAATTTTTCAGTTAATGCGGGTGCAATCGACTCTCCTGCAAAAGCGGATGTACCGGCACCCGTTAATATGATGCGTAAATCAGAATAGGCATCAATTTTAGTTAAAAGAGTCTGTATATCATCACTGGCGTCGCTAATAAGATCGACCGTTTTTAACCAAGAACTTGGTTGTTGAGATATCTCTTTTGCTGTCCAAAATGCGGATAATTCATGTAGTTCTTTTTCCGCATAACCCAAATACTTTTCCATTACAAGTCTCCTTTAACAGCAACTCGTTGTTTACTGGCTTGCGCATAACTACGTAATACATGACGAATTCTATCTAAAACCAATTCCTTAGGTGAATCAGTGATCAACCCTTTTCTTAATGCATCAAATTGTTGAGGCATATATTGGCTTAATAGAGGAAAAGGGATCTTTGATTTTTCAATGTTAGAAAATAATATTTCTTGTGCATTTTGTATCTTTTTATCAGGCCAGTAATAACGAACACGATCACTGAAACTAAACGTGCGAGCAAAACGTTGCTCTACCTCATTGCCTTGGTAATATTTTTCCCAATATTCAGGTGAAGCGCACATCTTAGCTTCAACGGTCTCACGTAAATGACTGCAATCTGCTTCAGGCTCCATATTTTCCTCGATAGAGCAAAGATCATATAATGCTTCACGCATTGCAAAAGTAAGCGCTGGACCCACTTTTAAAATAGCAAAGTGTCCTTCAACGAGGGCATGATAGGCTTTATCTGTTTGATAATCGGTAGAATGCGCTTCGAATATCATATGCGGATAAGCATCGACAACAGCACTAAGTTCACTGGCTTTTTCTGGGCAATAATCAATAACGCCCGTATGATCAAATTCAACACCAGGTTGCACGACAAGACCAATAACGCGATCCCAACAACTTTCAACACCCACTTTAGCAAAAGCCTGTTTATGCGTGTTAATTGTCTTTTTAGCAGCCTCTGGTGAGGTGACTTCTAATTCAAGTAATTCTTCTAATGCGCCACCTGGTACCGGTACTTCTGTACCAATAACATAAACGATATCGCTACTTCCAAATTCTTTTACGGCAGTATCTTCTGCAATTTTAGCGAGTCGAGCTGCTCTATGAGCAACGATCTCATCAGAAAGAGGCACCGGATCATCTGCACAAGACATACTACAATCAAGGTGAATTTTTTTAAATCCTGCTGATACATAAGCAACAATGAGAGCATCTGCATTTTGCATCGCTTCTTTTGCGTTAGTATTTTGCCAGCGATTAGGACCGAGATGATCTCCACCAAAAATAATGCGCTCACTAGGAAATTTAAGTGTGAATGCTTTTTCTAGAACAAAATCAATAAAATCTTTAGGGGTCATACCTGTATAGCCACCAAATTGATCGACTTGATTAGATGTCGCTTCGATAAGTACAACTGAGTCATCTTCTAAGGCTTGAGATAATGCGGCTTCAATAACAAGAGGGTGCGCAGAACATACAGAGTAAATTCCACAAGATTCTCCCGATTTATGTCGTTGTACAATCTGTTGAAGGGTATTCATTAACTAACTCCAAAATATAGTAATGTGATCTAATAAAAATACATTTTCTTTTTATTTATGATATTTAAAATTTTCATCTATATAAGTACACCCAGTATTAAGCGCATTTATATATAGCGCATTAATACTCAGCACTTAGCTATATAGCTAAAATCAAAAACCAAAAATAAGTGAAACGTTTATTTTATTAGTACATTTAAAATTTTCTTTATTCGCTAAATGTAAACGTAATGCGCTCCATACTAGCGATCGGATCTTTTCGTCATATAAACCCTCTACAATGAAGTGTAAAAATAAAAGGAAATATACAACGAAAGATTTATCTTTCGTTTTCTTTCGCTTTATCGTAACGCAAGCAACAAAGGAGAACAACCGAAAACACAAAAAAGACCAAAAAGCTTGATCTCTTTCACAGTCTTTCGACAAAAGCGCGTCAACAAGCAACATTTACGTTACCTTTTTTTTTATATGTAAGCATTCGCTTTCAAAAGACACAATAAAAACAAGAGGAAAAAAGCAAGAATATATAAAGGGAGAGAAAAAACTAAAAAGCAGTTTAGACGACGCTAACAATATAGAAATACATGTCAGAATTATTCAAAGATTTAAATTGATGTAAAAATACTTTTATTATAAAAGAGGCGTTGCCTTATCGATGAAAGATATCGAGAATAAAATATTTAGAGAAAAAGAAAGATTGATCATTGAGGATCCATCCCCGGTATTATTTCTTCTCCTCTAATATTAATTTAATTTCATCACAAAAATCTGCAACGACATTGTCCCAATTGGGCTCTCGTTTTTTATAAAAATAACGTGCATTTTTTTCAGCCAAAAGAGCCGTAAACTCCCCCCCTTCAAAAAACACCTCTTTTGTAGGTGTAAACATCCATGACTTAACACCTAAACGCGTCGCAAACATTAAGGCTGCATTGCTCGCAGAGATAACCAGATCTAGATTAGAAATTAAAGCCCCATAATGATCAAAATCAGAATCAGCACCACAGTCATTAAAATGTAATATATCAACGCCATATTTATGCTTTAATTCATCGCGTTCTCGTTGATGCTCTCCGAACTGCAAATTAACCCATTCAATACCTGGTATTTTTAATAAGGGCAATAACGCTTCTAATGGCATTGAATCTACATTGTTATTATTCACTTTCCCATGAAACCAAGATATCCCAACATGGAGTTTTACTTGGTTAGATTTTTTTCTTTTATCCTCGATTAAATGAGGCGCTATCTTAAGGAGGGGCTGTTGCACAAAAGAATAGGTTGAAAGTCGATATAAATAAGACAACGAACCCGCTAGTATTTGTAGATCTACTTTTTGATCAATACAATGCGTTGTATTAATTTGCTCAAAAGATAAAATAATTGCCCCTGAGAAATTATATTCATACAGTTTTTTTAAACGCGGGTCGCAAATAATATAAGTCTGCTTCGCATCTAAAATTGCCTCATCAAAACAACCGCTATAGGCTAAGTTATCACCCATACCTTGCTCTGGATAAATAATAATAACTTTATTTACAAGTGACTCTCCGTTCCATTTAGGTGCAAACCAGTGTACTTGATCCTTTATTTCTTGGCGTTCAAGACGACTATGAAAGCATGTCCAAGCCGCCTTATATTCTTCAAAATATAATAATATAGGATATAAATTAAACTTAGCTTGATGATGATCCGGCTCGATTTCGATTAATTTTAAATACACCTCTCGTGCCTGTTTATATTCGCCTAAATGGAATAATGCGAGTCCTATATCTAATAATATATGGCTATGTCCCGTTTGATTAAAAAGCCCTTCTAATATTGTGAGCGCATCACTATATTTTTCTTGCTTTAAATAATTACACCCTAATAAATGCACTAAGACATTCGATTCTTCACCTGACAATATTGTGAGTACTTTCTTTAAATTTTCTTCGACTTCATCAAAACGCTTTAATGCGATCAAATTTGTAACGAGTAATTTATACGCATGCGGCTCTTGCGGCGCCGCATTGATTATTTTTTTGCATAATGCAATGGACTTAATATTGTCACGCTTTTTAGCAAGCGTGCCAGCGCGTTTTAATTTTAATCGTAACTGTCGCTCATCCATAAAATATCCTATTAAGCTTTGGCTGGCTGATTAAAATTTTCCGCAAGATCATTAACCAGCCAGGTTAAGTGCTCATTCATTTTATTTAAACTAAATCTGATAAAAAGTGCTTGTTGAGACGTGTCCTGGTAACGATAAACGTTACTCGCAACGCTCGATTGTAAGTAATTAAGGGAGCCACTCATAAAGCGATGAAAAAGTTTTTTTGTTCGATCGTTTTCAATATTTTGTATGAATTCATATTGTAACGAGAAGGCATTCAGCATTGTTTCCCTATCACTCACAAGATCCGTATAGGCAATAATTTGTGTCATGTATTTATGAAAATCAACCAGTAAACGCCTAAAATCAACACTAAGATCTCGACTTAAATGATAACTGTTGTCAAAGTTTTTTGTTAATAAAGATTGTACGACCTTCGCTTTATACTTAATGGGACTTAATTTTTTAAAATTTTCAACGCGGATAGCTTTTGTAAACATAATGGCGGCACCATCACTGCTATTAATACATTTCACATCACGATTTTTATCGAGTAACATCTCCAAAACGCCACGCGATCGATCAAAAATACGCGTAGAAAAGACAGAGTCACTAAAGCTACCCGGCACCTTAAACTCGCCTTGCATTTTAAAGTCGCTCATATCTTCAAAATAGATACTGCCTTGTGCATGATGCTCATCTTCTGACTTGAAACCATAATCTAAGCCAAATAAATATAACTTTTTAAAGCCCATCGCCACCGCTACTGCCGTTGATGCATTGGTAACGGTTGGATTACAGAAAAAGAGTTCTTTGTATTTTGTAGAAATATAATCATGAATAAACGAGGTGCCTGCATCACCCGCCTTTAATGCTATATGCGTCTTTTTAAATAAATCCAAAATTTTAGGGTAAACGGTATTTAAACAAATAAGATCTATTTTCTTTAATGTTTGTGCATGGCCTATTTTTTTCACCCATTGGTAGATACTCGCGGGCCGCTCTTGCTCCACATGTAAATCTGGAATGATGCCATAATTTAATAAGGGTTTTAATGATGTTCCAGATGAAATAATAATCGCATTATTTTGATTTTCTTTTATATACGCAAGGCAATGATCGAGTGATGGCCCATTTCCTATAATAAAAACAGGCATTTTCTGCTTATTTTTCTTACCTTTATTTAATAAAATAGGAGCCTGATCTTCCGAGATATTAGTTAATGTATGACTAATGCCGATCACTTCATCCTCACAAAATCCCCAACCACTGCGAAAACGATAAGCAAGATCATTAATCGTTTTAAACGCATCATTGGTCTTATCACTACAATAGTGCCGATATAAATACATGTTAACGACATTAAAATAACCTCTTTTCTTAAAAAAGGCGTTAACCTCATTAACATATTCCATTTCACCACCACCAACTTTAATGATCAGTTCCCCCCCATTTTCACGGCAATGGTGAATGATTTCAGCAAGATCAAGACAATGTAAGGTGGCAAAAAAACAATCAGGCTCAGGTTCAAAAATAAAGGCAGAACGGATAGCACTTTGACTAAAAAGAGATTCAATATGATAACCTAAACCAGAGCCTATAATAGCGAGAAAAGTTATCTCTCCCTGTTTTTTTAATTGACTCGGTCTATCGGAGCATAGCTCTTCTCTTCTTTTTTCAAAGATCTCATGGATCACTTTTTCATGCTGGTAATTTTGTTTTTCTTGTTTAAGAACATCAAAACTAAAATTAGGAGGGGCTATAAAAAAAGCATCGACTTGTGCCTGACTAAATAATTTAGGATCACCATTATAAACAAATTTTCCCGCACTCATTAAATTAACCTGATCTTGCTCATCGATCCCTAATTGCATCTTTGATGGCTGATAATTTTTATAAAAATTATAAAGATCCGGCATTTCCATTTTCAGCGTGAGCATGTTTTTTATGAATGTAGCTCGTAATAACTGACTTTGAATTTTAACAATGAGAGGATCTGCTGGCATGCTTTAAAAACCTTATTAATTTAACGGATAAATAATATTCACATATAATCATTTAGATCACATAACAAATATCATTTTAATATAAAGAAAACAGATATACAATATCCTGTATTTTTAACAAGGAAAATGCGTCATAAATTATGACGTACTCACTATAAATACTATAAATTATTATTTAGTCTAAGTCCGCCGAGATAGACCCATTTAGGATCTTTACACACAAAAAAATATATGACCCTTTCAGCTATATATACCCGTTATCATTCAAGGTTAAAAATTAAGAAAGTGGCGAAGCAAATATATTATAGGAAGAAAGTTGAAGGTATAACGGCTTTAACTGAAACGTTCTTATGCAGAAGATGTTTGCCTTTAAGCTTCCGCTCGTCAGTCCGAAAACTAATTCAGCGTTGCTGTATTTGATAAACGCGGGGCATTGTCATCATACTGCGCCTTGCCTTAGTATCCGAACTGACACCTGAATAAAGCACTTTGATTGGTAATGGATATAAAATAAGGGATTGAGCACGATAAAAAGAAGGCGGTAATGAATATTCGTGTTAAAAAACGATTTTCCACATTAAATATTTTAAATTATTTAATGTAGAAAATAAGAGGATCGTGATGTTAATCTCGTGTATAACCCGGTAACGCTTTTAAAGAGTTTTTTAAATTGGTCATGGTATTACCCATCATAGAAACGGCCGAATCCATCGCATTAAAGTTTTTATATAAACGTGCTTCTAGTTTATCCATTCGGTATATTAAACTTTCTTTTCTAGTATCAAGTAACGCTATTTTCTTATATAAAGAATCTACTTTACCATCGATAATGCCACTACTTGTACTCGTGTCACCACTAGAGCCCGATATATTACTATCAATAATACCCGATAATAAATTATTCATCAATTTAGTCATACCTTCGGCATAAGTCACATCGCCACGAGGACCTAAAGCACCCCCTTCTATTAATAACTTGATGCCTGTAGAATCGCCTTTTTCTGATAGTAAAAATTGACCATCTCCATAACCTAAGTGACCGTCTATTTTACCGTGTACATTACTACCCGTAATCCCCGCTGATACAACACCAACACCAAAATCAGCATAAAAATCAGCACCCACTTCATTAAAAGCCAAGCTTGATCCCGATCCATATTTATTGGATGTAAAAGAAAGTTTACCCGCGTCATTGAGCACACTAATACTGATCCCGTTTTTTATGAAATTAGGATCTGAATTTATTTTCAACTGCATTTCTGTTGCTAAATCATCAATGGATGCATAGGTTTTTTGACTCAGTACAATATCTTCAGAAAGATAGCCATCAATACGCATTTTAAACGTATCATTACCTGAATTAACGGATGGAGTCAGGCTAGATACAAGCCCATCCTTAAGTGTTGCTTGTGTCGCTAGCTTGAGAATTTCAACATCATAAGTCCCAGGCTTAGTTAAACTACTATTTTTATCAAATGAAACTAAAGTATCACTCGCAACACCTGTTGCCGTAAAAAAGTCAGCAATACCTTGCATGTCATTCTTTAATGCATCTTCAAACTTTGAAGAGTTTAATTCTAACGTACCATCACGTTTCGTTAAAATACCTAGGTCAGCAAAACTATGGATGCTACCTTGAATATGTTTAACCTGTGTATTTAACACGCCACGCATCATACTTTTTATATTACGGATCGTTGAATCACCGTTTAACACACCGTTATTATCGGCTTTAGCGCCTTTATAAGAGGTTAATTCATTCATTTTAGCAAACGTGGCATTATAGTTTTCAACAAAAGCTTCTATCTGCTCTTTCACTTTACTATTATCAGCATCAATTTTAAGTGTTACTTTTTTACCCGGCGCAGTTTCACCATTAATATTTAAAGTCACACCTTCAATGACACTGGTGATCTCATTACTATCACGAGTAATTTGAATGCCATTCATCACAATGATGGCGTCTTGTGCCAAAGATGTTTGCTCTAAATTTTTCTGAGTTGCAGTATACGTAAAGTTATTTAAAGCATTCGAGCTAGGAAGAGCGTCTCCGTTGGCATCTGCCACCGTTATTTCTAATGCATTCTCTTTACCTGTTGTTTTACTGGTTAAGACTAACCGGTAATTATTACCATCATTAATAATCGAAGCATTAACACTATAATCACCATTATTAATGGTATTACGTAAGCCTTCTAATGAGTTATTTTTACCATCAATCGTGATTTTTTCGATAGGCCTATCCGCATTAACAGAAAAATCACTGCCATCCTCATTATAAGCCCCAAAACGCAACGAAATAACACCCTCACCAATAGGATCTTTAACACTCGAAAAACTACTATTAGCGCCAGAAACGAGTGTTTGTGCTTGTGCTTTTTGTTTGATTTCAAACTGCCATGTACCCGTTTGAGCACCCACACCGAGTTTTGTATCAAGAATGGAAGTATCACTACTTGAAGCACTGGCGGCTGAAAATGTAGAGCTATAGGCGAGGTCTTTATAAGACGATTTAAAATCATCAAGATCACCGTTAAGTAATCCATAAGCAGAAATTATAGCGGTGGCTTTGGCATCTTCTTTGGTGATTTTAGATAAAGCAGGATCTTTTTCCGCCCCAACAATTGCACCAACAATTGCATTAATATCAAGTCCAGAGCCAAGCCCTGTTGAAGTTACTGATGACATATGAAACTCCTTAATTGATATGACTCATTAATGCACGAATATCACTATCTAAGCAAGAAATGAACCAACATCACCACATATAATTAATATTTAGCTAAGTTACTCTTTAGCTATACTTTGGTATCAAACAACATTCCTTTAACACCGTCCATCTTTTTTAATAAGATCACTAAATCTTCTGATGGAATTTGACGAATAACCTCATCCGTTTCACCATCAATCACCGATATAATGACTTGTTCAAGCTCTTTATCAATATGAAAAGAAAGGTGACTTTGCATGCTACTCATAAAATCATTAATCTCAGCAACGGTCTCTTCAATGTTATCAATACCCAGTTTCAAATCTTTAGGATCACTTTTAGCACTCATACTATCGAGGGCTTTATCTTCCTTGATCTGATCCTTAGTATCGATCTTTTCGACGTCTCGTTCCTTCGAGGTTTCATTCGCCTGTCTATTTATAGGTGATGATGAAATAGTAAAATCTGACATATAACCTCCACAATAATCCATTGTTATAAATAGCGAAAAAGCCCCCTATTGCTAGGGAGCTATATTAACACTATATAAAGGTAGCACCCTCATCTTTAACCAAGTAAAGAAAGTACACTTTTTGCTGATGCATTTGCTTGTGCTAACATCGAAGTACCCGCTTGTTGTAGAATTTGCGCTTTACTCATTTTAGAAGTTTCAAGAGCAAAATCTGCATCTTGAATTCGAGAGTTAGATGCTGACAAGTTTTGTGATACATTTTCTAAATTCGAAATGGTAGAGCCCAAACGGTTTTGTAATGCACCTAAGCCCGCACGTGATCCACTGATTTGTCCCAGTGCTTTATCAATCGAAGTAATTGCACTTGATGCACCCGCCATTGTAGATACGTTGGTGCCTAAAGAGCGGATAACTTTACCACCCATTTCATTACCCATACCAATTTTTGCTAGTGCAGTTGCTTGTGCTGCTTGACCATCCGCTTTAGATGTCACTTCAATTGCGCTACCATCTTTAGAGCTTAGTACAAATCCACCACCTGTAACTTCAGTTGCAGTAACTCCCGTAAGTTCTGTCAGTGCATTCACAGCGCCGAGTAACTCACCGGCAGTACCGCCAGTCGATACCAAATCAATGCCATTAATTTGAATTTTATCTTCTTTTAACACGGTCGCAGTATCTAATGCAACAGTAGAGTCAGTTGTTAATGTACCCGCACCATTTGATACTAAGAAACCTGTTTTAAGTGTTTCAACACCCGCACTCGGATCCCCTTTATCATTAATACTAATCGCAGAGCCATCAATACTTTTAAGTGCAATAAAACCAGTACTTGTAGCGGCAGTTAAACCAGAGTTATCCACTGTACCACCGATAGTAATATCTTTGCCTGTATCATTGGTTAATAGTAAGCCACCGTTATCATCTAAAGAAGCTGTTACGCCACCCACATCACGGTTAATTGTTTCTACTAAGTTAGACATAGACGATGTTGCGCCCAGTGTAACCGTTGCATCGTCACCAATTTTAATTTCTAATCCCGTAGTGATACCAGATACCGCTTTACCTGCTTCGGTCGATGCACCTTGAACAACATTATACGTTGTTGCCATAACACCTGTTTCTGATGTTTTATCATTAATTACATTGGCATTAGCCTGGGCTGTATTACCGGTAATATCCGTTGCAGTACCGATAGTCACGCCATTGATATCAATCGTTGATTCAGCAATTGCGCTTACTACACGGCCACCATTAAGGTCGGCTTTGTTCAAATCGCCATTTAGGCCCAATGCATTAGTACTTACAGAATCGATAGAAAAAGTTAATGTTTGACCTTCATTAGCACCGATTTGTAGCGTAGTACTACCCGCTGTACCATTAAGTAGTTTTGCTCCATTAAACTCTGTTGTTTCAGCGATACGATCTAATTCTGAATGCAACTGATCCACTTCTTTTTGAATGGATTGTCTGTTTGATGATGAGTTAGTATCATTGGCAGACTGTACAGATAGCTCACGCATACGTTGCAAAATATTGGTCATTTCATCCATAGACCCTTCTGCAGTTTGTGACATTGAAACACCATCATTTGCATTACGTACGGCTTGGTTGATACCTTTAATTTGTGATTGCATTCCCGTAGAGATTGCAAGACCCGCAGCATCATCTTTTGCACTATTGATACGTAAGCCAGAAGATAGGCGTTCCATTGCTTGGTTACCTAACGCTTGTGATTTATTCAACTGACGTTGTGAATTCAATGACATCACATTGGTGTTTACTACTTGAGCCATAATCTACTCCTAGGTTATTTTCTGACTTTACTTATAAATATAAAGCAGTGTAATTGTGTATATATCTTGTATCGACCGCTTAAAAAATAACTTTAAACTTTTTTTAAAATTTATTTTACTTGCCGTGTCGCTTCATTTTCAAAACAGTCGATATTCAGACTTAAATACTATATCGACTGCCTACAAAATAACTTTAGGAAATTAATTAAAAAAAAAGCTTTAAGGTTTCATCCTTAAAGCTTTTGGGGGATAGGTATATAAACTTAGAAGTAGACCCGAACGACAGAAACCGCTACACAGGCGGGCCTACGCGTGTTTTTTATTTCAACAGAGATCTCTTTCTCTATTTCTAAACCGCGCTTTATAGGGGTTACTTTAATTAAACGACTGTGTGCTCGCACCACGCTCCCTGTTTTTATCGGATACGGAAAACGTACTTGGTTTAAACCATAATTGATTGTCATCTTCGCCCCCGGATAAGGCGATTTTTCAGGATCTACACTGTCCGTTAGGTAAGGCAATAACGAAAGTGTTAAAAAACCATGCGCAATCGTCGTCTTAAAAGGCGATTCTTTTTTTGCTCTTTGTACATCCGTATGTAGCCATTGCTTGTCTTCTGTCACGTGTGCAAATTGATCAATACGCGTTTGCTCAATCGCCAACCAGTCGCCCACATGCACCTCTTCACCAATTTGAGCTCGCAAGGTTAAAAACAATTCACGCGCTTCGGGTGAAAGGTTGACCGGCTTTTGCGCTACATTAATCGTTTTTCCATCTTTTAAGATACTATATTCTTTCACCCACAAACGAAATTGCTCACGATTCGAATGCGCTCTTTTAATACAAAGAGAATAGTAATCACGAATAGTCGGCGACATCCATGTACTAAAATCGAAAGGGAATTTTTCCATAAATTCTATTTTATATTTCTGTATATCAAACTTTTTCATTAAAATTCCAGTTAAACCTATTTTTTCAAGCGCATTCTACAGTAAAGAAGCATTAATTTCAGTTAACACTTGCATCGGATTAGTCGCCTGCGTTATTGGTCTGCCAATAACCAAATAATCAGAGCCTAAATCCATCGCCTCTCGAGGTGTTTTAATGCGTCTTTGATCTCCAGCGTCACAGCCCTGAGGCCTAATGCCAGGCGTAATTAGTTTAAACTTCGCGCCACATAAAACCTTCAATTGCGCGGCTTCATGGGCAGAGCAAACCACACCATCAAGGCCTGCTAATTGTGTTAATTTAGCCAAATGTTTAACTTGTTCGCTCAGTGATCGAGTGATCCCAAGCTCTAACAAATCACTTTCGTCCATACTGGTAAGCACAGTGACGCCAATTAAAAGTGGCGCTTTATCTGCATAAGGTAAAAGCGCCGTTTTAGCAGCTTGCATCATGCGCCGGCCACCACTGGCATGCACATTCACCATCCACACGCCAAGATCTGCAGCCGCTTTTACCGCTTTGGCCACTGTGTTAGGAATATCATGAAATTTTAAGTCTAAAAAAACATCGAAATTTTGCTGTACTAAGTTTTTAACAAAATCCGGTCCAAAATGGGTAAACATTTCTTTACCTATTTTTAAACGACAAACAGAAGGATCTAAACGGCGAATAAAATTGAGCGCCTCTTGTTTATTACTATAATCTAATGCGACCAATACTTTGGGATCGTTTTTAACCATACTTTCGTTTTTCATGTTTTATTTTTCTTTTATAGTGATAGCAATGGAATTAATTAAGTTTTCATGTATTGCGCAGGAAAAATTAACACTAGCAAGGCGTGAGTTGCAGGAGATAGTTTCTCTCACTTCAAAAATCACAACGCAGGTAGGGATAATTTCAACAAGCAAGACGGCTAACCTTTTAGTTCCTTTGCTATTAGGTAATGTTCATTCGCCATCGAGACCTCTAATAGGTTTTATCCGCCCCCATTTTTTACATGATGGACATTGCCAATAAATTTTCTTGCTCGAATAACCGCATTTTCTGCAACTGTATTTCGGCCTTAATTTTATTTGCTCTGCGACTAATTTTTGTAAGAACGTCAGGCTTTCTTTTTCGCTATTCGATTCTGCAAGCTGCAAATGATAGTGCATTAAGTGACTAAAACCTTGCATAGTGGGGTTACGGCGTAACTCTTGTAACATAAATATTTGCGCTTTTTTATTACCCTTATATTTAGCCACTAATTGTGCAAGCATGATCACAGAACTTGCCCCTCCCCCTAAACTCACAATACGATAAAGCTCATTGATAAAATCTTTTTCGGTGCCAATACATTGATGAAGGTGTAACAAACGAGGCAAAATCACTTCAGTAAAATCAATGTCATGCTCAAGAACAAGCTCTAATGTTTGCAATGATTTATGGTGTTTTTGTTGATCTAAATAATAATCAGATAAGGCGAGGATCGCGTGTATACACGCAGGATAAGTTGCTAATGCTTTTTTATATAAGCCTAATTTTTTCTTAATATCAGAGAGCTCAGTGAGTTCGTCCGCCAAACTACAATATAAATAGGATAATGTGCGATTATTATTTTTCCCTGATACCAATTTATTAAGTCGCTCAGTCACTGATATGGCTTCTTGCCATTCTTTTAATTGCTGATAAATATTTAATAATTTTTCTAAGGCAACTTCCTGATATTCAGGTGACTCTTTTAATTGTAAGAAGATCTCCTCACTACGATCAAAGAGTCCGGACTGATAAAAATCATTACCGAGCTGCAACAAGGCTAAATCACGTTGCTCTCGCGTTAGACTAGGACGGGCTATCAAATTTTGATGGATGCGAATAGCGCGATCAACTTCGCCACGTTGGCGAAAAAGGTTGCCTAATGCAAGATGAGTTTCAATGGTTTCACTATCGACTTCAAGTAACGCAATAAAATGATCTACCGCTTTATCCGGTTGGTCACTTAATAAGAAGTTTAAGCCTTGTACGTAATCTCGGCTAAGTTTATTACCTTTCTTTTGTTTTTTTTGATGAACGCTACGCACACCCATATACCAGCCGTAAAAGGCTGCGACAGGTAACAGGAGGAAAAAGATTTCTTGCACTAAACGCTCACTCTTCGACTTTTGATGAACGTAAATTATTTAATTCTTTACGTTGTTTTTTATTGTTTTTGATAAGTTGGCTATTTTTAAATTTTAATTTTAAATAGAAATAAAAGGAGAATAGCATTGCAAGACAAAAACCAAAGAAAAACATGATGGCAAGTAACGTGGACAAGCGTAATTCACTTTGTGCCAGTACATAGTTAACATTCACTATTTGCTGATTTTTAAGGCTAAAAAGAAGAGCCACAATAAACAATAAAATGCTAAAAACAAGCGTAATAAGACGTTTCATAACGGATCCTAAACGAAGTAACAATATTTAACATTATATTATAAAACAACACGGGAATAAATCTGCTATTTTATTTTTGAGATAAAAAAGGTGCTTTTAAAGCACCTTTTCTTTAGACATTACGCATTATGGATATTAACACGCTCTCGTAATTCTTTGCCGGGTTTAAAGTGAGGGACATACTTCCCCCCTAATTCGACTTTATCTCCTGTTTTAGGATTACGTCCAATACGTGGGGCACGATAATGTAACGAGAAACTACCAAAACCTCGGACTTCAATACGCTCACCTTGAGCAAGCGAATTAGTCATTAGCTGTAGAGTTTCTTTTACACTGTCTTCCACTTCTCTGACCGACAATTGAAAGTGCTTGTTGGTCAATTTTTCAATTAAATCTGACTTAGTCATAATACACCTCGCATTCAATAACTTATATAACAAACCAACACATCCATGCGTTTAAAAAGTGGCCGAAACCGGCCACTTTTTAATTATTTGCCTTTTGCTGCGTTAAACGCGTCTAACATAGCATTACCCATGCTAGCTTCATCTTGATCTTTCAAGCTATCAATTGCTTCTTTCTCTTCAGCTTCATCTTTCGCTTTAATAGAAAGGCTAATTACGCGGTTTTTACGATCAACACCAACGAATTTAGCTTCAACAGACTCACCAACTTTAAGAACAGTAGAAGCATCTTCAACACGATCACGTGAGATATCAGCAACACGAATGTAACCTTCTACACTATCAGAAAGTGTAACAATTGCGCCTTTTGCATCAGATTCTAAAATAGTACCTGTAACAATAGACCCTTTCTTGTTTTCTGCTAGATAGTTGTTAAACGGATCCGCTTCAATTTGCTTAATACCTAAAGAGATACGTTCGCGCTCAGGATCAACTTGAAGTACTACAGCTTCAATTTCATCACCTTTTTTGTACTCTTGAACGGCTTTATCGCCTTCAACATCCCAGCTGATATCAGAAAGATGTACTAGACCATCGATATTACCTTCAAGTCCGATAAAGATACCGAAATCAGTAATTGATTTGATCTTACCAGTAACTTTCTGACCTTTATCATGAGTAGAAGAGAATTCTTCCCATGGGTTAGCTTTACACTGTTTAAGACCTAAAGAAATACGACGACGCTCTTCATCAATATCAAGAACCATAACTTCAGCCATATCACCTAAACTAACAACTTTAGATGGGTGGATGTTTTTATTAGTCCAATCCATTTCAGAAACGTGTACAAGACCTTCAACACCTTCTTCAATTTCAACGAAACAACCGTAATCAGTTAAGTTAGTAACTTTACCAGTTAAACGAGTTGATTCAGGGTAACGCTTAGCGATAGCAACCCATGGATCTTCACCAAGTTGTTTAAGACCTAGAGAAACACGAGTACGCTCACGATCGTACTTAAGTACTTTAACCGTAATTTCATCGCCTACGTTTACGATTTCACTTGGATGTTTAACACGTTTCCAAGCCATATCAGTAATATGTAATAGACCGTCAACACCACCTAGATCTACGAACGCGCCGTAGTCAGTTAGGTTTTTAACGATACCTTTAACATCTTGACCTTCTTGAAGATTTTCAAGTAGCTCTTCACGCTCTGCACTGTTTTCAGTTTCGATAACAGCACGACGAGATACAACAACGTTATTACGTTTTTGATCTAGCTTGATCACTTTGAATTCAATATCTTTGTTTTCAAGGTGAGCAGTGTCACGTACCGGACGTACGTCAACTAATGAACCAGGTAAGAATGCACGAATACCGTTTAATTCAACAGTGAAACCACCTTTAACTTTACCGTTGATAACACCGATAACAGTTTCTTGATCTTCGTATGCTTTCTCAAGCTGGATCCAAGCTTCATGACGTTTAGCTTTTTCACGAGAAAGTTTAGTTTCACCGAAACCATCTTCTACCGCGTCTAGCGCAACATCAACAACATCACCAACAGCAACTTCTAATTCACCAGCTGCGTTTTTAAATTCAGCAATATCAATTGCCGCTTCAGATTTAAGACCCGCATCAACGAATACTAAGTTGTTACGAATTCCTACGATTGTACCTTTAACAATCGTACCTGGGCGAGTTTCTACCTGTTGAAGAGATTCTTCAAATAGTTCTGCAAAAGATTCCATCATCTATTTATTCACACTTATTTTATACAACCCATCACCATCCATTTGCGAGGGAGGCAAGAAAAATTATCACTTCATCCATAAAGTAATATTAAAAGTAGTATAATTATTATACCACTATATTTAGTTTAAGCTTGACTTGATCAAGCACTTTCATCA
Source organism: Psychromonas sp. CNPT3 (assembly GCF_000153405.2). Taxonomy (NCBI): domain Bacteria; kingdom Pseudomonadati; phylum Pseudomonadota; class Gammaproteobacteria; order Alteromonadales; family Psychromonadaceae; genus Psychromonas; species Psychromonas sp. CNPT3. Next base: position 2,457,533 of record NC_020802.1, read on the forward strand.
CAACTTCATCGATCGAGAGTGAAGTTGAATCAATTTCAAGCGCATCACTTGCAGCTTTTAACGGCGCAACAAGACGTGTTCTATCTCGTAGATCACGATCTTCAATATCGCTTAAAATTTCAGCGATATTAACATTAAATCCTTTATTTTGCAACTGCTCAAAACGACGTTTTGCGCGTTCGTTTGCACTGGCATCTAAAAATATTTTTACCGGAGCCTCTGGGAAAACAACCGTCCCCATATCACGCCCATCAGCAATTAAACCCGGCATTTGATAAAATGCTTTTTGGCGAGCTAATAAAGCGTCACGCACAGGTACAAGCGAGGCCACTTTAGAGGCTGCATGGGCAACGTTTTCGGTGCGCAATTTATCCCCTACATTTTCCCCATCTAAAAAACTATCAACACCCGTGCCATTAGATACAAATTCGATGTTTAAATTTAAAGCTAGCTCAACTAACGCGGCTTCATTATCCAATGCGGTTTCTGTTTGTAACGCAGAATATGCTAAAAGACGATATAACGCACCACTATCGAGTAAGTGCCAGCCTAATTTTTTAGCAAGTATATGGCAAACCGTGCCTTTTCCTGAGCCACTTGGCCCATCAATTGTAATTAAATTCATATTTATCTCTTAATCAATCTCGTCCATAAAGCCTGACAAATCATCATCAAACTCATCTTCTGATATAACTTCTCTTGTTTGTTTAAACAATTCGATATCGTCACTACTTTGCACAAATTTAAACGCTTCATACTGAATATATGCTTCTTTTACAAATATATAGGTATCTAGCGATTGATCTAGTATTTTATCCTGGCCCAGTAAATTTTCACGAATATCCAAACCATCTAAGGTCCATAAGCCAAGCACCTGCCACCACTCTAAATAACGACTCGGAAAATAAAAACTATCAACAAATCCTCCGACTAAAATTCGTGTACTACGCGGACCTAACACAGGGATCATTAAATAAGGCCCATTGGGAACCGACCAATGTCCTAATACATTACTAAACGTTTCTGTTTTACGCTTTACACCTAAATCAGAAGCGACATCCATAAAGCCCAATAAACCAAACGTACTATTAAGAGACAGCCGTAAAAGGGCATTAAACGAATCTTCAAACTTAAAAAGGATCAAACTATTAATAATCGTTGCTGGCTCTTCAAAATTTAATACGAAATTATTAATAGATTTTCGCCCAAAATTTGGCACTGTTTTTACATAGGTTTTTGTTACCGGCAAGTAGATGTAATGATCTAATACATCATAATTAAAATCCCAAATAACACGGTTTAAAGGCTCAAAGGGGTCGCTCATATCTTGCTTACTATCAATAACATTTTGCGCATGTAAAATAAAAGGTATAAAAGCGCACAATGACAGCACTAATTTTTTCAATGTACGACCCTTGTTTATATTCATATTACAATGCACTATCAATTTTAATCAAAATGGGTGTGCGTTGATCTTTTTCAATCACCACACTACGACCCTGCCATTGACCTTTTTTGTTATTCACATTCGCATCTATCGATAATCGCGCACTGATGGTAAATTCATTATGAGAGCTTAACTTCAAACCTTCGACCATCGAGTTATCATCTGAGATGTCAATGCTAACAGGAAAGCGTGGCATTGCCATTTTAATTGCAGCAATCGGCATTAACGATCCGTTTGTCGCTTGAGCATAAACAAATAAAGTACCTTTTTTCGGTATCACCACTTCTTTTGCTAAACTTATTTCTACGCGGTAGTGTCCCTTTTTTAATGCTGTCTTATCAATATTAGTGCGCTTAACGGGCAACTGCACTTTTCCCTCTGCCAATCTATTTTGTGCGTAATCGATACTATCGTTTAAGATACGTGCCTGTTCCGTGTTAGGAAGTATCATCGTTAACATGCGCTTCCAGCTAAAAATAGCCGCTGTATAATCTTCTTTTTCAAGCGCCATAAAAGCTGACATTGACCAAGCGTCCATATTATTGGGTTGATCGCTTAATAATTTAGTCAACATGAACTGTGCTTGTTGCTGTAAATATTCATCTCCGCTTTGCATTTTCAATTGAATATAAAGAAGACGTATATCCACTGATTCTGGCGCCAATTGATAGGCTTTTTTAATCGCACTTAATGCCAACTCTGAATTTTTAAACACCATGCCTAAGCGTGAATACAATAACCAGCCCTGTGCATCATTACTATTACTGTATAAGTTTGTGCGTAAACCTAACATAATATCGCGTAGATCTTGCTCTGTAGGTTGTGCGTTTGGATTTTTAAAGAGTTGTTGTTGCAGCGCAGGATAACGCTGCACCGTATCTTGCCAATGCACTACTTTTTGATACGAACCAACACTACTATACAAAGCAAGCGAGCCTGCGACCAACAGCAAAAGACCCGGCAAAAAAATCCACTTAGGTGCACCTTGATGTTTTACTTCTTCGTTATCATCAATATCATCTAATAAATTATATTGCAGCTCCGTCAGCATCTTATCTTTATCGCTCAGTACGCCTTGCTCAGCATCACGCTCTAATTCTGATAAACGAATATCATATAATGAACGATTTAATTGGTTGCGCGTATTATCTTGTCGCTTCTCATCTTGCTTTCTTTTTATAAATGGTACATATGAAAACACACTCACAATCACCAATAATAGGATAGTGGCTAACCAAAATTGTAAAATCATTTTCTATCCTCTGTGGATTTTGTTTCGACGTTGTTTGCATTTAAAATACGTTGCAACCTTAAAGCATCTTGCTCTTCTAAGGACGACTCTTTTTTACCTTGTCTTTTGACCTGAAAGAACAAATAACCAAATCCTAAAATAATAAAAAATAAAGGCCCAACCCAAAGAAAAATGGTGGCAATCGTCATCGGTGGATCATATAAAATAAAATTACCAAAACGATCTGTCATGTACTCTAATATTTCATCTTCCGTCTTACCTTGGAGTATTAAATCATATGTTTTAGTACGTAAATCTTTAGCAAGAGGCGCATTTGAGTCAGATATATTTTGATTCTGACATTTAGGACAGCGCAGTACATGGGTTAAATTACGAAATGTATTTTCTTGGGCTTCATTTTCAAATTTAAACGAATCAATCGCACTCACCGCAGGCAGACTAAAAAACGCACTAAAAAACACGATAATGAGTATTAATTTTTTCATTGATCACTCCATCTCATTAAATATTTTTGACAGCTTTGATCGCCAAATAGCATCATTTAAGTTCCCAACATGACGATATTGGATAATTCCTTTACTATCAATAAAAAAGGTTTCCGGCGCGCCATATACCCCTAAATCAAGACCTAACATGCCATCTTTATCAAATAAGCTAATTTTATACGGATCATTTAAGTCCTTTAACCAACGTATTGCTTTGACGCGTGAATCTTTATAATTCATGCCGACAATGTATATCCCTTGTTTTGATAATTTATTTAAAAATTGATGCTCTGCATAACATGTCGGGCACCAAGTTGCCCATACATTAAGAAGCATCTTTTGCCCTTTTAATATATCGGCATCGAACTGCTTATTCGGATCATAAAGACTCTGTAAGGTAAACTCGGGTACTTTTTTACCCACCAAAACCGACTCTAATTTTTGCGGATCTACATATAAGCCTTTAAAGAGAAAGAAACAACCAATCACAAAAAGAACAAAAGGAATAAACAACGTGAGTACTCGGCGATTATTCTTCATGACACACCTCCTTTTAGAGGCGTTTTTTTAACACGATAACGGCTATCGAGCATCATCAACAATCCGGCAAAGGCCATCAATAAAGGTCCAAACCAGATCCAACGAATAAACGGTTTATAATAAATACGTACAGCCCACGATCCATCCTCTAGCATTTCACCCATTGCAATATACAAATCGCGCGTAATACCCGCATCAATGGCAGCTTCCGTCATTGGCATACGTTGCACACTGTAAATGCGTTTTTCCGCTTTCATTGTGGCAACATGTTGGCCTTGCTTTTTAATATTAAAAATACCGGCAGTGCCCGTGTAGTTTTTACCAACCAGAGGCTCGACCGCATCAAAATTAAATTCATAATTTTCAAAAACAATACTGTCCCCAACGGCCAGTTTTACATCACGCTCAATAGAGAAGTTCTGGGTCATCGTGATACCAATGATAAGCACAGCAAAACCCAAATGCCCTAAGCTCATCGCCCAATGACTATATCCTAATTTCATTAAACCAGGAAAGAGGCTGTTACGATGTGTAGAGCGTAAGTAGAGTTCATAAGTAACGGTCATCACTATCCAAAACCCAAGGAAAACGCCCATCAATGCAAGCCATGTAAAATGCGAACTAAATGTATATAAAAACAAGAACGTCGCTAAAATACTAAGCAGTAATGAATGTAAAAAAGGTTTAAAAAGCTCACTCATTTTTTGGCGTTTCCAGCGCAATAAAGGCGCAGCACCTAAAAACAAAGCAAAAGGCACTATCAACACACTAAACATACGATTAAAGAAAGGTTCACCAATTGATATGCTCCCCAATCCCAGCTGTTTATGCACTAATGGCAATAATGTTCCTAATAAAACCACAATTAAAGCGGCTATCAATAAAATATTATTAATCAGTAAAAACGTTTCACGCGAGATAAAAGCATAACGGCCTCGACTTTTTACCTTTGAAGCTTGCAAGGCAAAAAGTAATAACGAGCCACCGATAACTAAAATTAAAAACGCTAAAATAAATAAACCACGAGAAGGATCGCTGGCAAAAGCATGTACAGATACTAATATGCCAGAGCGCACTAAAAACGTCCCCAATAAACTTAATGAGAATGCACTGATGGCAAGTAACACAGTCCAAGATTTAAAGACGCCTCGCTTCTCACTCACAGCTAAAGAATGGATAAGAGCAGTGCCCACTAGCCAAGGCATAAACGAAGCATTTTCAACAGGATCCCAAAACCACCAACCGCCCCAGCCTAATTCGTAATAAGCCCACCAACTGCCTAATGCGATACCTAATGTCAGGAATATCCAAGCTGCCATCGTCCAAGGTCGAGACCATTTAGCCCAAGCGCTGTCTAAACGACCTTCCATTAATGCAGCAATTGCAAAAGCAAACGCAACAGAAAATCCCACATAGCCCATATACAACATAGGGGGATGGATAATAAGCCCAACATCTTGTAATAATGGGTTTAAATCACGTCCATCCACAGGGAAATAAGGCAACGTTCGTAAAAAAGGATTAGATGTAAATAATACAAATAAATAAAACCCCAAAGATAACAGCCCTAAAATAGCTAAGACACGCGCAACCGATTCTATGGGTAATCGCTTACTGAGCACCGCTACCGCCATACTCCATAATGACAATAAAAATACCCATAATAATAAGGATCCTTCATGCGATCCCCATACTGCCGATAATCGATAATACCAAGGTAATGCACTGTTAGAGTTCGAGGCAATATAAGCCACTGTGAAATCATTAATTAAAAAGAGGTAGCTTAAAATAATAAAAGCCAAGGTGACAAAAATACATTGTAAAATAGTAAATGTTTTCGCCGACTTTATTGCACCTTGATGACCACTATAAACACCATACAGCGGATATACCGCCTGTAGAAGCGCTAACATACAAGCGATTGCGAGTGCAATTTGTCCAATTTCAGCCAGCATCTAATATTCCTGTTTTTTATTTATTTTCAAATGTTTCATACCCTTGATAGCCTCTTGGACTTCGGGTGGCATATACTCTTCATCATGTTTTGCTAAGACCTCAAAGGCATTAATTTGTGTTGCATTTAATAACACACCTTGGGCGACAATGCCTTGCCCCTCACGAAAAAGATCAGGTAAAATACCATCAAAAAAGATAGTGACTCTCTCTCCGCCATCATCAATTAAATCAAAACTGACTTTTAAACTCGTTTGGTCACGCTTTACACTGCCATTGACCACCATCCCACCAATACGTAAACGTTGCCCTATTTGAGGTTTTTCTCCGGTCTCATTTTTTCCCTTAACAATCTCTGTGGGAGTATAAAAAAGATCAATATTTTGCTGTAAAGCAAAGAGCACTAAGCCCACGGACAGTGAGAGGCCAATCACTAACGCAGAGGTAATAATAAGTCTTTTTTTACGCCTTGGGTTCATAAGGTACCTTCCAAATTTTGTGCTTGTTTAATACGTTTTTCTCGTGCTAGACGTGAACGAACTTTCTGAAATATTTTACGTTTTTCATAAATAGTATGTAACGTAATAATAACTAAACTTAATAAAAAAAGAGCATAAGATAACCACACATAAAAGCCGTAACCACCCATCGCAAAAAAATCATTGATTGAATCAAAAGCCATCTACATTTTACCTTTTAATTGATACATAACCAGTTCACTAACCCAGCGACGGTGACTTTCACGCGCTAATATTTCATTACGAAAGCGCATTAAGCTCAATACCACAAAACACATAGCAAATGCAAAAATCATAATGATCAATGGCCATAACATTTCAGCGGGCATTGACGGTTTATCAAATTTACTGATAGTTGCGCCTTGATGTAACGTATTCCACCACACTACCGAATAATGAATAATGGGTAAATTAATCACCCCCACCAAGGTTAAAATAGAGGCAGCTCGCCCCGCGAGATCTTTATCAGAGAACGCGTTATACAGCGCAATGATCCCTAGGTATACAAATAATAAAATCAATTCAGAGGTGAGGCGCGCATCCCACACCCACCAAGCGCCCCACATAGGTTTACCCCAAGCGGCGCCTGTCACTAGAGCGATAAAAGTAAACACGGCGCCAATAGGCGCAGTTGTCGCGACCATCATTTCTGCCATTCTGATTTGCCACACTAAACCAATAAAGGCTGCGATAGCCATACTTGAATATGCCCCCATCGCCAGCATAGCAGCCGGCACATGAATATAAATAATGCGAAAACTATCGCCTTGCTGATAATCGGCAGGGGCAAATAATAACCCCCACGTTAAGCCAACCATAAAGGCACACAAACAGGTAACAACAAACCAAGGTAGTAATTTTCCTGCAAATTGATAGCTTTTTTCAGGCTTTGCAAATGAATGTAGCCATTTCCACATAATTTTTCTCTATAAATAAATTTAACTAAGGCTAACGCGCAATGAAGCGGCAATAGCAAACGGGGCAAGGGTAATTGATGTCACTAACATTGCCCCTAATAATGCCAACAATCCAATGTACGGTTGACCGACAACGGCGGCATCTATTGCCATCGTTGCAAAAATTAAAATAGGAATACTCAAAGGAAGCATAATTAAACTAAGCAATATTCCCCCTTTACGTAAACCGACCGTAAGCGCCACACCAATACTGCCGAGGAGACTTAATATCGGAGTACCAATAAGTAGCGTTAAAAACAAAGCCCAATATGTCTTAATATCTAATCCTAAAAAAAGCGCAAGTAAAGGAGATATTAATAAGAGAGGCGCACCCGTTAATAGCCAATGCGCTAATATTTTAGCGCTTATGAGCCAGGCAAGAGGGTAAGGCGTTAACATTAATTGCTCAAGCGTCCCATCCACAAAATCATCTTTAAACAAACGTTCAAAAGATAATAAAGCAGCCAATAAGGCAGCAACCCAAATAATTCCGGGGGCAATCCTTGCCAGCAAATTAGGATCAGTACCAATTGCTAATGGAAAAAGTGTCACCACTATCACGAAGAACCAAACGGGATTTAGGATCTCACTGGGATGGCGAAAAGCGCTGATGATTTCTTTTTGAAGTACTTGATAGAAAGCATTAAACATAGTGTTCACTCGCACTTTTTTGTAATTTTATTTTAGTAAAGTGGCTACTATCTATGCTCATATCTTGATGCGTCGTCACTAATATAATGCCACCTTGTTTTGCATGCTCTAGAAATAAATTTTCTAATACCTTAATGCCCGATTTATCTAATGCAGTGAACGGTTCATCTAACACCCATAAAGGACAATCATTTAACCATAATCGCGCTAATGCAACGCGCCGTTGCTGACCTGCAGATAACTGAGAAACCAGCATATCTTCATAGCCCGCTAGCCCAACTTTCGATAAGATCTCATACAGGTTCACGTGCTCATGACTTTGATGCATTTGTTGAAAAAACTGCAAATTCTCTAACGCACTAAGGTCTGATTTTACGCCACTTTTATGGCCTAAATATAATAGTTTTTGATAAAAAGGCTCACGATGTTGATGGATATCTTTTTGCATCCAAAGCACCTGTCCTGAATAAGGTCGAGATAATCCAATAAGGGTTCTAAATAGCGTGCTTTTCCCAACCCCATTGGGGCCTTCAATTTGAATTATCTGCCCATTATTCGCACTAAAACTCAAATTTTCAAATAAGATCCTTTCTTCTCGAACACATGTTAATTGGTTACATTGCAGCATGTTATTCGCCTAACTGTTAATATATCACGGTAAAAAAAGATCCTAACACAGATGCCAAAAAGAAGTCATGAGATAATACCAATAGCCAACGACAAGTGCCAAGATATTAACAATTAACATCATTTATCAACAATAAAACATTATATTAACATTTATTGTTCTAATAGTGAGTACTTTTTAAAGGCAGGGATTGCTTCAGATAATTAACAAAATGGGAGTTTATAATGGGGGGAAATACAGACTAAAAAATAACAGGCGATTGAACATCGCCGACTTATATAGGCATGTTACCTCAAGATGCTTTATCTCGCGTTCTGATTTTTCATCTTAACGTATCAGGGGATATACAAAGTCTGCTGTTACTTCTTAAATATTAACTGTTTTTTCTATGTAAGCTTAATAACAATTCGGCTTCCGCACGAGGCAGTTCACATTCTTGCATTAATTCATCAATAGATGCGCCTAACTCCACCATTTTTGTCGCACGTGTATACAGACGATTTTCGGGGGATTGATCAACAAAACTTTGTTGGTTTTCTTGTGTCTTTTTAATCACTAACTCTAAACTTTGTATTTTTCGCCCCATTCCAATCGCACCAGAATGCAGCTCTAAAAATTCCTTTTTAAAACTAGTGTTTGTTGCTAATAAAGACTTCACTAATAGTGATAAAGCATCAATTTTTTTATTTTGTTTTTTTACTAAAAAATAACATCCAATAAAAAAAACAAAGGCTAACATTAGGGTTAGCCAAGGTATATATTGTAAATACATCAATAACTCTTCAATTATAGAATACTTAACTCATCCCACTCATCTTCACTTAATAATTTATTCAAATCAACTAAGATAAGCAAACCATCTTCACGGTTAGTAACACCTTGAATAAACTGAGAACTTTCTGCAGTACCCACATGTGGCGCCACTTCCATATCTGATTTTTTCAAATAAACCACTTCAGCAACACTATCCACTAAAATTCCAATGACTTGTTTTTCAGCTTCAATAATAACAATACGGGTATTATCTGTCGTATCAACAGGCATCAAACCAAAACGTGCACGCGTATCAATAACCGTCACAACGTTACCACGTAAATTAATAATACCGAGCACATAATCAGGGGCTCCCGGTACAGCTGCAATTTCAGTGTAACGCAATATTTCTTGAACTTGCATTACATTGATACCGTAAGTTTCATTTTCTAATTGAAACGTAACGCGTTGAAAAATTTCATCATCAGATGAAGCATCTGAACTCGGGATGTTATTGTCTCTATTCATAGTATTCTCTATTCATTAAGTGAATTAAGTTTAATGTACATATTAGCCATAAATTAAAATTTATCCAGTTTTTAGATCTCAAAAAACTTATTGCCCATACATATTCATTCCATTATTCAACAGCTTAACTAATTCGTCAGTATGGATCAAGGCGCACATTTTATCTTTTACCATACCGGCGAGCCAAGGACGATCACCTTTTCTAGCGCGCCATTTTATTTCTGATTGATTTAATGTTTGTGTTCCTAATAAGTTCTCACAAGAAAGGCCCCATTCACTATTACCTAATAAGATATAATGACTGTAGTTCAGAGTGTTAGCACTCTCACCCGTATTCATCCACTGCGCGGTATCCACGATATTACATAATTTTTCATGATGTGTCATTACCCCGGAAAACCAAGCAGGTTTACCAAACAATTTGTTCATTGAATCACTCAATGCATGGATACCCCCTAAATCAGTTAAGGGAACTGCAAAATTTAATCCAGAAAGCGAAAAAAACAAAACTTGAAATTCAGGCTCTAATTGTAAATTCTGCCATTCATCCTCTTGCGGAGGCTCTTCCTCTGTTTGCAGTTGCATTTTTTCTTGCTCTGCAAAAGATAACTCTCGGCTAAAAATAGGCGCGCTAAGCGTTTCATCTCTTTCTAAAACGGCCTCTTTTGTCAGTTGTGTTTCGCTGTTTGACTCGGATAACATCGCATTAAAATAAGCATGCATTGCTTCATCATTATGGTTTTTCATTTAATAAGACTCTGCTTGTAACAAATAATTAAGTAAAGTTTCATACGCAAAAACACCTCTACAGCGTTTTGCATACATAGAAATAGGCAGATGTTGTAAGCTCGCATCTCTAAACTTAGTATCAACCGGGATCACGCCATTCCAGACTTGTTCCTGATAACGTTCCTTTATAAGCGCTAATGTATTAAGTGATGCACGCGTCCGTTTGTCATACATTGTAGGTATAATACAATATTTAAAACTCACTCCCGCCGATTTTTTCATCACACCTAAGGTGCTGATCATTCGATCTAACCCTTTTGATGCTAAAAATTCAGTTTGCACGGGGATCAATATTTTTTCACAAGCTGCCAATGCATTAACCATCATCACGCCGAGTACAGGCGGACAATCAATCAGCACAAAATCATAATCTTCTTCCACAAAGGCTAATTGTTTTTTCAAAAACAATCCCATGCCCTCTTTTTCGCCTAACACGCGATCCAATGTAGCTAAAGCCATGGAGGCAGGGATCAACGAAATATTAGCAATTTCAGTGGGCAGAATAACCTGATCTATTTCTCCTTTAACCTCTGCAGGCTCTTCAAAAAGATCGTATAAGCTGACCGGTAACTGGTCTGGATCATATTGTAAATAACTGGTTAAAGACGCATGAGGATCAGTATCAATGACTAACACACGAAAACCTCGCTCAGCTAACAATCCTGCAAGCGATATAACGGTGGTTGTTTTCCCCACGCCTCCTTTTTGATTTGCAATTGTCCAAATTCGCAATCTAGTCCATCCTTGTGGTTATAATTAAACGCTCATTAGGCAAATATATTTCTTGTATATTTTCACTGTCTTTTACTTTCGCTTTGATCGGTTCTTTTTTTTCAACTTTAGCTTTAATGATAGCAACCGGCTCAACTAACGCATATTTAGAAATAGCGATAACCACTCTTCGGCTTCCTAATTTATCTATTTTACCTTGTGCATCTTTGGCTAAGGTATAACGACCATACGCTTCAACTACCATACGCCGTCCATCAATACCGTGACTATTTAAAGCATGTAGCACGCTAAAGGCCCGAGCACCTGATAGTTCCCAATTAGATTGGTATATTTCATCTGCAATCAAATTATTATCGGTATAACCACGAATTCGTAATAAATTATTAATGGGTTTTAATGCTTCTGAAATTTTATTTAAACGCTTTTTAGCAGCAATCAATAACGTATGACTACCACCTGCAAACAATAAATCCCCCCCCATTTCAATAGTCAACCAGTCGCCATCAAGATCCAACTTTAAAACTTCTTCGTCTATTTCTGAAGATAACAGCACCTCTAACTCAGTTTTTAATTGTTTGAGTTCCCAGCCAGCTTTTAAGGTATCCACATCCGACAGTTCATCATTCGCTTGATTTATCATACCTTCTGAGCGAATTGCAGGGCCACTGTCTTCTATAATACTGTTACTATTTTCTGTTAAAATCCCTTCTCGTTCAGAACTAAAAACCGATTGATTTAATAATTTACTGGCCTTTTGGATCTTAACAATCACCTCTTTATATTGTTCTTCCTGATTAATCGAAACCGCATACAGTAAAACAAAAACGGCAAACATTAAGGTCATAAAATCAGCAAAAGAAACCGTCCAACGGTGTAAATCATTACCCGAATGCATTTTAAGGCGCGTACGAGGCCGAACTCGCATTAATAAGAGCCTCTATCAAGGTAACCACTCAAACGGCGCTCTAATAATAAACTATTTTCACCATGTGCTATTGCCAGTAAACCGATTAACGTCATCTCTTTATAAAGTGCAATATACTGATAATACAATCTAATTTTATTAGCAATCGGCAGGAAAATAAAATTTGCAAAACCAACACCGTAAATAGTGGCAACAAATGCAACGGCAATACCCGCCCCTAACTTATCCGGCTCACTTAAATAACCCATCGCCTGAATCAGGCCCATTACCGCACCAATAATACCAATCGTAGGGCTGTAACCTCCCATCGATTCATAGATTTGAGCACTGCGCTCATAATGTTCACTTTCAAGATCAATATCTTGCTGTAATATTTCTTGTAAAACCAAAGGCTCACAACCATCAACAAGCATTGATAATGCTTTGCTTGTAAATTCATCTAATGACTCATTAGCATTGGGCTCTAAACTTAATAATCCCAACTTCCGTGATTTATCAGACCATTTTTGAATCAACAAAGATTGCTTGTGTAGAGGTAAAGGAGGGGAGAAAAAAACCTGAGGTAATAAACGTAGTGCATGGGTCAGTTGTTTTGCAGAAGACTGCACTAATACCGCACCACATGTACCACCAAAAACAATTAAAAACGCGGGCAGATCAAATAACCCGCTAATTGACACACCATGGTAAATTTGAGAAAACAGCAAACTTGCAATAATGACAAAAAAACCAAAGAGCCCCAGTTTATTCATGCTTCAACTCTATTTTGATACATTTTGCCACCTGATCAAGTGGAATAGACTCTGTTGCGATACCCGCTTTATATACTGCTTGAGGCATACCATATACGACGCAACTTGCTTCATCTTGGGCCCAAATAACAGATCCCTTGTCTTTTAACATGCGCGCGCCATCACGTCCATCTGCGCCCATACCTGTTAAAACAACAGCCAATACTTTATTTGTATATATTTTTGATAATGATGCAAACGTGATATCGACACTTGGTTTGTAATTTAACTTTTCATTACCATCAAGGATACGAATTCGCGCATTACCATTGCGCCCTTCTATTAAAAGTTGTTTACCACCTGGCGCTAAATAAGCACAACCAGCTTGTAAGACATCTCCATCACTTGCTTCTTTTACGTTTATTTTACAAATGCCATTTAATCTATCCGCAAATGCTTTGGTGAACGTACCCGGCATATGTTGAATAAGAAGAATCGGCAATTTAAAGTTAGCCGGTAATTCCGCAAGCACTTTTTGCAACGCAACTGGTCCACCTGTTGATGTACCTATCGCTAAAATACTGTACGTTTTACCTGATGCTTTAAACGCTCTAGAGATAGTCGATTTTACCACACTAGCAACAGGCGCAGAGGGGCGACTTGTCGCCAGAGGTGTTCGCACTAGCGGTGTAGATCGTAATGCACTACGAGCGGGTGTAGCCGTCACAATGGGTTTCGTAACCACTCGTGCAACGCGGCGTCTTGATATAGCTAAAATACGTTGTTGTAATAAAGAAATCGCTTCTTCTTTATCTCGTGCAATATCTTCAAACTTTTTTGGTAAAAAATCTGCAGCCCCAGCTTCTAACGCATCGAGCGTCGCGCTGGCACCTTGATGCGTTAAAGAAGAAAACATTAAAATAGGTACGGGGTGACTTGCCATTATTTTTTTAACGGCGGTAATACCATCCATAACTGGCATTTCAATATCCATCGTCACAACATCAGGCTTATATTTTATCACCATATCGATGGCTTCTTGCCCATTATTTGCGGTAGCAATAACTTCTAATGCAGGTGAATTATTAATTATTTCGCTAACACGACGACGAAAAAAACTAGAATCATCAACAACTAATACTTTTACTGCCATTCTATATCCTATTTAATTATAAATAATAAAAAATACTTACAAACTAACAGCCACTTAAACAACAGATCATCTGTTTATGAAAAACAGATGATGCAAGTGGCCGATTATCCCTATGCGTAATGTTTTAATAAACTTGGCAGATCTAATATAAGTGCAATACCACCATCACTGGTAATAGTTGCGCCGGCCATTCCTGGCGTGCCAGAAAGTAATTGATCTAATGCTTTGATCACCACTTCTTCTTGACCGAGCAATGCATCAACAACAAATGCGACTTGTTGTACGCCTAATTGCACAATAACGACATGCCCAACACCTTTACTTTTAGTCACAGGGGCCAAATGAGGTGCAAGCCAATCGCTTAGGTAAAAGAGTGGGATAGCTTGGTCTCGGATAACAATACTGAGTTGCCCATTAACCATGTTTGTTTTTTCTAAATCCAGATGGAATATTTCATTCACATTGGTCAGTGGTAACGCGAAAGTCTGCTCCGACACCACGATCATTAATGTTGGTAATATGGCTAATGTTAAAGGTACTTTTATCTCTAAACGCGTTCCTTTTCCCATCTTAGAATCAATAGAAATCGTTCCGTTTAATTTAGTAATACCTGTTTTAACAACATCCATACCTACGCCACGACCTGATATGTCTGATATTTCAACTTTAGTCGAAAATCCTGGCGCAAATATTAAGGAGAAGGCATCTCTATCTGACATTCTATCGGCGCCATCTTGATCCAATATACCCTTATTTATCGCAATACTTTTGAGGAGTTCAGCATCCATTCCTGCGCCATCATCTTCAATGACAAGTAAAATATGATCGCCTTCTTGTGACGCTGAGAGTAAAACATGGCCTTCTTTATCTTTACCGGCTTTCACTCGAACGTCCGGCATTTCAATACCATGATCTACCGCATTTCTGATTAAATGCACTAATGGATCAGCAAGAGCTTCCACTAGGTTTTTATCTAAATCTGTTTCTTCACCGACCAACTCTAAACGAATATTCTTGCCCAATGTGCGCGCAATATCACGCACTACACGCGGGAACTTACCAAAGACTTTCTTGATAGGCTGCATACGTGTTTTCATTACCGAGCCTTGTAAATCCCCAGTAACAATATCTAAGTTAGCAACAGCACGAGAAATTTCTTCGTTGTCAGAGGTTGTCTCTAAACTCACTAAGCGATTACGTACCAATACTAACTCACCGACCATGTTCATGATTTCATCAAGGATCGCAGTATCAACACGTACTGTCGGTTCCGCTTTAGCAACGGCGGTCTTTTTAGCTTTCGCTGGAGGCGCTTTAGCTGGCGCGGGTTTAGGCGTTGCTTTAGGCGCTTCTTTAACAACAACTGGCTCTTTCTTTTGCTCTACAGGGGCAGCGACAGGGGCAGCGACAGGCGCGGTTGTATTTTGAGCGCTTTTACCTGCACCGTGTAATTCATCTAATAAAGATTCAAACTCATCATCAGAAATATCATCAGTGCTGAAGGTCAATGGTGCTGGCGCTGGTTTTGCTATGCTATGCGATCCACTACCATGGAGTTCATCAAGCATTGACTCAAATTCGTCATCAGATATATCATTACTATTTGATGGCGCAACAGGCGTTGTTACCGCATTTTGCAATGATTTCCCTACACCGTGCAATTCATCAAGTAATGATTCAAATTCATCTTCTCCAATTTCTGCATTTTCAGGCTTCGCTTCCGCAGCTTCAATGCTAGAGCCAGATTCGGCGTGTAATTCATTTAATAATGCATCAAAGTCATTTTCAGTAATATCATCAATACTACCCTGAGTGTCTACAGACTCCGTCGCGGTGGCTTCAGGTTCAGCACTCTCATCTTCAGTGGCAGGTCTACTTAAGCGGTGTAACTGTTGCACTAATTCTGGAGGCGCTGCATTAGCAACATCACCGGTTTGCACTGCGTCAAATTGCTCATTGATAACATCTAAGGCCGCTAAGATGGTGTCCATTAAAGACGAGTTCACCTCGCGATGTTTTTGACGTAAGCAGTCAAAAACATTTTCAGCCCCATGGCATGTTTCGACTAATTCGGTGAGCGATAAGAAACCAGCGCCCCCTTTTACTGTGTGGAATCCACGGAAAATAGCATTTAATAATTCAGTATCATTGGGGTTGTTTTCTAGTTCAACTAATTGCTCAGATAACAGTTCTAAAATTTCTCCAGCTTCAACTAAAAAGTCCTGGAGGATCTCTTCATCTACTTCAAATGTCATTTTCTGTTTCCTTAAAATCCTAAACTAGAAAGTAAATCATCAACGTCATCTTGCCCATTAACCACATCATCTCGGGTACTTGCATCAATAATTGGACCTTCCGCACTAATATCAGCCTGATCTGTTTCTTCTTTAACAACGATATTTTCAGGTGCAGAGCATACCGTTAATATCTGTACTAATTTTATCTCTATCTCTTGTACTAACGAGATCACGCGACTAATAATTTGTCCCGTTAAATCCTGAAAACCTTGAGCCATTAAAATATCCATCAAAGAAGCACGTAAACTAAGTGCACCTTGTTCTGAATCTTTCAGTAAATCTTCGACTTGATGACATAATTTTTTAAAATCACCAAGTGCCAACTGACGCGTCATTAATGCTTGCCAATTCGGAGATATACTCTCTAAATCAGAGACTAATTTGTCCGCAATAGGAAGACAAACATCGACAGCATCCATGGTTGTATTCGCAGCTTCGCCGGTCATCTTAATCACATAATTTAAACGGTTTTCTGCTTCCGGAAGCTCTTTTCCAGCCAGATCCATCAAACGGGTATCATTTCTAAAATCCTGTAAAGCGTCGTGTAACTCACGCGTTAACTCACCAACTTTATCAAAAACAACATCCGTTTCAGCATGTATCACATTAGCCGATTCTACAATTCCATTTGCACTTGCAACATCTTCATTTTCTAAATAACGCACTAACTGTCTAGCTTGCTCTAAAGTAAGATGTGGCATCAATTCCTTTGCCATGTATTTAACCTAATCGTTGGAAAACTTTATCGAGTTTTTCTTTTAATGTTCCCGCTGTAAAAGGTTTTACAATATAACCATTTACGCCTGCTTGAGCAGCTTCTATGATCTGTTCACGCTTAGCTTCTGCTGTTACCATTAAAACAGGAAGGTGTTTTAATTTAGGATCTTTGCGGATCTCTTTCAAAAGGTCAATGCCTTGCATAATAGGCATGTTCCAATCCGTCACTACAAATTCAAAATCCCCATCTTTAAGCATCGGTAGAGCCGTATGGCCATCATCTGCTTCAAAGGTATTCGTGAACCCTAGATCTCTTAATAAGTTTTTAATTATTCTTCTCATTGTTGAAAAATCATCAACAATCAGTACTTTCATATTTCGGTTCAAAACATTCCCCTAAGTAAAAAAACTGCCACTATCTACTCTGCACTCGTAAAGTAAATATAAATACATATCATAAAAACACACCATTATAAACGCAGATATTTCAGCTTCTTAACTCAACTGTGATCGAGCTCTTATCCTAGCTGAAATATTGCTTATAATCTACACAGTCTGCGCTTTTGCTTTTAAGCGGTGTAACGCCTGACTGAGAATTTGGCTAACCCTTGACTCACCGAGTTCAAGCACTAAGCCAATTTCTTTTAAATTTAGTTCTTCATCATAATACAATGATAATACTAATGCTTCACGCTCTGGCAATTGTTTGATCATTAACAATAATTGTTCAGAATATTCACTCTCACTGACACAATTAAAGGTTGGATCAACCTCCGAATTAACGCTACTACTAAAGGTCGCTTCTGCACCACCTAAATCTTCGTAGTTAACTAATTTCGCACAATTAACATCACGTAGCATTTGTTGATATTTTGCTAACGTTACGCCGAGCTGTGACGCTATTTCACTTTCTTTCGCATCTCCAGCATTACGCTTCTCCACTGCACTAATCGCATTACTAATCTCGCGACTGTTTTTATGCACAGAACGAGGCACCCAATCGCCTCGACGCATTTCATCGAGCATTGCGCCTCGGATACGGATCCCTGAAAAAGTTTCAAAACTGGCCCCTTTTGAGCCATCAAAATTACGTGCAGCTTCAAGTAAACCAATCATGCCAGACTGCAACAAATCATCAACTAATACACTCGCTGGCAGTCTCGCCATCAAATGATAGGCTATTTTTTGCACTAATCCAGTGTGCTTTTCTATAAGCTCCGCTGTATCCGTGTAATAACCTTGCACTCTGCTCACTTATTGTTGCTCGTCTGTATTATTTAGTAATAATTTTTCGATGAAAAATTCTAAATGACCACCGGGCTGATGCGGGATAGGCCAATCACAAGACCGATTTGCTAATGCTTTAAATGCAAGTGAAGCCGGTGTTTTAGGATAAGCTTCAACAACCACTTTTTGTTTGCGCACCGCTTGACGAACATTCCCATCAAACGGAATGCATGCGACCAACTCTAAGGATGCATCTAAGAAACGATCCGTTACACGCGTTAACTTAGTAAACAGATCTTGTCCTTCACGTAAACTGCGCACCATATTGGCTACGATTTTAAAGCGATAAACGCCATTTTGTTTACTCAATATTTTGATCAGTGCATAAGCATCTGTGATGGACGTTGGTTCATCACACACAACCATCAACACATCTTGTGCAGCTTGTGCAAAACTCACCACCATATTAGAAATACCGGCGGCGGTATCAATTAATAGCATATCTATCGGCGTCTGCAGTGAGCTAAATGCTTGAATTAAGCCAGCATGCTCAACATCACTCAGCTCAACCATAGATTGTGATCCTGAGGTTGCAGGAATTATCATCACCCCACTTGGGCCAGTCACGATCACTTCATCAAGCGTACATTCTCCGGATAAAACATGCGATAAATTCTTAGTAACGCGGATCCCCAACAAAACATCCACATTTGCCAAACCTAAATCGGCATCAAGCACCAACACTCGTTTACCTCGTTGAGCAAGGGAAACCGCCATATTCAATGTCACATTTGTTTTTCCTACACCGCCTTTTCCTCCGGTGACAGCAATGACTTTAATTTGGCCTTGTTTCATTCGTCTTAAACCACTTGCTTGGTCTGCAATCATAATCTACTCATTATCATCATTAATTATCTATTCATCAAAGCTACTAAACCACTGATGCTGATCTTCAAAGAGATGCTTCATCATCTCTAAAGTACTTGCGATTAAACGCTCTACATTTGCTATTTCAATATCTTCTGGTACGCGTTGCCCCGTTGTCATATAAGCGATAGGTAATGCATGCTGCATCATCACACTTAACACCTCACCCAGGCCAATACTTTCATCTATTTTGGTTAAAATACAACCAGATAACGGAATTCTTTTAAAATGCTCTAGGGCCTCTTCGACAATGCGTCGTTGTGAGGTCGAAGATATCACAAGATAGCTTTTAATATTAACACTATTATTACGCATTAATGTATCAAGTTGCTCCGATAAACGAATATCTCGTTGCCCCATTCCTGCTGTATCTATCAATACCAAACGTTTTTCTCTAAATTGGTATAATATTGTTGATAATTCATCCGCATCTTTAGCGACGCGGACACTACAACCCATTATTTTACCGTAAGTTGCTAATTGTTCATGCGCACCGATCCGATAGGTATCGGTGGTTATTAACGCCACTTGATCTGCGCCATATTTCATCGCAAATTGAGCTGCTAGCTTAGCGATGGTGGTGGTTTTTCCCACACCCGTTGGCCCAAGCAGTGCGATAGCCCCGCCTTGCGATAAAATTTCATTATTACCCACATATATTTTATCTTGCAACAAAGTGCGCATATATTGGTGCGCTTCTGTCGCAGATGCATCTTCAGGTACATAACTTGCTAATTGGTCGGCAATGTCATCTGAAAATCCCGCTTTACTAAGCCATTTTATAAGCATAGCGCGGATAGGCTCTTTACGTTCCATCTCCTGCCACATCAGTCCTGATACTTGATGCTCTAGAAGCTGTCTTAATGAAGCCATCTCAGCGCTCATTTTCGCCATCTCTTTGTTTTCTGACATTCGGCTTGCAGAGGCTTCTTTGCGCATTGATTGTGTATTATTCACACTACTTTTCGGTGTTTGCCAGCGTTGCTGCTCAGCTAATGTTTTAGGCGCTGAAGATGCATTTTCAGAAGATGCTTGCTGAAAATTAAAGGGCGCTTGCCCCTGGCTATTTTCTGCTTTTTTCAGACGGTTATTTTGTTTTTGCTGCGCATTAACCTTCCCAAAGAAAGAGTTTAAAGATTTCGCAAAATCTTCACCACTGTCTTTCGCGCCATTACGCCGTTTAGGCGGTTTACTAGGCATACTTTTTGATTGTGATGACAGTTGCACATGATCATCTTTAAGTGATGCAAAAGGATCTTCGCTCTTGCTCTCCTGCATCTTTTCTTGTTGCGCTTGATAATCAACGGCCGCCACAATCTCGATACCACCCACTACCTTCTTATTTGACATAATAACCGCATCAGGCCCTAAGACGTCTTTGACTTCGCTCATAGCGGTGCGCATATCTTTTGCAAAAAATCGTTTAATTTTCATCTATACAATCACTTACTGTCCAATTGAGCTAATTATTTTAATTTGCTTATCATCAGGAATTTCCTGATATGAAAGTACATGCAATGTCGGAATTGTATGTTTAACAAATTTCGACAAGGTGCCACGTAGTACGCCAGAGGTCAATAATACGGCTGCTTGACCTATTAATTCTTGCTGCTGCGAGGCTTCAACTAAAGAGTTTTGAATGCGCTCTGCCAATCCAGGTTCAATACCCGCACCATCACTGCCACCCGCCTGCATGGACTGATGCAATATTTGTTCCAACTCTGTAGATAGGGTAATAACAGGTAATTCTGATTCGTTACCTATAATTTCTTGTACTATCATACGTTTTAGTGCAATACGACAGGCGGCCGTCAAAACTTCGGCGTCTTGACTACGAGGTCCATAATCCACCAATGTTTGCACGATAGTGCGCATATCACGTAACGCTACATTTTCATTAAGTAAACTTTGTAATACTTTTACAATGGTACTTAACGATAATATTTCAGGGACTAACCCCTCGACTAATTTTGGGTATTTCTTAGCGAGTAAATCCAATAAACTTTGCGCTTCTTCGTGACCTAATAATTGCGCTGCATTATTACTTAATATTTGACTTAAATGTGTCGCTACCACTGTGGCGGTATCTACCACAGTATAACCTAATGCTTGAGCTTGTTCTCGTTGCTGTACGTCTATCCATACAGCTTCTAACCCAAAGGCGGGATCAATACCAACCACGCCATCAATTGGGCCAAAAACTTGCCCTGGATTGATCGCCATTTCTTTATCATGATAGATATCAGCTTGCCCGCAGGCAACCCCCATTAAAGATATTGTATAATTATTAGGGGCAAGATCTAAGTTATCTCTAATATGTACAGGTGGGATCAAAAAACCCATTTCTTGAGATAGTTTTTTACGTACCCCTTTTATCCTGTCTAATAATTCTCCACCTTGGCTTTTATCCACTAAAGGTATCAATCGATATCCAACTTCAAGACCAATGGTATCAACACTGCGCACATCATCCCAACCGAGCTCTTTCGACTCTTTGGGCGCGCTTCCTTTTTTCGATTTTTCAGCTTCGGTTACTTCTTTCGATTGTTTTGCTTTTACTTTCGTTACTTGCCAATAGGCACCCGCAGCCGACAGTGCACCTAAACTTAAGAACGCTAAATGAGGCATCCCCGGAACAATGCCCATTACCAGTAAGATACCCGATGTAATGATCAACGCTTTGGGATCATCAAACATCTGCCCCAGCATCCGCTCGCCCATATCCGCAGACGTATTTTCACGGGTAACCGTAATAGCAGCTGCAATAGACAATAATAGAGAGGGGATTTGCGCGACGAGGCCGTCACCAATCGTTAACAGCGTATAAATTTCAGCCGCTTCTGCAAGCGGTAAATCATATTCCACCATACCGATAATGAAGCCACCTATGATATTGATAAACAAGATCATTATACCGGCGATGGCATCACCCTTTACAAATTTACTGGCACCGTCCATTGAACCATAAAAATCAGCTTCCATGGTCACTTCTTCTCGGCGCAGTCGCGCCTGCTCTTGATCAATGAGTCCCGCATTTAAGTCCGCATCAATGGCCATTTGTTTACCTGGCATCGCATCAAGCGTAAAGCGTGCACTTACTTCAGAAATACGCCCAGCACCTTTGGTCACCACCACAAAGTTAATGATCATTAAAATAAGGAAAACAATTAAACCGACCGCAAGGTTACCACCAATAACCACAGAGCCAAAAGCCTCGATAACATGGCCCGCGGCATCCCCTCCTTGATGACCTTCTAATAACACAATTCGAGTCGATGCAACATTAAGGGCTAGGCGTAATAACGTTGCGATCAAAAGTACGGTAGGAAACGCAGCAAAATCCAATGGGCGTTTAGTATAAATAGAGACTAATAAAACCACTAATGCCAAAGCAATATTAAAGGTAAATAAGATATCCAACAGAAACGTCGGCATTGGTAGAATAATCATACCTAATGCGGCCAAAACCATCACAGGCGTACCCAGCCCTGAAATAACCTTTATTTTTTTAGCCCAAAGAGAGGTGAGTACTGTCTTGATATGAATAACCTATAATATATTGTGATTACTGCGCATTATGCAGCAAGTAAAGTGCCATGTAATGAAAAACTTACGATATATTAGTATATATTTTCTATATATTTGAATAAACGCTTAGTTAACATCATAAAGTACAGCGTAGAATGTTTTATTTAAAAATCAATCCTTATAATGAAAACCTTTCGGGATATTAAGATCATCCGGTAATGATTTAGGTCGTGATGAGCGCCCGGCTCTAAATTGCTCTAATTGATAAATATAAGCCAATATTTGAGCGATAGCGATGAATAGCTCTTCAGGCACTTCTTCATTAATTTCAGTCGTATGATAAATCGCACGACAAAGTGGAGGGGACTCCATCACGGGTATCTCATTATCACGTGCCACTTCGCGTATTTTTAGTGCCATAAAATCTACCCCTTTAGCGACAACATAAGGGGCTCTTTCACCATTTTGCTCATATTTTAAAGCAACCGAATAATGGGTTGGATTGGTAACAATGACATCTGCGTCAGGCACATCTTCCATCATTTTACGTTGTGAGGCCTCATATTGTAATTGACGAATACGTTGCTTAACTTCGGGCTTACCTTCTGAATTTCGATATTCATCTTTTATTTCTTGCTTGGTCATTTTCAGTTCTTCTTTGTGCTTATATATCTGATAAGGCACATCTATCGCGACAATTATCAGTAATGAGCAACATAACATCAAAAACATCCACAACAACATATCTAAAGCTTCGTAAACACTTCCTGGTAATGAGGAAACCGACAAATGTAATATATGTTCAAAAGTAGCGCCTAAGATCCACCAAGCTGCGCCAACCACAACCAGCACTTTTAAAATTGATTTTAAAAGTTCAACCCAAGCCTGCATGCCGAGCATTCGTTTAAGTCCCGCTTTCGGGCTTAAACGATTCCATTTTGGCATCAAAGCTTTAGTGCTAAACAACATGCCACCCAATAATGAACTACCTAATATTGAGATCACAAATAACATAAATAAAATGATGAACATTGGCCAAGCAAGACCATAAAAACTGGTTGATAGATGTAGCCAGATATACTCAGGAGAGAAGAGCACACTACGCTCAAAAGTAAACGAACGTTTCATCATAATAGATAATTCATAGGCAAGGCGCCCACCAAAGGTCATCATGGCAATGGCTGCTGAAATTAAAACAGAGGCGGTTGCGAGTTCTTTAGAGCGCGCAACTTGTCCTTTTTCTTTGGACTTTCGTATTCGCTCGGGGGTGGCCTCTTCCGAACGTTCTGTTCCATTCTCATTCTCAGCCATACTTTTCTCCTAGGGCTTCGTCGTGCAAACGCCATTAAGCATTTCGCACATAGAATCAATGCCTCTGAGCCACTGATTTTCAAAATGAGCCGGCACATTAACAAGTGTAACCCATAATACAAAAAGGCCAAAAACCATGCTAATAGAGAAACCTAAACTAAAGATATTTAACTGCGGAGCCGCTTTAGTCATAATACCAAACGACAAATTTACCAGTAACATTGCGACCATCGAAGCCAACGAAAATGCAAGTGCAGCACTAAACATCACGGAAAACCAGCCTGCCAATTTTTTATAATCGGTGGCTAACAAGCCATGCATTGAAACAGGTAACGTATCAAAACTACGAATAATAAACTCTATCATTAATAAGTGCCCATCAACGCCAAAAAACAATAATGTCACTAATAACACATAAAATTGGCCAACTACGGGGGATGATTGACCATTCATAGGATCTGCCATCGAAGCAAAACCTAAACTCGTTTGCATCGCGATGATTTGCCCTGCTACCACAAAGGTTTGCACTACAAAAACAGAAATAGTCCCTATGGCAATGCCAATTAATAACTGCTGTAAGATAATAAAAGCACTGCCTAATGAAAACAGCTCAATGTTCGTTTGTACAATCGGTAAAACAGGTAAAACAGCAATCGTAATGGCAAGTGCGTAAAAAAGACGAATTCGTACAGGCGTTGTGCGAGAGCCGACAGCTACCATCACCATCAACATGGCTGCAATACGGCAGAAGGACCAAAGATAGGTCGCCAACAATTCTAATAAATACTCAGCTGGAAAGTTCATCAGCCCACGACTTGTGGGATCTGATCAATCATAGAGATAAAGAACTCCATCAACTTCCCAAACCCCCAGTGCGCCCCAAAAGCAAGCGCCGTCAACGTCATCATTAAACGCGGTAAAAAGCTAAGGGTTTGTTCATTAATTGACGTGGCTGCTTGAAAAACGGCCACGACTAAGCCGACCAATAAACTGGGGATGATAGCGGCAGACACTAACAATAAAACGGTCCACAATGCTTGTCTAAAAATATTTACAAAGACTTCGGGTTCCATCTTTTCTCCTACAATAAGCCAAAGCTATTTGCTAAACTTCCCATGATCAAATTCCAACCATCCACGAGTACAAATAACATTAATTTAAAAGGCAGAGAGACGATCATCGGGGATAACATCATCATCCCCATTGCCATCAAGATACTTGCCACCACTAAATCGATAATTAAAAAAGGAATAAATATCATAAAACCGATTTGAAATGCAGTTTTCAATTCACTGGTCACAAACGCGGGAATAAGCACGGTAAAAGGCACCTCTTCGGGTGTATCCACCTGCACATTCGCTATTTCTAAAAAAGTTTCTAAATCTTTTAAACGCGTCTGCGCTAACATAAAAGCCATTAATGGTTTTTTACCTTGCTCAATCGCTTGTACGATATTCATATCTTCATTTAAATAAGGCTGTAACGCTTCTTCGTTAATTTTATCAAAAACCGGGGTCATAATAAAAAAAGTCAAAAATAAGGCGATACCATTGATCACTTGATTCGAGGGTGTTTGCTGTAAACCTAACGCTTGACGCAGAATGGACATCACCACCACAATACGCGTAAAAGAGGTCATTAATACTAGCATTGCAGGTAAAAAACTGAGTGCGGTCATAAAAGCCAGCACTTGCAATGTCACACTATATTCTTGATTACCTAAACTGTTGGTTGTCACGGTTAACGCCGTTAGCGCGCCCGTTTGTGCTGACAAGGAGGGGGACATCAACAATAAAAGAGAGGGGATAAAAAAGATCAGCTTATTTTTCATTGTTTTTCTTGCTTATTTTAGATAATAAAATAGAAAAAGGAGAGCTCACATTATTTTCCAAGGGCTCCTTTATCAGCAGAGGCGTATCTAGTTTATCCAGTAACGTAATCTGTTGCTCCGTCACCCCTAACAAATATTGTTGCCCATTCACGTCAATAATTTGCACCTGACCTTTACGGTTTAACGCTTGTGTCGCGACTATTTTAAGTGCGTGTTTTCCTGTTTGGCTTTTTAACAGGTTGGTTTTTTTTATTAAATATGCAAATAAAAAAATACAAGCAACTACCAGTAGCAATGAGGCAAATAAAGTACTCAGCGCGAGTTCTGGACGGGCACTTTTCACATCAAGTGCCCAACCTGTCATGGGATAAAAACTACAAAGTAGGATCAATAAACGCATCATTTTAACTTTCTAATACGTTCATTTTGACTGATAACGTCTGTTAAACGTATACCAAATTTATCATTTACAACAACCACTTCCCCGTGTGCGATTAAAGTCCCATTCACTAACACATCTAAGGGTTCTCCAGCGACGCGCTCTAATTCCACCACAGACCCTTGATTTAACTGCAATAGATTACGAATATTTATTCTACTACGGCCCACTTCCATAGAAATAGTAACTGGAATATCCATAATACTGTCAATACTAACCGTGCTTTCACCATCAGAGCCCGACTCTTGAAAGTCATCTAGTTCCACATTATTGACAGTACTGCTATCAGTATCCCCAGACTCATCTAGAGCAGCAGCCCATTCATCCGCCATATCTTGTTCACTACTCATCGTGTTTTCCTATTCATTTGCATTTGCATCTTCTTCTTCTGTCGCTTTCTTTAAATTACTTAATTTTAATTGGGTGTTTTGTACTTCAGGGCGTTTAATACGATCTATTATCTTTAAAGCCAGATTGTCATTGGATTTTCCTAATTTAGCATGAAAAGAGGGCAATCCTTCAACACAAACAAGTAATTCTTCAGGGAGTTCAACGGGAATAATATCACCAACACTCCAATTTATCATATCACGTAAGGGTAACTGTTTTTCTAAGAGCTTTGCCGTTAGATAAACATCAACATCCATTATTTCATCTTCAAGCGCTTGGCTCCAACGTTGATCTGTATCTTCTTTATCACTTTGTACACCCGCATCGAGCAGTTCTCGAATTGGCTCTAACATTGAATACGGCATTGCAATATGGAAATCACCACCTCCACCATCTAATTCAATGTGAAAAGAATTAACAACAATAACTTCAGTTGGACTGACGATATTTGCCATCGCCGGGTTTACTTCTGAGTCTAAATACTCAAAATCAGCTGTCATTACCGGTGCCCAAGCATCTTTATAATCTTCAAATATTATTTTCAATAGCATTTGAATAATACGACGCTCTGTCGGCGTAAACTCTCGCCCTTCAATTTTCGCATGGTAACGACCATCACCACCAAAAAAGTTTTCCACTAAAATAAACACTAAGCGTGCTTCCATAGTGACTAACGCAGTTCCTTTAAGCGGGCGAAAACGTACCATATTTAAACTTGTTGGCACAAAAAGGGTGTGTACATATTCGCCAAACTTTAGCATTTGCACGCCATTTATCGACACTTCTGCCGTATGTCGTAGCATGTTAAATAAACTGATCCTTAAATGTCGTGCAAAACGCTCATTAACCAACTCAAGTGTAGGCATGCGCCCACGAACAATACGATCTTGAGATGAAAAATCAAAATGAATATGTGAATCATCTTCAGCACCACCATCTTGACCCTCGTCTCCAACTATCTCATCATCAACATCATCAACACCATGTAATAGCGCGTCAATTTCGTCTTGAGATAATAAATCTGCCATACAAATCCCTTTTACTGTAAAACAAAACCGGTAAATAAAACGGCATTGATCAGCCCTTTATCTTCCACTTTCATGGTTTCTTTATTCAGTGCTTCTAATGCAAATTTTCTTAACTCTTCTTTGCCTTCAGGACTACGTAATTGCCCCACGGTTGCAGCACCAAAAATACGCACTAAGGTGCCTTCTAAAAGAGGGATATGTTTTTTTGCAAGTGTTTGGTTTTCATCACCACGCACCATCAATTGTACTTTGATCTGCACTAATCTGTCGCGTTTCCCTTCCATTACATTAAATACAAAGGGACGAGGCATTGCCACATAAATCGCTTGTAACGTCTCATCTATTTCAGTGCTAACCTCTTCCGTTATCGCTTCAGTTTCGACACTTTCATTATCACTAAAAAGGAAAAAATACGCGCCCGCGCCTCCCCCACCTAGTAATAACAATAATGCAACAATCATGATGATTAATTTTTTTTTGCCGCCACCTTGTGACTCGCCATCAACTGAAATATCGTTATTATCATCTGCCATACTATTTTATTCCTTCTGATGTTGTTTTTACTCTAGGTGCTAATTTTAAGTCATTTTACTGATTGATCCAGCAATAATAGAGAGCTTTACGCATAAAAATCAATTCCTTGAGCTGAACCCACTGTTTTCGCCCCCATTAACGACATTTGTTCGTCCGCGGATAAGGATATATTTGCCATTGATGCACTTAATTGACTATCTTGTTGATGCATTGTGGCGTTTTGCTGCTGTTGATTTTGTTGTTGACTTTGTTGTTGGGCATGTTGCTCGACATTACTCGCATTTAGATTAATACCTTGTTGCGCCAGTTGCTCACGTAATCGGGGTAAATGTTGTTCAATCAAATCTCGGCTTTGTCCATGCTGTGTTTGAATATGTAATTGTAATTGATCTTGTTGTATCACAAGCTTTATATGCATTGATCCTAATTCAGCGGGATCTAAGCGAATAGATACTTCTTGTTTGCCTTGACTTATCATCATCAAAATACGCTTGCCCAACATTTCTGATGCTTGTTTGGCATGTAATTCAAAGGGTTTTTCTAATGCATTTTGTTTTTCATTCGTCACGCCTAAATTTGCCAATTTATCGAGTGAAGATACCTGCCTATGTTTACTTGAATCATTATCGAGTTGACTCATACCATGTAGAGTCTCTGCTTTAAATGTACTCACAAGTTCAGGCTTATCTTTATTTTCTAAGGTTGCAACCGCAGCTTGCGCTTTAAGCATCCCCATTGATTTGTCTTGTTCCTCTTTATTGCTGGATTTTTCTACCAAAGCGGAGAGTAATTCTTTGTCTTTCGGTAAGGTATTTTTATCTGCATCTAAAAGAAGTGCTTTAAACGATTTTTCATCAACGTCTTCTGTCGACGCCTCATCGCCCTCGCCAACATTAGTCACCTTTGTATCCATTTTTTGAGCTGCTTCTATTTTAGCTAATAGGCGCGCTGTCTCCGTATTTAGCGTTGAGCCTTGCGCTTCTACATTTAACGGGTTGTTTGCCGACGAGTTTAAATCCGCTTGCGATGCTGATGTCTTATTTTGATTGTCTACAGGGGAATTTACATATAAAGGATCGAGCGTATCAAATGTATCTGATCCATCCATGCTCTCACGTGTATCGGAGGCATCCTGCGCATCATCAATATCTACGCTATCTGCACGAACATCATGTTCGTCGCTTTGCACAACTAGCTCATTAGCAACTAGCTCATTAGTAACTGGCTCATTGACGGCCGGTTCATCAGAGCCTTCATTACCCTCTAAAGAAATCTGACTCTCATCTTCTAATGCGACATCAGAGCTCACTTCAATCGATAACGCTAGATCGTCACTGCCTTCTGCGTCTTCAGACGTTTCAGTGTCGCTAGCCTCTTCGAGTTGCGAACCCTCTTTTAGACTCGCCTCTTTTAACAAAGAAGCATCTCCTTGGTTTTTGCCAAGCGCAGATTCAAGTAACTCAGAAAACAAGTTGGATGATTTACCTGTTTCAGATGTTGACGCCTCTTTTTTTAAATCCGCGCCACTTTCTAATTTACCCGCTTTTAAATCGGTATTACTGCCGGGCGCCATTAATATGGATTGCATCATAAATAAGTCTCTTTTCCATAACAGATAGACGGTAAGAATTGCCTTTAAGGCATCATTTTAAACTTTATATGATAACAAGCAATTTTTAGACCAAAAAATTACGTTTTAGATCTTTTTTGAAAGTATTGAAATATCGAAAATTCATCCAATAATTTTTGCTCTATTTTATTGGCTATTTGCTCTTCTTTTAATGCTTTTTTTTTCAATAACATCGCAATGGCTTTACAGCTTATTTGGCTGTCTAACCATAATTTCTTCTGGGTATGTACATCATATTCGAACTTAACCAACCCTTGTTGCTGTGTCGATAGACCTTGATCAATCTGCACAATAAATTGCTGGTATTTTCTTAATTCTGGCACGGTCAAGCCAGCAGCCCCTTTTACACTTAATTGGTCACTATACTGACGCCGATATTGTTGTAGGTTTTGTAATTGCTGACGCTGCGTAAACAACATAGTTTGTGCTTGTTGGTATGCTTGCAAGGCGCTTGAAACTTGCTTTTGTTTTTGCTCGTAAACAAGCTTTAATGCGTTTTTAGCCATGTTTTATCTCTTTTGTCTCTAACTGTTAACAAACTCTTGCGTCAAGGTAGCAAGTTGCGTCAAACAATCGTTATAACTGATGCTCTCTTTCATTCCTTGTTGCAAGAAATGATCCAATTTAGGACGAATGATAATGGCTTTATCAATTCTCGGGTCGCTCCCTTTTGCATAAGCACCAATGGTGATCAACTCTTTATTTTCTTGATATAAGTTATACGCTTGCTTTAAAACACGGGCGAGGGTTTGATGTTCCTCAGAGGTCACCATTGGCATAACACGGCTGATTGATTTACCAACATCAATGGCAGGAAAATGCCCCGAATCGGCAAGTTCACGCGATAACACAATGTGCCCATCTAAAATAGCACGGGATGCATCAGCAATGGGATCTTGTAAATCATCACCTTCGGTTAAAACCGTAAAAAAGGCACTGATCGAGCCTTGATTTTCATTGCCATTACCCGCGCGTTCCACTAATGCCGGTAATTTTGCAAAAACAGAAGGCGGATAGCCTTTCGTCGCAGGAGGCTCACCAATTGCTAAAGCAATTTCACGTTGTGCTTGTGCAAAACGCGTTAAGGAGTCCATTAATAATAAAACATTTAAACCCTGATCTCGAAAATACTCCGCGATAGTTAATGAGGTTTCACACCCTTTAAGGCGCATTAACGGCGATGCATCAGCGGGAGCGGCTATCACAA
Source organism: Psychromonas sp. CNPT3 (assembly GCF_000153405.2). Taxonomy (NCBI): domain Bacteria; kingdom Pseudomonadati; phylum Pseudomonadota; class Gammaproteobacteria; order Alteromonadales; family Psychromonadaceae; genus Psychromonas; species Psychromonas sp. CNPT3. The sequence continues at coordinate 2,488,640 of NC_020802.1, forward strand.
CCGCACGTTTTCGCCCCTCTTCCCCTAATATATCTTCAATAAATTCTTTAACTTCTCGGCCACGCTCGCCAATAAGCCCAACCACCACAACATCCGCATTAGTGCCTCGCGTCATCATGCCAAGTAACACACTTTTCCCCACACCAGAGCCTGCAAATAACCCCATGCGTTGCCCTTGCCCTACCGTGAGTAACGCATTAATGGCTTTGATACCAACATCAAGAGGCTCTGTGATAGCTTTACGGCTTAAGGGATTAATACTGGCGTGTGTATAATTACTGGTTTGAGCGGTAACGATATCCCCTTTGCCATCAATAGGTTTACCTATGCCATCGAGCACTCTGCCTAATAACTCCATGCCCACAGGGATCCCTTGTTGATGTGTTTGTGGGATGACTTTTGCGCCAGGTAACACGCCAGTTAAGCGCTCACTGGGCATTAAAAATAAGCGTTCGCCCGAAAAGCCCACCACTTCAGCGTCAATAAATCCATCTTGGCTCTCGACTTTGCATAAACTACCCACAGCAGCAATACAGCCAATCGCCTCAAGCGTCAGACCCACCACACGTATCAGTTTACCTGACACCGTCGGTTTGGTGACTGACTCACCTGTTTTATATTGCGCTAAGCGTTGTCCTAATTTATTCATCCTTTAAATTACCAACGGAAGGATTGCTCGGCGCATCTGCAATATCGACGACCTCACCTTGCTCTCCTGCCTCGCTATCAATATTTTCTTGAGCGGGTAGAGGCGTATTATTTAAAAGGTTTGAATCATCATTTTTCTTGGGGATGTGTTCATGATTTTGTTGTAAAAAATGCTTTAACACCTGATCAACTCGTGTATTAAAGGCATAATCAATACTAGAGGTCTTAGTGTGTATTTGGCAATCACCACGGGATAAAGTGGGATCTTCATTTAAATTCCAACCGCGCTCCTTACAAACATCAACAGAATATGCTTGTTGCACAAAGAGTAAATCATCGGGATGCAATAATATTTTTAGGGTTTGTTCACTCAGCGGTAAAGCCTCTACCGCTTGTTTTAACGCCTGCAATATGATTTTAGGATCGGTTTTCAACTCCACTCGACAGATTTGCTCTGCAAGATGCTGCGCTAACGTCACTAATTGGTACTCGACATTTTCATCGAGTAATTCTAAAGGTGTATGTAAACGCGTTAATAGCGAATCCCATTGCTGGATTTGCACATCAACCTGCTCTTTTCCGAGCGCTAAACCTTGCTCGGTGCCAAGCGCTAAACCTTGCTCGGTGCCTTCTTCTAAACCTTTTACGAGACCTTGCTCGGTACCTTCTTGCAAACCTTGCGCAGTGCCGGTTTCTAAGCCTTCTTTGAAACCATCATCATAAGCAGATTGACGAATTTCTTCGATATCATCAATAGTAAGAGGCTTTGGCTCTTCTACTTTAACTTCTGGTGTGTTTTTTGAGCCTTGATACCAGGACGCAGGTTTTCCAAATAAAGACGTTTCTGTGTTGTCGATATCTTTATCAAGTTTATCATCACTAAGATCCGGTAAGGACCATTGTAAATATTCGTCGTTATTATCCGACATGTCCGCCTACCTTTTTTTATTATAAGAACTAATCACCACCACCACCACCGAGCATAATATCACCCGAATCTGATAATCGACGCGCAATAGTTAGGATCTCTTTTTGAGCTGCTTCAACTTCACTAATACGCACTGGGCCCATTGCTTCTAAATCATCTTCTAACATTTCAGCCGCGCGTTTAGACATATTTTTCAATATTTTCTCTTTCAGCTGATCATCGGCGCCTTTTAGTGCCATTTGTAATTGCTCTGCCGGTACTTCACGTAACAGCGTTTGTGTGCCTCGATCATCGAGATCCACAAGATTATCAAATACAAACATCAGATCTTGAATTTGTTGGCTCATGTCTTCATCCGTTTCACGTAATGAGTCCATCAGAGGCCCTTCAATCGCAGTATCTAAATAGTTCATGATATCAGCTGCAGCTTTAGTGCCACCCATTTTAGCAGCCTGTGCACCTGCTTGTCCGGCAAACTGTTTCTCCATGATCTCATTTAATTCTTGTAATGCTGCAGGTTGAACTTCTTCAAGATCTGCAATACGCATCATCAAATCGAGTCTGTTTTTTTCAGGGAACTGGGTTATTATTTCTGCCGATTGGTCGGGATCTAAGTACGATAATACAATGGTTTGGATCTGTGGATGCTCATTTTGAATAATAGAAGCCACTTGACGTGCATCCATCCATTTCAATGAATCCAGACCTTTTGAACCACTACCGAGAATAATTTGATCAACTAAATTACCGGCTTTATCAGCGCCCAATGCTTCGATCAAAGAAGCACGTACAAAATCTTCACTGTCTAAGCCAATATTACTGAATTTTTGAATATCATTAATAAAAGCGCGATGCACACTTGCCACTCGCACTTGTGATGAATCATCTAAAGCAGCCATTTCCATACCGAGCTTTTGTACCTGTTTAGGCTCTAAATTACGAAATATTTGCGCTGCATCTTCCGGTGTTAAGCTCAGCATTAATAGCGCACATTTAACCACACCCGGTAACGTCGACACATCAAACTCATTGCCCGCTTCTTTTTTTTTATCTTCGTTATCACTCATCAGACGTTAACCACTCTTTAATTACTTGTGCAGATAGCCCTGGCTCATTCGCCACCAGCGCACGCACTGCTTTTAATAAATCTTCATCTTTATGTAAGTTCGGTAATTTAATATGCCCACCACCGATATCAAACTCCATGCTCACATCTTCATCTGCGGTTAATAATTGTAAATTATCATTACCCAGATCACCAATCGCGCCCCCTAAATCATAATCATCTTCATCTTCTAATGTTTCAGGATAAAGCAGTTTTTTCATGATAGGTCTAACAATGAGTAGCAAGGTGAGTAATATCACCAACATACTACCACCAAAGCGAATATAACCTTGGAAAGCTTCCGTTTTCCAAAATTCTTCTTCCGGCACGGCATCTAAATCGAGGCGATTAAAACGCACGGATGCCATTTCCAAAATATCGCCACGCTCTATATCTAACCCTAGTCCACCCATTAATAAACGGCGCAATTTTTCAACTTCTGCATCGGTTCGAGGCGCATAAGTGACCTCTCCTGCTTCATTGGTTGTCGGAACATAATCAAGGGCAACTGAAACTGCGAGACGATCTATGGTGCCTACTTTATGTTTAATATGTACGACCGTCGTATCCATTTCATAATTGCGCGTTTCTTCATTATGACTATTACCAATCACGGATTTCTTTTTATCGCCATCTTTACGCAACTCTTCAGGAATAGATGAGGCAGCCGGAGGCTGGTTACTTAATGCACCCGGGATATTGCCTAAAATTGAATTCGTTGATTTTGTTTCGACCAGCATTTCACTGCGCACTGATTTTTTACTGGGATTAAATATTTTTTGGGTTTCTTCTTTGATGGTAAAATCCATCGCCAAATCGACTTCAGAGGTATAATTTGATAGCCCTAAAATAGGAATTAATATGGCATCAATTTTGGATTTATATTCATTCTCACGGCCACGCTCTAATGCAAATTCGGCGCTACTTCGTGACGATAAACCATCTTGACTACCTGAATGCAATAAACGTCCACGTTGGTCGCTCACCGTTACACTATTTGGCGATAAACCTTGGACAGATGAGGCCACAATATCAACAATAGAGTCTATCTCTTGTGCCGATAGAGTATAAGATTTTGAGGTGGTGATCACCACCGTCGCACTGGCTTTTCGCTCTTTGCGGGCAAACACACTTTGCTTGGGAATAGCGAGTAACACTTGTGCTTTTGTGATGTTTTTCATCGACATGATAGCAACCGATATTTGCCTCTCACGGCTGAGTTTTAAACGTTCTCTCTCGACGCGCTGACTCACACCGAAGCCCATATCTTGTAATAAGATATCGTCACCACTATCATTAGTGTCTTGGGTAAGACCTGCACGCGTCATCAATAATTTTATTTTTTGATACTGCTCAGCTTCGACCAGTACGGAATTACCTTCTAACTGATACGTTATTTTTTCTTTATCAAGAAAGTCCAAGGTACTGATCAATTCATCTGTTTGATAATTTCCCAACGGACGATAATCAGGCTGTTTTCCCCACGACCAAATAATAACAACGATAGCAAGTACAATCAAAAGCCCAATGATCATACTTATTTGACGTAAAACATCCACATTAGAAAAAAAGGTAGCTAGCGCCCCTTTTGTTGGTTCAGACATTGAGTCTTCACCATCAAAATTATTATTTTCAATCAACAGCTCAGGAGCATTTTCAGATTCTGCCACTTACTTTCCTTTTAATTCATCATTCCTGCCATAAGAATTAGACAGGCATACTCATCACTTCTTTATATGCTTCAACCATTTTATTACGAATTTGCACTGTCGCATCAAAGGCAAGTCCAGATTTATTTGACGCGATCATGACTTGCGCCAAACTAACATCTGGATCACCCATCTCAAAACTATTACGTAACGAAGATGTATTTTGTTGTAAACCATTCACATTATCAATAGCTTGTTTAAGCATTTGTGAAAAATCAGGTGCATTAGATTTCATGCTTGGCATTGAAAGTTCACTATCAACACCACGGTTTTGTAAACCCGTTAGCTGTAAATTGTTTAATAAAGCCGAATTATTAATATTCATTGTATTTACCTATTTTTTGACACATAGACAGATACAAGCAACTTTTATACCAAGTTAAACTCTGCGCTAAAATAGACAAAAAAAGAGCATATAGTACTGACTTCACTTTATGCTCTTTTTAACGCTTACTTATGTAACTTTTCTAATTCAAGGTTCAGTTCATCATTGGCGCGTTGCGCTTTAAATTCCTGATATAATACATCTTCTTGATCTGCAGACATTGGTCTATCCGCTTTGGTGACTAAGCTTTCAAAAAGTGCTTTAGTCGATTCTTGACCCATCGCCATTAAAACACATAAATTATCTTTACCGGCTATTTTAGTAATATCCATTTTAAGGGGCGTTGTGCCCACTAAAACTTGCTCTGTTATCAATTTAGAGACGCTTGAGAAAGTAGATCCTGATTGAACACCTGTTTTAACTTCTATTTTTTCACGATAGATTTTATCCATCGCACTCACACGCGTTTCGATACGCTGTGCTAAAGATGTGCGTGCAATTGCTAATACTTGTTGCTTATCAATTGACATGTTACCCGAAAACAAGACACATTCAGCAACTGCAATCCCCTCTTCAACTTGCGGGTTTAATATCCAACTCGGGATATCGCCGACAGAAGTCTCTTGTGCAGGGTCACTCGCACAAGCACTTAATAAAAATAAAGTAGACAATCCGATTAATTTATATTTCAATAACATTATTCACCATTCCTTTATAGTTAAAACCCAAAGTATATACACAAAAACAAATTAAGCAGATCCTAGCATAAAAAACATCAACACTTGCTTTGATTTTACAAATTACATGACAGCACTCAGGATCTAAAATAAAATGAAAAAACGTATTCTTCTTCTATTTATTACCTATTTGTACAGTACAGTCTCTTATAGTGCCAATATTTTGGCAAATGAAAAAGAAGACACACTAACTTGGTATCAAGTTACCTTTGACAACGACGTAATGAGCAGATTGCATGCCAGCGATGATGGCTATACTAACGGCCTGCTATTTGCTTGGGCTAAAGCTCCCGTAAACGACTTTAAAAGCATTGACATGCCAGACTGGATCCGCTTTATCAGCGCATGGACCTACCTTGATAAAGGCGCCGAAAAAGATTATTCACTTGCGTATGCTTTATCGCAATCCATGTATACACCTCAAGATATCTCTCAACCTGATTTGATCGAAAATGATCGTCCCTATGCAGGCACTTTATTATGGCAGGCTAAACTACGTAGTTATGCAAATAACCGTGTCGATTCACTTGCATTAAGCTTAGGCGTTGTCGGTCCGGCCTCTTTAGCTCAGCAAACGCAGGACTTAATGCATCAATGGATCGGAGCTTCTAAGCCACGAGGTTGGGATCATCAAATTAAAAATGAACCCGTTTTTCGACTTACCGCAGAGCATGTTGAACGCTTTTATACGTATAAACTCACACCGAACATTAGCTTTGACAGCAGTCTTTATAGTGAAGTGGGTATCGGTAATTTACGCAGTGATATCGGCACTGGCATAACGCTTCGTTTAGGTACCTCTCTCGACGATAATTATGCATCCATAAACCCGACGAGTAGTGCCATGCAAAATAGTTTTAAAACTGATGGAGCACCTTGGCAGTGGCAAGCCTTTACTTCCCTTTATGCTAGCTATCTTTTTAATGATATTACCCTTAATGGCAACACTTTTGCAGACAGTCATTATGTTGATATTATTCCCCAACGCTTGCTTTTGAGTCTCGGGGTCGCGATAAGCTACAAAAAATGGGGAATGATTTTTTCTGTGCAGCATGCCAATAAAGACTTTGAAGGCCAAGAGTCAAATAATCAATATGGCTCACTCAGCGTAACTTACCATTATTAACAGAGATCCATATTACTTGCGCTACGTTATCAAACACTGGCACGGATAAAAACTTAAGGGATAACCATTGTTAATGGCTATCCCTTTTTTATTGTGTTGCCGGCAGGATCGATCTTCGAGCGAGCGTCAAAATTTGATTTACTGATTTCACATTTTGATGCTCTGCATATAACGTTACCAAGCATGTACTAATACCAAAGGATCTAAAAATGTGATCCATCTTGCTTGTTGAAATTATCCCATCCTACGTTGTGAGTTTTGAAGTGAGAACAACTATCTTCTACAACTCACGCCGTGCTAGTGTTAATTTTTCCTGCGTAATACATGAAAACTTAATTAATTCCTTTGGTATAACCTAGCAACTTTATGGCTTATTAATCGGTAAATTCTGGATAAGCTTCTAGCCCACAATCATGCAAATCCATTCCAGCATCTTCTTGGGCTGCACTCACGCGAATTCCCATGATCCGTTTAAGTAACCACCAAATGAGTAACGAAGCTAAAAATACAAAGCCAAAAATACTCACAATGCCATAAATTTGTGTTAAAAAAGAGGCCTTATCATTACTCAATGGCACTACCAATAACGCAAAAACACCACAAACACCATGTACGGATAATGCACCAACAGGATCATCTAGTTTTAATTTGTCAAAAAGTAAAATACTGTAGATCACCAATACACCCGCACATGCGCCTACCAGTGTTGCCATCAATGGCGAGGGTGACAAGGGGTCGGCCGTTATTGCAACAAGACCCGCTAAGGCGCCATTTAAAATCATCGTTAAATCCGCTTTCCCCCATTTCCATTTATTAATAAGTAGGGCGCTAATTGCGCCGGCGGCGGCCGCTGTATTCGTATTGACAAAAATACGGCTGACCGCAGAGGCGTTTTCCATATCCGAGATATACAGCTGAGAGCCACCATTAAAACCAAACCAGCCCATCCACAAAATAAAGGTACCTAATGTTGCCAAAGGCATATTAGAGCCGGGAATAGGATGCACTTCGCCTCTTTTTCCATATTTACCTTGCCTTGCGCCCAACAATATTACCCCTGAAAGCGCAGCGGAGGCACCTGCAAGATGCACCACACCCGCACCCGCAAAATCAATAAATCCGGCTGCAGATAAAAAACCGCCACCCCATGTCCAATATCCTTGGAACGGATAAATAAAGCCAGTCATCAAGACAGCGAAGGCTAAAAAAGCCCATAATTTCATACGCTCAGCAACAGCGCCAGAGACAATTGACATCGCCGTTGCAACAAACACCACTTGAAAGAAAAAATCAGCAGATAACGCATAGTTTGCATGCAATTTTTGCTCGCCAATGAGCGCCCCAAATGCGGGAAAATAACCACCGTTACTATTACCGATATACATAATGTTATAACCGACTAATAAAAACATAATGCAAGCCAATGCATATAAGACCAAGTTTTTAGTCAAGATCTCAGTTGTGTTTTTAGATCGCACTAATCCCGCTTCGAGCATTGCGAAGCCTGCAGCCATCCACATAACCAGCACGCCAGAGATCAAAATATAAAAGGTATCAAGTGCAAATTTTAATTCTGTTAACGTATTTTCCATGTTTAAATTCCTTATTCGTACTTATAATGCTTCATCGTTTAATTCGCCCGTACGAATGCGCACTACTTTTTCTAAATTTTGAATAAATATTTTCCCATCCCCCACTTTTCCCGTATTAGCGGCCCCTAATATAGCCTCAATCAATAAATCAACATCTTCATCTTTCACTGCGATTTCTAATTTTATCTTTGGTAAAAAATCAACTTGATATTCAGCGCCTCTATATAATTCTGTATGCCCTTTTTGACGCCCAAAGCCACGCACTTCCGAGACTGTCATCCCTGCAATGCCTGCATCCATGATTGCCTCTCGTACATCGTCTAATTTAAAGGGTTTAATGATCACCACTAACATTTTCATTGCTCGTTCCTTTTTTTATAAGTAAACATCATATATCAATGTCCGTGCCAACTTTAAAGGCAAGCAAAAACAAAGACTTAACTGTTGTTCTATAAACAAATTAACAATAACGCACCACCTTAGTGCAAACATGTCCTATTTTGAACATAAGTACCTATGGTTTTTACACATAAATCATCAAGAAATACACAGGGGTCCTTAGTAAACTGCCATGCATCCTGCTATAGTGAGCGCACTTTTTATATCTCTATAACTCAAAGGCTCCTCCATGAAACGACTCGGTTTACTCTTTGTTGGTCTCGCATTTAGTGTTAATGCGCTAGCAACGCCACGTGTGATCCCCAATGCCCCCGTTATTGCGGCTAAAGCTTATCTTTTAGTGGACTTTGATTCAGGTAAAGTACTTGCCGAGAACAACAGTCAAAAAATATTAGCCCCTGCGAGCCTAACTAAAATGATGACCAGTTACATCATTGGTAATGAGCTTAAAGTGGGTAATATACACCGTGACGATAAAGTGCTTATTTCTGAAAAAGCATGGTCTAAAAACTTCCCTGAATCCTCTAAAATGTTCATTGAAGTGGGTAAAGAAGTCAGTGTTGATGATTTAAACCACGGCATTATTATTCAATCGGGTAATGATGCATGTGTTGCAATGGCAGAGTACATTGCAGGCAGTGAAGGCGCTTTTGTCGATTTAATGAATTCATGGGCAATTCAACTTGGCATGAATAATACGCACTTTATGAATAGTCATGGATTAAATGCGAAGGATCATTACACAACAGCGCAAGATATGGCGACGCTTGCAAAAGCATTAATTCGCGACCTCCCTGAAGAATATAAGCTTTATAGCAAAAAATCATTCAAATACAATGGTATTGAGCAATACAATCGTAATGGCTTATTATGGGATAAAAGCCTAAATGTAGATGGACTCAAAACAGGACATACAGACGCTGCAGGTTACAGCTTAGTTTCCTCTGCGGTGAAAGGTGATATGCGTTTGATCAGTGTGGTTATGGGAACTCGCTCTTCAACGGCCCGTAATGTTGAAAGCAAAAAAATATTAAACTGGGGATTTAGGTTCTTTGAAACATTAACGCCTTATCATGCAGGTGACAAACTAGCCAATGAGCGTATTTGGATGGGCACGCAAGAAACAATAAACTTAGGTGTGAATGTTGATACTACTTTGGTCTTACCTCGAGGTCAGAGCAAAAACTTAAATGCAGACTTTGTTATTGATAAAGAGCTGCGCGCTCCCATCACTAAAGGTCAAGTCGTGGGTCAAGTGAATTACTCCCTCGATGATAAAAACATTGCATCTTATGATCTCATCGCGTTAGAAAGTATCGATGAAGGTGGTATCTTCAGTCGTTTTATTGATTATATCAAATTACTTTTTATCGGTTGGTTTAACTGATCTCGTTTTAATTTTATCTCGACTAAATAATGTTTTCCATTTTAATCAAATGCTTACATATTTACGTCGAGATATAATCATTAACAAATTGCCACTTCATCAACACATTCATTTAACAATCACCTCTAAATATATCTGTATCTATTAGTAAAAAACGCTAATATGACGCAAATAATATACATTCGTTTTCGCCTTTTTATAAATAGAGAAATGTATGGCCCTAAATACTAAATTTGATGAACTCTTAGAGTTCCCTTGTGTCTTTGCCTTTAAAGTGATGGGCGTTGCCGATCCTAAACTTATGATCGACGTGATTGCAGTGATACAGCGCCATGCCCCCGGTGATTATGCACCTACTGTAAAAGAAAGTTCAAAAGGCACTTATCAAGCTTTAAATATCCCCGTCACCGTCACCTGTAATGAGCAAATTGAATCAATCTACAGCGATATTAGCGCCCTTGAATTGGTCCGTCATATTTTATGATCACAGCTCTTGAAACAAGCCAAAGATTAAACATACGTTATCTTGGTTTACAAGACTACCTAACAACCTGGCAAGCGATGAGCGACTTAAGCAGCTCACGAGATAAACAAACTATTGATGAAATATGGGTCGTAGAGCACCCAGCTGTTTTTACACAAGGCAGTGCGGGTAAAGCCGAGCACTTATTATCTCAAAGTGAAATCCCAGTGGTCAAAAGCGATCGTGGCGGGCAAATAACCTACCATGGACCCGGCCAATTAATTATTTATTTGATGATTGATATTCGCCGCAAAGCTTTCAATGTACGCGACTTAGTCAGCATCATCGAAACGAGTATTATCCAACTTTTAAGTGCTCATAATATTGACGCTAACGCGAAAAAAGAGGCGCCCGGTGTTTACGTTAACCAAAAAAAAATAGCCTCACTTGGCCTTAAAATTCGTAAAGGCTGTTCTTTTCATGGCTTGGCATTAAATGTAGACATGGATCTAACACCTTTTTTACAAATTAATCCCTGTGGATATCCCGGCCTTAAAATGACCCAATGTATCAATGAAGGGTTAACACTTAGCCTAAAAGAATTAGCACCAATCTTAGTCGACAAACTAAGCCAACAATTACATTATGTACAGATAGAGAGTTTCTCCCATGAGCAATAAACCAAGCCAACTCACCGCAGGCAAAAAATTACGTGATGCTGATAAGCTATCGCATATCCCGATCAGAGTGATAACTTCAGATAAAAATACAATATTAAAAAAACCATCATGGATGAGAATAAAAATAAAAACCGACAATACGCGCGTTAATGAAATAAAAAAAGCGTTACGCAAAAACAAACTATTTTCTGTTTGTGAAGAAGCTTCTTGTCCTAACCTAAATGAATGCTTTAATCATGGCACCGCCACGTTTATGATTTTAGGAGAGATCTGTACACGTCGCTGTCCATTTTGTGATGTTGGCCATGGTAAACCCTTAGCTGTCGATAAAGATGAGCCAAAAAAACTAGCTGAAACAGTGCGCGATATGAAATTAAAGTACGTTGTGATCACCTCGGTAGATAGAGATGATTTACGAGATGGAGGCGCACAACACTTTGCAGATTGTATTCGTGAAATTCGGTTGCTAAGTCCAGCCATTAAAATTGAAATATTGGTACCTGATTTCAAAGGTAGAATGGATAAAGCATTAGCCTGCTTTGAACATGATATACCGGATGTATTTAACCATAACTTAGAAACAGCGCCACACTTGTACCAAAAAGTTCGCCCCGGTGCTGACTATAAATGGTCTTTACAATTATTGAAAAAATTCAAACAACAACATCCACAGGTACCGACAAAATCAGGAATAATGGTGGGACTGGGTGAAAATAATGCGGAGATTGAACAAGTATTAGAAGATTTGCACGCTCATGGCGTAACAATGCTGACGCTCGGTCAGTATTTACAACCAAGCTTACAACATTTAGCCGTTGAACGTTACGTGCACCCAGATGAGTTTGCTAACTTCTCAAAACGCGCCAAAGAAATTGGTTTTGAACATGCAGCCTGCGGCCCTTTAGTACGATCGTCTTACCATGCTGATTTACAAGCATCAGGACATGAAGTTAAGTAATTTCATTCATTAAATATAGAGTAGAGGATCGCATTTTCTCTGCTCTGTTTTTATCTACAAACGCCTTATAACGATTCATTTTTTATCATTATTCCCTCTGTTTCATATACAACTCTTCTCATTCTCATAAAGCATTCCATTTAACGCCTCTTTTTTATACACCTACATTTCTCACTCTCTACCTAGCATCTACTCACAGAGGCTAGTTAACGTGTATTTCTTTGCATAAAAAGTCTACTTGCTCACAAAACAACAGCATATCATTGTTTTTAAAATCAATTTCACGAAATAATCCAAATCAAATATTAAGCATATACATTAAAAAAAACTAAAATGGGACAAAAAATGAAACGAAAATTATTATTATGCACTTTGATGACATATTGCGCATTCAGCTCAGCGCAAGCAGCACAAACTAACGGCTTAGATCTCGGCCCATTAACCTCTTTAATTGGCACATGGAAGAGCATCGATAGCGGAGGCATTGATGTTGCACCCGGGCAGACACAAAGCGCTGTTGGTGAAGGGGGCGTCGCAATTGAGCCCTATTATGAAACAATCACCTACCAAGCTGTAGCAGATGCAACCAATGCCAGCACACAATATTTAACCGCGTTGTATTATAAACAAGAAGTTTTTAGATCGCGTGATAATCAAAAATTTCATGATCAGCGCGGTTATTTAATTTATGACAAGAAAAAAAATATGCTATACAACTCCTTTTGTATACCTCGTGCCGTGTGCATTGTCGCGCAAGCGAAAATAGATAATAGCAGTAAAATAATTAATTTTGAAAGTGCACCAAGAGGTATTGCAGAGAGTGGATTTATGACCCAAAAGGATACGACAACAAAGTTTACGATGTCACTGGATCTGTCTAAAAAAGATATTTTAAAATACACTCAAATGACTAGCTTAAATGTTTATGGTAAAGCTTTTTCTCATTCTGATTCTGCCACCTTAAAAAGAATACAGTAAATAGCAACATGGCGAAGCTTGATACACTCATATATTAAGATCTAAATTTAAGCTTTATCGATACCTTTTAAATCCTCTCTTTGGGCGCCTGATCAGGAGCCCAAAAACTCAACATTTCACCCCAGAAACGCATAAAGAGGGACTGTTAGTTAATGATGATGCTGAGGACAAAAATTCACCTTGGCCTGCATAGATACCTAATTTTCGCAAATATTTCCACTCATATTCATTATCTACGCCCAATGCAATCACTTTAGTACGGCTGTTTAAGCAGCTTGCGACTAAGCTTTGCAATGCAATTTGATTGTTTTTTCTGCATTGCACATCGCGGATCAAACTTTGATGGATTTTAATATAATCCACATTAAAATCAATAATATATTGTGTACTTATGACCACTTTTCCTACTTGATCAATCGCAATCTTGCATCCTATTTTTTGCAACGTTACCAACGGCTTACGTAAGTCCTCATAATGATGCGCCATACATTGCTCTGATATTTCAAGCACTAACTTTTTACGAAGTGCCTTAGGGAGTTGCATTAATTCATAAATAAACCATTGGAAAACACGCCTGTTTAATAAAATATCAGTACTGATAGAGATACCAATCGCAATACTATTGCGCCCTCTTTTGGTTAATAAACCCAAAATCTGAGTAAGAATATATTTTTCCATCTGAGGCTGGAATCCACATTTTTTAGCCATCACTAAAAAAACAGAGGGAGGAAGTAAGGGGTTATCATCTTTACATATACGCGCTAATAATTGCACGTAGTGACATTTATTTTGTCGCGCAGAAATCACTTGTTGTTGGTAAAAGAAAACCTTTTTCTCAGTGTATACTTTTTCTAAAAAGTGCCCCCAATAGATAGAGCCCTTTTGTAAACTATTTTGTAAAATTGATTGGTCTTCTAAAAACCAACCACTTGCTTTTTGATGCTCAGCAACTAATAACGCGCGCTCTACATTTTCGATGAGTAACGCAGGCTTATCACCGCTATTAAAATGGCTCACGCCAATGTGAAAGAAACAGTCTTTATCCAGACAATCCGGCAAATACAGTAAAAACAAACGTTTCATTAATCTTTTAGACAAGATCTCAGTTTCAGAATATGAGACTTGTGGGATCATAAGAACAAATTCATACTTTGAAAAACGCCCCAGAAAATTATCTTCGTAAGGGCTAACAAATTGCGTTAATAAAGAGCTTATTTGCAATAATAATTTATGATATTCCGTTTCACCCTCACTCCAGTAAACAGACTCTAACTCTTTAAAGTTGATAATTAATAATGCACTCGATAACACACTATTATCTTCTGTCGCTATTTCTAAGCGGTTAATAAATGCAAAGTGATTAGCAAGCCCCGTTGTCGTATCAATAAAAACCTGACTTCGAATAAAGGCATCAAAGTGGCTACGTTGCTTTTTACTTTCTTCAAGCTGCGTTGATAAATCATACAGAGCTTTACTGGCATATTTAGGCCACTCTCCCGCCAATGGAATGCGCGCTGTGGGATTTTTTTGTAATAAGTACTTAGCTCTTTGCTCTAATAACTCGGCCCCTCTAAAGTGTTTTTTTATCCAAAAAACAGATCCAAAAAGCAAACTCAAACTTAAAAAAATAGCAGATAATATGCCTAATAACGGGTAAAAACTAAAATGGACTTCATCATAGGGTTGGATGGTTTCGAGTTCGAGAACTAAGCGTGGGTATCTTTTTAATGGATATTTAAAACGTAATAATAAGCGATCTGGATAAGCGATATTATTTTCATAATAATTGTCGACTAAAACATTTTCATGATCTTTTAATTGTAAACGGATCACCCCAGATACCTTCAACAAATCAGGGAGCCAAGCATCTAAGGCTTTATGATCTATATTTTTATCAAGTTGTATCTCTATTAGATTAACAATCGCATCCATACGTTGTTGATGATATTTAAGTGACAAACTACGTAAACTAAATATTCCCCCTAATAAAATCAAAGTGATACAACTAAGTACAATCGCGGTGGTCAGCAATGTAAATTTGTCCGTAAATTTCATAAATCCCTTAGTTACTAAATAATTTCATCCTATTGCATTTATACAATATAATGCATAAATATCATAGATCACGATTTTACACAGGATACATAAATGCCAGTTATGCCGCAAAAATATGCAAACCCAAGTCAATTATTACAGCGCAATTACTCACTGTTTGAAAACAAAAATATTTTAGTTGCGGGGAACATCACTGATGAGTACCCTCTCGCGCTACAAACCCTAGCACATTCGAGTACTTTTTGTTTTAGTGATTATCGTTACTACCGACAAATTAAAGATAAATTAGGCGCATCAAAGGTCTACTTTACAGATAATTATCAAGGCGACGAGGTTTTCGATTTATTACTTATCTACTTACCAAAAGCTAAGCAAGAAACCTTATATCTTCTTGCAAGTTTAAGTGTGCATTTACAACAAGGTGCAGCCATTATTCTTGTGGGTGAGAAGAAATGTGGAATTAAAAGTGCAAGTACCTTATTAAAAACTTACGCCTCTAATGTCAATGCAATTGATTCAGCAAGACACTGCTCTGTTTTATATGCTGAGCTCGATAAACCCGTAAAACCTTTTATTCAACAAGATTGGATCAAAACATACCCCATCACCATTAATGAGACGCACTTAGATATATGCTCACTGCCGGGCGTCTTTAGCTATGGCGCTTTAGATCAAGGTAGCTCATTGTTATTACAAAGTTTGCCTAATAAAATATCAGGAAACATTCTTGATTTTGGCTGTGGGGCGGGTGTCATTGCTTGTTATTTGCTCACCAAATACAGCGATCTTAATGTCGATCTTATTGATGTTAATGTTTATGCGTTAGCAAGTGCTAAATTGTCATTATTAAAAAACAACCTAGAAGGCGAGGTTTTCCCCTCTGATGTTTTTTCTGATGTAAATAAAAAATATGACTTATTAATTTCTAATCCACCTTTCCACTCGGGTAAAGAAACTGATTATCAAGCTGCTGAAACCTTTATCGAGCAATCTGTAAACTTTTTAGCCCGTCGCGGTAAATTAAATATTGTTGCCAATAAGTTTTTACGCTACGAGCCTCTACTTGAAAAAGTATTACAAGAAGCAAATGAAGTACAACACAACAATAAATTTAAAGTCTTAAGTTACACCCTTAAATAAGATAATTTTATTGCATATTAAATCCCTATTCTCCCTAATGGGTGAATAGAGATTTGAGTTTGTATTACAATCGATTCAAACTATCGTCCCTTTAATTCGATGTCTACAATATTTAATTGTCAAAAAAAAACACATTTCATCAAAAACTAACACGCAAAAACCAACACTCCCAAAAACGCCTCATTTTTAGGTGAAAACATAAAATTAAAGCCAAAAAGAATAACAACAAAGCAATAAAAACATCTAATAATTCAGTTGGTTTTTTTACATAAAAAAATAAAAAACAATCTAATACACTGATAATTAAAGTGAATAACCATGAGACACCTAACTTACAAATCAACCTCCCGATAACCGCCCTTATTTTACCCCCTTAAATTCACAACCTTAAAAAATCCGATTTATTTTTGACTTAAAATCCATCTCACACTTTAAACTTGATATGCAGCACAAAAACAAATAAATAAAGTAAATAAATTATCCTTTTGGAGTAATGAAACTAATATAAATAAATGCAGCCATACAAAAGGAAATAAAATGCAAAATAACCAACCCATTAATACTAATGAGAAGCATTTTAAAGTCGGTAGTACTTTAGTGTCAGTCACCAATACTAACGGTGTTATCGAATATATTAATAGTGATTTCGAAGAAATTTCAGGTTTTAGCAAAGAAGAATTAATCGGTCAAAACCATAATATTGTTCGCCATCCAGATATGCCTGAAGCCGCCTTTGCTGATTTATGGGGCACGATAAAAACAGATGGTGAATGGCGCGGTATTGTAAAAAACAGATGTAAAGACGGTAGTTTTTATTGGGTTGATGCTTATGTTATCCCTGTTTATAAAAATGGCCAAAAAGTAGGGTATCAATCGATTCGTAGCATTCCAACTCGCGCGCAGATAGAGGGCGCAGAAGCACTTTATCGGACGCTAAATGCCAACAAAAGCTTAACCATCAAGCATAAGGTGAAATGGGGAGACATTGATATGTCTCGTAAATTATCCTATCTCGTTAGCATGACATTAATGGTAATGGTCGCATTAGCCATCTTTTATGGCCTTGAAACTAATCACAGTAATAATATGTTAGCCGAACAATTATCTATTTTGCAAAATATACCAAGCTTAAGCGCAGAGCAACAAAACTTACAACAATATATTCTTTCACAAAATAATGATCAATTGATAAACTTTAGCCTAATGGCTGTCGTAGGAGCCCTTATTATTACTCTCTGGCTCCTTATGCTTAATTCAATGATAAAACCTATCATTAAAATTCGTGAGCAACTGCGCTTAATTGCAGGAGGAGATTTAACTAAAATCGTAGACTCCACTAAAACCGATGAGATCGGCAAAGCGACCATGGCAGTAAAATTACTGCAAGCACGTTTACGTACTATCTTTGGGCAGTTTATTGAAACAACAGAGCAACTTGTCGCCTCTGCTGATAACGTATCAAGTAGTAGCCTTAATATGCAACAAGGTATGCAAAAACAAACAGACGATACGAATTTAGTTGCCACGGCGATGAATGAAATGTTGGCATCTGTTGAAGATGTATCAAACAATGCTAAAACGGCCTCTAAAGAAACAGAAAGAGCAGATGAAGACTCTCAAAGTGGAGCTGAGGTTGTTAATACTGCGCATACTGCGATGACAAAATTATCCAATGAAGTAAAAGAGACAGCCAGTGTTATTAATAGGCTTGCTGACGAGAGTAATAAGATAAGTACCATTACCGATACTATTAGTAGCATTGCAGAGCAAACGAATCTACTCGCACTTAATGCGGCCATTGAGGCTGCTCGAGCAGGTGAGCAAGGTCGAGGATTTGCGGTCGTTGCAGATGAAGTACGTTCACTTGCTTCGCGCACTCAAGATGCGACCAGTGAAATTCGTGGCATGATCGATAATTTACACAGTGGTATTAGTGGCGCAGTTGAGGCGATGGAAGACAATATTCAGCAAGTTTCAACAGCCCTAGCTGAAGTAGAAACATCTAAAGAAAGCTTTACGCGTATCAGCAGTGCGATTAAAGAGATAAATACGATGAATTCACATATCGCAACGGCAGCTGAAGAGCAACGCCAAGTATCCCAAGAGATGAATCAAAATATCTTGTCGATTAACAATCAATCTAATGAAGCGACGAGTGAAGCGGTTGAACTACAGAAAAACGCGCTGAAACTCAATGCGATGGCAGTTGGATTACAAGAGCAACTTGATACCATTGATTTAGGAAAAGTGTCTTAATATAAGCTTTATCTCTAACCGAACACCTAAAAATACTTTATTAGGTGTTCGGTTGGGTATATAAACAAAAAAAGATAAAAGGTATTAAAGCCTTTTATCTTTTTTTTGTTTATATCAACTCTCAAAGCCACGCTTAAATGAAATTATATTTCTCAGCCATAAATATCCTCGAGTATCTGATCTTGTTGGGCCTTTTATAAAAAATCAGAGTGAAATAATCACACCTGACATATTTAAGTAAAAGGCATAACACTTTTTTAATTCACTTAATTAATAAGCAAAAGCTCTTATTGACCCCACTCAATAATACCCTCGATATCTTTTTCATTCGCGCTCACAATCAGCCATTTAATATGCTTTTCTCGCATCAAATCTTCTGCCTCACTGAGGCGTGCATTAGGCGAAATAAAGCAAGGATTGCTATTCATGAGATCACTCGCTATCGTCTCATGAACCGATTTTCCAGAGAGCATAAAACGACGTAAATCGCCATCCGTGATCACGCCTTGTAAATGATCTTCATGCATCACTAAAGCGAGACCGGTACGCGTTTGCGTCATCACTAATAAAATATCCGTTAATGATGTGTCCGTTTTAACAAAAGGTAGATTCTCATGGCGCATTTCATTACGCACAAAGGTAAGTAAACGCTTACCTAGACTGCCACCAGGATGGAAACGTGCAAAATCCATAGGGGTAAAATGTTTTTCTAAGGTTAAAACTGACGATAGCGCATCGCCAATCACTAAGGTTAACGTCGTCGATGTCGTTGGAGCTAAGTTAATTGGGCAGGTTTCTTTTTGAATAGCGGCCACTAACACAACATCTGAATTTTTTGCAAGTGTCGAGTCTTTCGCGCCAGTAATAGAGATAATTTTATTGCCGAAATGTTGTAATGATGGAATTATTTTTAGCACTTCATCCGTTTCACCACTGTAAGAGATAAGTAGCAGTAAATCTTCTGTTGTGATCATCCCAAGATCGCCATGAAAAGCTTCACCAGGGTGCATAAAGAAAGAGGGAGTACCAACAGAGGCAAGTGTCGCAGATATTTTTTTACCAATATGCCCCGATTTACCCATACCACAAACAATAATACGGCCTGTACAGCTTTTCATAAGATCTAAAGCATCTAAATACTCTGTTCCTAAGCCTTTTCTATGAGCATCTAATGCATCACTTTGTATTTTAAAAACATTACGAACTTCTTTTAATCGTTGCTCTTCTGATAATAAGACTGGCATATAAAATTTCCCTTAACGTTGATAGGGCTAATTTTACTGTTTTTTATTTATTTTTAAAGCAATTATTATATTAAAAATTAATTTTTCATTACGTAAACATTAAAAATGTAAAAAAATAAACCACCGTCTCAATTATGAGATGAATTGATTGTTTTGACTGCATAAGTATTTATATTAAATGCTTGACCATGCGCTTAAATAGCACTTTATGAGTAGGGAAAAAATGTTAAATAAAAGACTGTTAGCAAATAGCTATGATTTTCTAATGTTTGATCTACAACCAATACAAGAAACATCGTGCATGAATTATAATAGTGACTATATTTTAATTTTCCCTAAAAAATCGGGGTGTGTATTGCACTTATCCGATAAGTCGCATGCTTTAGATAAAAATCAATTGATCTTACTTTCTCCTTTTACACCTTTTCAGTTTATTTCTGCCCAAAAAGATCCTATTAATGAGGATCATGGGCATGTGTTGTATTTTAGATTAAAAGCACTGGGACGAACCTTTGTCGATAGCATTCAATTTCAACAAGTAAAAACGATGCTTGAAAAATCACGAGATGCTTCTTTATTCACTGGAGATTCGATTAAAAACATACTCTTTGAGTTAAATAAAATTGATAATTCCTTTGATTTTAAACACGTTATCACCGTATTAAATATATTTGAAAACCTGTCTAAAATATCACCAGAGCGTTATTTATCAAAGGACAAAGCACACATACAAGATACACAAAAAGTCGAAGATCGTATTGAACTTGCGAAAAAATTTATTAATAACAATCTTGCAGACTCCTTATCAGTCAGTAAAGTTGCTAAACAACTTTATATGGCAGACAGTACTTTCTCACGTTTTTTCCACGCTAATGTGGGCATCACTTTTCGCCAATATTTGATCAGTAAACGCGTTAAACAAGCGACTAAGTACCTGATCTCAACAGATTGGTCTATCTCTTATATTGGCGCAGAAGTGGGCTTTTTATCCCTTTCAAATTTTAATGCTAAGTTCAAAAGTTTATTAAATGTTACGCCCCGCGAATATCGCCATACGCATTTAAATATGCGCGTTGGCATAGAATCCCGACAATCTATAAAAGGACAGTTACAAAAACAATTAAACTGACGATACGCTGTTCACACGTTCACATATTATTCAATATTTCGTCAAGGCATGTTGAATATAATAGAGATGCTCTCCCTATCAATCCCTTTGCAGAATTAATATGAACGCAGGCAACTCAGGTAGGCTAATACCTCTTAAAATCCCCCCTCTTAATCTAAAAATCGACAAACCTACCCGCTACTGGGATGCTTTTCATGCGTAATTTTCCAGAATGGGTTGTTCTCCCGCCAATACTCACAACGCAGTTGGGATCATTTCAACACGCAAGGGATCCCTTTTTTAGTTACTTTGCGATTACTTAACGTGGTGAGACTCTTGTTACTGAGCAACAATATGAATATAACGCGCATGCTCCGTACACAATACAGGCAAGGATAGAGGATATAATTGGCGCTATTACCCAACCAAAATCAAAATATAAAAAGAAAAGACAAGCAGAGCCTACGCCAACCAAAATAGAGCAAAGCGCAGCATAAATATTCGCGGGTATAAAATGCGCCAATAACGTCGGAGCGACTAAGGCTGCCATCAAGGTGCCAGAGCCTAATATGGCTAACATTGAAAGCATAAACGGAGGAGCAAGCAACATTAAAACAAAACCGACCATACCCAGCACACAGACAGAGCTCTGATTTAAAATAAGTAATGCACGCTGTGATAACTTACATTTTGGCCAAATCGCTTGACGTAAATCATGAGATACTGACCCCGCGATAGCATGTAACACAGAATTTGCGGTTGATTGCATGGCAAAAATGATAAATAACGTCACAATGGCAGAAACACCCGGCGAGAGAAAATTCATCAGAAAAGTGGGCATTGCGGTATCGGGATCGGTCAGTCCCGGTATTTTAAGACGCGTATATAACCCCGCTAAGGGCACTAAACTCAATAAGCAAGCGATGGGCGCCATATACATGGCAACATGGTGCACTTTGGTTGTATTGGCAAGCGCCATCAACCTGACTGACATGTAAGGTAGCGTAGTCGCATAAATAAAAGCATAAGGTAGCACCATAAAAACATGCCATGGCGTTGAACCGTACGGCCCCGAATCATCGGGTGACAATAAATTAACATCGATAGCATTTAAACCGTCCATTAATTCACTCGGTGAAACATCACTAAAAATAGTAAAGATAATGATCACGGCAGAAATACACATACCAACCACCATCACTGCATCTGTTAATGCAACGGCTGCCAGACCGCCAATTGAAGTGTAAATAATAATAATGCCTATCATCAGTAATGAGGCACTATTATTATCAATATTTAACCACTGCCCAGTCAATAACCCAAGGGCTTTGATTTGCCCCACTAAAAAAATAAGTAATAATACAATGCTTATGATAGCGATAAGGCCTTGCGTTATTCTTTTTGCAAGCGCACTTCCTTGATGACTTTGCGCAATATATTCAGCAATAGTGCAACTGCCCATTTGTTGCGATTTTCGATGTAAAAATCGCGCGCAAAAAAGCACCGCGAGTATCATTGCCGGTGCAAAAAAGAAGTTCCCAAGAAGCTCAATGGCGCCATATTTATAGGCAACTCCCGGAGAGCCCATAAATCCCCAGCCAGAAAATCCCGTAGCGACAATGGTAGCAGCACCGACAAAAGGACCTAACGCACTCCCTCCTAATAAAAACCCCCCTTCGCCCGTACTTTTTTTCATGATTTTATTACTGTATAACGCTATCCCTACCATTAAAATGACAGTTAAAATAAGTAACATCCAGTTAAATAAAATCATGCGTTCACCCCTTAAATTGCTTGTCTTTTAGCTCTTTGTTTTTTAGTTATGGTGATCACAATCTCGCCCATTCCTCCCGCGATAACTAACACTCCACCAATACTTTGTAATGTAGTGAGCGTTTCAGCAAACATTAATATCCCAATACCTGCGCCCACAACCGTCTCTAAATAAGAGATACATGCAAGCTCGGCCGCCTTTAAATGTTTTGCTGCTATGGTTAATAACGTTAAAGCACAAAACCCAATGAAAAACCCCATTGAAAGCAACCATACCCAAGAGCTTGTATCCATATCCGCAAGTGATGGCGGGTTAACAATAAAGCACAATGCTATCGCAATCGCGCCGAATAAAAAGTTGAAAAATGAACGCGAATCAGAGCGCACATCGGTGCGGTAACGACTAAAGAAAAGATATAAGCCATAGCCAATACCTGAGAGTAAGCCCAGCATATCGCCTTTAAATGTTTCTTTAGAAAACGTTAATGATGCACTTAGCCCATTGATAGCATCATATTTTATGATACCGATGATAAACAGACAGCCAATAAAAACAGCCGTTAACAACGCTGCGGTTAAAGGTGATATTTTTTCTTTAAGAAATATAGTGGCTAAAATAGTAGAAAAAACGGGCCCGGTATAAATAAGAAATACCGCATTCGCAAGTGATGTATATTGTGTTGCTGAGACATAAGCTGCCAAACAAAGCCCCAAACAAATACCACTAGCAAGCATAGATGCGCTTACTTTCGTGGTTCTAATCAAGTGCATTTTACCTTGATAAAATAACATGCCGACGACACATATCGCCCCCACCAGCATGCGCGTAAAAGCAATAACATCACCACTGGTATTTATATTTCTCGAAAAAAGTCCAACACACCCCATTAAAATGGCAGAGGCAATCATCGTGACATAACCTAATGTTTTCGTATTCATGATCCTTTCCTTTTTTTGTCATTGTTAGCTTGTTCGCTCATTTCCCCACCACCTACGATTTGATAATACAAATACACCACAAAAACAAACGTGCACAATAATAAATTAGCGATAATAAAAACATCTATTGTCCAGTATCTCGTGAGCATTTTTATCTCCTTTAGTGGCGATATAAATTGGGTTGAATATATTCTGTTTTAATTAGAAATAGATACTAGTAAAAAACTGCCAGTAACTAACGATTCCTTGCTCGTCATGAAACAATGAGGACCAAAACAATAAAAAAAGAAAAAACAATTCCTATCTTACTGAAAAATATAACATATATTAATAAAAAACAAAAAAAGGCTTCCGAAGAAGCCTTTAAGGTATTGTAATAAAAGGATTAATAATCCCAATGATCTACATTATGTGAACCTTTAAACTGATTAGGGAAATAATCTTCACAAGTACCTTCACGCCAAACATCGGCCGTCGCACAATGTAATCCACCACCAAAGGCATAAGCATCACGCATTGCAACAGGCAGTACTTCAAAGCCTAATTTATCAAATTGCTCCATTTGTGCTGTTTCTGTTGCTTCCACACAAACCGTTTTATGATCGATAATTAAGGTGTTCATCGATAACCATGTACTTGAGTAACAAAGTGCCGGTGGTGTATCCCAAGATGGTTTAACCGCTTCCACAATTTCCCAATCATTTTTCTCAAAGATTTCACGTTGACCTTTAAATAATGGGCGATTAGGGTTGAGTAACATAAGCCCTGGACGAAGTGGGCAGAATGTAGCATCAATATGAATGGGATGATTATCTTCAAAGCTTAAGGTATGAATACGGTAACCTTGAGGCTCATATTTACGTTTTAGCCAACGAATACCCGCTAAGTTAGTGGTTAGACCGTGCTGGATGAAAATATCTTTACCTAAGCGCATAACATCAGCAGCATCAAATAAAATATCCGTTTCTTTGGTGCTATATTCTTTACGTAATGAGCGCTCCATTGTTTCTTTATCAGATAAAAACTCGTACGCAGCCACATAATCCATACGGAAACTTTCATCGGCTAGGCGTGGTCGTGGTGCTTGCTCTATTAAGCAATTTGGATCAGATTCAAAATATTCACGAAGAAGATCAACATACGCCAAATATTCAAAATAACGACTACGGAAACTCATTGGTGCCATTAACATTGATTTACCCATAGTTAATAGGCAATCACGTGGAGGCATAACACCAAAACCTGAGCTGATCGTAAAATCTGGCGTAGTAATACGCTCATGCCAGTCAACGGCGCTGGGACGATCTACAATAATATTGCGATCTTCTAATAATTTAGAAAAATCATTTAAACATTCATTGGCAATATCAATCGATTCTTGTGTTCTACGTCCGGCTTTACCGCCACGCATTGGAGAATCGGCTGGAATTTTTTCATTACTTGCGGGGCAAGCTTCTGGAATATGTTGGTTATCTGCGATACCCACGATAACGTGGCGTAAAGGATCAAAATCATTATAAGATTCGACATGTAAACCTTCACGTACAATAGGCACACCGGAATCTTTTCTTTGTAACGCAGGCATTGCATTTGGATATAAATCACTGGAAATACTCATTCTAAATCTCCTATATTGTAATATATAAAATGTTTTTATTTTTTTGTATTTAGACTAAAAAATATGACATCTTTCCTTTTCAACACAGCCAGTATCGAGGATTTAGAAAAAGATAATAGTCTTTTAATGACAACAATTAACTGTTTTCTGCTGAGCATATAAAAAATGTTAGGCGAGACAAGTTACACATGAATATTGCGTATTTACCATGATATTAAAGGGGAAATTAATAAAGTTTTATAGATAAGAAGCAATCTCTCTTTATTTTTAGAGATCACATTGTGTTATTTTGAGTAAATATATAAAGAGTAGAGATAGGAATAATAAAAACAGCAGAGAAAATAATGGTCGGTATGATAGGATTTGAACAAGAACAAGATACCATTTAAAATCAACAGGGTACCAAAAAAAAGGCAAATCATTACAGTCTATCTAGTGATGTACCTTTTTAGAGAGTCATGATACTGTTCGATCCTACTTAAAGTTTGTTGTAAACTTATTTTCACTCTGACATTCAACAGTAAAATAGCTCATCACCATCCCAGATAGCATCTTATAAATGTTTAACACTCTTAATTAATAATGCATTAAGCCAAACTTCATTTCTAGTAGGCCTTTTATCTTCTGTTAAGTTGATATTAATAACAGATAGGTCTAAAAAATTTGATAATAGCTTTTTAAGCCGTTCTTCTGTCATATCAGTAAATATTCGCCCATCTTTTTCACGTTGATTTTCACCTAGTTTGAATGACACATAAAAAATACCCTTCGATTTTAATGCATTCGATAACACCTCAAAAGTAGTGGCTAATTCTTTCTCTGGTACATGTAGAAGTGAAGCACAAGCCCATATAGCATCATAATGAGCCACATCATCTACTTCTTCAAATCGTTTAAACTGTACATCTAACCCTGTTAGATCTTTAGCTCGTTTAACCATTTCACTTGATGCATCAAATGCATCGACGCGAAATCCTTTGCTTATAAATGCCTTACTATCTCGACCAGAACCACACCCAGCATCCAGAATTAATGCGTTCTTAGGTAGACGGCTAATAAAAGGTTGATACAGTTCTTCCATATCTACACCAACTGTATTTTCAAAGAATATATCTGCGTTATTTTGGTAGTATTGAATACTCATTAGAAAGTTATAATTCCTTTAATTTCAGGGTACCATTCATGAATGGCCATTTTTCTGGCTAACCTATATTGGTTTTGTAAAAAGCTTTTTCGCTGTTGTTCATTTTTACCAGTTTGTTGGATAAGTGTTTCTCTGAGCGGTAGATGGCTATTAATAAAGTATTCATTACGTTTGTGTAGCTGTTTAACTAGTTCAATATTTGGCACTTTAGCGAATTTCCCATCTTGGCCACGATTACAGTCACTACAAGCTAATACCAAGTTCCATATCCCATTTACATTATTGATTGTGTCCTTCAGCATCCAAGGGAAAAAGTGGTCTACATCTGCTAGTTTTTCAGATTTTTTTTCAACACTTATATGGTCATGGCAATAGAAACAATGGCCTTTTTGGTATCCATTCAAGCTATCACGACAACTAGTTATGTCTACTCTTCGCTCTTTATCTACTGTAAACAGCGTCTTAAGTTCTCTATCGTATTCAACCGAAATTAAGCTACGTGACACCCCCATCTTCCAGCCCTGCTCCACCAGCCTCCAGCGAGCCTCCGTTTCGTTTTCAAAGCTCTCAAACTGTTCACTTTCAGCTAATGTGAAAAAGTTATCCGTTAATCGAATTCCCTTTTGGGTTTTACGCTCATCTAAAAAAAATCGTTTTCCTATCTCTTCATTATTTACATTATGAAAAGCATCAATCACATTATTGAATCCTAGTTTCATTGTGGAAGTGACTAAAAGATCTTTACTCAATGTTCCTTCATTGAAAGCACTACAGACATCAAGAAACTTGCTTGATTTTGAAGTAATTTGCTTAGGGGTATGTTTTAAATGTTCACATAAATGACGACTGAATGGTTCAGCTAAGGCTTCGAGAGTGATCAGGTCATTTTCAGACTTATTCATTTCATATAAAGACTTAGCTAGTGCAAACTTATAAGAAGCAACATTACGCCCAAATAATATAATTGATCGCCAATAGTTCTCTAAAGAAGGATCTACTTGATAAAATTCCATACTATGGCCTCGGTCATAACCTAATACCAAAGGAACTAAAAAGGTTACCCGTCTTGCTTGTTGAAATTATCCCTACCTGCGTTGTGAGTTTTGAAGTGAGAACAACTATCTCCTACAACTCACGCCTGCTAGTGTTAATTTTTCCTACGCAATACATGAAAACTTAATTAATTCCTTTGGTATAAATATAATTATATTTTTTATTAATACTTAAGTTTCACATTATAACCTATTCAAAATTTTGATCGTCATTAACGTAGTTTAATTGCGCGCCTAAACACATTGAGCCTTCTCTGCTAATAGTCAGACATTATGGGGAGCAGTACCGTCATTTTAGATAAGAAAACAGATTAAAAATGGTAAAATTACACGCTAAATATCGCTCTAATTAATAATAGAACATTTTTCAAAAAAATACTGAATACCCGTTCAGCACGAGTCTACGCCCCTGCGTTAGCTAATATCACAAGGAAATACCTTTGCTAGGGTAGGCATTCTTTAATGGTGATTAACAAGACTAAACCTTTTTTATTAGTACTAGCCTTTACTATGATAGTTGTCTCATCGCTCCTATAAAACACATATTCCATAGCCAGCATGAGTCCTTAATACCCGAGCAGCCCTATTTATGCATACGAAGACGTAACCAGATAATTTAACTATCTAAAACATCATTACTGGAACGCTGAGTTCTAAAGTGATTCTCAATGTTCCACTAGAGACTGGATAATACGAAACGACAAAAAAACTTAAAAACGCTTACAGGAAAGAAAACACAGGTAGTTAGGAGGGTGTTAGACAAAGTTTGGGTGTAAAAAAACCACTTAAAAGTGGTTAATGGTCGGTATGATAGGATTTGAACCTACGACCCCTGCTCCCCCAGAGCAGTGCGCTACCAAGCTGCGCTACATACCGAATAAGTGAGCTATTTTAATAAGTTACATTCAGGATGCAACTTTTTTGTTTTTATTGTATATGTTTCATAGGCTTGATCACAAAAACACCCACACAAGGTGGGTGTTTTTTATCTAGCCTAAAAAGACTAAATGCTTAAACAATCAAAATCAACTAATGTGTCGGTATCAAGACTGTAATCAATACCTTCAATCGCAAAACCGAAAAGACGTAAAAACTCTTCTTTATATTCTTTGTAATCTGTTAACTCGAATAAGTTTTCAGTGCAAATTGATGGCCATAGTTTTGTACACTGAGCCTGTACATCTTCACGCAGTTCCCAATCATCAAGACGTAAACGGCGCGCAGAGTCAGTTGTCACTGGCGCATTATCTTCACGGTAAAGTTGAGTGGTAAATAAACGATGAATTTGCTCCATACACCCTTCATGTAAGCCTTTTTCTTTCATGATTTTAAAGACCATTGAAATATATAAAGGCATCACAGGGATCGCTGAACTTGCTTGTGTTACAACACTTTTTTGCACAGAAACATAAGCCTCACCTTGTAGTGGAGCAAGTTGCGCTTGGATAGCTGTTGAGGCGCGATCTAAATCGATTTTAGCTTTGCCTAATGCGCCATCCCAATAAATTGGCCAAGTTAACTCAGTACCAATATATGAGTAAGCAACCGTTTTAACGCCAGCAGCTAAAACGCCAGCATCGCCTAATGCGCTAAGCCAAAGTTCCCAATCTTCGCCACCCATAACGGTCACTGTATTGGCAATCTCTTCTTCTGAAGCAGGCTCTACTTGCGCTTCAATAATAATGTCTTTGTTAGTATCAATGGCAGTTGATACATAGACTTCACCAATTGGTTTTAGGCTAGAGCGAATAACTTCACCCGTATCAGGCATTTTACGTACAGGGGCTGCCACTGAGTAGATAATCGCATCAATTTGACCTAGATCTTCTTTGATAAGCGCAATTACTTTGTCTTTCATTGCATGCGAAAACGCATCGCCATTGATGCTTTTTGCATATAAACCATCTTGGTGTGCTTGTTTTTCAAAAGCAGCACTATTATACCAACCTGCAGAGCCTGTTTTACGCTCTGTTGCCGGCTTTTCAAAAAACACACCGATAGTAGAGGCGTCAGAACCGTAGGCAGCAGCAATACGAGTTGACATGCCGTAACCTGCAGATGAACCAATGATCAATACACGTTTAGGCCCATTTTTGATTTTGCCTTGTTGCTTAGTGTATTCAATCTGTGCTTGTACGTTTTTAGCACAGCCTAGTGGATGTGTTGTGGTACAAATAAAGCCACGAATTTTTGGTTTTATGATCATAGTTAAATCTCTTCTTTAATATAAAAAGGTCGCTTAATGCAACCTTTCAGGAGTTCTGTATATACCCATGTTGTTTACGCGCATCATCAATATAAAAAGAATGCGTAGTCCAACAAAAGCGCTAAATGTATCTATAAAAAAGCACCCTTTCAATACTTCACGGAATAAGGTGCATAATATACACGTTTTTTATGATGGCTTCAAAATAGCAGGCAATTCGCCACTACAACCCATCGCTTGACGTATAAATTGTTTTTTCAAGGGGTTTACTTTATCGGCAAACAATAAGGCGATATTACGCAATATTTTTTTACCCGGATCATCGCCTTGAAAAAGACGCTTAAGAAGTTCCATCGCAGCGATCATTTGCACCGCTTCGGTTTTTCTCCAACGTTCAAAGTAACGTAAATTGTCATATAAACCGATATCTTTACCCGCACTTTGATTCAAAAGAATACATTCAGATAAACTCAATGCATCTAACAATCCTAGATTTACACCTTGCCCTGCTAGAGGGTGGATGGTGTGCGCGGCGTCTCCAATTAAAGCAATACGATGTTTCGCAAAGTCGCGAGCATAACGCATGCGTAAAGGAAAATGTAAACGCGCCCCCTGTAACGAGCAGGCCCCTAATCGATTATCAAATTTACGACTTAATTGCTTATTAAATTCATCTTCGCTTAATGCTTTTAACTGCTCAATTTCATCGCTTGGTGCTGACCATACAATGGAGCATAAGTTTTCTTCAAATAAAGGTAAAAAAGCCAATGGCCCTGATGGCGTAAATATTTGACGCGCACAATGCTCATGAGAAAATTGCGTTTTAATCGTTGCTACTAAAGCATCTTGTTCATAATCCCAATAAGTCAAAGGGATATTCGCTTGCTCGCGTAACCACGAGTTAGCCCCGTCGGCTCCCACAAGCAGTTTACTGGTTAACTGCTGATCACTTTCAAGGCTCAGCCACGCTTCACCATCACCCATGCTTATTTTACAAATTTTATCGGGCGCATAAAACGTCACGTTTTTTTGCTGTTTAAGGCGCGCCATAAGCGCGTTTTGTATCTGCTCATTTTCAATGATATAACCTAACTGCTGAGCATTTACATCACGCGCTGAAAACTCAATTTTAGCAGCGGTATCTTTTTCCCAAACGGACATATTGGCATACGCAGTAATGCGATCCGCATTAATATGATCCCAAACGCCTAATTTTTCAAAAATAGTGCGACTAGCTACATTGATCGCGCTAACGCGAGATACGCTCAACGGATCTACTTTTTTATTTTCTTTATTTTCAATAATAGCAATGCGCAAATCGCTTTTGGCCAGTGACACAGCGAGCGTAAGCCCCACCATTCCACCGCCAACTATGGTTAAATCATAAGATAACATCATGATATATTTTCTTTTACAAAGGGGTTAAATTGGCCTTTTGCTTGACGAATGATAGGCCCCGCAAGTAGCGGTAAACAAGACATCGCTTGCAAGGCTATATTACGACCTAACACTAAAGGCCAAGCTTCACTGCTAAATAAAGTGACTAATGAGTGCGTCATTAATAGGGTGCGATTTTGATCGTTTTTTCGTGCAGACCAATATTGATTTAACATTTTAAACGAGCCCACTGAGTCATTTTTAGAGGCGATCTTAATTTGTTGTGCCAATTCGTATACATCGCGCAAACCCAAATTAAAGCCTTGGCCCATGACAGGGTGCAAACTCTGCGCAGCATTACCAATGCAAACAACGCGATGTGCGTAAGCGGGTGTACTATGTATTAATTTCAGTGCATAGCTATGGCGCGTCCCTGTTTGCACAAAGCGCCCCGCGCGGTAGCCAAATGCCTTTTGCAACGCGTTTAAAAATGCCTCGTCATCTAAATTTAAAAGCGCCTCTAACTCACTTGTTTTAAGCGACCAAACGAGCGAATAACATTCATCACTAAGTGGTAACAAGGCAATGGGACCCGAAGGGGTAAAACGTTCAAAGGCCCTATTTTTATGATCTTCAGAGCATCGCACATTGGCAATGATAGCTGAGCAGGCATAATCAACACATTGGGAGCCTACCCCTGCAAGTTTCCCGGTGAGACTGTGACTTCCATCGGCGCCAATGCATAATTTTGCGCGGATTTTTCGCCCATCTTGCAAGCCACAAATAACATGCTCTCGATGTTGATCAAGAGCCGCTAAATTAACATTATAGAGTCGCGTCAATTGCGAATGTTCTTTTAATTTAAGCGTTAGAAGTTGCCCCATTGTAGACAATGGCGCAACCACGCCAAAAGCATCCTGCTTGCGCATTAAATCCAACATTCCCCAGCCAGCACGTTCAAAAATATGAATGTCATCAATATTTGTCACCTTATTCTTTAAGGGTGACCACAAGTCTAAAGCCTCTAAAATATCGCAGCTTCCCGCACTTAGCGCAATAGAGCGCGCATCAAATCCGGGATGATTTGCGGCGTTTTCTAAGGGTGAATTATTATCAACTAATAAAACATTGAGTGCAGGACTCTGCTTTAAAATAGCATGGGCAAGTATACAACCCGAGATCCCAGCACCTATGATGACAATATCCACATCAAAATCAGGAGAATGTTTTTTTTGCATTGTATTAATTCGCCATAATCGCTTCGATATCCTCGATGCTTTTCGGAACGCCCGCCGTTAACACTTGCGCGCCAGTTTCAGTCACCACGATATCATCTTCAATACGGATACCAATGCCCTGCCAATATTTATCAACATCAGCGTCCATACTCACATATATACCCGGCTCAATGGTTATCACCATGCCAGCTTCTAATACACGAGGATTTTCAAGACTGCCATAATCACCCACATCATGCACATCTAAACCGATATAATGGCCAATACCATGCATGTAAAAATCTTTGATCGCATCATTTTTAATTAAAGTTTGTACGTCACCGCGCATTAATCCCAAAGCAACAAGTCCTTCAACCATTTGCTGTATCACTTGCTTATTAATATCTAACAATGCAATGCCGGGTTTAATTAAGCTAATTGCATTCGTTTGTACATCCAGCACCAATTGGTATAATTTCGCTTGTGCAGGGCTAAATACGCCATTAACAGGGAAAGTACGGGTAATATCGCCAGCATAGCCTTGATACTCAGCACCCGCGTCAATTAACACCAGATCACCATCTTTAAGTTGTTGATTATTTTCAGAGTAATGTAAACAACAGGCATTATTACCACCAGCAACAATACTGTTATAAGCGATTTCACGAGTACCTTGGCGCGCAAACTCACATTTTATCTCAGCCTCTAACTGATATTCCCACATGCCCACTTTACACACTTTCATCGCATGTACATGTCCGGCCGCTGAGATGTCACCCGCTTCAGCGAGTAAAGATAACTCATGCTCAGACTTTAAAAGACGCATCTCATGAATGATCGTTAAATTATCAAAAAACTGCGTCGGTGCTACTTTGCCTTTGCGCGAGCCCGCTCGTAATTGATTGATAACGCCAGCCAAACATTTTTCTAATTTTGGCGCTTGAAAAATAGGGTAATAAATTGCTTTTACACCATTCATCATACTCGTAAGCTGCGTTTCAAAATCATCAACAATATACGCATCATCAAAATGAAAATCACTTAAGGCAGCTTTTTGTCCAACACGATAACCATGCCAAATCTCTGCACTTTTGTCTTTTTTTCTATTAAATAGAATGGATTTATTACCTTGCTCTGATTTGAGCAATACAATATAAGCATCTGGCTCATTAAAGCCACTCAGATATAAAAAGCTACTTTCTTGACGAAAGGGATATTCACAATCATTATTACGTGTTTTTTCTGTCGCACTGGCAAAAATAGCCATACTATTCATTAACATTTTGTCAAAAAACTGTTCACGGCGTTTATTAAACTGTTGCATATTGAGAGACCCCTTTAATGTAGCGTTTTGGATAATGGAATATGAGGGGCACGTGAAAATGTATTAAAACAAAGCATGGCCCCCATACGTAAATATTCAACTATTTCTGCAAAAGCAATTTCAGATGCTTCATCTTCTTTTTCAAAATCTAAAGACAGTTGTGATATATCACGAATATCACGAATAATATCTTGGATCTCTTCGGATGCTAAGTTTAACCCTTGTTGCACCAAACCAAATCCTAACAAAAAACCTTGCGCCCATTTTGCCATGGACTCACAGCGCTCATCTAAGGGCACTTTTTCTTCAGGTAATAAAAGAGAAAAACCTAAACCATCGTCTCTAAACTGGGCAATAACTTGAGCATAAAGACTGCCTATCATTTTTTTCACGGGTAGATCTAACCCCATACCTTCATTTACCACGTCATTAAACAAAGTTTGCCAACTTTGATCTTCCAGAGAAACCCCGCCAGCAATAAGCCCAGATAAAATTCCATGTGCTTCTGAAGGTGTAGTATAAAGCTCTGTGGCACTCAATATTTTCGTGATATCATCAAAACTTAATTTAGATTTTTTACACATTGCTCATTCTCTTCTAAATTGAAAAATTTTAATACTAACACTGCGCCTAACATGTCGCTACTAAGCACTTGAAAGTTAGCTCGGAGATAGTTAATATTACATTTATTTATTAAATTTTATTAGATAGGTTAATTATGGCAAATATTGAAATTTCTATCCTAGGACAACAATATAAAATAGCCTGCCCAGAAGGTGAAGAAAAAGCATTACAAAAAACCGTTGAGCAATTTAACCTAAAACTTAACAAGATGAAAAGTAATACACGAACTTTACGTAATGAACAACTGATTGTGATGGTTGCACTTAACTTATGCCATGAATTAAATGCTGAAAAAGAAAAAAACCAACAACAAACGCAACAATTAAACCAGCGAATTCAAGCTTTGCACCAATCTATAGAGGAAGCGTTACTGCCTCCTGAAAAATAATTAACACTTTGATGCCGATAATATCATTAATTTGCGAAAAAAATAACTTTCTCACATAAAATTAACATGTTTACGACCTAAAATACTATGCAAACCTTCTAATGTAGCGTAAAGTTTATTTAACCCTCGGGTATTCGCTGATCTTGACAAAGTCTCTGAGCCGATAAGTAATACCCTGGTAACTTGGATTGGATGCTCTTGTGCATGCTCGGCTAGTATCGAGAAGCCTGCGGCAAACACTGGGATACCACACTTGACCTTCGGGTTCAAGGTCCACGTCAATAACGATGCCCTTGGGTTACTTTTTAACTTACACCTAATTAATACCTCCCTGTGCGACACTTCTGTAATAATCTATTGATGTAATTCACTTTTGTTTACATTTTAATCTACTGCTGTAGACTAGCTTTCTAACACTTTAACCGACCTTTCTTAGTAATATGTGCTTATATGGCACTTTATTTTATATATTCAAAATCTAATGCTTAAAAAATAAAGCACTAAACATGCACTAATGAAAAATAAGAATATTGGGATGCAAAAAATGCTGAAAAAACATCAACAACAGCCCCATGTAAGCGTACGTAAACTATATCTCTTACTTCCTTTTTTTATTTTATTATTACCCTCTTTTAGCCAAGCGCAAAGCATGGATCTTAACCAAGCTTGGTCACAACTCTTAAAAGTCAGTGATACCTTACAAGCAGAGCAACAATCGGTAAAACGCGCCCAAGCTAAAAATGATGCAACTCAAGACTTAGGTTTACCTAGCCTGAGCTTAAATGCCAATTATACGCATTTATCTGATCCACTCGAATTTGAGGCTTCAAGC
This sequence comes from Psychromonas sp. CNPT3, assembly GCF_000153405.2. NCBI lineage: Bacteria > Pseudomonadati > Pseudomonadota > Gammaproteobacteria > Alteromonadales > Psychromonadaceae > Psychromonas > Psychromonas sp. CNPT3. The sequence continues at coordinate 2,523,972 of NC_020802.1, forward strand.
CTAAGCAGTGAAGGTTCTCCTGCACTTGTTGCTGGAATATTGCAACAAATCCCCAACCTAGCACTGTCCGAACAAGATATATTCCATGCCAGTTTACAGGCTATGTGGCCTATTTATACCGGCGGAAAAATAACAGCAGCCCAGGCTATCAGTGATGCAATAGTGCAAGAAAAAGAACAACAATTACAACTTGCTAAACATAAGTTGTTTTTACAACTGGTGGATCGTTACTATGCACTTGCGGTCAGTGAAGCATTAGAAAGTACCCAGAAAAAATTATTATCCTCCTTACAAAAGCACGCGCATCACGCACAAAAACTCGAAGAGCATGGGCAAATAGCCAAAGTAGAGCGACTCAATGCAGATATGGCACTCGCCAATGCGAAACTACAATATAATAATTCAGTGCGCCAGGTTGAAATGGCAAATATTGCATTAACTCGGTTGCTACATATTACCAAGATTAATGCCGTCTCCGATTTTGTTGTCTCCTTTGATCCTCTTTCTTTACCGAACCTTCTGAGTATCACCTTAAGTGAACACCCCGCATTAAAATTATTAAAGGCCAAAGAAGCACAAGCAAAAAGTTTAATTGCCGTTGAAAACAGCAGTTATCGCCCTAGTGTGTTTTTATATGCAAATTATACGCTTTATGATGATGACTCGATAATCTCAGAGATGGCGCCTGAATGGCTAGTCGGTGTTGGCTTGAAAGTACCTCTGTTTAGTCGTGATGGGCGCAGTGGTAAAGTGCAAGCTGCTAAAAGCGCGCAATTACAAGCACGTTATACCTTAGCGCAAACCAAACAAGATTTGAGCCTGCTTGTTGAACATACCTACCGACAACTGTTACAAGCACAAGAAGAGATGCAATCATTACAAGCCTCGATGAGCCTGGCTCAAGAAAATAAAAGATTACGTGATATTGCCTTTCGCCAAGGCTTGTCTACCTCACTTGAAAAAGTGGATGCAGAGCTGAAACTAAGCGCAGTGATAACGCAACAGTTGCTTGCTAAATACCGCTATATTCAAGCCTATGCCCGCTTAATGTCCACCAGCGGACAAATTAACCTATTTATTGCAAACTCGCTTTTAACCGAGGAAAAACCTTCATGAGTAACCGACTATTAAGCGCTATCGCGACCATCTTTATCGTTCTTTTTTTAAGTTACGGTGCCTACCTCGCTTATTCCCCTAAAACTGAAGTTTTACAAGGGCAAATAGAAGCGCGCGAATATAATATCTCGTCAAAAGTGCCTGGGCGTATTGAGCAAGTGATGGTGAAACGAGGCGATCACGTGCAAGCGGGTGATATTCTTTATGCTATCAATAGCCCAGAATTAAGCGCGAAACTCATGCAGGCAGAAGGCGGAAGAGATGCAGCTAACGCCATGCTATTACAAGCCGATAATGGCGCACGTAAACAACAAATACAAGCGTCTAAAGAGCAATGGAAAAAAGCAAGCGTTGCTGAAAAACTAGCAAAAACAACATACAACCGCGTTCAATCCCTGTTTGATGAGGGTGTTATCGCCAGACAAAAACGCGATGAGGCGTTTACGCAGTGGCAAGCGAGTAAATATACGAAACAAGCCGCTTTTGTTATGTATCAAATGAGCCGTGAAGGCGCCCGCGCTGAAACGAAAGCTGCGGCGGCAGGTCAAGTGCGCGTTGCAGAGGGCATGGTTAACGAAGTCAATGCCGTATTAAAAGACAGTCAAATGCGCGCGCCGATAAGCGCCGAAGTTAGTGAGGTTTTATTACAAAAAGGAGAATTGGCACCCAGTGGATTCCCTGTCGTGAGCTTAATTGACATGCAGGACGCTTGGGCTGTTTTTCAAATTCGTGAAGATCAACTTAAAAAATTCCAACAAGGCAATAAAGTCATGTTGTCCATACCCGCTTTAGAAAAAGAAGCAGAGTTTGTGGTCACCTATATCGCTGTAATGGCTAATTTTGCGACATGGCGCGCCACTGAAAATGGTCATGATTTCGATATGCGCACCTTTCAAGTTGAGCTTAAACCGAGTCAGCGCATTGAAAACTTACGTGTAGGCATGTCAGTTTTACTCCAAAGCGCGCAATGAACTTATTTATTCGTGAAATTAAAGCGATGCTTGCATCGCCTTGGCAATTAGCATTAGTCACCTATCTCCCTTTGATCGGGGGGCTTTTGTTATGGGGTATATTTAGCAGCGCCGTACCGCGTTCATTGCCCGTTGCCATTATTGATATGGATAATAGTAGTCTCAGCCGTTTACTCATTCGTGACCTACAAGCAAACCCCACTATTGCGCCAATAATTTACCAGCAATTGCCAAAAGCTAAACTTGCCATGCAAGAAGGTAAGGTTTTTGCTTTAGTTGTTTTACCATACCAACTAAGAAAAAATTTATTAAGCGCGCGCCAACCCAGTATTGAAATACGTTATAACAGCCAATTTTTACTGGTCGGAAAATTGCTTTCAAGTGAATTACAAATCAGCTTAGGAAGTGGATTAAGCTCTCTTGCGAGCCTAAAACAACTTGCACAAGGGGTGCCCAAAGGGCGCGTTGGCATCAATTTAAGCCCCATTAGCTTACAAAAAACAGCGCTGTTTAATCAAAATAGTAATTATGTGGCCTTTTTAGTACCGGCGCTTATCATTGCGCTATTGCAAATCATTGGCATGTTAGTGTTTTTAAACAGTTTAACGCAGGAGAGCGAAAACCGCTCAGCAAAGAGTGCTGAGAGCTTAGGGATATGGAAAGTACTTGCTTGTAAATTCAGTCTATACAGCATCATTATATTAATACACGCGATGTTTGCTTTTACCTTCTTTTATCTTTATTTAGCCCTCCCCATCCATGGATCTTTATGGATGTTAGGCGTCGCCTTTTGGATCATGCTTATTGCTGATTTTTTAATTGTGTTACTGATCTATTCCATTTTTCTCGACAGTACCCGTGTTGTCAGTATTTGTACGGCACTTTTTGCGCCGGCTATGACGTTTATGGGGGTAACATTCCCCACGCATAACATGCCCGTACTCGCGCAATACTGGCGTCAATTGATCCCGTCAACGCAATATATAGAAACGCATATCAGCATTATCAGTCATGGCTTATCTCAAGGTGAGTTTATTTTCAAACTCAGTCATAACTGGGGATTCGCGATGCTTATCATTCCCATTATTTATTTTGTCAATAAAGGAAAAAATCATGACCTTTAGGCAACTTTTACGCTTAGAGTTTGGCGCAATTTTTAGTGATAAATCTATCATTATGACTATTTTTGCAGGCGTTGTTTTCTATTCTTTTTTATACCCGTTACCTTATCTTGAGCAAGTGGCAAACAAACAAGATATTGTCGTTGTTGATCATGATAACTCGTCTTTAAGTCGCTTAATTATCCGCCATAGCGACGCGTCACCCGGTGTGCATATCGTCGCCAAAGTAGACTCTATTAAAGAGGCAAAAAAGTGGATAAATAATAAAAAGGCGTATGGATTATTGGTGATACCACGCGACTTTAGACGTGACCTTCTGCTGGGGAAAGGCGCAACATTAAGCTACGCAGGAGATGCGAGCTATTTCTTGGTTTATTCTGCCATCGCCAAAAGTTTAACGCAGGTCGGTATGGATACGGGTAAAAAACTACAGCACCTTTCCCTGCTTGCCAAGGGCGGAAATAATAAAGTAGCAAGTAAAACGCTCAATAGTATTACCTTAAATAGCTTACCTGCATTTAATCACAGCTTAGGTTATCCCTCATACCTGATGCCTGGTTTGTTTTTACTCATTTTACATCAAACGCTACTCATCGCACTTTCGATCCTCGGTGCGGGGCAATGGAATACAAATACTTACTGGAAAACAATAAGCCCATTAACATTAATTATGGTGCGTTGTTGCGCTTTCTCTTTGATTTACAGCGCACTTGGCATTTATTATATTGGCTACTGTTATTACATGAACAACGTCAATTTATTAGCCAGTTTCCCCCAAGTTGTCTTGCTCATGCTACCTTTTTTACTCGCAACTATTATGCTAGGTATTGTTTTAAGTACCTTTTTTGAACGTCGCGATCGCCCTACGCAAGTATTTCTACTGGTATCGATGCCCATCATATTCCTCAGTGGGTTTGTGTGGCCTTTGATCCTTATCCCCGCACCTTTAGTTTATATATCACAAATAATACCAGCGATCCCAGCAATTAAATCGATGCTTATGCTAAATCAAATGGGCGCGCCATGGAGCAGTATTATGCCTCTTTGGTTACAGTTATGGGGGCTTACTTTTGTGTTTTTTGGCCTCTCTTTATACTTTATTCGTCGCCGTCAAAAAACAATACCAATGCAATTAAAAAAGCTTGCATGCGTCGTCAAAAAAAATACCAATGGAATTAATTAAACGTTCATGTATTACGCCGGATAAATGAACACTAGCAAGGCGTGAGTTGCAGGAGAGGGTTGTTCTCACGTCAAAACTAACAATGCAGGGTGGGATAATTTCCACAAGCAAGACGGATCTCTTTTTTAGTTCCTTTGCTATATACCTGAATAATGCACTTTTACTTTTAGGCTTATTTCTTTTACCATAGCGCCACCTATTCATTGCCTAGCTGAGCTTGTTAAATGATATCTGCAACCACGATCCGCTTGGATATGCGTCGAGCTCGTAATGCATTAAGCCCATTTCAACAACAAAACAATGCAGCACAACTATTGAATAGATTACAAAAAAATCCGCGCATCCTACGCGCCAAAAAAATAGCGCTGAGTTTAACGCACGATGCTGAAATTGATACGCTACCTTTTATTCACTGGTGCTGGGAAAACGGCAAAAAAGTGTACCTTCCCGTCATCCACCCGTTTAGCCCTAAGCATCTGCTTTTTTTAGAATATCAAAGACATACACCACTGCAATTAAATCGCTACAGGATTGCGGAGCCACAGTTAAATGTATTAACGATCTGCCCTTTTTCACAATTAGATATTGTTTTCACCCCTTTAGTTGCCTTTGATAAGCAAGGTCGACGCCTCGGTATGGGGGGAGGCTTTTATGATCGCATGCTTTCGCCTTGGTTAAAAAATAAAACAGGGCCCTATCCCATTGGACTCGCGCATGACTGTCAACGCATCGACACTCTGCCTACAAATCCTTGGGATGTACCACAGGCTGAAATATTTACGCCATCAGCACATTATCAGTTCAACAATGTTAGCTAATTATTTTTTTGGGGAGAATAGTTGTAGTCTCCCTTTTGCAATAAACATTACACATTAAACATTAAAAGGAATATCACATGACCCAAGATGAAATGAAAAAAGCAGCCGCCTACGCAGCCCTTGAATATGTAGAATCTGGCAGTATTATCGGTGTGGGTACAGGCTCTACCGTCAATCATTTTATTGATGCGCTAAAAACCATCAAAGGAAGCATAAAAGGGGCTGTCTCGAGCTCTGAAGAGTCAACTAAAAGACTACGTGCTTACGGCATCGAAGTTTTTGATCTTAATGAAGTGACTGAGCTGAGTGTTTATGTGGATGGCGCAGATGAAATTAACCCTTATAACGCGATGATCAAAGGCGGAGGAGCTGCTTTAACACGCGAAAAGATTGTCGCAGCGGTTGCTAAAAAGTTTATTTGTATTGTCGATAACACTAAAAACGTCGATGTTTTAGGTGGATTCCCGCTACCTGTTGAAGTTATCCCAATGGCGCGCAGTTATGTTGCAAGAGAGCTGGTTAAACTGGGTGGTACGCCTATCTATCGTCAAGGCGTGATAACAGATAATGGCAATATTATTTTAGATGTACATGCCATGAAAATTTCAGAGCCACTAAAAACAGAAACGGCTATTAATGCATTAGCGGGCGTTGTCACCAATGGCTTATTTGCAAACAGAGGCGCTGATGTTGTACTTGTCGGCACACCTGAAGGCGTTAAAACCTTAAAATAATCGCGAAATTCGCGCCAATATCAATTAAAAGATGTGAACTGCCACGCAAATGTTCACATCTCTTCATTTTTTTGCTATTTTTAAATAAAAGAACAATTAAAACAAATCATTACCTAAAGCACATTTAACATTACAGCTCCACTTAGGCGCAAGGAAATAAAATGAATAAGCTTTCTCTCAATAAAGATAAAATTAAAATTCTCCTTTTAGAAGGTCTCCATCAAAGCTCCCTAGATACTTTCATGCATGCCGGTTACAACAATATAGAAAGCATTAGTACCTCCTTGAGTGAAGATGAATTAATTGAAAAAATTCAGAATGTGCATTTTATAGGTATCCGCTCTCGCACCCAGCTCAATGATAAAGTGCTTAACGCAGCCAATAAATTGGTCGCGATTGGCTGTTTTTGTATTGGCACGAATCAAGTCGATTTAGACAGTGCGCAGCAAAAAGGCATTGCGGTGTTTAATGCACCCTTCTCTAACACGCGCAGTGTTGCAGAATTGGTATTAGGTCAAGCCCTTCTCTTATTACGTGGCGTACCAGAGCGTAGCGCTAAAGCGCATCGCGGGCAGTGGGATAAATCAGCAACAGGATCGTATGAAGCGCGCGGTAAAAACTTAGGTATTATTGGTTATGGTCATATCGGCACTCAATTTGGTATTTTAGCGGAAGGCCTGGGTTTCCGTGTTTCTTTTTATGATGTTGAAAATAAACTCAGTTTAGGTAACGCGGTACAAGTTGCAAGCCTTGAAGAATTGCTCAAAACATCGGATGTAATAAGTTTACATGTACCCGAGCTTGCTTCAACTAAAAACATGATCGCCGCTAAAGAGTTTGCACTCATGAAAGATGGCGCTATTTTTATGAATGCAGCCAGAGGCACAGTGGTTGATATCGAGGCGCTTTGTGACGCTTTAAAAACCAAAAAAATATCAGGGGCAGCCATCGATGTTTTCCCGACAGAGCCTAAATCAAAAGAGGAAGAGTTTATCTCTCCACTGCGCGGCTTCGACAATGTGATTTTAACGCCACATGTCGGTGGTAGCACCCAGGAAGCACAAGAGAATATTGGTTATGAAGTGGCAGGAAAGTTAGTTAAATACTCTGATAATGGCTCTACGTTATCGTCTAAAAACTTCCCGGAAGTGTCTCTTCCTGAGCATAAGAACGCCTGTCGACTATTGCATATTCACCATAATCAACCGGGAATACTGACTAAAATCAACTTGGCATTTGCACAAAGCAATATCAATATTGCAGCTCAATACTTACAAACAAATGCAAATATTGGCTATGTCGTTATTGATATTAACAGTGATGATTCTCAATTGGCTCTCTCTAAATTAAAAGAGATAGAAGGTACTATTCGCGCCCGTTTACTTAAATAATTTAATTGCCCCAGTCATCTGGGGCAATTTTTAACTATTTAAAGTAGATTTTTACAATACTAAACAAATGACCAAGCAATAAAACGGCTTATCTTTTGTCCCTGCTGCATCTTGATAACTTGCACTTTAGGAACATTTAACTGTTTTAATAGTTTTTTTAATGGCGCAATATTTTCAGATTTAGACACTAAACTGGTAAACCACAATACTTGCTGTGCATATTGCACGCTCTCAGTTACCATCTGCTTTAAAAAAGCGATCTCTCCCCCAGCGCAACACAACTCTGTTTCTTGGCCTGCAAAATTCAATTTAACGGGCACGTTTGTTTTGCCTTTATTTAAATTATTCACTTTACGCGTACTGCCCGCTAATGCTTTCTCCATAGATGCATGGAAAGGCGGATTACACATACTTAATGTAAATTTATCTTGAGGTTGAATAATGCCATTAAAAATAGATTTAGGTTGTTTTTGTAAGCGCGTTTTTATTTTTTTATTTAAGACTTTATTCGACTTGATCAGTAAATTTGCTATTTTGATAGCTAACGTATCAATATCAACACCCACAAAAGACCAATTATAAATTTGGCTTCCTAGTAGCGGATAAATACAATTTGCACCACAACCTATATCGAGTACTTTTACCTGCGCGCTATGCACATTAAGCGTCGTTGAACTGCTTAAAAGATCGGCAAGATAATGAATATAATCCGCGCGCCCAGGAATAGGTGGGCATAAATAACCTTTAGGTATTTGCCAAAAATCAATATGATAAAAAAACTTTAATAAGGCCTGATTAAGGGTCAATATAGCATCAGGATTGCTAAAATCTATCGTCACAATACCGTGTTCATTACAGATAACAAACTCTGACAACGCAGGCAGACAGGCACATAACGCATCAAAATCATAACGCCCATGATGTAAACTGCGCGGGTGTAACAAGGGTTTATTGGTCATTTTCATCCAAGCCTAATTGTGTAATACGTTTAACGATAGCAAATAACCCATTGGTACGTGATGGGCTTAAATGATTGAGTAAACCAAGTCGCTCAAAAATAGCGTTTATTTCTATGTGCTCAATTTCCGTTGCGCTTTTATGCTGATAAACAATCAATAATATCATCATCAAGCCTTTTACGATGCGCGTCTCACTGTGCATCGTCAAGTGGTAATGGTTATGCTCTAACTCTACTTTTAACCACGCAGGGCTCGCGCACCCCAGTACTTCATTTTTAGCGTTTTTATCACTTTCAGCCATTTCAGGCAGTTGTTTGCCTAATTGAATGAGCACTCGATATTGCGCGTCCCAGCTTTTATTTTGTGCAAACTTGCCTTCAAGTTGCGCCACATTGATTAATGCTTCTTGCACATTATTTACCTTTATTTTTCTGTTTCATATAATAGGAGAAAAGAACCAAAGCCCCGCTACTCCCCGTTAATTTTGTACTCTTATTGCTGTCTTTACCAACCCATGTTGTCACTAATTCATTTGCATCAAAACCAACAAACCAACTGTCTTTTAAATTGTTTGTTGTACCGGTCTTTCCATAAAAGTAACCTTGTGGATTACGCCAGCGCAAACTGCGCGCCGTACCTGATTGTGTGACCTCATGTAAACTACTGTTTAGCGCGCGCACCGCAGATGCTGAAAAGTGGCGCTCAATAGGATCGTTACGTTGGTATAATAATTCTCCATCGGCAGAACTGATAGAGCGGATCATCGCCAGTCTTTGATAGCGACCTTGCATTGTTATCGGCTGATACATTTGAGACACTTGCACAGGAGACAAAGATAAACTGCCTAATACTAATGATGGGTAAGCTTTTATTTTTTCTTTGACGCCCATTTTATGTAAGGTGTTAATAACACGCTTTAAACCAACTTGCATGCCTAAATTAACTGTCGGTACATTGAGCGAATGCACTAAGGCATATTCTAACGACACCTCTCCACGATATTTCCTATCGTAATTTTTTGGCGCCCAGCGTTGCCCTGTTGCATTTTTAAGAATAATGGGGCGATCTTTAATGCGACTCTTTAAGCTGTAACCGTTTTCTAAGGCGGTCAAATAAACGGCAGATTTTACCAAAGATCCTATCGGCCGTTTTGCGTCTAAAGCGCGATTAAAACCACTAAATTTCACGTCTTTTCCCGAAACAATGGCACGGATCTCAGCCGATTGACGATCGCTAACTAGCATCGCCCCTTGCAGATCTTCTTGGCCCTGCGTCAGTACTCTTTGTATACCATTTTGCACTGCAAATTCAGCGTGTTTTTGCGCTAAAGGCGAGATAGAGGTATAAATATGCAAACCATTTTGCTGTTCTATAATGCCCGGTACGCGCTGTGCCAGTTCTCGATATAAACGGCTAATGAACGCAGGATTTGAGCTTTTATTTAAAGCTTTACGCGCACTTACATTAAGCGCATCACTCACACTATAACGATAATCTTGCGTGCCTATTAAGTTATTCTCAACCATCAAGCGCAGCACCAGATCGCGCCTTGCTAATGCACGCTCAGGATGGCGACGGGGATCATAATAAGAGGGCCCTTTAATAATAGCCACCAGCAACGCTATTTGTTCAATACGTAATTCATTAACAGGCCGTGAAAAATAAAAATGACTCGCTAAAGCAATACCATAAATCCCCGTTTTTCCATTTTGAGCTAAGTACACTTCGTTTAGGTAGGCTTCTAACAATTGATCTTTACTGTATTTATGATCCATTAATAATGCAATATAAGCTTCTTGAAACTTACGCCATAAACTGCGTTTTTGTGTTAAAAACAAATTCTTCGCTAACTGCTGGGTTAACGTACTCCCCCCTTGAACCGTTCGGCCCGCTTTAAAGTTAGTAATAAAAGCGCGCACAATGGCAAAAGGAGAAATACCTTGATGGTGGTAATAATTTCTGTCTTCCATTAATAATAAGGTATTAATAAACAGATCAGGTATTTTTTCAAAAGGGATAAACAGGCGATCTTCAATATCATCAGAATAAAGACGCGTTAATAGCAAGGCATCTAAACGCGTACTATTACTCCAGCGACCTTGCACATAAAGGGAATGGATTTTTTTGTTTTTAAAATTAACTTTTACCGCGATTGCCCCTTCAGGACGATCGGCAAAATCAAAGGCGCGACGATAAAAAGTAACGCTATTATTATTAACGGAAAATTGCCCCGGCGCTTGAACATCACGCACAGGTCTATAATTAAGTAGCTTTAACTCTTCAATCAGTAGAGTCGAGGAAAGTGCCCCTCCCACTTCTAGTTTCAAGGCGCGCCCATACACTTGTGCAGGTAACTCCCAAGTGCCAGATGCAAACTTTCGCTCAATTTTAGAATCAAAATAGATGCCTAAAATCAGCATAGTGGCAATAGTAACTAAACTCACTTTCCAAAATAAAGACCAAATAAAAGACAGTAAGCGCGCTTTGATTGACAATTTTTTAACTTTCTTTTTTTTCTTGTTCTTTTTAGAAAAAAGATTTCCTATTTTTAACATTTATTTTCCATTCATATTCTTTTTAGTGCGTTTTGTTGGGATTGCAAGCTGTGGATCATCCGGCCAATAATGCTTTGGATAACGCCCTCGCATTTCCTTTTTTACGTCAACATAAGCACCCGCCCAAAAAGAGGCCAGATCTTGCGTTAACTGTAATGCCCGTCTTGCGGGTGAAAGTAATGCCAATTGTAACGTGATCCGCCCTGAAAAGATGCAAGGAGAATCTTTTTGCCCAAATAATTCTTGCATACGTACACTGAGTAATGGATTTTGCGTCTCGCGATATTCAATACTAATATTTGAACCCGTCACAACGCGCATGTGTGTTGGGAAATCCGTTTTAAATTGCGCTAACGTTGCCCAATTTAAACGCGCTAATAATGCACCTTGTAAATCGAGACGCGCTAACTGATCCGGTTTACTGAGTGCACTTAAATAGGGTCCTAGCCATTCATCTAAGGTATTAAGAAGCGTCTCTTTAGAAAAATCTACAAACGCATTATGACTGCCATATTTTGCATATTGTGCATGCGCATATTGCAATCGACACAACAATTGCTCATTTTGAGCCGACCAAGTTAAAGCGCTCAGCCCCGCTTTTTTTATACCACAAAGTAACGCATCACTTTTTTGCTGTGCGCTTAAATCTCTCAATGCTTTCTTATGTATTAATAACTTTCCAATGTAAGTACATTTTTCAGCAATTAAGCGTTTGTTACTTAATTGCCAATATATTTCATTTTTTTGACTAAAATAAGCGCTTATATTATTTTCAAGATCGCAAAGGTTAATACTACAAGCACTAAAAATGCGGCTATTACGTGCCGAGCCAAGTAGACCAAGATCAGCAACGACCAACATTTTTTGGTTAATTAAGGAAGAATGCGCAGATAATTGTGCGCCAATACCATTACTGAGTAAATAACACCCTGCGTTATCACGTGCTAATGCGATCCTGTCGGGAAAAGCAAAGGCAAGTAACAAGCCACAAGCATGTAACGAGGCAGGCGTATGCGTTGCGCGCAGTTTTAAACGCTTAAATAGCGCTTTTTGGCGTTGTTTAACCAGGTAAGAAGGTTGTAAAATCGCCTCACTAATATCATCAACACTCGGCTCATTACTTTCAAGTTGCGCCACTAATAAACAGCCAAGTTCCAGTATTCCCTCACAATAATGTGCTTCATGTAAACGTTTTGCTTGTAACAATAGATGTGCATAACGAGGCTCAGTGCCCATATCAATCATGGCGCGACCATAAGCCGTTAATTGGTTACTTGCATCTAATGCGCCAAAAGTCGTGAGTAAAGTGCGAGCTTGGGCAAGGTTACTGCGATTAGGTTGATCAATAAAAGGAAGTTGCTCTGCATCACTCACTCCCCAGTATAATATTTCTAATAACAAAGAGGTTAAATCACTACGCTGTATCGGCAGTGTCTTTTGCGCAGGAAGAAGCACCTCTGCCGACCATAAACGGTAACAATATCCCGCTTGCACGCGCCCTGCACGTCCAGCACGCTGCGTAGCACTCGCTTGGCTTATCATCTGCGTCTGTAGCTTAGTCACACCCGATTTAGCCTGATAAATAGCGCTACGCTCCTGTCCACTGTCCACAACCACCGTAATACCCGCGATAGTTAAACTGGTTTCAGCAATATTGGTCGCGATCACGATTTTACGTTGTCCATTTTTCGCTATTTGCATTGCCTGTTGCTGAACTTGTAAGCTTAATGCGCCATATAACGGCGCAATAAGCGGGATCTCTACTGCATTCTCAAAAAAAACATTTAACTGCGTTGTGCACTGTTTTATCTCTTTTATACCCGCTACAAATACTAATATATCGCCTTTTTGTTCTTTATAAGCACGTTTTATCAAGCCAATAAGACTCACCATTAAGTTCGCCGAGGTATTAAATCCGTAATGATACATAGTGATCGGATAACCACGCCCTTGTGAGCTAACACAAAGTGCATTTGGCAACTTTTTTTGCAGATGGCTATTATCTAAGGTTGCAGACATGATCAGTATTTTAAGGTCATCGCGTAACCCCGCTTGTAAATCTAATGCCAAGGCAAGCGCCAGATCTCCCTGTAAATTGCGCTCATGAAACTCATCAAAAATAAGTAAGTCCACGCCACTTAATTCTGCATCTTGTTGAATCATTTTACTTAAAACGCCTTCGGTGACGATTTCAAGTTGCGTATTTTTACTCACATGACTCTCACCTCGCATGCGATAACCGACACGCTCACCGACTTTTTCAGAAAATAAAGAGGCAATATAATAAGCAATATTTTTTGTCGCCAATCGCCTCGGCTCAAGCATAATGATTTTTCCCGTAAACCACTTATTTTTTAGCATCATAAACGGCAAAAAAGTAGACTTACCAGCCCCCGGAGGTGCTTGTAAAATCACTTGTGGTGCAGCGGACAAACTTGATTTGATCTCACTTAAAACAGAATCAATAGGTAACGAAGACAAAACAACTCCAAAGATAAACGGTTAAAGGCTCTACAATCAAACCCAAAAACAAAGCTTAACCATCATAAATCAACAAGCTCTATTTGACTACACTATGATTAATTGATATACATACCGCCCAAATTAGGTGGGGCTCTTCTAACAGCTAAAAAAAAACTGTTATTGGCGCTTTAAATTAACCCTATTAAAGCCATTTTTTAAGCTTTAATAAAAGGAAACGAATATGCCAGCCAATAAGACTAAAAAAACATTAGGCATTTTAGCCATTGCCGGTGTAGAGCCGTATCAAATTCAAAAAAATGAAGAGTACATGGAACAACCACAACTCGATCATTTTTATAAGATCCTTGACTCATGGCGCACTCAGTTACGTGTTGAAGTAGATCGCACCGTTGATCATATGAAAGACGAAGCGGCTAAGTTCCCCGATCCTATTGATCGCGCCACTCAAGAAGAAGAGTTTAGTTTAGAGCTTCGCGCCCGAGATCGTGAGCGTCGTTTAATTAAGAAAATCACCAAAACTCTCAAGAAAATGACAGATGATGATTTTGGATATTGTGATTCTTGTGGTGTTGAAATTGGTCTTCGTCGTTTAGAAGCAAGACCAACAGCCGACTTATGTATTGACTGTAAAACACTTGCTGAAATAAAAGAAAAACAAAATATTGGTTAATTTCCAGCACATTGAATGAAAAGGTTAGCCAAGTGCTAACCTTTTTTTATGGAGTTTTATTTTGCCTGCTTCTCTGTATGTCGGCCGCTTCGCCCCTTCACCCTCCGGCCTTTTACACTTTGGATCGCTTATCACCGCTGTCGCGAGTTATTTACAAGCGAAATCTCAACGGGGTCTGTGGTTATTACGTATTGAAGATATTGATCCGCCTCGTGAAATGTTAGGCGCTGCAATAGAAATACAAAAAACATTACAAGCTTATGGGTTACACTGGGATAATGACGTTATTTATCAAAGCCACCGTTCAGCGTCCTACGAAAAAGTCTTAGCACAGCTAAAAAAGCAAGGTTTAACGTATTATTGCCAATGCACACGTAAAGAGATAAAAAAAAGTGGCCAATATTATTTAGGAACGTGCCGCCATCAAGCATGTAGCGAAAAAAATAATGCTCTACGTATTAACCTGTGCACATTAAATCCCCCCATCACAAGTTTTGACGATAAACTACAAGGGCAGATTCAAACCGCCTGCACCCATGATTTTATTCTAAAACGTAAAGATCAATTATACGCTTATAATTTAGCGGTCGTCGTAGATGACATTGCACAAGGCATTACAGAAGTTGTGCGGGGCGCCGATATATTAAGCACCACAGGGATGCAATTGGCACTTTATCAATTACTCAAGGTACAAGCGCCAACCTATTTACATTTACCTTTAGCAGTAACAGCGCCAGGTGTTAAACTGTCTAAACAAAATCATGCTCAAGCTATCAAAAAAGAAGATGCACGTAGCACTTTACTGCAAGCCTTGGCTTTTTTAGGTCTGCCTTTAGATGAGAAATTAGCACCAAAAACATGTGCAGAAATATTAAAATGGGCCATTAAATATTGGTCAATCCAAAATCTGCCACAACAAATTGAAATTCAAATATAAAATTAATTTGTGTTTAAAGTAGCACGCGCATAATATAAGCACTGCAAAAATTTTACACATGCATAATATCGAACACATTCCGAGGATAAGCTCATTAAACGATTAAAAAAATTCGTTAAAAAAGTATTTGCGAAAAGAAGTAAAAAACAAACAGCCCCTTCATTGGATCAATATAAGATCCCAAGAGATAAACACAGCATCTCTCGGGCGAATATTGATGACAATGCTTTAAAGGTCTTATATCGACTACATAACGCAGGCTTTAGAGCATTGCTCGTTGGTGGTGCGGTGCGAGATCTACTACTCGGTTTAAAACCGAAAGATTTTGATATTACAACCAATGCGACGCCTGAAGAAATTAAGGCTTTGTTTCGTAATTGCCGCTTAATTGGTCGACGCTTTCGTTTAGCACACATATTATTTGGCAGAGAAGTCATTGAAGTCGCAACGTTTCGTGGCCCACATGACCAACAAAGTGCGCAAGATAAACAAAAAGTAAAACAATCACAAGGTGGTATGTTACTGCGCGATAATGTCTATGGCTCTTTAGAAGAAGATGCTGAGCGTCGCGACTTTACCGTCAACGCCCTGTATTACGACATTGCTGATTTTGCTCTTTATGATTTTTGTAATGGCATGCAAGATTTAAAAGATCGTAAACTGACCTTGATAGGCGATCCTGATGTGCGCTACCGCGAAGATCCCGTGCGCATGCTCCGTGCTATTCGTTTTACGGCAAAACTGGACTTAGAAATAAGCCCTGAATGCGCAGAGCCTATTCGCCGTTTAGCAAACCTATTACAAGATATCCCTGCAGCCCGACATTTTGATGAAGTCATCAAATTATTATTGTCAGGCCAAGGCTTACAAACATATCGCTTGCTCAAAGAGTATAAATTACTACAAGTGTTGTTTCCTATCCTCTTCAAAGATGGAGAAGATGACACCGCCCATGCAATGATAGAGAAGGCATTAATCGATACGGACAAACGTATTGGTCAAGGTAAACGTGTTACTCCTGCGTATATTTATGCGGTATTACTTTGGTACCCTGTTGAGCAACGTGCGCATGCCATTAGCTGTGAAGGTGGAATGGAATACCATGATGCATTTTTACTCGCCATGAATGAAGTATTAAGCATTCAAGTAAAAAGTATTGCCATCCCTAAACGCTTTACCGCAACCATTCGCGATATTTGGATGCTACAACTGCGCTTACCTCGATTTGGTGGAAAACGCGCTCAACGCGTTTATCAACATATTAAGTTTAGAGCCGCCTTTGATTTCTTATCACTGCGCGCACACATAGAAAATGATAAAGAATTACACGTTCTCGTCGCGTGGTGGCAAGAGTATCAACAAGAAAATCCACTACCAGTCCATCAACATGGACGCATACGTATTAACAAGGCAAGTGAGAAAAAGCCTGAAAGTACAAGCTACGCACATAAAAAACGTAAATATAAAAGTAAGAAACGTAGCGCAAGCACAGAGACGCCAGATGCTTAGTTACATTGCTATCGGTAGTAATCAAAATAAGCCGATACAACAAGCTGAGCAGGCGATACAAGCATTAAAAGCATTGCCAAATACGCAGTTGCTTAAATGCTCATCTTTATATTGTAGCCGCCCGATGGGGCCTCAAGATCAGCCCGATTATATTAATGCGGTTGTCGAATTAGACACCCAATTAAGCGCGCTACATTTATTGGATGAATTACAAAAGATAGAGCAAAGCCAAGGACGAATAAGAAAAGAGACACGCTGGGGTCCGCGTACTTTAGATCTCGATATTATCTTATATGCAGATCAAAGTATTAACAGTGACCGTTTAACCATCCCGCATTATGGAATGAAAACGCGCGCCTTTGTTCTTTATCCCTTATTCGAAATTGCGCCACATATAAAATTGCCAGATGCCACGCAGTTGTCGCAATTAATTGCATTATGTGATAAAAAAGAGCTCATCAAAACAAGTGATCTTGATCACTCTTGCAGTGCGGATCAACTCAATAAAAAGTAGAGGATATTATGCCTAGAATTAGTGTTTCTCATTTAATGAAAATGAAATCAGAGCATCAAAAAATCACCTGCATTACCGCTTATGATGCGAGTTTTGCTACTATTTTTGATCAAGCAGGTATCCAAGTATTACTGATTGGTGACTCTCTGGGCATGGTTTTACAAGGCCATGACTCAACGCTTCCAGTGACAGTTGATGATATTAAATACCATACGACTTGTGTTGCCAGTTGTGCTAAAAGTGCATTGATAATGGCAGACTTACCTTTTATGAGTTACGCCAATGCTGAGCAGGCTTATGCCAATTCAGCTATCTTGATGCGCGCAGGCGCACAAATGGTAAAACTTGAAGGCGGTGAATGGGTTGCCAATACGATACAGGGCTTAGTCGAACGAGGCGTTCCTGTCTGTGGTCATTTAGGATTAACACCACAATCGGTGAATGTCTTAGGCGGTTACAAAGTACAAGGTCGTCAACAAGCACAAGCAGACAAACTGCTTAGCGACGCCCTACTCTTAGAAAAATCTGGCATACAATTATTAGTCTTAGAATGTGTACCGGTTGCACTTGCTGAGCGTATTACTAATGCATTGCAAGTTCCCGTTATCGGTATTGGTGCAGGCGCACAAACCGACGGACAAATTTTAGTCATGCATGATGCCTTTGGTATTTCTGCGGGTTTCTGCCCTAAATTCTCTAAAAACTTCTTACTCGAAACAGGTGATATTCGAGGCGCAGTGGCACTTTATAAAAAACAGGTAGAAAGTAGCGAATTTCCTGCCTCTGAACATTGTTTTTATTAAAGAGATAACAAAATGAAAATTATTCATGATCCCATGCTATTGCGCAATAATATTAAACAATTTAAAACGACTGGCCAAGAAATCGTCTTTATCCCTACCATGGGTAATTTACATGATGGGCATATCGCATTAATTAAAGAAGGCCAAAAGGTAGCATCGATCACCGTTGTCAGTATTTTTGTTAACCCGATGCAATTTAATAATCAAGCAGATTTAAAGAATTATCCAAGAACCCTAGAAGCCGATTATAAAAAATTAGAGGCCGCGGGTGTCGATATTGTTTTTGTTCCCAGTGCAGAGGTTATTTACCCTCATGGACTCGAAACACAGACCTATATTGAAGTCCCCGTACTCTCTGACGTTTTAGAAGGTAAACTTCGGCCGGGGCATTTTCGCGGAATGAGCACCATTGTGACCAAGTTATTTAACCTTGTTCAACCTGATCATGCCTGTTTCGGAGAAAAAGACTTCCAACAACTCGCCATCATTAAACAAATGGTGAAAGATATGGGGATGCCAATCAATATTATTGCCGTACCTATTATTCGCGCAGAAAATGGACTCGCATTAAGCTCTCGTAATAGTAAACTTAATGCAGAGCAAATGCAGATAGCACCATTACTTGCACGCGTAATGCAACAATTAGCAGGCGATATTACGCAGCAAACATTAAACTACGATGATAGCATTAACAAGGCGACACAAGCCTTAGAGCAAGGAGGCTTCAAACCTGATGCGATTGATATCGTAGATGCACAGACGTTACAAGCAGTGCACAGCGAAACTAAACAAGCGGTGATTTTAATGGCTGCCTATTTAGGTAACACGCGCTTAATCGACAATAAAGTAGTCAATTTATAACCTTTAGGGTTTACTTTATCGTCTTCTTGGCTGAATATATCAGCCTAAATTTTTAACCTGAACGAAAGGCTTTAGTATGAAAAAAACAATGCTAACCGGTAAACTACATCAAGCTCGCATCACTCATGCTGAATTAAATTATGAGGGCTCATGTGCGATTGACCAAGATTTATTAGATCAGTCCGGTATCCTAGAATATGAAAAAATAGAGATCTATAACATTGAAACCGGTGGGCGTTTTTCAACTTACGCAATCTCTGGAGAGCGCGGATCTAAAATAATTTCCGTCAATGGCGCAGCTGCTCGAATGGCAGCCGTTGGTGATCGCGTTATTATCTGTGCTTATGCAAGCTTAAGCGCTGAAGAAATTACCCAGCATAAACCGAGTTTGGTTTATTTAGATGCTGACAATAACATCGTACGCACCAGTAAAGCAGTGCCAATGCAAGTCGCTTAATTCCTTTGGTATAACAATCCGAGACCCCTTTAAAGTCTCGGATTGTTATGCTTTAAATATCTGTTTTATCCTTACAGCATCCTCACTAGCCCCAATCACCCTTTCTATTTTAATCCCTTCATAAATTGTTTAAAATATTGTTTACGCTCTGACAGTAAGACGAAACAAATGACAATATAAATACTTGCTTCTACAACACCTGATTTTACCGACCAGTAATAATGAATAACTGCAAATAAAGCCCCCCAATAAACGAAGCGATGCAGCGTCAGCCAATTTCTTTTCATTAATCGTTTTATTTTATTAATAGAAGTAATGCTTAACAATAATAATATCACCCACGTTATCGCCCCCAAACTTAAATATGGACGCTTGATAACTTCAGTAACAAACAAACTAAATGTCCAATCTAGCTCTAACCAAATAAACGTTAGCAGATGTAATATCGCCCAAAAAAAACTATACAAGCCTAATAGACGGCGCACCTGAATCAATAAGGGTTGTTTAAAACGCTTGGTAATCGGTGTCACTGAAAGCGTTAATAATAAAAAATTAAGCGCTGTTTTTCCTAAGAAATGGATAAGATCTTTTACTGGATCTGCCCCCAACAAATCACTCTCGATCAAATACCATAAATAGAGGAGTGTCATAAAAGCACTTAAATGGATAAATATTTTAAGAAAAAAGATCCCATTAGGTGATATTTTCATATTATTCCTTTAAAAATGCTTATTAAGATCTAAGTTTTTATAGAGATGTGCAACCTCTTGCTCATAACCGTTAAACATTAATGTCTTTTGACGTTTTTGTGCAAACACACTACCCGCACCAATAAAACGTTCACTCGCTTGTGTCCAGCGCGGGTGATCCACCAAAGGGTTTACATTGGCATAAAAGCCATATTCTGAATGCGCTATTTTTTTCCAAGTATTAAGGGGGCGCTCATTGGTTAAGGTAATACGCACAATAGATTTTATGCTTTTGAAACCATACTTCCACGGTACGACGAGACGAATGGGCGCGCCATTTTGTGGTGCTAACGTTTTACCATAAAGACCCACTGATAATAGCGTTAAGGGGGCCATCGCTTCATCTATACGTAATGCTTCAATATAGGGGTAATCAACACCGCCCCCTATTCTATTTGAGGTTTGTCCGCGCATTTGCGCCGGTTCATATAAGGTTTCAAAGCGCACATATTTAGCATCTGATTTGGGCATTGCGAGCTTAAGCAGTGATGCCAAGCTAAAACCTAGCCAAGGTATATTCATCGACCACGCTTCAACGCAGCGCATACGATAGAGTCTCTCTTCAATACTAAAGCGTGTTAACAAGTCTTCATAATTTAGCGTCAACACATTATCGACTAAACCATCGATGGTTAACGACCAAGGATCAACTTTAAACTGTTGTGCGTATTCAAAGGGATCCGACTTACCCGTACCAAATTCATAAAAGTTATTATATTGCAGGATCTTTTTTTCGGGGGTGAGAGGCATTAATGATTGGAAACTTGGATTTTTATGATGGTTGAGTACGTGTCGATTAAAAATAATGTCACTCTTTTGCTCGCTTAAGAAGCGATCAAACAGGCCGGCTTTGCTATGCGTACTAAAAGGTAAAGTGAGAGCAGCTATCCCTAAGCCCTTAATGATTTTACGACGATCTTGATAAATAGATTCACCGCTTAATTGAGACTCTTTAATTTGTGATTTAGGGGGGACTTTTATTAACATACTTTTCTCCTTTTACACTTAGAGATATCATTTATATTCCTATAACATATTATTTTAAGATACAAAGCAACCAGAAAATTGGAGTGAGATCATGCGCCTAAAAAACTAACAAGGTGTTTTGTAAGCGCCAAAAGGGAATAAACATTAACGACTGAGTATTTTAGATCATCTAATAAAGCATCCTGTTACTCGCATGGACACCTCTTAATTTAATAATCGGTGCTGAATAAATTTTATAATATGCATTTAATACTAGAGTAAGGTCGAAGATGCGCCAATACATTAACGTAATAACCTATTTTTAGCAGTGCACTCTTTTTTACTAACGCGTTAAATAAAGGACTTCTGTCGCAAACTAAAATAATGTTACTCTAAAGAGGCGCACTTTTTATCAGATACCATTATGCTGCTAGCGAATAAAATTGAGCCCAAAGTGCCATTCTTTCTGAGTTAATCATTTGACCTTTTTTAATCATATCGTCCACTTCAACACAGGCCAAAGTTGATTCAGCACCAACCCAAGATTTCCACCCTAAACATTGATGCATTTTGGCTTTCACTTTTCAATGACTTTGCTCTACAATATTTTTGAGGTATTTAACCGCTAATACTTCGACCATGCACAACATGTACGCACCCAACCAAAGGTGAATGTTGAGAGTATCTAGCGCAGCTACATTCGCACCACTTTTATCAATGACAACTTTACGGGGTAAGCCACTGCTCTTTATCGCTTTATCAAAGAACGCCCGTGCATCCTGCTCATTACGGGTTCACTTAAATAGAAATTAATAATGGTGCCATATTTATCGACGGCTCTATAGTAGTAGACCCACTTACCTTTCACCTTTATATAGGTTTCATCCATTCGCCATGAGTCAGCTACTTTACGTTTTATTTTTCTGAAACTGGCTTCAAGCAATGGAGCATATTTGATCACCCAACGGTTTAACGTTGAGTGATCAAAGTAAATGTTTCGTTCCGCAAATATCTCTTCTATTTCACGATAACTGAGTTTGGAAGTAAGATAATATCGAAGTGCCATCATGATAATATCTGAAGGGTAATGTCGTCCTGAGAAATTAATTGGCATGGCACTCATACTCTGAAAATAGAGAAACATTACAACACTTTGGTTTACTTTGTAAATTTTTGCGACAGAACCCTAACTAGGCGTTTATTATTAAACAACAATTTCCACTCGATTCCATTCAGGATCCAGTACCACACACTCATAATAACCGGCGCCAGTCCAGCGAGGTCCATCCAATACCTCGTAGCCATTGGCGATAAAGGTCGCAGCCATTTCATCAACTTTTAGTTCTGAACCAACAGAAAATGCAATATGGGCCAAACCCGTGATCTGTGGAAATACATCAACCGCTGATATCAACACCGAATCCATTTGCATTAATTCAATACGCGGGCCATCTGCGAGTGTCATGAAATAAGAGCGAAAACCTTTACTCGAATTTTCATATTGGTTGTTACTTTTTGCATCAAAAAAGTGTTGGTAAAAGTGCTTCATGTTTTCCAGATTTTCGCACCAGATAGCCACATGTGCAATTCTCATTTGAATGCCTCACTTGGTCGCTCTTGTTCATTTAAGGATAATAATGTGTTCATGGCTAGAATGGCTTCTATTTCAGTAATATTGCTACTTAATTGCAGGCGAGACTGATAATACTCAGTCATTGCACGACTCGGTATACGATTAAAGATTTTTTTTATGGTCTCTAGCATGTTCATTCCTCTGCTTGTTTTGTTAAAAGGCTATTTAAGTGATGGGGCAAGTATCACTCAATAATAGGACGTTAAAAACAGATTTAATTGCATTATTTACTTCCGGTTAAGGTTGTAATGTGGCAACGTATACCCTTTAAACCCTATTTGAACACTAAATTAGGAAGTGGAGGTGATAATATGCATCCTGTTTTAAGTAATGAGAAAAAAATATTACACTTCTCTCGGTTAAGTAAGCTGGGTGTTAAACAAGAAATTGCGATCACCATGCCTGAAGTCGCTGAAGCGATGTTTACCAGCACGAGACATTGCCGCACCCTATTAAATGAGATGCGTGATTTAGACTGGTTAGAGTGGACACCCCAAGCAGGACGTAAGCAACGTTCTCGGCTTTATCTGCTGTATTCTCTTGATGAGCTAAAAGCACAACTGGCGAAGCAGATGATTGCTATTGGAAAGTATGAGAAAGCACTCGCGCTTATCGACCATGATCAAATGTTATTTGGGCAACTGTTACAAATAACATCTGGTGCTATCCAACGTGAAGGCCGGTTACACATCCAGCTGACATACGGGCGTTCTTTCTCTGCACTATTACCGCATATCGCTTTAAGGAACAGTGAACGTTTCTTGTTACGTCAGGTTTACTGCTGTTTGGTGCAGTGTGATAAAGAGGGTTTTATCACTCAGCAGCTAGCCCACCACTGGGTTTACAATGTGCAGTTACAACGCTGGCGTTTCTATTTACGTCCCGGGCTAACTTTCCACGATGGCAGTGAAATTAATGCCAAAAATATAGCTGAATTATTTAATCGATTAAAGAAACTGGCTACATACAAGGCTGAACTGGCACATGTCATCGATATCACTGCGGTAAATCAACTTTGTATCGACTTTCAATTAGATCAATCAGACCCTGGATTTGCAGGACTCATTGCAGATGTGAAATATTCTATTCAACCTTACTCTCAACTGAAGACAACGTTAGTTACCGTAGGTAGTGGTGCATTTCGAATACAAGAGCATACGCCACAGTATTTACGATTACAGACATTCGATAACTATCATGGTTATCGTGCCCTTACAGATACAGTAACTATTTGGCATGTATCATCACCCCAAGCCAACTCACCTTGTACAACTGAATTTCAGGAAAATGTGGTGAATAAAAAAAGTCAAATCCGTTCAAACTATCCACCCAGTAACAGCCTTGAAAAGAAAATTGAATCTGACGATCAAGCAAGTGAAAGTGATCAAAAAAGTAGAATAGAATATGGCTGTTTACTGGCAATGATAAACAATAAAGCCAAGCTTTCTCTTCTGCAGCGTAAATACCTGAGCCAATTGCTTGCTGCTGATAAACTGATGGAGGAATTAAGTAAATCAACGAATCCGATTGAAGCCATTCCTGCCTACAACCTACTTTCCAATTGGTTAAAAGTTATTTCGACTGGCACAACGGAGCAACCTTTGCCGAGTAAACTGACTATTGCAATATTCGAACACCATACTTTGAAAGAATGTGCTCATGCAATGGTGATGTTACTTGAGCAAGCTGGTATTGACTGCGAGATTAACGTCTATTCTTTTGAGGAACTCATGCAAAAAGCCAGTGCGAATACCCTGATGGAAGATCTTATCTTGATTAGCCTCGATTTAGATGACAACCTGCCAGCGTCTATCTTTCACTGGATGTTATCTAATTCAGTACTCAATCAAAGCCTGTCTGCAAAAGCCTGTCACTGGCTACAAACTAAATTAATCACTATTCGACAGCAACAGCCATTAAGCAATTACCTTTCTGAACTGGAATCAATTAGCACTGCAATGATTACAGAGCACTGGATAATTCCTATGCTGCACCATAGGCAGACGCTATATTTTCAAGGCGTACTCAAAGACGTATCGATAAATGTCTGGGGTTGGCCAGAGATACAAGATGTGTGGTCTGAACAATTTGTGGATAGTTAGTACTCAGTTAGGTTCTGTCGCAAACTAAAATAATGTTACTCTAAATTAGAGGCGCACTTTTTATCAGATACAATTATGCTGCTAGCGAATAAAATCGATCCCAAAGTGCCATTCCTTCTGAGTTAATCATTTGACCTTTTTTAATCATATCGCACACTTCAACACCGGCCAAAGTTGATTCAGCACCAACCAAAGGTGAATGTTGAGAGTATCTAGCGCACACAACTTTTACGGTTTAATTTGCTCATCTAAATTTAAAATAGTTAACGCATTACTCACACTTGTCGCTAATACATCAACCACACCACTGCGTAACGCGCCGAGTAACGCCAAAGGTTTACTATTTTCAGAGGCGATAGCAATCACATTCGTAATAGGCCGAAATTCATTCATACTCAATCCTATCACGCGATCGCTCATCACTGTATTGGCAATATTGCCTTGTACATTGAAAAAATCATAACCGCCAAAATCCCCCACGACACCATTCGTCAATCGCGATTGCAGCACTTCATCCGCGGTAAACCAACCTAAACTTACCATGTAATTATTTTCACTCATATTACCAATACCTACTAATGACACATCGGCTTTTCGCGCTAAATCGAGGGTTTGCTTTACTGTTTCATTTTGCATAAAGGCGGTTTTCTGTGCGTTATTTTCAGCATAAGCTGGCGCATATAGCGTTTCAGAGCTACCCCCATATTTTTTAGCTAATTGGCGACTAATATGATCCGCATTAAACATACCACCACGAGGGTGAATACCCCCAATCGCGCACACAAACTTACAATTTCGAGGCGCTATCACCCCGACATGATGCGCAACAGCCGACACATTACGGCCTTGGCCAACCGTCACTACCATGCCGTCTTTTAAAATACTGGCAAGGTAATTAGAGACGAGTCCCGCAACCTGCTGGCGTTGCTCTTCTTCATTACTTTGATCTAATGCTATCAATGCCCTTTTTATCGAAAAACGCTTCATTAATCGTTGCTCTATTTGCGCACTAAAAACGGGATGATATTTTACCGTGATCTCAACTATTCCTTCATTGCGAGCTTGTTTAAGCATGCGCCCGACTTTCGCTCTTGATATCGAAAATTTCTTTGATATCTCTTCTTGCGTGGCACCGTCTTGATAATAAGCCACTGATATTTCTGTTAATAAATCAGTTTGTTGCACTGATATGTCTTGTTTTTTTATCATTACCTTAGACCTCAATCACTCGCCAACCAAAAATCGTTACATATGTAACCCATCATTACATATGTTCAATATAAAAACCTTATTTTTCTCAGTGTTAATTTATTTAAAATGTTCAAATTCTCATCAAAAACGCTTTTTTTAAATGATAAGCGATAAAAACTTGATCCATAGACTTGTTTACGAGTTTACGTCATTGACATATATATTGAATACGCTATTTTAAAGCTACCAATTACTCAACAGCTAAGCATATGAGCAATCATAATGTTCAGTGTTGAACATTCGTCATGTTTGTTTACACCAACATGCGGATCAAAAAAATAGTAATGCATAATTAAGCCGAATATAAGGATAATAAAGATGAGCAACAAATTACAACAACTTAGAAAAATAACCACTGTCGTTGCCGATACAGGTGATATTGAAGAGATCCGTAGATATCAACCAGAAGATGCGACAACTAATCCATCACTTATCCTTAAAGCCGCTCAAATTGCCGATTACGCGCCTCTTATTACCCAAGCGATTGCTTACGCTAAAGAGCAAAGCAATGATAAAACGCAACAAGTACAAGATACTTGTGACATGCTAGCGGTGAATATTGGTAAAGAAATCTTAACCACTATTCCGGGTCGTATTTCAACTGAAGTCGATGCGCGTCTTTCTTACGATACGCAGGGCAGTGTGACTAAAGCACGTCAACTTATCAAAATGTACAATGATGCGGGCATCAAAAATGAGCGTATCTTAATTAAACTAGCCTCTACATGGGAAGGCATCCGCGCCGCAGAAATCCTTGAAAAAGAAGGTATTAACTGTAACTTAACCTTATTATTCTCTTTCGCTCAAGCACGAGCTTGTGCTGAAGCTGGCGCATTCCTAATCTCTCCTTTTGTGGGTCGTATTATGGATTGGCATAAAGCGAAAGAAGGTCGTGATTTTGCACCGCAAGAAGATCCAGGCGTTATTTCTGTTACCACTATTTACAATTACTACAAAGAGCATGAATACAACACTGTTGTAATGGGTGCAAGCTTCCGTAGTATCGGTGAGATCTTAGAAATTGCTGGCTGTGATCGTTTAACTATCGCACCTGCATTATTACAAGAACTTGAAGATGCAGAAGGTGAAGTTATCGAAAAATTAGTGGCAGCCACTGAAATTAAACCACGCCCGAGTATCATGACACACGCAGAGTTCCTTTGGGATCATAACCAAGATCCAATGGCTGTTGAAAAACTAGCTGAAGGCATCCGTAATTTTGCTATCGATCAAGGTAAACTTGAAGTAATGATCGCAGCTAAACTTTAATTTTAAAAAAGTGAAGGCACATATCTGCCTTCACTTTTCTTTATATCTTATAATCCCCCAATTCAAATCACTTATTAAATGGTAATCACTATGCAACGCAATCAACTCGCTAACGCTATCCGCGCTTTAAGCATGGACGGAGTACAAAAAGCTAATTCAGGACACCCTGGCGCTCCAATGGGAATGGCAGATATCGCAGAAGTCCTTTGGCGTGGTCATCTAAACCATAATCCACAAAACCCTAAATGGGCAGACAGAGACCGTTTTATTTTATCTAACGGTCATGGCTCCATGTTGCTATATTCGCTACTTCACCTTAGTGGTTATGATCTATCTATTAACGACTTAAAAAGCTTCCGTCAATTACATTCAAAAACACCAGGTCATCCAGAATATGGCTATGCACCGGGTATTGAAACAACCACGGGTCCTCTAGGACAAGGTCTTAGTAATGCCGTTGGTATGGCATTAGCTGAAAAAACATTAGCAGCACAATTTAATAAAGAAGATCACAGCATTGTAGATCACCATACTTATGTATTTATGGGTGATGGCTGCTTAATGGAAGGCATTTCACATGAAGCTTGCTCTCTTGCTGGTACTTTAGGTCTGGGTAAACTAATTGCATTTTGGGATGACAACGGAATTTCTATCGATGGTGACGTTGATGGTTGGTTCACTGATGATACACCTAAACGCTTTGAAGCTTACGGCTGGCATGTTATTGCTAATGTCGATGGACATGATGCTAAAGCTATCAATGATGCTATTGAAGCAGGTAAAGCTGAAACAGGTAAACCTACCATTATCTGTACTAAAACAATTATTGGCTTTGGCTCACCGGCTAAACAAGGTACTCATAATTGTCACGGCGCGCCACTTGGTGCTGATGAAATTATTGCTACACGTAAAGCACTTGGTTGGGAATACGGTGCATTTGAAATTCCTGATGATATTTACGCGCAATGGGATGCAAAAAAAGCAGGCCAAGTTAAAGAAAGTAACTGGAATGATAAATTTGCAGCCTACAGCAGTGCTTACCCTGAACTAGCAGCTGAATTTACGCGCCGAGTTAAAGGTGAATTACCTGCACAGTGGGAAGAAACAACATCAGCGATTATTGCTGATCTACAAGCAAACCCTGCAGATATTGCATCAAGAAAAGCATCTCAAAATGCACTTGAAGCTTTTGGTGGTATGTTACCTGAGTTTTTAGGTGGCTCAGCAGATCTTGCACCATCAAACTTAACTATGTGGTCTGGTTCAAAAGCTATTACACGTGATGATGCATCAGGCAACTACATGCATTACGGTGTGCGCGAATTTGCAATGACAGCAATGATGAATGGTATCGCATTACACGGTGGCTTTATTGCTTATGGCGCAACGTTCTTAATGTTTATGGAATATGCACGTAATGCACTAAGAATGGCAGCCTTAATGAAGATCCAAAACATTCAGGTATATACGCATGACTCTATCGGTTTAGGTGAAGATGGACCAACGCATCAACCTGTAGAGCAAATTTCTTCATTACGCTTAACGCCAAACATGAGCACATGGCGCCCATGTGACCAAGTTGAATCAGCAGTCGCTTGGAAACTTGCAATCGAGCGTAAAGATGCACCGACAGCCCTTATTTTCTCGCGTCAAAACTTAGCACAACAAACGCGTAATACTGAGCAGGTTGCCAATATTGCAAAAGGCGGATATATCCTTAAAGAATGTATCGGCACAGCAGATTTGATTCTGATTGCAACAGGCTCTGAAGTACAACTTGCAATGCAAGCGGCTGCGCAGTTAACCCAAGAAGGCAAAAAAGTACAAGTTGTCTCTATGCCGGCTACGGATCTTTTTGATAAGCAAGATGCAGCTTACCGTGAAGCAGTGCTTCCAGCTGCAGTAACAGCGCGTGTTGCTGTTGAAGCGGGTATTGCTGACTACTGGTACAAATATGTAGGCTTAAATGGTCGCGTTGTCGGTATGACGACTTTCGGTGAATCTGCACCTGCAGACGAGCTATTCAAAATGTTTGGTTTTACAGTAGAAAATATTATTGAAAAAGCAAAAGAAGTAATGGCTTAGATTTTTTAATTAAATAAAAAGGCGCTTAGCGCCTTTTTTTATGCTTGAAATATAAATCCGTTTCTCTTTTAAAAAACCATAAAACATAACTTACTTCAAACTTGCCTTTAACTGTAATGAAGCCTGCCCACTTGCCCAATACTTACGCTCAAACGGCGTGATGGCTTGAGCCGCATGATACTCTTGTATTTCTGATGATTGCCCCGCAAGCTCTAACGCGCGCGCAAACTCTTTAATATAAGTGAACCAATTACTGCGTAATTCTAATTCTCCACCCAAAGCTAAAATAGCGGGAAAAACGGCGCTACCATGCCAACGTCTCTGTAAGTGTTTCGCTTTAGGCCATGGATTAGGATAAAGTAAATAATGGTGAGATAAATGCCAATTTGCTTCTACCGCTAAACGCCAAAAATCATTTAAGTTTACTTGTAATAACCGGTAGTTATCCGCAACTTCTAAACCATGCTTCGAAAGTCTATCTGCTGATTTATCTAAACCTAATACGATAGCTTCTGGATGTTTGAGCGCCAGATGATGGGTGCTTTCGCCGACACCACAACAAGAGTCAAATATAATGGGCTTACCTTGTTGCTCAACCCATTTTTCACACGCTTTAAATGCTTCTAATGTATGTTGCTGATAAGGCTTTTTAAAAGCATGCTGTAAATGCTTTAATACCACTTCATCTAATTGCTCATGCAAACCTTCTTGGTTAGATGTAATGATCCTTGAATTACCGAGTTCCTTCATGAGCGTATACCCACTCCTTTTTTCAACAACACACTGACAATCGTATAAAGAATGCCAATAAAAACAAAAATAATGCCAAATGATAGCGCCACATTTACATCTGCAATGCCTAAAAATCCATATCGAAATGCATTGATCATATAAAAAACAGGATTAAAATGTGAAACGACTTTCCAAAAAGGCGGTAATAAGCTGATGGAATAAAAAACACCGCCTAAATAAGTAAGTGGTGTTAATACAAAAGAAGGAATAATACTAATATCATCAAACGTTTTAGCAAATAAGGCATTTAAAAGCCCCGCCAATGAAAATAACATGGAGGTACAAAGTACACTCAAAAGTAATACCCAAATATCAAAAATATGCAGATCAACAAATAACAATGAAATACATGTGACTAATCCACCTACCATCAAACCACGGATCATGCCTCCACCAACGTATCCCCAAATAATAATATAATTAGGCACGGGGGCAACTAATAACTCTTCAATATTATTTTGAAATTTAGCACTAAAAAAGGACGAAGCAACGTTGGAATATGAATTGGTGATCACCGACATCATGATCAAACCCGGCACAATAAAGGACATATAATCAACTCCCCCCATCGAGCCTATTCGTGCGCCAATTAAATTACCAAAAATGACAAAATAAAGGCTAACCGTTATAACGGGGGGAACTAACGTTTGTAACCAAATACGTAAAAAACGATTGATCTCTTTACGCAAGATACTTTGTAATGCAATACGATAGGAGCATTTAAACATTCACTTTCTCCTTTTTCAAAAGCTCTATGAATAATTCTTCTAAACGATTCGATTTGTTTCTTAAACTATTGACGCGTATGCCTTGAGCGGTGAGCTCTTCAAAGACTTTATTCAAAGAAAGATCTTTGGATAATTCGAGCTCTAATGTGATCTCATCTAATTGGGTGATTTTAAAGCGCTCACTACTTGGCAAATATAAGGGAGGATCAACATCTAAAATAAATGTCTCACTATCTAAACGAGACAATAAAGCTTTCATACTCGTGTTTTCAACTAAATGACCATTATCAATAATACCAATATTACGGCATAGCATTTCAGCTTCTTCCAGATAATGCGTGGTCAAGATGATCGTCACGCCGTTACTATTGAGCTCTTGTAAAAACGCCCACATCGTACGCCGAACTTCAATATCAACGCCTGCGGTTGGCTCATCTAATATTAATAAACGAGGCTCATGCATTAATGCACGAGCAATCATTAAGCGTCGTTTCATCCCACCTGACAATTCACGTGCAGGTTGGTTTCTCTTGTCCCACAAACCTAATTGTTTCAAATATTTTTGCGCACGAAGCAACGCTTCTTTGCGTTTAATACCGTAGTATCCCGCTTGATTAACAAGGATCTGAATAGGTGGCTCAAATGGATTAAAATTAAACTCTTGAGGCACTAAGCCTATTTGGCTTTTAGCTAATTCAAGTTGACTATCCAAGTCATAACCAAAGACACTCACCGTCCCTGAGCTTTTATTCACAAGGGAAGCTATAATACCAATGGTCGTTGACTTGCCTGCGCCATTAGGCCCAAGTAAAGCATAAAAGTCGCCCTCTTCAACTTGTAAAGAAAGTCCTTTTAATGCTTCAACGCCTCCTTTGTATACTTTTTTTATATTGTTAAGATCAATAGCATACATACGGTTTACCTATATTAGTCGTTAAACGTAACCATTCCAATATAAGGTAGGTTACGATATAGTTGATTAAAATCCATGCCATAACCAACAACAAATTTATCTTCGATTGAAAATCCTTGCCAATCAATTTTTACATCAACTTCTCGACGAGAAGGCTTATTAAGTAATGCGCAGATAGTTACAGATTTAGGATCACGTAATAATAACATTTCTTTTATTTTTTCTAATGTATTACCCGTATCAATAATATCTTCCACAATGAGAACATCTTTATCGCGAATTTCTTCATCTAATTCTTTAAGAATTTTAACTTCACCAGCAACAGTGCTACTACCGTAACTTGAGGTTGCCATAAAATCGAGCTTAACTGGGATAGTTAACGCTCTCGCAAGATCTGATAAGAAAATAACCGAACCTCTCAATAAACCCACTAAAATAAGTGAATCACTGTCTTTATAATGTTCGTCTATTTGTAGCGCAAGTTCTTTGACTCGTTTCGCTATTTCTTCTTCAGAAATCATTGTTGCAATGGAATGGTTCATATAATACCTATTTACTTAATTAACGGGCGATTGTACCACTATTCAACAACGCTTAAATGAAAAAAAGATAAATAATAAAAACCAAAACTAACAAATCAAAATATTTAACATTCACACTTATTTAGTACTTCTTTTATAATTTTAAAATTAAGGGTTAAAATACGTATCAAAATTAATAGCGTAAAAAAGATATTGCCTCTGCCCCTTATAAAAAAAGAACTACGACACATCAATGTCCCGTTTAACATTAATAGTTCGCCACTTTAAAGAAACACCCACACCAAATAAGAGGTAATTATTAGTCAAATACACATCAACAAGGATCCCTTCTTCGATACATCGCAATATAAAAATACTATATAACTAAGCTAATAACGAAAAAAGGCTTTGAAATAGTGACGTGTTTATAAAAAAGGCACTGACGACAAACTCTCCCTACTATCACATAATATGTATCTGCCTTCTGCAGGATCTTTCTGTTCCATGTTCGAGTAGGTCATTGCCAAGCCTTTAACGAAAAAATCTGTTTTATATAGTGATGGGTTTAAAAAAAGAGGCGCTTTGGCGACGGTCAGGGTTCGCAGTGCTCACCCGCTCGTGAAAACTTGCCTGTCGGCAATACCCTCCAGGACACACAGAGCTTAGTCCGATCAAGAAAATTGCCTGCCGGAAAACTCGCCCCTAGAATCACATATTAGGAAAGCAACTTTGTTGCGCTGTTTATTTCCCATGTGAGAGTGGTCATCTAGCCAAGCTAATAACGAAAAAACGGTTTGAAAATAGTGAATGGTTTTAAAAAAGAGGCGCTTGGGCGACGGCCAGGGTTCAACGATCTCACCCGCTCGTATACTTGCCTGTCGGCAATACCCTCCAGGATTCGCAGAGCTCACCCGCTCGTAAACTTGCCTGTCGGCAAACTCGCCCCTAAAATCACATAATATGCTTCTGCCTACGCCGCGCTGTTTATTTCCCATGTGAGAGTGGTCATCTAGCCAAGCTAATAACGAAAAAACGGTTTGAAAATAGTAATAGTTTTAAAAAAGAGGCGCTTTGGCGACGGTCGGGAGTCGCAGAGCTCCTCCGCTCGTATACATCGCTGTCGCGATACTCGCCCTACTCGAGAGTAAGTCATAAATCGTAGGCAATAAAAAACCCAGTCAGAAAAAACCGACTGGGTTATTCTTGTCTTTTATAAAGAGAGGCGCTTGGCGACGGTCAGGGCTCGCAGAGCTCACCCGCTCGTATACTTGCCTGTCGGCAAACTCGCCCTACTATCACATGTTATGAAAGCAACTTCGTTGCGCTGTTTATTTCCCATGTGAGAGTGGTCATCTAGCCAAGCTAATAACGAAAAAATCCCTGTTGACATCAGTCAACAGGGATTATTCGCAATTCTTTTATTAATAGAGCGCTTGGCGACGGTCGGGAGTCGCAGAGTTCCTCCGCTCGTACACTTGCCTGCCGGCAAACTCGCCCTACTATCACACAATATGTATCTACCTTCGGTAGGCTGTTTATTTCCCATGTGAGAGTAAGTCATAAATCGCAGGCAATAAAAAACCCAGTCAGAAAAAACCGACTGGGTTATTCTTGTCTTTTATAAAAAGAGGCGCTTGGCGACGGTCGGGATTCGCAAAGCTCATCCGCTCGTATACATCGCTGTCGCGATACTCGCCCTACTATCACACAATATGCTTCTGCCTACGGCAGGCTGTTTATGTTCCATGTGAGAGTAAGTCATAAATCACAGGCAATAAAAAACCCAGTCAGAAAAAACCGACTGGGTTATTCTTGTCTTTTATAAAAAGAGGCGCTTGGCGACGGTCAGGGTTCGCAGTGCTCACCCGCTCGTACACTTGCCTGTCGGCAAACTCGCCCTACTATCACATGTTATGAAAGCAACTGCGTTGCGTTTTTTATATCCCATGTTCGAGTAGGTCATTGCCAAGCCTTTAACGAAAAAACCCCAGCCCTTCGTAGAAGGACTGGGGTTTATCGTTAATTAGGCGCTTGGCGATGACCTACTCTCACATGGGGAGACCCCACACTACCATCGGCGCAACTGCGTTTCACTTCTGAGTTCGGCATGGGATCAGGTGGTGCCACAGCGCTATTATCGCCAAGCTAAAAATCTTAATTAGAAAAGCTGGATTGTTTCTTAATCTTGCAATTTGTTTCGTAAAATATGTCTTCGCAAACGTATTTGATTGATTACAATCATCTCTTGGTTACTCAATACAATACTTTTAGGAATTGTATGGTTAAGCCTCACGGGTAATTAGTACAAGTTAGCTCAATACATTACTGTACTTACACACCTTGCCTATCAACGTTGTAGTCTCCAACGGCCCTTTAGGGAGCTTAAAGCTCCAGTGAGAACTCATCTCGAGGCTCGCTTCCCGCTTAGATGCTTTCAGCGGTTATCGATTCCGAACGTAGCTACCGGGCAATGCCATTGGCATGACAACCCGAACACCAGCGGTTCGTCCACTCCGGTCCTCTCGTACTAGGAGCTGCTCCTCTCAATTCTCAAACGCCCACGGCAGATAGGGACCGAACTGTCTCACGACGTTCTAAACCCAGCTCGCGTACCACTTTAAATGGCGAACAGCCATACCCTTGGGACCGACTTCAGCCCCAGGATGTGATGAGCCGACATCGAGGTGCCAAACACCGCCGTCGATATGAACTCTTGGGCGGTATCAGCCTGTTATCCCCGGAGTACCTTTTATCCGTTGAGCGATGGCCCTTCCATTCAGAACCACCGGATCACTATGACCTACTTTCGTACCTGCTCGACGTGTCTGTCTCGCAGTTAAGCTGGCTTATACCATTGTACTAACCTCACGATGTCCGACCGTGATTAGCCAACCTTCGTACTCCTCCGTTACTCTTTAGGAGGAGACCGCCCCAGTCAAACTACCCACCAAACAGTGTCCCAAACCCCGATTCAGGGGCCATGGTTAGAACTCAAAACATACAAGGGTGGTATTTCAAGGTTGACTCCACCAAATCTAGCGACCTGGTTTCATTGCCTCCCACCTATCCTACACATGTAGGCTCTAAGTTCACTGCTAAGCTGTAGTAAAGGTTCACGGGGTCTTTCCGTCTAGCCGCGGGTACACAGCATCTTCACTGCGATTTCAACTTCACTGAGTCTCGGGTGGAGACAGCATGGCCATCATTACGCCATTCGTGCAGGTCGGAACTTACCCGACAAGGAATTTCGCTACCTTAGGACCGTTATAGTTACGGCCGCCGTTTACTGGGGCTTCGATCAAGAGCTTCGCGCAAGCGCTAACCCCATCAATTAACCTTCCAGCACCGGGCAGGCGTCACACCCTATACGTCATCTTACGATTTAGCAGAGTGCTGTGTTTTTAATAAACAGTTGCAGCCATCTGGTATCTTCGGCCTACAACAGCTCCATCCGCAAGGGACTTCACCGTCGTAGGCGTACCTTCTCCCGAAGTTACGGTACCATTTTGCCTAGTTCCTTCACCCGAGTTCTCTCAAGCGCCTTGGTATTCTCTACCTGACCACCTGTGTCGGTTTGGGGTACGATCCTTTATTATCTGAAGCTTAGAGACTTTTCCTGGAAGCATGGCATCAATGACTTCATCACCGTAGTGACTCGACATCGTATCTCAGCGTTAGTAGAAACCCGGATTTACCTAAGTCTCCCGCCTACATACTTGAACCTGGACAACCATCGCCAGGCCCACCTAGCCTTCTCCGTCCTCCCATCGCAATAATAAAGGGTACGGGAATATTAACCCGTTTCCCATCGACTACGCCTTTCGGCCTCGCCTTAGGGGTCGACTCACCCTGCCCCGATTAACGTTGGACAGGAACCCTTGGTCTTCCGGCGGGGGGGTTTTTCACCCCCCTTATCGTTACTCATGTCAACATTCGCACTTCTGATACCTCCAGGATGGTTTACACCTTTCCCTTCGACGGCTTACAGAACGCTCCTCTACCATGCATAATAAATTATGCATCCGCAGCTTCGGTGATATGTTTAGCCCCGTTAAATCTTCCGCGCAGACCGACTCGACTAGTGAGCTATTACGCTTTCTTTAAAAGATGGCTGCTTCTAAGCCAACTTCCTAGCTGTCTAAGCCTTTCCACATCGTTTCCCACTTAACATATACTTTGGGACCTTAGCTGGCGGTCTGGGTTGTTTCCCTTTCCACGACGGACGTTAGCACCCGCCGTGTGTCTCCCATGATTGCACTTGTTGGTATTCGGAGTTTGCATAGGGTTGGTAAGTCGGGATGACCCCCTAGCCTAAACAGTGCTCTACCCCCAACAGTGATACATGAGGCGCTACCTAAATAGCTTTCGAGGAGAACCAGCTATCTCTTGGTTTGATTGGCCTTTCACCCCCAGCCACAAGTCATCCCCTAATTTTTCAACATTAGTGGGTTCGGTCCTCCAGTTGATGTTACTCAACCTTCAACCTGCTCATGGCTAGATCACCAAGTTTCGGGTCTAATCCCAGCAACTATTCGCCCAGTTAAGACTCGGTTTCCCTACGGCTCCCCTAAACGGTTAACCTTGCTACTGAAATTAAGTCGTTGACCCATTATACAAAAGGTACGCAGTCACCGAACTAAGTCGGCTCCTACTGCTTGTACGTACACGGTTTCAGGTTCTATTTCACTCCCCTCACAGGGGTTCTTTTCGCCTTTCCCTCACGGTACTGGTTCACTATCGGTCAATTAGGAGTATTTAGCCTTGGAGGATGGTCCCCCCATATTCAGTCAGGATTTCTCGTGTCCCGACCTACTCGTTTTCACTATAAAGAAGTTGTCATATACGGGACTATCACCCTGTATCGTTGCACTTTCCAGAGCATTCTACTAACTTCTAAACAGCTTAAGGGCTGTTCCAATTTCGCTCGCCGCTACTATCGGAATCTCGGTTGATTTCTTTTCCTAAGGGTACTTAGATGTTTCAGTTCCCCTCGTTCGCTTCGTTAAGCTATGTATTCACTTAACGATGACACTAAGTGCCGGGTTGCCCCATTCGGAAATTCCAGGATATAACGCTTGTTATCAACTCCCCTGGACTTATCGCAGATTACCACGTCCTTCATCGCCTCTAATTGCCTAGGCATCCACCGTGCACGCTTATTCACTTAACCATACAATACCTAAAAATACTTCTAGATCTTATATGTCGTTTCCAAGACGCTTGCGATCCTCATATTTTACTATGAAAAACACATTCGTTTTTCGTGCACCTATCAGTTATAAATAACTGAGTAGATACGTACAAACTGCACTTCACTTACGTGAATTACAGCTGTTTTTATTTTTGCTTGATTACAGTAATTAATATAAATACTAATTACTGAGAACAATTTCGTTTATATCTATCACACCAATCAAATAACCTAAGTTATTCATTGTTATTGTGCGATAAATAAGAACTTTATCAGCTTTCCTAATTGTTAAAGAGCAGTGTTAAAAAAACACTTGATAATTGTTTCAAATTAAACAGTTATCAAGTGATTCTCTGGTTTTTTAATGCCTAGATTTTGGTATCCCCAAGGGGATTTGAACCCCTGTTACCGCCGTGAAAGGGCGGTGTCCTAGGCCTCTAGACGATGGGGACCAAGAACTTTGTGCGCTTTATCATTCTAATCAAACAATCTGTGTGGACACTAAACGTGTTTCTTTCGTATAAGGAGGTGATCCAGCCCCAGGTTCCCCTAGGGCTACCTTGTTACGACTTCACCCCAGTCATGAACCACACCGTGGTCATCGCCATCCCCGAAAGGTTAAGCTAATGACTTCTGGTGCAGCCCACTCCCATGGTGTGACGGGCGGTGTGTACAAGGCCCGGGAACGTATTCACCGTGGCATTCTGATCCACGATTACTAGCGATTCCAACTTCACGGAGTCGAGTTGCAGACTCCGATCCGGACTACGACAGACTTTATGAGATTCGCATACCCTCGCAGGTTAGCAACCCTTTGTATCTGCCATTGTAGCACGTGTGTAGCCCATCCCGTAAGGGCCATGATGACTTGACGTC
This sequence comes from Psychromonas sp. CNPT3, assembly GCF_000153405.2. Lineage (NCBI taxonomy): Bacteria > Pseudomonadati > Pseudomonadota > Gammaproteobacteria > Alteromonadales > Psychromonadaceae > Psychromonas > Psychromonas sp. CNPT3. The sequence goes on from NC_020802.1 coordinate 2,562,131, forward strand.
GTCCCCACCTTCCTCCGGTTTATCACCGGCAGTCTCCCTAAAGTTCCCGGCATAACCCGCTGGCAAGTAAGGATAAGGGTTGCGCTCGTTGCGGGACTTAACCCAACATTTCACAACACGAGCTGACGACAGCCATGCAGCACCTGTCTCAGAGTTCCCGAAGGCACTCATCTATCTCTAGGTGATTCTCTGGATGTCAAGGGATGGTAAGGTTCTTCGCGTTGCATCGAATTAAACCACATGCTCCACCGCTTGTGCGGGCCCCCGTCAATTCATTTGAGTTTTAACCTTGCGGCCGTACTCCCCAGGCGGTCTATTTAATGCGTTAGCTTTGAAACCCACGGCATATAGCCACAAACTTCTAATAGACATCGTTTACTGCGTGGACTACCGGGGTATCTAATCCCGTTTGCTCCCCACGCCTTCGCGCCTCAGTGTCAGTCTTTGTCCAGGTGGCCGCCTTCGCCACTGGTATTCCTTCAGATCTCTACGCATTTCACCGCTACACCTGAAATTCTACCACCCTCTACAAAACTCTAGTCAACCAGTTTCAAATGCAGTTCCAAGGTTGAGCCCTGGGCTTTCACATCTGACTTAATTAACCACCTACGCGCGCTTTACGCCCAGTAATTCCGATTAACGCTCGCACCCTCCGTATTACCGCGGCTGCTGGCACGGAGTTAGCCGGTGCTTCTTCTGCGAGTAACGTCACAGATAGCAGTTATTAACTACTACCCTTTCCTCCTCGCTGAAAGTGCTTTACAACCCGAAAGCCTTCTTCACACACGCGGCATGGCTGCATCAGAGTTTCCTCCATTGTGCAATATTCCCCACTGCTGCCTCCCGTAGGAGTCTGGACCGTGTCTCAGTTCCAGTGTGGCTGGTCATCCTCTAAGACCAGCTAGGGATCGTCGCCTTGGTAAGCCATTACCTTACCAACTAGCTAATCCCACTTGGGCTACTCTAAACGCGCAAGGCCCGAAGGTCCCCTGCTTTGGTCCGTAGACATTATGCGGTATTAGCAGTCGTTTCCAACTGTTGTCCCCCACGTTAAGGCATATTCCCAAGCATTACTCACCCGTCCGCCACTCGTCAGCAAAGTAGCAAGCTACTCTCTGTTACCGTTCGACTTGCATGTGTTAAGCCTGCCGCCAGCGTTCAATCTGAGCCATGATCAAACTCTTCAATTTAAAGTTTAATTTGCAATGTTGTTACCAACAATGCGACTCAATATTACTGACTAAAACTAAGTAACTAATCAACTAGTGAAAAGTACTTGTTGTTATTCTGAATTAATGAATTAATTCGTGTGTCACTGATATTGATTCTTTTTGTCCTCTTAATGAATTTGCAATGCAAAATCATCGTAAGGGCTTTTTTGAAATCATCATCTAGTGCCCACACAGATTGTTTGATTAAATTGTTAAAGAGCGTGCCTTTCGGCAGGTGCGTATAATACGTCACCAGTGAGATTTGTCAACGTTTTAATTTAAGTTAATAATCAAATCATTGTCTCACCAAACACCGCGGTAACTCGCGTTACTTGCTGTGTCTGTGGAGTCGCATTATAGAGATCTAAGTCACGTTGGCAAGCGTTTAATTACCTATTTATCAAAGTAAATTGTTTTCGTTTTCTTTTTGAACAATGCGCTTAATTTATAAGCCAAAAGCAAGTCTAAATTCACTTTAAATCTTATTTTAAAACAATTAAACAAAAAAAAGCCAATTACGTATTTAGTAACTGGCCTTTATTTAACAAATTAGAATTAAAATAAACCTAAATTAAAGAATAAGTCCTCCAAACGCAAAACCGATAGCTACCGAACTACATATTGTCACGACTCCAGGTATCACGAAGGGATGATTAAATACTAAATTACCAATTCGAGTCGAGCCAGTATCATCCATCTCCACGGCAGCAAGCAGTGTTGGGTAAGTGGGTAACACAAATAAAGCGCTCACGGCGGCAAAAGATGCGATGGCAGTTAAAGGCGCTACACCAATCGCTAAAGCTGCTGGCATTAAAGCAACGGTTGTCGCGCCTTGCGAGTAAAGTAACATAGAGGCAAAAAACAAAGTGATCGCAAGCATCCAAGGATATTGCTCTAATACGCCTGCAGATAACTCTTTAATTTCTGTAATATGAGCAGATACAAGTGTATCTCCTAACCAAGCTACGCCAAGTACACAAATACAGGCACTCATTCCTGACTTAAAGGTAGAGACATTAGATATTTTAGATGCGTCTATCTTAGTAAAAATAACAATCGCGGCAGCTGCCGTTAACATAAACACCATAATGGCATCATTACGTTTTAGCGTTGGATTTTCTATAATATGTAATGCATCTGATATAAGTGTGGCATATATGATCACCGCTACAATCGCTGCGACAAAAATAGCCGTTGCAAGTTTTGCTGTTGGTAATATTTCACGCTTAGTCACACCTTGCATCTTAACCAATCCTTTTGCTAAGCGTTCCTTATAAACAGGATCATCTTTTAATTCACAGCCGATAAAGTTAGCGGTAAAAGCGCCAATCATACAAGCTAAAAATGTAGAAGGAATACAAATAGCAAGTAACGTCAGGTAACCGACTCCTAATGGCTCAAGTAATCCAGAGAAAAAAACCAATGCGGCAGAGATAGGCGATGCTGTGATCGCAATTTGCGATGCAACGACAGAAATAGACAATGGACGAGAGGGGCGAATACCTTGCTCTTTAGCAACCTCAGCTATTACAGGTAATGTAGAAAAGGCAGTATGGCCCGTCCCTGCAAGCAATGTCATCATATAAGTAACAATAGGTGCGTAAAAAGTAATTCGTTTAGGATGTTTACGTAAGAATTTTTCCGATAAATCGACTAACCAATCCAGCCCCCCCGCAACTTGCATCGCGGCGATAGCCGTGATCACTGACATTATGATTAAAATAACATCAACGGGTACATGTCCCGCTTTTACCCCTAGAAATAAGGTAAGTACCAGCACACCAGCCCCACCAGCAAGGCCAATACCTATGCCTCCAATTCTGGCACCAAGATAAATAAATAAGAGTACGGTAAAAACTTCAACTAAAATCATGAACATCCTCAATAAAACTAATAAAAAACAATAAAATCTGCGTGGCATCGTGCCTCTGTGTATTTTACAGCACAAAGTTTCTTATTTAGCAGTAAAATGTTACCAAATAGTGGCAAAATGTTACCAAATAGTAGAAAAATGTTACTAAAATAAAATAATATTGTTCGAAGCTAACCCACGCACCTTAATTATAGCATTCACTGTATTCTAATAGTGTGTTATTGGTCAACTTATTGTCTTGTAAAAGTGAATGTTTGTTGTATGTAATAGCGATGAGATAAACGAATATGTGATAAGCGTAACGTAATAGGGGTTGTAGCTTCCTGAGCGGATCTAATTGTTAGATTATTAGATTATTAGATTATTAGATTATTAGATTATTAGATTATTAGATTATTAGATTATTAGATTATTAGATTATTAGATTATATTTCAATATACGATCATTGGGCTCCTCAATGTAATTTTAACATTTTATAAAAAGGTGCAAGTATTTGCTAAATAAGTTAGCAAATACCTGCAACTTCAATTATAGAGTCTCACTCACACCATCTTTTACTGCTATGTGCAATCTGTAGATGATCTAATAAACGCGCGACCATAAATTCATGCAACTCAGCAATAGACTGCGGACGATGATAAAAACCGGGGGCAAGTGCCATGATCGTCACACCTAACTCGGAAAGTGTTAATAAATTACGTAAATGTAAGGTAGAAAAAGGCGTTTCTCTTGGCATAATAATAAGTTGTCCACGCTCTTTCATTACAACATCGGCAGCGCGCTCAATTAATGTTTTCGATAAGCCCTGCGCGATAGATGCAAAGGTGCCACAACTACAAGGGCAAATAACCATTTTTTTCGGTGCAGAAGATCCCGATGCAACCACAGAAAACCAATCCAGACGCCCCAATACAATAATCTGCTTTGCTTTTGTGTTAAAACGTTTTTCTAAAAACGTATTTAACGTTTCAATATCTTCTGGCCATTGTTCGTCAGCTTCAGTTTTTAATACAATGCGAGCAGCATCTGATAAAAGTAAATAAACTTGGCAATTACTTTTAACTAATACGTCTAAGAGATGTAAGAAATAACCACTACCTGATGCGCCGGTTACTGCGAGCGTTACTTTTTCTAAAAACATAATTTATCCTAAAGCTTATCTAATAATTTCTGATGTAAATTTCCAAACCCACCATTACTCATGATCAATATATGATCTCCGGGGCGAGCTATCTCAGCTAATTTATCGGCTAATGTATCAATCTCAGTTGATATATCTACCTTTTTTCCTTGCTCCATAAATAGGTCTGCGATAGACCATTGCATATCAGCACTTTCATAGAAATAGATCTTATCGGCTGACGTCAGGGCATTAACAAGCGCTTCTTTTTGTATGCCTAATTTCATGGTGTTAGATCTGGGCTCTACGACTGCGATGATCCTTGCTTCCCCCACTTTTGCGCGTAACCCTAATAAGGTTGTATTTATCGCGGTAGGATGATGTGCAAAGTCATCATAAACGGTCACATGATTTACCACTCCTTTGACTTCCATACGGCGTTTGATGCTCTTAAACGACGCTAAAGCTTGGGTTGAAATTTCAGGTGTAACCCCTACATGGCGAGCTGCAGCGATTGCGCCTAATGCATTATTAATATTATGATCACCGATCAATGGCCAATCAACTCGACCCTCTATTTTAGCATTGAGCAATACATCAAATTTCGATCCATCTTCTTGTATTTTATTAATTGACCAATTTTCACCTAAATATTCAACTTCACTCCAGCACCCCATATGTTTAACTGCCATCAATGCTTCATCTTGATTAGGAAAAAAGATACGGCCACTGCTTGGCACTGTGCGGATCAAATGATGAAACTGTTTTTTTATTGCGTCTAAATTTTCAAAAATATCGGCATGATCAAATTCTAAATTATTTAAAACAAGGGTGCGTGGATGATAATGAACAAACTTCGATCGTTTATCAAAAAAGGCACAATCATATTCATCAGCTTCAATAACAAAAAAAGGTGTTTCGCCTAAGCGCGCGGATAAACCAAAATTCTCAGGAACACCACCAATTAAAAAGCCGGGTTTCATATTGGCATACTCTAAGATCCATGCCAGCATACTTGCCGTTGACGTTTTTCCATGCGTACCGGCGACGGCCAAAACCCAGCGCTCTTTTAAAACATTTTCTAATAACCACTGTGGGCCTGATATATAAGGCATCTGTTTATCTAAAATTTCCTCAACACAAGGATTTCCTCGACTCATTGCATTACCAATGATCACCATGTCAGGTTTACAATCAAGTTGACTCGGATCAAACCCTTGGATGAGCTCAATGCCCTGCTCTTCAAGTTGCGTACTCATAGGGGGGTAAACATTTTTATCTGAGCCTGTCACTTTATGACCTAACGATTTGGCAATAATAGCAATACCGCCCATAAACGTACCACAAATACCAAGAATATGAATGTGCATATAAACCTCAAAAAAATAAAATCTAAAATAATAATAGTGACACTATAAAAAAAGGCGAACATCTTTGATGTTCACCTTTTCTCTCATACAAACATTAAAATCCATACATAATGTAATGCTCACGTTCATCTAACGCAATGAAAACAAATTAGCCTTCAAATGCACTTTGTAAAAATGGAATAATTTGCTTTTTACGGCTCACAACACCTGGCAATTCAAACGTATGGTCTACAACATGACTGTTTAATGCCTTAGCGATTTTATCTGCATCTTTAGAGATGATCAAAGCCGTTGTATCTAATGTAGTAATATCGGTTAATAGAACAATGGTAGAGTGATAGCCTTTATCTGCTTGCAATTGTCCCATTTCAACTAACATTTCATCTTTCTTAAGTAATGCATCCGTTAAAGAGGTTAGCTCTAATTGCCCTATCGCTAATTTTTCGCCCGCCATTTCAAATACTTTTTGGTCACGTAAAATAAGCTCAGCAGCGCTAACCGCTTTAATATCTGATTTAGCTTCGAATTGATCCGTTGCAAAAGCTTGCATATCATCCACACCCGCTATTTTAGCAAGCGCTTTAGCAGCCACTTTATCAATATCGGTTGTTGTTGGGCCTTGAAAATTGACGGTATCAGAAATAATGGCACCCATCATCATTTTAGCAATCGCAGGCTCAGGCGTTTGATCATGAAATTTATACATGTTGTAAACGATTGTTGCACTACAACCTACTGGCCAAATCCAACATTCCACTGGTTCAGACGTTGTTATATCACCTAATTTATGATGATCCACAATGCCACGTAACGTCGCTTTTTTCATGTCGCTTGTGCCTTGACCCCAATCAGAATAATCAACAATGAAAATCTCTTCACCGGCGACCGAGGTACGAATTTCAGGTTGCTTAAGGCCCGCACGCTCTAATAAAAATAATGCTTCTGGGTTAGGCTCACCTTGCAAAATAGGCGTTGCAGGACGACCAATTTTATTAAAAAGGGCGGCAAGACCCATAGCACTACATAAGCTATCGCAATCAGGATTTTGGTGACCAAGTACTAACATATTAAAACATCCAATTTAGTGAAAAGTGAAACATAGTTGATTAGTTTATTCTCTGGCATACTGCCAAAGTACGCTCTCATCTTATTTTAACGAAAACGCGTTCTCATCGTATTTATATTATACCCATAATACCGTAATTGTATTATCTGTCACTAGGATAACCCGTAGCATGACCATAAATATTACTTTAAAGAAGAAAATAAAAAATACGCACCTGCTTTAGTATATAAAAATAGGCGTCATTATTTTGCCATTTTAAGTGTTTTAACGGGGGAAAGTTGCTGATAATACTTGTTATTGTTGTCTATGACTTGTTTATAATAATGGCCATTTGTAGCGCAAAAATAAATAACGCCCTCCCGTCGAAGCAACATACATACATTTGAAATATCTAGCTGTAAGGACTGACTTTCTAATTGTTGCAGAGCTTGCGCTTCTCTGTAGGCATCTATTCGCTCACGTTTCGCATCAAATACATCATTACGGATCAAGCTGTCCTTTGTTTGTATTTGGATATCTCCTGCACAAGCGCCCACAGAAAAAAAAGATAATAACAACATGTATTGTATTTTTATGCGCATAATAGTGACTCTTTAAAGAATAAAATAAGAAGCTTTTCTAGTACTGTTATCGACGATATAAATATCGTTGTACCAATTCATCACATTATAGACTAAGTGCTAGTCATAAAATTCTATTTGCTCTCAAGCTAAAAAATTAAATATTGGAATATATCATGCAACTTAATACGGAAATTGCACAGCAGATAGTCAGCAGGGCAATGCGCATCATTCAATACTCAGTCAATGTCATGGATGAGCCGGGTTTTATTATTGTATCTGGTGATCCTTCGCGCCTAAATTGCCGTCATGAGGGGGCTTCCTTGCTATTAACAAAATAGAAGGGTTGAAATGAATTAAGCCTGATGCACTTATTTTCAACTATGATTTTGGGTGTCTTTGGTTTGTTTGTATAAAGGAAAGTTTATGAAAATTATTATTGCACCCGACTCATATAAAGAAAGTCTCACAGCGATGCAAGTCGCCACTGCGATTGAAGCTGGGTTTAAACAACAATTTCCCGATGCTACCTATATAAAGTTTCCAATGGCAGATGGGGGTGAAGGCACTGTACAGTCTTTAGTCGATGCGAGTCAGGGTAGCATTAAGCACTGCCCTGTTAGCGCACCATTAGGCAATAAAATAAATGCATTTTATGGACTAATGGGTAATAACAAGACAGCCATCATTGAAATGGCAGCAGCCTCTGGCTTGCACCTTGTTTCCCCTGCTCAGCGCAACCCATTATTAACCAGCAGTTATGGTACGGGAGAGCTCATTAAAGCGGTACTCGATAAAGGCTTTAAACATATTATCTTAGGTATTGGAGGCAGTGCGACAAATGATGCTGGCATTGGTATGGCACAAGCTCTCGGCGTTAAAATGCTAGATAAAAACAATCAGGAAATTGCATTTGGAGGTGCGGGCATTGCTGATTTAGTAAAAATTGATATCACTGACATGGATCCTCGTTTAGCAGATATTACCTTTGAAGTCGCTTGTGATGTTAATAATCCTTTGTGTGGAGAGCAAGGAGCCTCTTACATTTTTGGGCCTCAAAAAGGGGCGACACCTGCCATGCAAAAAATACTCGATAGTAATTTGGGCCATTATGCCATGCTGTTAAAAACGCAGTTATCTCAAGATATTAAAGATATCCCAGGGGCAGGTGCAGCAGGTGGTATGGGCGCAACTTTATTGGCTTTATTTAATGCAAAACTACGCCCTGGGATTGATATTGTCATTGATGCTTTGGGGCTTGAAAAGAGTTTATCCGATGCTGATTTAGTTATTACGGGTGAGGGCCGAATTGACAGTCAAACTATCTGTGGTAAAACGCCGATTGGTGTCGCACGCTTAGCCAAAAAATATGACCTTCCAGTGATTGCCATTGCGGGTTGTTTAAGTGCAGATTGTGATGTGGTTTACGAGCACGGTATTGATACGCTGTTTAGTATTGTCCCTCGTGCCATGACATTAGAGCAGGCTTTACAAGATGCATCGCTAAATGTACAAAAAACAGCAAATAACATCGCGGCGTTATTAAAAATAAAACTATAAACAAGTACACCAATCTCATTGTAACGAAACGTTTTATCTAAAATCAGCAAGTCCATTGGGCTTGCTGACTTTTCATAAAAACATAAGATCACTTGCTTTACGCACTAGGTATGGCTTTTTTTACATAAACATCAAAGCGATTCTTTTTGGTTTTAATACTCATACTCGGTTTTTTATCCGCTAAAAAGGGAGCATGATCGGGACGTTTGACGACAACCCGGTAACGCGCTGATGCGATAGCGACCTCTAATAGCTCATGTGCATCCAAATCAGCACCAATCACGCCTTGAAAAACACGCATCTCTTTTTTAACCAGTGCCGATTTCTTTTTATGTGGGAACATCGGATCCAAGTACACCACATCCGTTGTGTTATGCCTTAAATATTCGGAGCCAGAAGCAAACTCTAAGCGCATGCGTTGCTTTACCCAAGCGCCAATTTCTAAGTTTAAATAAGCGCGTTGTAAACCGTCATCAAGTAAAGCGGCTGCCACAGGTGAGCGCTCAACTAACGTCACATTACAACCTAATGTCGCCAGCACAAAAGCATCTCTGCCAAGTCCTGCCGTTGCATCAATTACCTCTAACTCAACACCGGCTTTAATACCAATGGCTTTGGCTATTGCTTGCCCTTTACCGCCACCAAATTTACGTCGGTGCGCACTACCGCCGGCAACAAAATCCACAAAAACAAATCCTTGTTTAGGATCGTCGGTTTGCTCCAACGCAAGATGCTCCATAAGGAGGTGTAATCTAAAATCCCCACCGGCTTGATTAATAAATCCCCATTTATCACGCAAGCGTTGTGCCTGAGCTTTTAACGCAGGATCATTACACAAAAGAGCAATATCCATTATATCTATCCTTAATACACCCTGACTACAGGTCTATTTACATGTTTTTTAATAAACAAATATTAACGCAATAAAAAAGCCAGTCAATCGACTGGCTTTTTTTATCTGCTTATATTGTCTCGATTAAAGAGGCGTCACAATATATAACAAATCACCACTTGATACTTGTTGGCCATTGTTATTAATAATACGCTCGATACGGAACTTAGTCTTTTTAGCATAAAGCTCAGCATCCGGCAGATTGAAGCTTGATAACGTAATAGGTGAAAACATTTTCATTGCTTCCATCAAACCTAACGTTTGCTCAATATTTACAATGTCACCTTCAAGTACAAAATCAGGCTCCGCTGGTGATGAAGCTCGGTAGAAAATCCCCGCGCTTTGCGCTAATACTTTCAATTCATTACTGCCATCAACACGAATAGAAACGGCACTTCCACCTGTTGAAGCTGACGCTTCAATTTCTTTGATCATGACATCTTGATCAAGTCTTGCCATAAACTTAGGTAAGTAAGTTGTATCGTAAATACCTTTTAAGAACACATCATCTTTTAAGATACGTAGCAATAATGGAATATTGGTTGCAATACCTGTGATTTCAACTTTTTCTAAGAATTTAATCAGTTTAGTTATCGTATCATTACGATTTTTACCTGAACAAATAAATTGTGCCACTAAACTATCGTAGTAAGGAGAAACCTCTTTTCCGGCTGCAATCATCGAGATAACTTCAACATTATCTTGCTCAGGAATAACACATTTATCTACTTTTCCAGGGTATGGAAGTAGTTGCATAATGCCCTTTGCATCAAGTGTCGCTTTTTCAGCCGTCACACGCACTTCAATCGCATAACCTTTTTTAACAGGTTTCATGTCGGCAATGCTCTCACCTGATGAGATAGAGTATTGCGCACTCACGATATCAATACCTGATGTAGCTTCCGTCACCGGATGTTCAACTTGTAGACGTGTATTCATTTCCATAAAGTAAATGGCATCTTCATCAAGATCATAAATAAACTCGACAGTACCCGCACCCATGTAATCAACCGCCTCAGCAAGACTTTCTGTATAGGTCATTGCCAACTCTTCTAATTTCTTAGGAAGCATTGTTGATGCAGACTCTTCAACTACTTTTTGGTTATTACGTTGCACAGAACAATCACGAATACCAAGTACACGCGTATTACCTTGCTTATCACGCAATAATTGCACTTCAATATGACGTAATGAAGTGATGTATTTTTCAAGGTAAAGATCGCCATTACCAAAAGCACTGCGCGCTTCAGCAGAAACCTGCGCAAAGCCTGTGAACATATCTTCGGCTTTTTCAATAACAAGGATACCTTTACCACCACCACCATTTACGGCTTTAAGCAGTACAGGGTAACCAATACCATTGGCAATATCGAGAGCTTGCTCAGCACCGGTTAAAATACCGTGCGAACCAGGTACAACGGGAACACCGTGATCCTGTGCCGTTTTAATAGCGTTAGACTTATTACCCATGGTTAACATGCTGTCCATACTTGGGCCGATAAAGTTAATACCGTGACCCACACAAAGATCTGCAAATTGTGGGCTTTCTGATAAGAAACCGATACCAGGATGTAATGCATCTACTTCTTCATATTCAGCAATTTTTAATACTGAATTTGCATTAAGGTAGCTTTCATCTGAGGTGTTTCCGCCTAAACAAACTAAACGATCTCCCGCTCCTAGCATATTAGCCGGCACAGAAGTCATATCGGGATCAGAAGCAACTAATACCACTTTAATATTATTATCTTGCGCTTTACGGATAAGTTTAACCGCCGTACAACCACGCGCATGTATTAATACTTTTTTCACTGGCGTCATTAATTGACGAGGATCTACTTGAGAATATTCATCATCAACCAAACTACATACAGGTACAAAACCGGTTAATGCACGTTGGATCGTTTCTTCAATTGTGATCTTAGGCATTGGCATGTTTTCATCAATGTCAGTTAATTTAGCATTAAGATCATCAGAGAATGGATTGATAACTAAGCCATCCATCGCACCCGGTACGCGTGATAAATAATTTGACAGCGTAGAGGTAGATGGTAAGTATGCAGGCACAACCATTTGCCCAGCAAACGGCATATTAGTGCCTGATAAATAGTATGTCTGTACCATAGGGTGTGTCACAAAACTCGCTTGCGCGCCCCCCGTACAGTCACCATAACCAAACATGATCACCGGTAAATCATTATCACGAATAAATCGCGTAATACGATCATTTACCACGGCCATCGAAAATAGTGCACCGGCACCTTCTTTCGTTTGCATGCCACCTGAGCTGATAAATGCGACAACTGGCAAATGTTTTTGTGCACATTTAACCAGTAACGCACAGAACTTTTCAGCACTGGCCATATCAAAAGCGCCGGCTTGGAAAGCAAGGTTCGATACCGCGATACCCACTTGCTGAAGTTCTCCACTTTGCAGTTTAAACTCACCAATACCAGTAACTAAGCCACAAGGTTTAATGTTTTTATCTAATGCATCTTCAACCGATAGACGAAAGCCAGGGAATTCAAGTAAATTGGCCGTCATTAAATCTTTCTTTGACTCTTTAAAGTTAGTAAAGAATTTATCTAAAATAACTTCATACGAATTATTCTTTTTACTTTTTTCACTGCGCAGTACCGCTTGAATCAATAGATCTTGATAACCCATTGTTAAACGGTTCCAGAAATCTTTACGGCGACCGATACGTACCGGATTAATGACGCCATTATAATCTGCAACGTTCTCGCGACTTGCATAATAAGAAGGAATTATTTTTTCAAATAAATAGGTCAAGATCACAAATAAACTCGCATTCATTTGTGGTGCACCAATACTCTTCCACTCTTCTACTTTCGCAAGAATATCTGCACGTTCGCTTTGATCGGTAAAATGACGTAACCAAAGGTTAAAGCTGAGTTTAAGTTGTTCATAATCATCATCACTGACTTTATTTAAAGCGGCTTTTAATGAACTACGCACTAAAGATGAAACAGACTCACGAGACAATTCTTTAGTTGCCATCGCTTCTTTAGCAATAGACGCCAAATTACCCATCGTATTATCATATAAAGCATTAAATACTAGAATATGACGACAATGCACTAAAAAGCATTCACGAGTATCCTCGTGGCTAACAACATCAATACTGGTTAACTCACTCAATTCAGGCCAAGAGTTAGTTAATGGGACTGCTTTTTCATCTTCTAGATAAGCAATTAGTGCACGGAAATTATCTTCAGCGTTACTTTTCCAGCGATTATATAACGACCAGGTTAAATTAATTAATAATTTACTGCGCGCATTATCATAGTTTTCTTGAGGCTCACCTAAAATAAGCTTGGTGAACATGTTGCGTTCAATACCTTTATCTTCACGTTTAGATAAGAAGGTTTTCCAATTTTTATTTAGGACATCATCATAAATTAACTTATCAGGGCTTTCTAACCAACTTGTAAAGACCTGCTTTCTATTGGCTTCAATACGCGCGTTTAAGTCACCTTCAGGGATAGTTAATTTAGATAAACGACCATATTCATTTTTTTGAATCGCTTTAATACGCGTACGTAATGTTAAATAACGCATATAACGATAAGTCGTACCAAAGGCATTGTTATGCGCCGTTGGATTTTTTGCGATCAAACGCGCGCTATCCGAGGCTTTTTCAACTTCCATCAGCTTACTTGATGGGTCTAAATAGCGCGATAAACTGCGGTTATAATGATCTAAAATGTCAGGATATTTACGTACAAAACTAACCGACGTCGATTCTATTGATAAAATACTCGAAACAATGGCTTTTTGTAAGTTGTGTTGGCGTTCATCTTTATCGACAGGTGAATAATCAACAATGCCATCAATACAACCATTTGCATACAGCTCTTCCGGTGAAACACCCACTGATTGCGCACATTCTTGCCACGACAAATTATATTTGCGTGCAATACTTTGTAGGCCTTTAGGCTGGATCGTATTAAAGATACCATCACGTACCGATAATAAGATATTGGCAGTCGCAAGTGGTATCGCACCACCTGAATAACCAACACCCACAACGACACCGACAGTCGGTACATCAACATTGGCACTTTCAGTGATCATTTGCGAAATACTGTGCGCTTGATTTTGGCTATTAGCCTCTTCACCGGCATCCGCTCCAGGGGTGTCAATTAAGAACACGATAGGTAACGATAAATCAGCAAATTTACGGATAGCTTTACTTGCATCGCGGTGATGCTCTGGCATCCAAGCTCCGTTGTTAGAGCTACGCTCTTGGGCAATAATACCGATACGTCTAGAATAGCCACCAAAGTCTAATTCCATTTCAGCACTGTAAAAAGCACCGTTGCTACGCTCGGTAATTATTTTGCCATTAAAGCCCGCAATAATATGTTTTGAACCTGGGCGTTTGTTATCTTCAGCCGGTTGCACCGTGCGTTCGATATAAGCATCAACATCCATCTTTTTGATCAGTGCCAAATTAGATTGAATACGCTCAGGCGCAATCAGTCCTTCTAAATTTTTAGTATTAGACGGTAAAGAATTATCTGGAAATAGAGAGAAGTCTTTTGCGATATGCTCAGCATGAATAAAAAGCGGATCCGCTATATTATTACTTTCAAACTGAGAAGAGGAAGGTTTTCCTGACATACGATACCCTTACAAATAGTGATGAGAAATATATTTATACCCAGCCGCTTGCATCTTCTTATGCAGGGTATTGGATAATTAAACACGCTAATTTACAACTAATTAACTAACGAAGCCAGTATTGATTTTAAATCAGCCCATAATTACTACTTTCTGGGCTTTAATTAACAAAAAACCCCGCTAATGAGATTAACAGGGTTTATTTTTTAAACAATAGTTAAGCCATATAATCGTCGGCAAGCTCAACTTGTGCAACGCCACTTTCAACAGCTGCGCGTGCAACTGCTCCCGCTACTTTTTTAAGTAAACGCGGATCCATTGGTTTTGGTATAATATAATTTTTGCCAAACTCTAATGACGTTTCGCCACTGGCTTTAAGTACCGCCTTCGACACCGGCAATTTTGCAAGGTCACGAATGGCATTTACGGCTGCAATTTTCATTGCATCATTGATTTCTGTTGCGCGAGCATCAAGCGCGCCACGGAAAATAAAAGGAAAACATAAAACATTATTCACTTGGTTTGGATAATCACTGCGCCCCGTTGCCATTATCAAATCATCACGCACGCCATGAGCAAGATCAGGGCGAATTTCTGGATCAGGATTTGAACACGCAAATATGATTGGATTTTTAGCCATCATTTTTACATGTTCGGGTAATAATAGATCTGGACCTGAAACACCAACAAAGACATCAGCCCCTTCAATAACGTCTGCCAATGTGCGTTTATCGGTATTGTTAGCAAAAAGCTTCTTATATTCGTTAATATCATCACGGCTCGTGTGGATCACACCTTTGCGATCTAACATATATATGTTTTCACGTAATGCGCCACATTTTACTAATAATCCCATACATGCAATGGCAGCAGCACCTGCGCCAAGACAGACAATTTTTACTTGTGCAATCTCTTTGCCTTGAATTTCTAATGCATTGAGCATAGCGGCCGATGTTACTATTGCAGTGCCGTGCTGATCATCATGAAAAACAGGAACCGCACAACGCGCTTTTAATTGTTTTTCAATTTCAAAACACTCGGGTGCTTTAATGTCTTCTAAATTGATACCACCAAAGGTGTCTGCAATGCTTGCGACCGTGTTAATGAACTCTTCAGGAGTACGGTGTTTAACTTCAATATCAATACTATCGATATTTGCAAAGCGCTTAAATAATAAAGACTTACCTTCCATTACTGGTTTAGATGCAAGAGGACCTAAGTTTCCGAGCCCTAAAATAGCAGTCCCATTGGTTATCACTGCAACCAAATTTCCTTTTCCTGTGTATTTATAAACATTTTCAGGATCTTTGGCAATTTCACGAACAGGCTCAGCAACACCGGGGCTATATGCAAGCGACAGATCTTCTGCTGTTTCTGCGGGTTTAGTGATCTCCACACTGATTTTGCCAGGACGAGGGTATGCATGATAATCCAACGCTTGTTGACGTAAATTTGACATTTAGGAGTTCCATTTAAAGGGAAATAAAGAATAGAAATAGATGATAGTCAACTTTTATGGAAAGTAACAGCGTTTAATTCACAGTCTAGGGAATAAGCTCTTGTTGATAATTTTAATGCCCTATTAACAATATTATTTTTAGACTCAAAGTGCCGTTTTATATTGGGATAATAAGAGAGGGGATAATATATATTTTAGGTTATTAAAGAGTAAGATTTGATAAATAAGGACACGGGTAAGATTATCTATATATAAAAAAAGGCGCTTAATATAAGCACCTTTTTAGTATCTTTTTGCTGTACTAAATAATTATTTAGAAGCAAGTGATCCAAAACGTTTTTTGAATTTATCGATACGACCGCCAGTATCAACAACACGTTGAGTACCTGTATAGAATGGGTGACATTCGCCACAAATATCTAATGTAATATCTTTACAAACAGTTGAACCAATTGTTACAACGTTGCCACAAGAACAAGTTGCATTAATTTCTTTGTATTCTGGATGAATAGCATTTTTCATAGGGAAAACCTCGTTAGGCCGTGTCGCCATCTTGCTTGAAAGAAGCATTTCTCTCAACAAAATACCACACGTATTTATCATAAAATTTCAGGTTGCGAATTATATAGAAGTTAAGTCCAAAAAGTAACTTATATCTGTTTTTTTACCTAAAAAATATCATTAGGCCATCACAACTTGCAGAGCTTCATCAAGTAACTCTTCTGCGCTGTAATTTTTTGTTGCTAAAGAAAAGGAAAACGCGGCACTTTTAGCATGATGTAATTCACAATAATTATAAATAACGCGGTGTATTTCAAACACATTATCTATCACTGACATACTGTTTATTTTTTTATTCATGTTCGCTTCTAAATAATCATAAAAACGCTCAATACTTTGGCTTTGCAGCAATGCTAGATGAGAGGGTTTTGTCAGTGCCGGTGTAATGGGGGAATACGCACCTAGCTCATTACTGTGCCAAGTATCTTTCCACCAGCCAAGGCCTTTACCCGCTAACGCCCAATGTGTTGCAGCTTTTTTGGGATACTCCACAAAAAAATAGACTTCGGCCTTTTTTTGACGAATATCAGCATCGCATGCCATTAGGGCTCCCGCTCGAAGCGTACTCTCATGCTCTATAATATGAGTGTAACTTTCTACCTTTTGAGTAAAGCCTTTAAGCAATTGAAAATGGATATAAGCGACTTTATCTGGGTAAATGAGAGAGCATTTAGTAATGGGCCGTAAATCGCCAATGATCAGTTGCTCAAAATGATTACGCTGTAGATTTTGCTGATAACGATCAATTAACACGTTTTCAATATTGTCAGAATATATACTTTTGATCATCGTATCTTTTGTTTCATTATAAATAAAACACGCGTCAAAATGATCTTGGGTCATATTATTTGTTTGCAATAAAATATAACCACTGTCGCCTTCTGCACTGAGTAGCGTATAAACGCCACGGTGGTGCTCAAGTTTAAAGCTACGCCCTTCACTGTGGATCACGAGATGCTTGTCTTGTATATTCAGTTGCTCGCGTATACGGCTAAAGTTTCCTAGGATCCTTGCCAGCTTGTCGAGATAAAAATAATATAAGCGCGCAGACAATTGTGTTTCTTTGATAGCCGTTTTAGTATCGTGATGCTTTAAAACAGAATTCAAAACACGTTTTAATACGGCTATCTTTTTATAATTTTGTAAGGAAAATACAGTATTGCATTGACTGCATTTTTTTCGTTGCGTACCCGCCGAAGTAAAACCATGTAATTTAGCAGGTGAAGGCTCAGTCAGAAAAAAATAAGGGTGGCATTTAGGGCAACCGGTTAACTTACGCCCAAAATGAAAGAGTGTTTTTTCTTTTAACACTTTATTAACTAATTCATTATTTATCCACGGAGCATGACTACCACAAAGCTCACAGCCCGTTGAGACATATCCCAAACGTTCACTTTGCTGAATATAATCAACATTCTCTGTTTTACCGAAATTTGCACAGCCTACTGTTTTACAACAATTAAAATTTTTTCTAAAGTTTATCAACATAACTACCTATTAATTGTTACGACTTAACAACACTCGAAGCCCCAGTCTATATTCAAAGCATAATCAATTTTACACTTTTCAACAACTCACTAACGCCCTTTTTTTACCGGAATAATAACTTAAAAAAAACACAACAACAGATTTTGTGATCCGGAGGTAAATATTATTAATATATCATCAACAAATGCGTTGAATCACACTTTATTTGTTGTTTACTCAATAAAATCGATTACATCGAAAATTGTTAACAAGACTTATAATTGTCTTGTTTCCGAATAAAAAAACAACAGAATCCATTAAATAACCCTCCTTAGTCAAGGGTATTATAGAAGCTTGATATATGAAAAATAATTTAAAAGAAATCATTTCCAGTACGAAGAACGCCAGACATCGGATCCGTTTACTGGCTATTTACCATTTTAATAGCGGTAAAAATCGCACCCAAATAGCGCAATACTTACAAGTGAGCCGCCATAGTGTTAATGGTTGGGTTAAGAAATATTTAGACCAAGGCTTAATCGCATTAGAAGAAAAGAAGCACCCTGGCCGCCCAAACAAATTAAACGACGCACAAAAACAAGAAATGCTAGATTTCATTGCAACACTGCAACAAGACGATGTTAAGAAAAGCGTTCAAGCAGATAAAATAAGAATATTTTTACAAGAAAAATACTCGGTCCTTTACCAAAAAAGTAATATTTATAAATTACTACAATAAAGCACGCCGTTTTTCCGAAATATGTAGTTCAGCCCCCTTAAACTGAGTCGTACTACTGATTGCGCTCTGCGTTGAATGTCATTATCATTAGAGGCGAAAACTTAGAGAGATTATTTAACGGAAAATGTAAAACCGAAAATGAAGCAACACATTTTGTTAACATGACTTTATTAATGTAAATATTTAGTGTTCTAGAGCGATTGATCACACTTTAAACCTTACTTAATAACTAGAATTCGTGGCGCTAAGAGGCAATGACAAGGAATGTTTCAATATTAATAATACGTAAAATAATAACCTGTTATTAATATTTAAAAAAACCAATGCATATTATTTAAAAAATCTCTTTCTCAACGACATTTCATCTTTGAAATATCAATCAAGAAAAGACACTTTAATGCCTATACTTCGAAGTGAAGTAAACTAGCGCCAATAAACAATAACACCTATGTGTCATAGTTATTTATAAGAAAATCGTAAATAACACGCAAATAGATTGTTTATACAACATAAAGATTCACTAACGATAAATAATGATGGTAGAAATTTTTTCTTAAATCTAAAACTAAAATGGAGAGTTAAATATGCAAATTGTTATGGGCTTAGTCGGGATCCTATCCTTAATTTTAATTGCGGTGATATTTTCAAGTAACCGAAAAGCAATTAATTTAAGAACAGTGATCGGCGCTTTTGCAATTCAAGCAACTATTGCCGCGTTTGTTATTATGACAGATTCAGGTGCTAGTTTCTTAGGTAGCATTTCAACAGGCGTACAAGCGGTTATCGATAGTGCTAACGCAGGGATCGGTTTTCTCTTTGGTGGTTTAGTTTCTGGAAAAATGTTTGAAGTATTTGGTGGTGGCGGTTTCGTCTTCGCATTTAGAGTACTACCTATCATTATCTTCTTCGCATCATTAATGTCTGTTCTTTACTACATTGGTGTTATGCAACTTGTTATCAAAATCTTTGGTGGCGCATTACAAAAAGCATTGGGTACAAGTCGTACTGAATCTATGTCAGCTGCAGCTAACGTATTCGTTGGACAAACAGAAGCGCCGCTTGTTGTTAAACCTTTCTTACGTACCATGACACGTTCTGAATTATTTGCAGTAATGGCCGGTGGCCTTGCATCAGTTGCAGGCGCAGTACTTGCAGGTTACGCATCTTTAGGTGTTAGTTTAGATTACCTTATCGCAGCATCATTTATGGCAGCCCCTGGTGGTCTATTAATGGCTAAATTAATAGAGCCAGAAACAGAAACGCCACGTGACAGCATGGCGCAACTAACTGACGCAGATATTGCAGATGATGAAGAAGCAGCGCCAGTTAACGTTATTGATGCAGCAGCATCAGGTGCAGCAGCCGGTCTACAACTCGCAATGAACGTTGGCGCAATGTTAATTGCCTTTATCGCACTAATTGCATTGGTCAATACATTACTTGGCGGCATTGGCGGTATCTTCGGCGCAGAAGAACTGACACTACAACTTATCTTAGGTTACGTTTTTGCTCCAATCGCATTCTTAATTGGTGTGCCTTGGTCTGAAGCACTACAAGCAGGTAGCTTACTAGGTCAAAAACTAGTCGTGAATGAATTTGTAGCTTATATCGATTTCGTAAGCTTTAAAGATACTTTATCTGCAAACACTCAAGTTATCATCACCGTTGCTCTTTGTGGTTTTGCTAACTTATCATCAATGGCAATTCTTCTTGGTGGACTAGGTGTTCTTGCACCATCACGTCGTCCTGAAATTGCTCGCATGGGTCTTAAAGCAGTATTAGCAGGTACTTTATCTAACTTTATGAGTGCTTGTTTAGTGGGTATTTTCTTCGCAATCAGCGTAGCTTAAATATCTCTAGTACCTACTGCGATAACGCAGTAGGTACCTTTTATAATAATAATAATAATAATAATAACCATAACAACTATTCAGCAGATACCTGTGCACCATTTAGTATTTAGAATACACAGCAATTGCTTAAAATTATAACGACCTGAGTAGCTTAATAACAAAGGATCAAAATAATGACTGATTTAAAAATTGCCTCTAAGCAAGGTATCCAATTTATGGATTTAACCACATTAAATGAAGATGATACGGATCAAAAAGTGATCCAACTTTGTCATAACGCGAAAACTGCAGCGGGTAATACTGCTGCCGTTTGTATTTATCCGCGTTTTATTCCCGTTGCTCGTAAAGCATTAAAAGAGCAAGGTACACCCGAAATTAAAATTGCAACTGTTACCAACTTCCCACACGGTAATGATGATTTAGAGATTGCACTTGCAGAAACACGCGCGGCCGTAGCATATGGCGCAGATGAAATCGATGTTGTATTTCCTTACCGCGCATTAATGGCAGGTAACAGCGAAATTGGTAAAACAATGATCACGGCATGTCGTGAAATATGTGGTAGCGCAGTCACCTTGAAAGTTATCATCGAATCTGGCGAATTAAAAACAGATGCATTGATCCAACAAGCGAGTGAAATTTGTATTAATGCTGGCGCTGACTTTATTAAGACATCAACGGGAAAAGTACCCGTGAATGCAACACTCGAAGCGACTAAAATCATGATCGAAGCGATTAAAGCCTCTAAGAAAAATGTTGGTTTTAAAGCGGCTGGCGGCGTAAAAGATGCACAAGCGGCTTACGATTACATGCAACTTGCACGCTCAATTATGGGTGACAACTGGGTAGATGCGACGCATTTCCGTTTTGGCGCATCAAGCTTACTGGTTGGCTTACTAAAAGAGCTAAATTTAACAGATAAAACAGTTGAGAAAGGAGCTTACTAATGAAACGCAGTGTGATTTTATTACTTGATTCTTTTGGCGTTGGCGCAACCGCCGATGCTGATAAATTTGTCGGCTCTCTTAGCGACGGTAGCACTTTTGATGATGTTGGTTCAAATACACTGGCACATATCGCAGAATGTTGCGCTAAAGGTGAAGCAAACAAAGGCCGTAATGGCCCTCTATACATACCGAACATGAATAAATTGGGTCTTGGTCAAGCATGTTTTGAAAGCTCAGGCGAATATCCTGCGGGCCTTGATGCGAATGTTATTCCAGAGGCTGCTTTTGGTTATGCTAAAGAGCTATCAACTGCGAAAGATACGTCGAGTGGACATTGGGAAATAACGGGCGTACCCGTTTTATTTGATTGGGGCTATTTCACTAAAAAAGAAAATAGTTTTCCTCAATCTTTACTTGATGAATTAGTTAAACGTGCTGACTTACCCGGCTACTTAGGTAATTGTCATTCGTCTGGCACTATCATCTTAGACGACCTAGGTGAAGAGCATCTTAAAACAGGCAAACCTATTTTTTATACGTCTGCTGACAGTGTTTTCCAAATTGCGTGCCATGAAGAAAGCTTCGGTTTAGAGCGTCTTTACAAGTTATGTGAACTTGCCCGTGAATTGGTAGATGAATACAATATCGGCCGTGTTATCGCGCGTCCTTTTAGTGGCACTAAAAAAGGTGAATTTGCACGCACACCAAATCGTCATGATTACTCAGTATTACCTCCTAGCCCTACTTTGCTCGATAAAATGAAAGCAAGTGGCGGTCATGTTATCAGTATCGGTAAAATTTCTGATATTTTTGCAACCCAAGGTATTACGCAAGCTATCAAAGCAAACGGTATTGAAGCGTTATTTGATGCTAGTTTAGAAGCCCTTAAAACGGCTGACGATCAAACTATTATTTTCACTAACTTTGTGAATTTTGATGCAGACTTTGGTCATCGCCGTGATATTTCAGGCTATGCAGCTGCGCTTGAGTACTTTGATAAACGCTTACCTGAAATCATTGCACTTTTAGGCAAAGACGATCTTTTGATCTTGACCGCCGATCATGGATGCGATCCCACTTGGAAAGGCACCGATCATACGCGTGAACATATTCCTCTTATTTTTGTTGGTGATACAGTCAAAGCTGGATCTGTTGGCTTACGTGATACTTTTGCCGATATTGGTCAAACGATTGCTGCGCATCATCAGCTACCCGATTTAGAATATGGAACATCTATTTTTAAATAATTAACATCGTCTTGATTTATGCTTTAAAAGCATAAATTTGGACATCAAACAATTAAATACGCTCTACTAAGTTGCGTATTTTTAAAGGAGTATTACATCATGGCAACACCTCATATTAATGCAGTCGATGGCGCTTTCGCAGAAACAGTTTTAATGCCTGGCGATCCTCTTCGCGCAAAATATATTGCAGAAAACTTTTTAGATGATGCAGTTGAAGTAACAAATGTACGTAACATGTTAGGTTTCACTGGAACTTACAAAGGCAAACGCGTATCAGTTATGGGTAGTGGCATGGGTATTCCATCTTGCTCTATTTATGCAACAGAATTAATCCGTGAATATGGCGTTAAAAATATTATTCGTGTGGGTAGCTGTGGCGCAATTAGTCTTGATGTAAAAGTACGTGACGTTATCATCGGTATGGGCGCATCAACTGACTCTAAAGCAAACCGCATTCGTTTTGCTGGACATGACTTTGCAGCTATCGCAAGTTATGAGTTACTTGAAAAATCTGTCGCTTCTGCAAAAGCACTCAATATTAAAGTACGTGTTGGTAATATCTTCTCTGCAGATACTTTTTATACGCCTGAGCCTGCTGTTTTTGACACACTAGAAAAATACAACATTCTAGGTGTGGAAATGGAAGCTGCTGGCCTATACGGCGTTGCAGCTGAAGAAGGTGCGAATGCACTTTGTATTTTAACTGTCTCTGATCATATTCGCACGGGTGAAAAACTAAGCTCAGATGAACGTCAAACTAGCTTTAATGAAATGTTGATCATTGCATTAGACGCTGCCATTGCTTAAAAAATCTAAAAAAATGACCTCTACTATTATAAGTTAAGGTCATTTCATACCTTTACTCTTTTTTTACGACCACCAAGGAAGATACAATGAAAAAGTCAATTGTAGCACTAAGTGTGCTTGCTCTAACCTCAGCTTCAGCTTTCGCTGCCGATTACAGTGATGGCGATATCCACAAAAATGATTACAAATGGATGCAGTTTAATTATATGTATTCTATTGATGAGCTGCCACACGGTAAAGATGCAGAAAATAATGCACATGATTATTTAGAAATGGAATTTGGTGGGCGTTCTGGGGTTTTTGATCTTTATGGTTATGTTGATGTGTTCAACTTAGCAACAAAAGACGATACTGATAAAGATTCAGACGCTTCAAAAATGTTCATGAAATTTGCACCACGTATCTCTCTTGATGCATTAACAGGTCAAGATTTATCATTAGGTCCGATTCAAGAAGTGTACATCGCGACCTTATTTAACTGGGGTGGTGGTTCACGTAACGCTCTAGGCGGTAGTGGTGATGTTAACAACAGTTTCTGGGGACTAGGCTCTGATGTAATGGTGCCTTGGCTTGGTAAAATCGGTCTTAATGTTTATGGTCTATACGATCTTAATAAAAAAGATTGGAATGGTTACCAAGTGTCTACCAACTGGTTTAAACCTTTTTACTTCTTTGAAAATGGCTCATTCATTTCATACCAAGGTTATATCGATTACCAATTTGGCATGAAAGATGAGTACTCAAGTGTAAGTGAAGGTGGCGTTATGTTTAATGGTATCTACTGGCACTCTGATCAATTTGCTGTCGGTTATGGCTTAAAAGCATACACCAACGTATACGGCATTGAAGACGGTAAAGATTGGGGCGGAAGCGCAGAATCTACTGGCCTAAGCCATTATGTTTCAGTAACTTACAAGTTCTAAATATAAAAAATTAAAATAGCCCAGTTTTCTGGGCTATTTATTATTAACAACAATGTTCCCCTTTCCAGCCCTCTTTATCAATGAGTCATTGACTGTTTTCCTACGATTTTTAGCAATTCTTATCCCACAAAATTGCACGCGAGACAAACAACTGTTTGCCAATATCAATAAAAAAATGGAGTTAAACAATGATATTACTACCTCAAGAAATCATTCGCAGTAAACGTGATGGAAAAACCTTAAGCAAACAAGAAATAGACTATTTTATTCAAGGCGTCACCAATAACAGCGTCACAGAAAGTCAAATTGCAGCCTTTGCGATGGCCGTATATTTCCAAGATATGACCATGGACGAACGTGTTCTATTAGTCTCTGCGATGCGCGACTCGGGTATGACCATAGATTGGACAAATTTACATTTAGATGGACCGGTTGTTGATAAACATTCAACGGGCGGTGTGGGTGATGTTACCTCGTTAATGCTTGGTCCTATGATTGCAGCCTGTGGCGGTTATGTACCGATGATATCAGGTCGAGGTTTAGGTCATACAGGCGGCACTTTAGATAAGCTAGATGCTATCCCGGGTTATCAAACTACCCCTGAAAGTACCGACCAATTTCTTAAAATTGTAAAAGAAGTGGGTGTGGCTATTATTGCGCAAACCGGCGACTTAGCACCAGCAGACAAGCGTATTTATGCAACACGTGATATTACGGCAACGGTTGAGTCTATTCCCTTGATCACCGCATCTATTTTATCAAAAAAATTAGCATCTGGCCTTGAGTCACTGGTTATGGATGTAAAAGCGGGCAGTGGCGCATTTATGCCTACCTTTGAAAAATCAGAAGAATTAGCGAAAAGCATTGTGGCAACGGCCAATGGTGCGGGTTGTAAAACCACCGCATTAATTACCAATATGAATCAAGTACTCGCAAGCTCTGCAGGTAATGCGCTTGAAGTACGCGAAGCGGTACAATTTTTAACGGGTGAATACGTAAACCCTCGTTTACATGAAGTCACCATGGCGCTGTGCTCTGAAATGTTACAACTCAGTGGCCTTGCGACAGACGTTGACGATGCACAGAAAAAACTACAAGCGGTACTCGATAATGGTAAAGCGGCTGAAGTCTTTGGTAAAATGGTCAGCGCATTAGGCGGACCGACTGATTTTGTTGAAAATTACGATACTTACTTACAAAAATCAGCCATTATTCGCCCTGTTTATGCATTACAAAGTGGCTTTGTACAAAGCATGGATACCCGCGCTATCGGTATGGCGGTTGTGAGTATGGGCGGTGGTCGCATGAAGTCATCTGACAGTATTGATTATGCCGTTGGTTTTAACCAATTTATCTCGTTAGGTGATGAGGTTACAAAAGACAAACCATTAGCGATGATCCACGTACAAAATGAAGCACAGTTTAGTGATGCAGAGCGCGCAATACAACACGCTATAATGTGTGGTGATAAAAAACTACCGACAGAAACACAAGTCTATTCGCGCATCCGCTTAGACGATATATAATCAATAGTATTATAACGTCTACAAAGGATTATTATGGACTTTGATTGGGTTGAATGGTTTGGATATCTTGCGTCGCTGGTTGTCTTAGTATCACTGACAATGAGCTCTATTGTAAAATTAAGAGTGATCAACTTTATTGGTTGTTTGCTTTTCGCAAGTTTTGCCTACTTTATAAATTCATGGCCGACTATCGTCATGAATTTAAGTATTGCATGCATCAATATCTATTATTTGTATCATATTTACCACACAGAAGAGAACTTTAAGATATTAAGTGCCAACAAGGACTCTGAATATTTTCAGCATTTTTTAAGTGTGAATGAAGATGATATTGCATTGCAAATTACAAAAGAGAAACTACACCAAGCCGATACTGCGTTGTATCTATTGCGCGATGATAATATCGTCGGTATTTTAGTGGGAAATTGTGATCATCAAGGTACATTTACCATTGAGCTTGATTACGTAACCTCACGCTACCGTGATTTTAAATTAGGATCGTATTATTACAATGACAACCCAGAGCTCCTAAAAAGCAAAGGATTTAAAGAACTCAAAGCTTATGCACATAATAATGAGCACGCTTTTTATCTTAAAAAAGTAGGCTTTAGCAAACACCAAGACAAACAGTCTACTTTTTATACTAAAACATTATAAGGTTTAACCATGAACTATTTTAACGAACTAAAAACACTGCTTGATTGCTCTTCTGCCCCTTATTCAGGATTTAATGTGGCATCTATTGTTGTCACGGTTGATGGAAAAGTCTACAAAGGCGTAAATGTTGAATCAGCAGCTTACCCTACAACCAATTGTGCTGAGCGTAATGCGCTACAAACTGCCATTACCGAAGGTACTAAATTAGGCGAAATAAAAGAAGTACATATCCTTGCGCGTAATGCACAAAAAACATTAGTACAAGCGTATCCTTGTGGCTCTTGTCGCCAAGTAATTGCTGAACTATCCGCTAATGATGCCATGGTATTTTGTTATGCTTCAGCAACAGAAATTGCAGAGCACAGCATTGCGGAACTACTCCCACATGCCTTTTTAGGTGCAGATTTGTAATCAACACCGATAGAAAAGATAAAACAGATACTGATCTAAAAATCGGTATCTGCTTCTCCCCTTCGTTCTACCTTTCAAAAAACACTAATGAAAAAATCCAAATAATATTTAACTGACCTATTTATCAACCACATATTTTGTTATACCAAGTAGATATTTTTAAAATAATCTCTTTGCGCTCGATCTAGATCTCATTTTAAGAGTTGAACTGCCCATAAACTGGTTGCACTGAGTCATTACTATGTATTTCCAATTTTAATAAATGTTAATAATAAAAACAATATTTAACATACCAATACAGCTAAAATAGACTCTCAATAACGAATTATTAGCATTACCCCGTTACTCTTTTTGTAACGAGTAATATATTTTTATTATAAGGAACACAACATGTCAGACGTATTTCATTTAGGTTTAACCAAAAAAATGTTAGATGGTGCAAATTTAGCGATCGTCCCAGGCGATCCTGAGCGCGTTAAAAAAATTGCAGAGTTAATGGATAATGCCACGTTCCTTGCAAGTCACCGCGAATATACCAGCTACCTTGCTTATATTGATGGTAAAGCCATTGTAATTTGCTCAACAGGTATCGGTGGTCCATCAACTTCTATCGCCATTGAAGAGTTAGCACAGCTCGGTGTGCGTACATTCTTACGTGTCGGCACTACTGGCGCTATCCAAGAACATGTGAATGTAGGTGATATCATTGTCACTCAAGCATCTGTTCGCCTTGATGGTGCAAGCTTACACTTTGCACCAATGGAATATCCAGCGGTTGCAGATTTTGAATGTACGACAGCGGTTGTTGCAGCTTGTCGTGATGCAGGCATTGAGCCTCATATTGGTATTACAGCATCATCTGACACGTTCTACCCTGGCCAAGAGCGCTACGATACCGTATCAGGTCGTATTACACGTCGTTTTAAAGGTTCAATGCAAGAATGGCAAGATCTTGGCGTACTGAACTATGAAATGGAGTCATCAACGCTATTTACTATGTGTGCATCACAAGGTTGGCGCGCAGCATGTGTTGCTGGTGTTATTGTTAACCGTACACAACAAGAGATCCCAAGTGTCGAAAGCATGAAAAAAACAGAAGTAGATGCGATTTCAATCGTTGTTGCGGCTGCAAAAAAACTCAGCGTTTAAACCTCTGATCTAAATAATCTAAAACGTAAAGCGCTGATGCTTTACGTTTTATTGCTTTATTGCTTTATTTAATCTATTTTACCGACTCACATCTTTACACATAACATCCCTTCCTCATCCCTTAGCGATAACTATTACATTTATATTGAAAAGACATTCGTCTTGAGTACAATACTTTAATGGGTTTTGCCACTACATCTAATACATGTATCTCTTACAACCCCATATAAATGGACTTTTTATTTTAAAAGGGAATATATATGTTTTATAAATATAAACAGTTTTTTTGTCTCTGTAGTGTTTTTTTCATTTTTTCATGTCAACCAGAAATAGATTTCTCACCGACTACAAAAAACTTATTAGTTAATAGTGGATTTGAAAACTGGCCCAATAATACACTGGCATATTGGTCTACTACTGATAAAGGTCTTACGTTTACTCAAGAACACTCTATTTATAGGAATGGATCTTCTAGCGCCAAAATAAGTATTCTTTCGACCGAGCAAAGAGACAGTGATTTCCGTCAATCTATCGATGTAAAACGAGGAGAGTCATATAAATTATCCGTTTGGGTTTATCATACCCAAGGATATAGTAAAGCCCGAATATTTATCGATGGCTATCAAAACTATAGTAATAATAATTTAATACATCAATGGCAAGAGCTTACGTTTAATTACCATGCAACGGCAACGAAACGCATTAATATTGGTTTACGTTTTTATGCTCAAGTCGGTTTTAAAAGTGGCGAAAATGTCTATGTTGATGACTTTACTCTTATCCAAACCAGTCATTCCTATATAAACAATACTAGCACTGAAAATACACAGTCTGTTGCATCTGCTGAAGTTCTAGACGCTTATTATAAAGAGGCTAAATACAAAACAAGTTTTAGCTTAAAAACGGCGTTATATAACATCATTAAAAATCATCAGGTGCGCACCTATAGTGATGTATGGTCATTCATCTCAGCCAATAGTCGTGATATTTATTATGACAAAGATCATTCAATATTAGACATGTATTCCGAAAACCCTTCTAGCTCAGATAGCTATTATTTTGATCCCGAAGATAAATGTGGGAAGTCTCAAGTCGAAGCCGAAGGAAATTGTTACAATCGAGAGCATTCTTTCCCTAAATCTTGGTTTGGAGGAGAAATTTCCCCGATGTATACCGATATTCACCCTCTTTTCGCAACTGATGGCTATGTTAATAGCCGGCGATCACGCTTTCCTTATGGCGAAACTAACTACCCTACCTGGACATCTAAAAATGGTAGTAAATTAGGCCAAGCAAACGCATCTACAAATTATAATGGTATCGTTTTTGAGCCCATTGATGAGTTTAAAGGCGATTTTGCACGCGCCTACTTTTATATGGCAACACGCTATGAAAATGTGATCAGCACTTGGAAAGGTAAAGATACAATCGGAAGTGCCGTCTTAGATGGTAGTAAAAACAGAGTATTTCAGCCTTGGGTTATTACATTACTTAAACGCTGGCACGCAAACGATCCCGTAAGCTTAAAAGAGCGACAACGTAATAAAGCAGCCTTTGATTATCAAGGTAATCGCAATCCGTATATCGACCACCCTGAATATGTAACTGAAATTTGGTAGGATTAAACTATTATAAAGGCTTCTTTAAAAGAGGCCTTAATAGAGTATATTAAATACACCTCAGTGCAGAAAAGCGCTACAATCATTCTTTTCTTAGTAAAATCAACTTATGCCTAAACCCATTATTTGTCAGGTCGCATTACCTATTCCTTTGCGCAGATCATTTGATTATCAGTTGCCAGCACACCTCGCCCCAGAGCAATTAACAAGCCTGGTCGGTCGACGAGTATGCGTCCCTTTTGGTGGGAAAAAACAAATGATTGGGGTTATATGTAGCACCACCCAAGATAGCGATTTTGATTTAAAAAAAATAAAATCAGTCATCACATTGATCGATACGCAGCCCTTATTAAGCACCCCTCTTTGGGATTTATTACAGTGGGCCTCTGTGTATTATCAACACCCTTTTGGCGATGTATTACAACAAGCCTTACCTAGCGCATTACGTAAAGGCAAAGAAGCCACGTTTAAAGCACAAGAATATTGGGAAATAACATCGACAGATGCAGATATTATCGAGACGAAACGCGCCAAAAAGCAGTATCAAGCATTGCTTTTATTACAGAAAAAATCACAGAGCGCAGCACAATTAAAAGTCCAAGGGATCAGTCGTAGCACCCTTAATGCGCTACAGCTAAAAAATCTTATTACGCGGATTGAAAAACAACCTGAATTTGACTTAAATTGGTCTAAAAATCTACAAGAAAGTGAAGATAAACCTAATTTAACAGCAGAGCAAGCGATTGCTATCACCGCGGTTAATCAACAAAACACGCAGTTTAATTGCTTTTTGTTGGAGGGGATCACCGGCAGTGGTAAGACAGAGGTCTATCTTAATATTTTAACGCCCATTCTAAAAATGGGAAAACAAGTGCTGATCATTGTGCCTGAAATTGGTTTAACGCCACAAATAGTACAACGTTTTCAAGCGCGTTTTAACTTGCCTATCTATTTAAAACACTCAGCGTTAAATGCGCGCCAGCAGCTCGATACTTGGTGCCATGCAAAACAAGGCAGTGCAGCCATTATCATCGGCACACGTAGCGCTATTTTTAGTGACATCAAAAACTTAGGGTTGATTATTTTAGATGAAGAGCATGATGCCTCTTTTAAACAACAAGAGGGATTTCGTTACCATGCACGCGATTTTGCTATCAAACGTGCGCACATGCAAAATATCCCTATTGTATTAGGCTCAGCAACGCCCGCATTAGAAACACTGCACAATGCATTACAAGGAAAGTTTCATCACTTACATTTAACGCAACGAGCTGGATCTGCGAAGCCCCCCGTAAGTAGCCTTATTAATCTAGCGGGCCTACCTTTACAATCAGGTCTTTCTCCGCAGCTGATTGAATTAATGGGCCAGCATTTACAAAAAGATAATCAAGTGATCCTTTTTCTTAATCGACGCGGATTCTCTCCTGTTTTAATGTGCCATGAATGTGGCTGGCTAGTAAAATGTACGCGTTGTGATGCCTTTTATACTTACCATAAAAAAGCGAATTATTTGCATTGTCATCACTGCGCATCGACATTACCTATCCCCAAGCAATGCCATGATTGTGGATCAACACAGCTCATCGCAAATGGGGTAGGAACAGAGCAATTAGAGCAGACATTACAAACACTTTTCCCAAGTTACCCTGTTATCCGTATTGATAGGGATAACACGCGTAAAAAAGAAAGTTTTGACCAATACCTCACCGATATTCACCAAGGTAAATATAAGATTTTACTGGGCACCCAAATGCTCGCTAAAGGGCATCATTTCCCTAATGTCACCTTAGTGGCTTTAATTGATGTTGATGGCGCCCTTTTTTGTAATGATTTTCGTGCCAGTGAACGTTTAGCTCAACTTTTCACACAGGTTTCAGGAAGGGCTGGGCGCGCCGAGAAGAAAGGTCAAGTGGTATTACAAACGCATCATCCCGAGCATGCTTTATTACAAGAGCTTATTAATAGTGGTTATACTCAGTTCTCACGAAATGCATTGTGTGAGCGAAAACTAGCGCAGTTACCTCCTTACCAATATCAAGCACTCTTACGCGCGGAATGTGAAAATGCCACGCTCGCTGAAAACTTTTTAAATCTTTGCAGACAAATTTTAATGCAAGTTTGTAACGAGCATAATATTACTGACAAAATGTTACTGTTGGGCCCTATTCCTGCCTCAATGGAGCGCCGTGCGGGACGCTATCGTTTTCAATTGTTAGTGCAATCAGCTTATCGCGCATTGATAACTCAAACATTACAGCGCGCAATAGAGGCGTTTACTAAACTGCCTGAAAGTAGGAAAGTAAGATGGTCTATCGACGTAGATCCGATTGATTTTATGTAATAGCATTGCGGATGTTATGCGCCGAAAATATTTTTCAGGCGCATAACAACAATGTAAATTGTGCAGATGTTGCGAAAACTGGCCAAAAAAGACTAAAAAACCTTTATTTGAAACAATTACGTCCTGAGTCCTTTGCAAGATATAAGGCTTTATCGGCTCTTTTTACAAGATCATCCACACTCAGATCATGCTTCACAGCTAAACTGCAACAACCGATACTAATGGTTAAGATATCACTAACAGATGAGTGTTGATGCTCTATTTCCAGATCACGAATAGCTTGTAAGCAAAGGCCTGCCATCGCACTTGCATCACTCGAATTTGGCATGATCATCGCAAATTCTTCGCCACCAAAACGCACAACTAAGTCGCCTGTACGCCTCGCAACTTTTTTTAACTTTTGAGCCACTTGCCTTAAAGCATCATCGCCAGCTTGATGTCCATAATTATCATTGTAAGCTTTAAAAAAGTCGATATCGATAATTAACAAAGAAATAAAGCCTGCACCGCGCATCGCGCGATCCCATTCATCTTGTAAATATATATCCATTTTCCGGCGGTTAAAAATACTGGTTAAAGGATCTATTAAAGATAATTTAGCTAATTTTTTATTGGCTTCATTAAGGTATTTTGTTTTTTCTTCTATGATTAAGTTAATAGCTGATGCTTGTTTTGAGCAAAAATACAGGTACCAAGAAATAGAAAGTGTCACTGTTAAACTAAAAAATAATAATAACAAGCTCAGATAACTTTTCCTCTTATCTAGATAACCTTGTGTTGCAACCGCTGTTAGCTCCCATATTCGCCCAGAAACTTCATCTAATACTGCGCGATACGTTAGATCACTACGTGAATCGCTATCGTCTCTAGAAAAATGTTCATGTAATAGCTCAGGACTATCACTATTAGTGATATCCATAAGCTGCATATCAATGCCAAGCGGATCCCCGCCTAACGCAGAAGCATTAAATATGTCCGCACTTTTAAAGACCGCACTAATAAACCCTAAAAGGTTCTCTTCTCGCTGTTGCTCATTAAAAGATGCTTTTTTATACACCGGAATATCGGTAATAAAAGACACTTTATGATCCGGTTCAAAAAGTAGCACTAATGGTCCAGTAGCATGTGCAATTCCGCTTTTTTTTGCAAGTATTAAGTTTTTAAAACGCGTCTCTTTTGTGCCGATATCTAGCCCAAAAATTTTCTGATGTTCAGCTTTAGGCACAATATATTGCAAGGGAAAATATTGTGCTCTCACGGAGGCAACGATCAGCTCTGTTAAGCTTTTCTTTTCCTTTATTATCATGTTATTTTGTTGCTCAAATTCGCCACGCTGATCTTGAGTAATTCGCGGTTCCCATGATAAAGAGAAAATAGTTTGATGCCTTTGTAACAGTAATTTAGCTTCATACTCAAATTCTGCAAAGCTGGGTATTTTTCCATTTCTAAATAAAATAAGTAAACAATGACTCAATTCTAAGTTTAAACTCAATTCTCGTTGCAGAGAAAGTACCCTTTGCTTAACATCACTTTCAAATTCTAGACGCACCGATTTTTTTTCAAAATTATGTAAAAGCCAAGCGCTCGAGAAAGACAAGCACAAGCCTAAAATAAAAACACTAAAAATACCTTTTTTATACATATATAATTTAAAACCTTAATCGAAATAAATAACTTACAGAGAATTACACTTACATTATACAAACGTTATTTTAAAAACGTGTGAATGTTTCGCATTATTTTACTCGGATAGGATCAATATATTAAAAATATATGTCTCTCAGTGTAGAGCAGATCGCGTAGTGCATAAATATAATATTATTTACTTATCCAAACGTTCATCGTCTAATACGCTAGATTAATAGGGACGTCATACTAAAAGAACTAAAAAAGGAAAAGTTACACATCAATTAGAGAGTCCCATGAGAAATTAAACAGCAGACACAGGTACTGATAAAAGGTTATAAAAGAGGGTTTTTATGACCAAAACGTTGGGAACGTCTATTTGCTTACCTCTTTATCTTTAATGTTGTCTTCTTTACTTATTATATTTTTATCTCCAACAGGCATTTCTGCACGCTTATTATCCAAAAATATTTGTAATAATTGTTGCACTAATACATAGGTTTTTTCTATGTTCTTTCCGGTATCGCCTTCAAGCGCATTTAAGTTTGTTAATATCTCTTTTGCTTCTAAAAATCCTTGATCAATAGCACCACTAATTATGTCAATGTAACTCGTTAATGATTGCTCTTCATCCATTTCAGGATGACGTTGCTGATACACGCCATAATATTGCGTACTAAACATAACAATACGCTCAGCAGTTGCCTGCGGGCTTACATCAATACCCTCTTCGTAATTGTCTTCAACTGTTTTCTCAATATCTATTTCTTGTAGTGCTTTATTAATACCTTGTAATATTGTTTTTAATAATAAAGATTCAGGCTGGTTTTTGATCGTGGTATTAAATTTTAAGGCAGAATCTAATATAGCAGCATTAAGACGTTTTTTGTTTTGTACATGTACGGGCTCTGTCACTTCATCTGCATTTTTCTTATTTGTTAATGAGTTAGGAGCGTTTTTAAGATCTGAAGGCACCGTTATATTGTTTTTTTTCAGAGGCGCCGAAGCGAAATCAGGTTTAATTGCCATAGACATGATATTCTCCTGCTAAATAAGCTTATTTATCTTTGTTTTGTAAAGTATAGTTCAGATAAACACCTGCATCTGCATAAAAAAAGACCAGACACACTTTAAATGTACCCGAAAATATTAAAATTACATCAGCGGGACGTGCTAACCCAAGAATTTGTTAAACAATTGCGCTACATATTTGCTATATTGCCTCTCGATTTTTAAAAAACGAGTGATTAAAAGGACTTATTAATCCACTTATCAACATAATTGCAGTATTAAAGTCAAAGAGTATCGTCAATAAGATTAATTCTAATCGCTATCCACATAACGACTAGAATTACTTTTCTTTTACGCTTCGATTTACTGTATTGAATCAAAATAAGGAAAATATATGTTAGAAATTTTTAATATGATCAATGGTATTTTATGGGGCAAATTACTTGTCTATTTATTGATAGGAACCGGTGTTTACTTCACAATTCGTCTTGGCTTTATTCAATTTCGCCACTTCCTACATACTTTCACAGTGATGCGTAATAGCCGAAAATCTGATAAAGAAGGCATTTCATCTTTCCAAGCGCTTTCAACCAGTCTGGCTGCGCGCGTTGGCACAGGTAACTTAGCGGGCGTCGCTATTGCGATCACTGTAGGTGGCCCTGGTGCTATTTTCTGGATGTGGGTTATTGCTATCATTGGTATGGCAACAAGCTTTGCAGAAAGCACGCTTGCACAAGCCTACAAAGTACATGACGATGATGGTAATTTCCGTGGTGGTCCAGCTTATTATATGGAACGAGGCCTAAATGCGCGTTGGATGGGTAGCTTATTCGCTATCTTATTAATTATTGCTTTTGGCTTGGTATTTAACGCCGTACAAGCAAACTCAATTACAGCAGCCTTGCATGAATCGTTTGGTCTCGACAAAACAAATGTTGGTATTGCTCTTTTTGTTATCTCTGGATTAGTTATCTTTACCGGCATTCGAGGTATTGCAAAAATATCTGAAAAAATAGTGCCTATCATGGCACTCGGCTACTTAATCATTGCACTTTGTGTTGTCTTAATGAACATTGGGCAGATCCCAGCCATCTTAAGCTTAATTTTTGATTCAGCTTTCGGTTGGAGAGAAGCAACTGGTGGTGCATTTGGCGCAATGATCATGACAGGTGTACAACGTGGTTTGTTCTCCAATGAAGCGGGTATGGGTAGTGCTGCAAATGCAGCTGCAACTGCATCACCTTATCCTCCTCACCCTGCATCACAAGGTTATGTACAAATGCTAGGTGTATTCATTGACACTATCATTATCTGTACTGCTACCGCCTCTATTATTTTGCTATCCGGTGGTGTCGAATCGTTTACTAATATGGGTGGTGTTGAAATAACACAACGTGCATTAGCTTTTCAAGTGGGTGATTGGGGTGGTCAATTTGTCGCTATCGCTTTGATGTTCTTTGCATTCACTTCTATTATTGCAAATTACTCTTATGCTGAAACAAACTTAATGTTCTTACAACACAAGCATTCACGCGGTGTTAACTCGCTACGTATTGCCGTGTTAGGTATGATCATGTTTGGTGCGACGCAGAGTAATGAAGTGATTTGGGCATTAGCGGATGTATCAATGGGATTAATGGCTATCGTCAACTTGATCGCAATATTATTGCTTTCTAATGAAGTCGTTAAACTCGCTAAAGATTATAATCAGCAATTAAATGAAGGTAAATTACCAACATTTGATAGAACTAAGATCCCTGAGCTTGATAAGAAAATTGAACCGGGTATCTGGGAAAAACAATAATTTTATTTAACGCCTAATAAAATTAATAAAAATGCCGATCACAACAGTGATCGGCATTTTTTTATGCCTGTTTTTATAGGTTCATGTTTTCAATACCGAACTCAAATATAATTGCTCAATAAAAAGGGGAATAATACGAGACTAAAAACCTAAAGGCTCCGCTTTATTTTCATGCGGATCACTCAACAACATGTTAATTACATTCACACCCTTCAGGGTGAATGTCTACGTTTACCTGCCCAAAAGACATAAAAAAACCCAAGATTTTTACACCTTAGGCTTTATTTTAAACGGACTTAAAAAGTAACGCGTTTTTTAGCTAATACGTTTAAATAAAAGATCCCAAACACCATGACCTAAACGATGACCACGACTTTCAAACTTTGTAAGAGGGCGCCACTCTGGTCGCTCAATATAGCTATCTTGACTACAATTTTCAAAACCAACACTCGATGACATAACCTCGAGCATATGCTCTGCATACTGCTCCCAGTCAGTCGCCATGTGGATTTTTCCACCGAAAATCAATTTAGGGCACATATCTTCAATAAAACTCGTTTGTACAAGTCTGCGCTTGTTATGGCGCGCTTTATGCCAAGGATCTGGAAAATAAAGCTGAAAAGTCGCTAAACTGTTATCCGGGATCATAAATTCAAGCACTTCAACTGCATCATAATTCATCACGCGTAAGTTAGTTAACCCCGCATCAGCAGCATCAGCAAGGCACGCCCCAACACCTGGACCATGCACTTCAATACCAAGAAAATCTTTGTCTGGTGCGTTAAGCGCCATCTCAACTAAAGATTTCCCCATACCAAAGCCGATTTCTAATACGACATCAGCGTCACGCCCAAAAATCGCGTTAAAATCTAAAAGTTCCTTCTTAAAATCAAGTCCCATTGTTGCCCATAACGTATCCGTTGCCGTTTGCTGACGATGCGTCATACGTCCTTCACGTTTTACAAAAGAACGGATCTTACGCATATGCTTTTGTTCTTCAACTGGTGCGTCATTGGTGCTATCTACATTATTTTGTTGATCTGTCATTTTTACCCTACTCAGTATTCTGGCTATATTAAAGGCATTATATCGTTAACACTTAATTTTTGTAATTCTAATTTTTTATGTTCTTCTGTTATGCTCTCACACCTGAATTTGCAATAACGAGTAGCGCGTGCAAGAAAACACTTTTAATCAACGTATCCTTGACTGGCATACGCTATATGGACGAAAAAGCCTACCTTGGCAAATAGATAAAAGTCTATATAAAACATGGATCAGTGAGATCATGTTACAACAAACACAAGTGATCACCGTGATCCCTTACTTTAAAAAGTTTATGCGCGCCTTTCCAAATATCACTTATTTAGCCAATGCGCCTCTCGATGAGGTTTTACATCATTGGACAGGCCTTGGCTATTACGCACGCGCACGTAACTTACATAAAACCGCTATCGATATTCGAGATAATTACCAAGGCGCTTTCCCGACTGAATTTGACAATGTGATTGCCTTATCCGGCATAGGGCGATCTACCGCCGGCGCGATACTGTCTCTCACCTTAGGTCAAAATCATGCCATCTTAGACGGTAACGTCAAACGCGTTCTCACTCGCCATCAAAGCATCGAAGGCTGGACGGGTGAAAAGAAAGTTGAAAATCGTTTATGGACGTTAGCTGAAAAACTACTGCCACGACAAAAAGCAGATGTATTTAACCAAGCCATGATGGACATGGGGGCTATGGTTTGCACACGCAGTAAACCAAAATGCAACGAATGCCCGGTTTCGGTTGATTGCACCGGCTTACATTCTGGCGCGCCAACCGATTTTCCAACGCCTAAAGCTAAAAAGAAAATACCCGTAAGACAGGCAGTGATGTTAATTGTTTGCACTGCTGATGCGACAAAAATACAACTAATACAACGCCCTGCCTCTGGTATTTGGGGAGGGTTATGGTGTTTTCCTGAATTTGAAAGTATTGAACTCTGCTTGGACTTTTTAAAAGAAAAAGGCATAAAACAGTTTGATAAAAATGAACTCAATATGTTTCGTCATACTTTTAGCCACTTTCATTTTGATATTACGCCGCTATTGATCCGCGTAACCTCATGTACAAGTCTACAATCAATGGAAGATCCCGACGGACTTTGGTATAACTTAAACCAACCTCAAAAAATTGGATTGGCATCCGCCACAAAAAAAATATTAGCAACCGTTAATAATACGCTTGAAAAGGATAAATAATGTCACGCACTGTATATTGTACTTACTTAAAAAAAGAAGCTCCTGGTCTTACCTATCAGTTGATCCCAGGTGAGCTTGGAAAACGTATTTTTGATAATATTAGCCAAGAAGCTTGGACACAATGGCAGAAAAAACAGACCATGTTGATCAATGAAGGCAAACTAAATATGATGCAAGCTAGCGATCGAAAAATAATAGAAGACGCTATGGTCGGTTACTTGTTTGAAAATAAAAGTGTACACATTGAAGGTTTTAGCGAAGAATCTTAACCTCATGTTCACAAATGAGCCGGATCCTGCTCAATGTATAAGCGAACGCGTTAAAAACAAAAGAAAAGTACAAAAATAGGTTGACGATTGACACTAAAATCGATTTAATACGCCTCGTTCCCAGAACAAAGCAACAACGCTTCGTTAGCTCAGTCGGTAGAGCAGAGGATTGAAAATCCTCGTGTCCTTGGTTCAATTCCGAGACGAAGCACCATATTTTTGTTTGTTGAATATTCTTCAGCAAGCGGTGCAAATGCACACGTTTTCGTGTGCCGACTTAGCTCAGTCGGTAGAGCAACTGACTTGTAATCAGTAGGTCACCAGTTCGATTCCGGTAGTCGGCACCATTATCAACGCATCTTAGATGCTATATTTTTGCTTCGTTAGCTCAGTCGGTAGAGCAGAGGATTGAAAATCCTCGTGTCCTTGGTTCAATTCCGAGACGAAGCACCATTATTAAACCCCTAGATAGGTTCTATCTAGGGGTTTTTTATTACCCCTAAAAAACATTCATAACCCATTATTGAATGAGCCATATTTTCATCTGTATTTCCTCTGTCTACATAGCCCTTTCGTAAATAATAAAAAAAAGCTAAACTAACGTATTCCTTGCTCTCGAGTGTATGCATGCAACATTTATTATCACGTAAAAAACAGCCCCCTAAAGATAATTTTTTCTACCTGTTATGCAGCTTACTTTTTTTATTATTATCTAGTGCGATTGTTGCACAATTTGCTTTGCGATCTTTATTAGGCCAGTCTTTAGTCATGGCCTTTACGGTGATCAGTATGGGCATTGGTGTATGGAGTTTACGCTCTAATAAAGGGCTATTTAATGGCGCGATTGCTTTGACTTTGATCTGCGCGTTATTTAGTAGCGTGGTGATTTTTTTAGATCGTGCTAACTTATCCTTTTTACTGCTTTTCTTTATGCTATTTTTCTTTTTACTCACACTTAAACTTGCGACTGAGCAGGCCCTTTTTGCGGGTAAAATTACTTACAATAGTATTGTTGGATCTATTTGTATTTTTTTATTACTAGGACTAATTTGGGTGATCCTTTATCTACTCGTCAATGAATTTAGCGAAAATGCATTTTTAGGGCTGAACTTCCATACTTGGCAAGAGAACTTTCCCGATCTTATCTATTTTAGCTTTATTACGCTTACTACCAGTGGCTTTGGCGACATTTTGGCAATAAGTCCCATTGCTCGGTTTCTTGTCTATCTAGAATGCATTGTGGGCGTTTTTTATATGGCGATTGTTGTCGCGAGCTTGATCGGCTCATCTCTTAATACGCATAAAGCACGGCGCAGTCTTTAATGTTTTATGAAGGACGCGAGAAACGCTTAGAAATTATAACGCAAGGGATTAATTTACTGGATTTTCCGGTGGACTTTTGGCATGCAATGGTTCAACAAGCTGGCGCTTGTATTCTTGGTGAGATAAAAGAAAACAATATCAAAGCGTTTATTTTATCTGAGTCGAGCCTATTTATTTGGGAAAATAAACTACTGCTGATCACCTGTGGTACGACACATTTATTAGAAGCTGCTGTTTATTTCAAAAAAACAGCCCCTAAAAACAGTATTAAAGCATTACATTTTCAGCGTCATCAAGCGAATAAGCCAGATGCACAAAAAAGCACATTTACAGAGGATTGTGCCATATTACAAACGCTATCTCCGGGTAACACTCTGCACTGGCAAGATGATTACCAAGGCGACATTTTCAGATCTAATACTTATCAACCTTACAATGCAACAACCGCGATACTCATGCTCAATACGCTTAGTAGCCCCTTTGCGACGCGCTTACAAAATAACAGCGTCAGTAGTGACGAGATTGAGCAACATTTAGATATTAAGCGTTGCTTTAAGGACTTTCATATACATCAGCATAGCTTCCAGCCTAAAGGCTACTCTATTAATGGCATCTGTGGTGAAGGCTATTTTACATTGCACCTTAGCCCTGAAAGTATTGCCAGCTATTTAAGTTTTGAAAGTAATTTAAAGAGCGAGATATATCGCCCTTTTATGCAACACTTACGCCAGCTTTT
This sequence comes from Psychromonas sp. CNPT3, assembly GCF_000153405.2. NCBI lineage: Bacteria > Pseudomonadati > Pseudomonadota > Gammaproteobacteria > Alteromonadales > Psychromonadaceae > Psychromonas > Psychromonas sp. CNPT3. The sequence continues at coordinate 2,603,151 of NC_020802.1, forward strand.
TAACCCTCAAAAAGCCTATTTAATGTCTTTTGATAATAGTGATGTTTGCCTTAAGGTTTTAAAATAAAACGCACACTGACCCGATCTGTTATCTTTATTTTTTTAGGCGCTACATTAACGACATTGCTTTTCATCGACATTGCCATGGATCTAAAAATCACCGGTCTAGCCTCATTATTCTGGTAATTAATCGAGTATATTTTTCCTAACTTAGCATGATATAAGCTCGCCAGATCAGCCGCTTTTTGTTGCGAGTCTAACACTGCCATTTTACGTACTTTCATCCGCCATTTATGTGTATCTTGCAAACCATACTGCAATGTTGAAATCGAATCTATATTCGATTTTAATACGCTATCAATAAACAGATTCACCTTGTTAATATCGCTTAAGCGATAACTTAACTCATGACTCACCCGTACACCCACTAATCTTTTCTTATCTTGTGAATACTCATATTCTGGCGTACTACGTTGACTTAAACTCATTAATAACGCGGGAGAAAACCCGGCTTTTTTTAAGTTTTTAACTAATAAAGAGACTTTTTGATCGGTTTTTTGTTTTGCTAGCAAAGCGCTTTTATTCATAACATTTGCATTGAAATTTATGACAACTTGATCAGCTTCAACTTCTAATACCGCATTACCTGATACCGAAATATTCGCGATATCTGCCATAGAATTTGCCGAAGTGCTCAAAGACAGAAATATAAAACTTAATAATAAATAACGCATAAGGGCTCCTTTTGTGTGTGATCCCCATCTTAGTACATTTTATTTTACAAGCAAAAAAAAACCTGCTAAATAGCAGGCTTTTATTAATTTAAGAGAAACTTAAATTATAGTACGTCGATAGCGTTAAGATCAGCAAATGCTTTCTCTAGACGCGCAACCATAGACGCTTGACCAGCACGTAACCATACACGTGGATCATAGTATTTCTTGTTTGGTGCATCAACGCCAGTAGGGTTACCAATTTGACCTTGTAAGAATTCACGATTAGCCGCTTCATAAACACGGATACCATCCCAACAAGCCCACTGTGTATCTGTATCAATGTTCATTTTGATAACACCGTAACCGATAGACTCTTTGATTTCAGCTTCAGATGAACCAGAACCACCGTGGAATACAAAGTTAAGAGAATTAACTTCAAGACCATGCTTTTCAGAAACGAATTTTTGAGAATCACGTAAAATCGTTGGTGTTAATTTAACATTACCTGGCTTGTATACGCCATGTACGTTACCAAAAGATGCTGCAATAGTGAAACGTGGGCTGATTTTAGATAATTCAACATATGCATAATCAACTTCAGATGGTTGAGTGTAAAGTAAAGACTCATCCATATCAGAGTTATCAACACCGTCTTCTTCACCACCAGTACAACCTAGTTCAATTTCTAGTGTCATACCCATTTTAGCCATACGTGCTAAATATTTACCACAAATCGCGATGTTTTCTTCTAGAGGCTCTTCAGAAAGATCGATCATGTGTGAAGAGAAAAGAGGTTTACCCGTTTCTGCAAAATGTGCTTCAGAAGCAGTAAGTAGCCCGTCAATCCAAGGCAGTAATTTTTTAGCTGCGTGATCAGTATGTAGAATAACCGGTACACCGTAAGCTTCAGCCATTGCATGAACATGCTTAGCACCAGAAATAGCACCAAGAATAGCAGCTTCTTGACCTTCAAGTTTAAGACCTTTACCTGCATTAAATACAGCGCCACCGTTAGAGAACTGGATAACAACAGGCGCTTTTACTTTAGCAGCAGCTTCAAGTACCGCATTGATTGAATCAGAACCAACAACATTTACAGCTGGAAGTGCAAATTTATGCTCTTTTGCAACTGCAAATACTTTTTGCAGATCATCACCAGTGATAACACCAGGTTTTACAACATCTAAGATCTTAGTCATGAGATATATCCTATCTATTTTAGTTAAATTAAATTTGGTTTAATTTCGCGCGTAGTTTACACAATTACGAAATAAAAAACAGGTAAAACGAGGCAACCACCTCGTTTAAAATAATTATTTAGTCGTTTGCACGTAGCTCTAACATAGCAACTGCGGGTAATTTTTTACCTTCAACGAACTCAAGGAAAGCACCACCACCCGTAGAGATGTATGAAACATCTGCAGTAATGCCAAATTTATCAATAGCAGCTAAAGTATCACCACCGCCAGCAATAGAGAAACCGTCAGAGTCTGCAATAGCTTGTGCAATACCTTGTGTGCCCGCTTCAAAGTTTTTGAATTCAAAAACGCCGACAGGGCCATTCCAAAGAATTGTTTTTGCGCCTTTAATGATATCTGCCAATACTTTAGTAGAATCGGGTCCTAGATCGAAAATCATGTCATCATCTTCTACATCGGCAACATTTTTGATCACAGCTTCTGCATTTTCATCAAACGCTTTTGCACAAGCAACATCTGTTGCAACTGGAATCGAACATTTTTCCATTAGCTCTTTAGCAATACCCACTAAATCTTTTTCGTAAAGTGATTTACCAACATTGTGGCCTTGAGCTGCAATAAATGTATTTGCAATACCGCCACCCACAACCAATTGATCTGCAATTTTAGAAAGCGACTCTAAAACCGTTAATTTAGTAGAAACTTTAGAACCACCCACAATCGCAACTAATGGACGCGCAGGGTTATCCATTGCTTTTGCCAACGCTTCAAGTTCACCGGCAAGTAGAGGACCAGCGCAAGCAATAGGTGCAAATAAACCAATGCCATTAGTAGATGATTGAGCGCGATGCGCAGTACCAAAAGCATCCATTACATAGATATCACATAAGGCAGCAAGTTGTTTAGATAAGGTTTCATCATTTTTCTTTTCGCCTTTATTAAAGCGAACATTTTCAAGAACAACCACTTCACCCGCTTTCAATTCAACACCGTTTAAATAGTCAGTGACTAAACGAACAGGTACGTCTAATGCTTCATTTAAGTAATCAACAACAGGTTGTAGAGAAAATGCTGCATTTTCTTGTGCAGAGCCACCTTCAGTTGGGCGACCTAAATGAGAAGTTATCATCAATTTAGCCCCTTTTTCTAAGGCTAATTTAATTGTCGGGATAGAAGCACGGATACGCGCGTCTGAAGTTACTTTACCGTCTTTAATTGGTACGTTTAAATCTTGACGAATAAATACACGTTTACCGGCTAAATCTAAATCTAGCATTTTTTTTACTGACATGATGTGTCCTCATTTAATTTTAAAACTTTAGAATTCTGAACTGACTATCTGCTTATAATTATGCTGAGCAATGCAATTTTTCCCATTACATCTGTTTACAGTCGACATTATAAACGAAAGTTTTTGTTACATCGATCACAATAGTCGTAATTTACCTTTTTAATAGGGGGGGGGGATTTGATTTATATCATTTCTAACTGCATTTCTTAAAAAGAATCGGCTATCACCTTTAGAATTACTTGCCATACACGCCTAAAAATGTCGTTTTATGGCGCACATATAAAAAATACAACTAACTTTAACTTACAGTTGTTAAATGTTGAACTAAGATGCATAAAGTTGCCGCTTCGCAATACACAACATTACTCTCAGTAAAACTGGATCTTATATTTAATGAGCAAGTTTAATCGAAATATCTATTTACTCTTTTTCTTTATCGCAATCGTTGGCGCTTCGATCATCGTACGCTCTGTTTTTGTTAAAAAACAAGATCTCATTGAAAAATTAAAATACGAGCAACTTTATGTAAGCTATAATTTTAGCTCTTATCTCGAGTCCATTTTTTCACATTATAATACTACAGTGAATTTACTGAGCACAAAACTGTCCGATACGCCTAAAAATAAAACGAAAATATTAGAAAAGGCACTCTCTTTGCACCCTTTTTTACTGGCTTTCGCTTTTTTTGATAAACAAGGCGATATCATTGCACAAACGCCGAATATTCCGCCTCTAAAAGTCAATAAGCAGGACATCCCTTGGTTAAAAATAGCCTTACAACAACAAGAACTATTAATTCGCAAACCTTATTGGCTTAAAGACGAAAAAAAATGGATAGTCCCCATTTTTAAACGCTTAACCGATGAACAAGGCCATATCTATGGCGTACTCGCAACGGGACTCGATATTGCCTATTTCAGTGATTATCATTCCACGGAGAAAATGCTAGGTAATAGCGTACAAATCACCTTAGCGGATAATAATTACCGAATTTTGCGTACCAATATTAGTGAAAATCAATATCCGCAGTTTTATGGCCAAAGCCTCCCTTCTGTTTTGTTAAAAGTGGCCCAGCGATCACGCGAAAAACATCATATCACGTTAGATGATTTAAAAACCTCAGGGGCGATTGCTCAACTTGTCGCCGACTATAATGATGATTTTTATGCTTATTCTATTAACTATAATAAAAAATATAATTTATGGATAAATGTCTTTAAAAAGAAAGGCACAGTCTATGCTGAAATTTATAGCAACGTACTTCATTACAGTGTATTTTACTTTATTATTTTGATTGTTATTTTTGTTTTTTGTCGCTCTCTAATAATGTTAGAAAAAAGTAAATTTCAAGCCTTAAATTATGAAGTAGAGCACGATAACTTAACAAATTTATATAGTCGGAAAATGGTGCAATCCTTCACCCGAAAATTAAAAGATTTACACCAGTCATTCACCTTACTTTATATTGATTTAGATAATTTCAAAGCCATTAACAAGAGTCTTGGTCATGCTTATGGCGATGCACTGCTCATTGAAGTGAGCAAGCGATTAGAAAGTGATATTGATAATTTATCTTGTACTTTGTGTCGTTATAATGCAGATGAATTTATTGTTTTAATACACAGTGTCGACTTAGAAAAGGTCACGCAATACACCCAAAATTTATTACTGAAAATAGCACAACCCTATAAAATAAAACACAATACCTTAAGCATTACGGCCTCGATTGGTGCAGTAAGGTATCCAAATGATTGCAGTGATATCAACAACTTAGTTATTTACGCTGAAGATTGCATGAGTCTTGCCAAGAAAAATAAAAATGACTATCAATTTTTCACAGCAAACATTTACAAGCAATTTATTAAAAAAGTGAAAATAGAGCAAGCCTTGCGTTTTGCACTAAAAAACAATGAAATCAGCCTCGTTTATCAACCTCAACTTGATACTGATAATAAGGTTCAGGGCGTAGAAGCCTTGGTTCGTTGGCACAGTAAAGAACTCGGGACTATTCCGCCAAGTGATTTTATTCCCATCGCTGAAGAAAATAATATGATGCCCTTACTCGGTACTTACATTATGCAGACGGCTATCAAAGAGATTTCCAACTTTCAAAATATTCATAATGTGGCATTTTCGCTCTCCATCAATGTATCCGTACGCCAATTTATGCAAAGTAATTTTATCGAGACGTTACTGCGAGCTTACCAGCCTTACCGCTCCGATCTATTAAGTATTACTATTGAAATCACTGAAAGCTTATTTATTGAAAACTTAGACCACTTAAAAGGTATTTTTAAACAACTTAAAGATCAGCAGATAAAACTTGCCTTAGATGATTTTGGTACGGGATATTCCTCGCTTAATTTACTACGAGAGATCCCAATTGATGAATTGAAAATAGATAAAAGTTTTGTCGATAACATTAGCGAAAGTGACAAAGATCAGGCAATGCTTAACAGCATAATTAGCATGGCTAAAAACTTAAATTTAAGCGTGTTAGCCGAAGGCGTCGAGACGCTTGAACATGTGCAGATATTAAAAAATCTGCATTGTGACTTATTTCAAGGCTATTATTTTTCTAAGCCCTTAACACTCGAAAATTTAGCCCTTTTCATGACTGATAAAACAAACAATAACGCATCTTAGATACTCTAAGTATGCATTATTGTTTATTTATAAAAATAGTTATTATTTTTTATCTGCATATTTCATTGAATCGAGTGCGACCGCAAATATAATAATACTACCCTTAATGATGTACTGCCAATATGGGCTAACACCGATATATGTCATACCATAATTAATAATAGTAAAAATAAGTACCCCTGTGACGACGCCTATCACGCTACCTACGCCACCGGCAAAAGACACGCCCCCAACCACACAAGCGGCAATGGCATCTAACTCATACATAAAGCCTAAATTGTTGGTTGCACTGCCGATACGCCCGGCCTCTAACATCCCGCCGAAAGCATAAAAAACACCCGATAAAGCATAAATTTTAAGTAAGGTAATAGGCACATTAACACCAGATACTTTAGCCGCTTCTGGATTACCACCAATCGCAAAGATGTTTTTACCAAACACCGTTTTGGTCCATAAAATCCAAACAAACAACATCGCTAGCGCAGCGTAAAAAACTAAATATGAAAGTCTGAAGTTTCCTATCGTTATAAACCCTTGTGCAAAATTACTAAATCGTTCATCAAAACCGGCAATAGGCGAGGCGCCCACACTATCAAAATATAAAGAGTTAACACCATAGACGATGATCATCATACCTAAGGTTGCAATAAACGGCGTCACCTTTAAATATGCCACAATAATGCCATTAATAAGCCCAATAAATGCGCCCACCATACACACGATCACAATCACCACAATGATTGGCATCTCACCTAAGCCAGGAAACACTTTATTCACATTATCCAGAGCTTGCAATAATGTTGCAGATAACACGGCGGCTAATCCCACTTGTCTCCCTGCAGAAAGATCCGTGCCTTGCGTGATAATAAGTCCCGCAACACCTAACGCGATAATAATACGCACCGCAGATTGGGTTAAAATATTACTCAAATTACGCAAACTTAAAAAAGACGGCTCTTGAATAACAATAATTGCTAACAAAATAAATAAAACTAAATAAATGCCACCCTTCTTTACGTACTCTAGTGTGTTTTTCTTGGTAAATAAAACCATTACATATATCCTTATAAATAACGAGCTGCTAATTTTAATATTTCAGTCTGCGACGTTTTTGCTGTTTCTACAATGCCCGCCACGCGCCCATTGCTCATCACTAAAATACGATCTGTAATGCCTAATAGTTCCGGCATTTCTGATGAAATAATCAATATTCCTTTATCCTTATTAGCCAGCGCTAATATTAATTGATAAATTTCAAACTTGGCGCCAACATCAATACCGCGCGTAGGCTCATCCAGCATTAATATCTCCGGATTGGTAAGCAGCCATCGGCCAATAATTATTTTTTGCTGATTACCACCTGAAAGCGATCCTATATGGGTTTGATGTGACGGCGTTTTTACGCTCATGGACTCAATCACCCACTGTGTATCACTGCGCATTTTTTTATTACTTAATAATCCAATAGCATTTTTATACTTATCGACATTCGCAACCAAAGAGTTGAAGGTGATATCTAAGTTACTATAAATACCCGTAGTGCGGCGCTCTTCTGTCACTAAAGCAAAGCCATTATTAATGGCTTGGTGTGCATCTTTATTTTTTAGTGATTTACCGTGCAGAATAATTTCACCTGCTGAGCGCTCTCGAATACCAAAAATAGTTTCTACAATATCCGTTCTTCTGGCGCCAACAAGTCCTGCGATGCCCAATATTTCACCTTTATGTAAATCAAAGGATATATCTTGAATAGAAGGCTGGTTTAACGCCGTTATATTTTTGATTTCTAAAATAACTTCTTTGGGGGTGTTGGTTTTCGGTGGGAAACGATGGGTTAACGTACGCCCAACCATTTTATTGATAATTTGATTCATCGTGAGCCCCGATAGCGGGCAAGTTTCAATCCACAAACCATCACGTAAAATAGTTATTTCATCGCAAATAGCAAAAATCTCTTCCATTTTATGAGAGATATAAACTATCCCACAGCCTTTTTCTTTTAATTTATTGATGATTTTAAATAAATGAGACACTTCTTTTTCACTTAAAGAAGAGGTAGGTTCATCCATGATCACAATTTTAGCGTTGTAAGAAAATGCTTTGGCTATTTCTACCATTTGCCTTTCAGATATCGATAATGTCGCCACTTTCACTTTCGGATCAATGTCTATCTCAAGCTCATCAAAAATAGCTTTAGTATCAACATACATCTTTTGATGATCAACAAAAAAATGTTTTTTCGGGTAGCGCCCAAGCCAAATGTTATCCATTACAGAGCATTGTAAAACTTGATTTAATTCTTGATGTACCATTGAAATGCCCGATTCTAGGGCTTCTTTTGAAGTGGCAAATTTTATCGTTTTTCCCAGAAAAAGGATCTCCCCTTCATCTTTTTCATAAATACCAAATAAGCATTTTAATAACGTAGATTTACCCGCACCATTTTCACCCATTAAAGCATGTATTGAATGAGGTCTTATTCTTAGATTTACTTTATCAAGCGCTTTAACGCCCGGAAAAGATTTACTGATCCCTGTCATTTCGAGCAAGAATTCGCTCTCTATTGTCTGCTTCATAATTGTTTAACCATCGGTAGGGTAAAGGGAACAATATTTCCCACTACCCACTTGTCAATCTTAGGCTTATCGTAATTATTAGATTAACTGACAAGTGGGTATATTTAACACATCAGACATTGCTTTGACGGTGAAATAACATCTATTATTTCACTGCAATATCTATTTAGCTAAAGTACTTTTATCAACTGCGACATAAGGAACGCGTACCACGTGATTGATCATTTCCCATGTGGTGCCTTCTGTTGCAGGGCGACCCTTAGCAAGGTTACGTGCAAGTTCAAACGTTGCTTTTGCTTGATTATCCGCATCATTAAGAACAGTGCCTGCCATTTGTCCTGATTTGATCATCGCAATCGCTTCTTTTAACGCATCAACACCAAAAACGGGGATCTTAGTTTCACCCACTGATTTTAAAGCTTCAACTGCGCCCATTGCCATGCCATCATTATTGGCGATCACAACTTCAATGCTGCTACCATCTGGACCTGCAAGCCATGCATCCATTTTGTCTTTGGCCATCGCGGTATCCCACATTGCAGTATCAAGGTGCAATTTCTCTGTTTTTATCCCCAGGTCATTTAAGGTAGAGATAACATAAGTCGTACGCGCTTCTGCATCTGGATGTCCAGGCTCACCTTTTAGTAAGACAAACTGGATCACGCCATCTTTATTTAAATCCCATTCAGGGTGCATTTTCCAATGTTTAGCGATTAATTCACCTTGAATAACGCCAGATTCTTTTGAATCTGTCCCTACAAAATAAGCTTTTTCATAACTTGCAAGTACATTGGCAGCCGGCTCTTTGTTATAAAATACAATTGGCACGTTATCCATTTTTGCTTTTTTAATGACGACTGGAGCGGCCGCTGGATCCACTAAATTAATCGCCAGCGCTTTTACGCCACGTGCGAGTAAAATATCAATTTGATCATTTTGCATTGATTGGCTATTTTGCGAATCATTCATTAATAATTGCACACTGCTATCTGTACTTGCTTCTTTTTCAATTGCTTGACGCACAACAGCCATAAAATTATCATCATATTTATAAACAGTAAATCCAAGTTTTGTAGTGGCAACAGCCGACGTGGACATTGTTATTCCAGCAATAAGACCCGCTATTATCGTTAATTTTTTCATCTAAAGATCCTTCCTTACAATAAAAACAACAGATTAATTAAAATGATTGGTAGCTATCTTATATTCGCTGAATACCTAAAATAAGTCTCTCGATAAAAGCCTAGCCATGGTGGGTGTTTGCGCAAACACAGGCGCAGGATCAGATCCTTTAGACTCTATGTCAATTTAAACAAGGGGCAAACGTGATCGAACTCTTGTCTTAAATCAAAAAATACTTAAGATTGTTTATAAAAACACAAAATAGAGTAATTTATTTATTCCCTTTTTTAGCATTAACAAACATAATCCCTCCTCATAATATTTACCTTAAACATCAAAAAAATAACATCAACGATGCTTTAAGATAAATGTTGTTATTTTGTTTTTCTTTGTCTATTAATTGGAATTATTTTGAGTGTCACTTTTAAAGATGTAGCGCAGCTGGCAAAGGTATCCACACAAACGGTGTCAAGAGTTACTAATGGATCAAAAAATGTCGCGGCAGAAACGAGAAAAAGAGTCTTTATAGCTATAGAGCAGCTCGGCTATGTTCCCAATAAAGGTGCACAAATACTCGCACGGGCAAAATCAAAATTTGTCGGGGTGATAACGGTTGATATTTTACATCATGGTGCATCTAATTTTGTGCGTGGTATTCATCAACAAAGTAAAGAATTGGATCATGAGATCTCATTATCCCTTTTAACAGATGCCTCTTTTGAAAATGTCATTGCCTCTATAAAAGAGTTTAAATCCTTACGCATTGAATTCATTATTATCAATGTTCCTTTGTTAAAAGAGCAAGCGGAGCAAATCGTTACACAGTTCCAAACTCAACAATTTATTTTTATTGATATTCCAGACAACACGCAGGCACACTCTATTTGCGCTGACCATTTTACGGGGGCAATACAAGCTGCCAACTTAATGCTGACGTTACAAAAAAAACACATATTATTATTAAGTGGCCCTAAAAACACACTGGCGGCAGAGCAACGTATAAAAGGCTGGAAAAAAACATTAAAAGCCAAGCATATTGTTGGCTTACTTTATGGTAACTGGGCAGCAGAAACTGGCTACAAATTAACCAAAAATTGTTTAAAGACGGGAATAATATTTGATGCGGTATTAGTGGGTAATGATCAAATGGCGCTCGGCGTTTTACGCGCGTTGAGTGAATTTAATCTTAACGTCCCAACAGACGTTGCTATCATTGGTTTTGATAATACAGAAGATAGTGCTTACTACAGTCCCCCCTTAACCACAATAGAGCAGAGCTTTTCTGATATTGGAAAGCAAGCCGTGTTGAGCGTTTTTCATAATGCAAAAAATCAACACAGCCAATTTACTCACCAAAAATTTAAAACAACCTTGATAGAGCGCCAAAGCACGGGTCCGAGCTCTCATCTTCTTTAATCAATTTTCTCTACGAACGATATTTAAACACATCAATATACACTTTAAGATTTTGTCCTGGTTTTATGTATTTACTGCCCGTCAAACGGTTCCAACGCTGTAAATCAACTACTTTTACATTGTATTTCTGCGCAATAACGCCTAATGAGTCACCAGATCTTATTTTATAATGTACTAACTTAATGTGTTTCGTTTTCGATGTTTTAGCATAGACCGTTAATTGATCCCCCGGGTTAATATATTTCTTCTTCGCCAATCTATTCCAACGCTTTAAATCCGCTACGCTAACCTTAAATTGTTGTGCGATGGAGCTTAATGAGTCCCCCTGAAGGATCGTATATTTAAGCCCCTTTTTTTGGCTACTTTTAGGTGCACTAATATATATTTTTAATTTTTCACCCGGTTTAATATATTTGTTTCTCGTTATTTTATTCCAACGCTTTAGATCTGCCACTTTGACTTTATGTTTCAATGCAATAAAGCCTAATGAGTCACCAGTGCGAATGCGATAATAAACTAATCGAGTCCGATTATTTATTCTAACCTTGTGTAACTCTTTCCAAATCGTTAATTTTTGGCCTATGCGCAAGGCTTTATTATGGCGTATCGCATTCCATTTTTTGATGTCTTTACTGGTCACTTTGTAATGCCGACTAATATCCCAAAGCGTGTCACCCTCTCGTACAATATAACTAATCGCACGTTTCTTATTCGTCTTTTTACGTAATGCGCGTGAAAAACGTTGCGATTGACTGTACAGATAGGCCTTTTCCACTTTGCTGGCCACGGGAATAAGCAAAGGTTGACCAATTTTAATCAAAGTACCGTTAATATCATTAATTTGACGTAATACGTTGGCTGTCGTGCGATAACGTACTGCGATCATGCTTAAACTGTCACCACTGCGCACTTTATAACGCTCCCAACGAATACGTTTACTTTTATCCGTTTGTGCGAGTTTAGCGCTGAATTCTTTCGCTATCCGAGTTGGGATCAATAATTTATGAGGACCATCAGGAGAGGTCGCCCAGTGATTAAAAGCGGGATTAATTAATTGAATTTCTGCTACAGAGAGTTCTGCTATTTCAGCTGCATAGGCGAGATCAAGTTGCGAGCCTGTGTCCACATACGTTAATACTTTTTTATTAGGGATCACAGGAAGAGTGATCCCATATTTCTTATGATCACGTAATATATCAACCAGCGCTAATAATTTTGGTACATATTCTTGAGTTTCTCTCGGTAGACTCAAATTCCAAAAATCTGTGGCTTTATTATTTCTTTGATTTTTTCTTACCGCACGTCTTACGCGACCTTCACCTGAATTGTAAGCTGCAAATGCATACAGCCAGTTATTATCCAGATACCCATGTAAATACTTCATATAAGTCAATGCTGCACCGGTAGATGCATATACATCGCGCCGTCCGTCATACCACCAATCTTGTTTTAATGAAAAACGCTTACCTGTTGCTGGCATAAATTGCCATAAGCCTGATGCATTTGCAGGGGAATAAGCGAAGGGGTCAAAGGTGCTTTCAATAATGGGTAAAAGTGCTAATTCGAGGGGTAAATTTGCATTTTCAATCTGCTCGATAATCAAATATAAAAAAGGCTCTGCACGTTTGGATATTTGCTTAAGATAGTTAGGATGTCTTAAAAAATAATCCCGCTCTTTTTTGATGCGCGCATTATCCGGCACATCAAAGGTTAAACCTTGTGCAAGCTTTAGCCATAAATTATCTTTTTTTGTCCAAATGTGCTCGAGATTTAAGTCTTCAATAGGATCAGATCCAAGGTTTGCAAGGCCTTCTTCTATATCTATTTCCTCTGTAAATTCAACTTGTTCGAGTGTTTCAATTTCCGAAGGAGGATTTGGGGGCATTATTTGACACGCAGTCAAGAAAAACGTCAAAAAGAAAAAAAGAAAAAACTTCATAAATACAACCACTTGTGAAATATTGAAAACAGCGCGCAGTTTAGCAAATAAAAACATCTTTGTATTGACGCAATTTAGTAAAACAATGCAATGCATCATGGATCTCGTCGCAGAGTTTATTTTGTAATGCATTTTTAAGACCTGTATCAGAACAACGTAAAAAAGGGTTCAATGTTTTTTCAAGCGCTAACGTTGTTGGTACGCTCGCGAGGCCTTGCTGGCGTAACTTGGCCACTTTTTGCATATGTGCACGTAAAGCCCTATTTTTGGGCTCTAAATGCAAGGCAAAAATTAAGTTTTGCTGAGTGTACTCGTGTGCACAGTAAACCTTGGTTGTATCTTTTAGCTGACTTATCCGTGCTAATGATGTAAACATTTGTTGGTGCGTCCCTTCCATAACGCGCCCACAACCCGCTGAAAATAAAGTATCACCACAAAAAAGGCTACTGTCGTTGTAATAAGCCACATGATCTAATGTATGACCCGGTACAAACATCACTTTAAGGCTGAGTCGTTGCTCAAAGAAACACAGTGTTTTTCCCTCTTCAACGGGCTCAGAGCTTGAAAAAAGCTTATCTTTACTATAAATAGGGATCTCTTTATTAAAGTGCGCGAGTAATTCAGAGATACCCCCGATATGATCCTGATGAGCATGAGTGACCAAAATCGCATCTACACTTAAGTTTTGCTGCTCAAGTATTTCTAAAACCGGTTGTGCATCACCCGGATCAACTAAAATACAGCGTTGGCTTTGACTATCTTTAATAAGCCAAATATAGTTGTCATTAAATGCCTTGATAGTGATCACTTGTAGCATAATATTTTCTCTTCTTAGAGGTAAAAAAATGAAGTTAGCCAAAACATCCCGAAGACTAACACAGCTTGAAAGCTGGCATCAGCTTCCCCATGGTGAGGCATTGTTAAAACAAACTCAACAGCGCATTGATGCTTATTTGCCGCTTTCTTTTGGCTATAATTTATTAAAACTAGGCAATCTAAGTTGCCAACTTGATACTAAACGCTCTGCGATACCGACTCAAATCCACTGCGCACCGCAAGGAGACGGTATTGGTCTTTACGCTGAATTAGATCAACTACCACTGCAAGATTCATGCATTGATTTATGTATTCTTTCTCATGAACTCGATTTTTCTAACGATCCACATCAATTGTTACGAGAAATTGATCGCGTATTAACCATTGATGGCGTTCTCATTGTCAGTGGCTACAACCCACTCAGTGGTTTTGGCTTAAGATTGCTTTGTACCCCTAAAAAAGTACAGACAGCCCGCTTATTTGCGCCCAGCCGGGTTATTGACTGGTTACATCTTCTTGGCTATGAAATAAAAGAACAACAACACTTTAATTTTCTTTCTTACGCCGGAAAATACGCTTTCTTTATGCACTTAGAGCGTTTCGCACAACGTTACCTGCCTTTACTTTGCAGTACGTACTTTATTGTAGCCAAAAAACGCAGTTCGCCAATAACCCCCATTAAATCCACGTTTAAGTTTCGTCAAAAAATCATTTTACGCCAGCCACTGACGACGCGGCACCTTAAACATAAGAGCCCAGAGCCTAAATAGACGATATCTTTTATCCTTTGTAGCCCACATCATCTTGGTGTGCATCATTTTCAGCTGCGTTTCGGGCCAGATCATCACAGCACTCATTTTCTGGATGACCAGAATGCCCTTTTACCCAGTGCCAATGCACGGTATGTTTTTCTTGAGCCAGATCCAGCGCCTTCCAGAGATCAACGTTTTTCACCGGCGCTTTTGATGCGGTTTTCCAGCCACGTTTCTTCCAATTGTGGATCCACAGTGTGATCCCTTGACGAACATATTGACTATCAGTGGTCAGATCGACTTCACATCTTTCCGTTAAAGATTGTAGCCCTTTTATACAAGCTAGCATTTCCATGCGGTTATTGGTTGTACGCACATAGCCCTCAGCCAGCTCTTTACGATGTTTATTAAAGATAAGTACCACACCATATCCACCAGGACCGGGGTTACCTAAACAAGATCCATCGGTATAAATTTCTATTTTTTTCATAACTTACCTATAATTTTGCTAAACTCAATTTTTAGGCACTATAGATAGAGATGAAGATGAACACAAGTAAAGTGAACCGACAGGTCGTTTTAGATACCGAAACGACAGGAATGAATAAAGATGGCACTATTTACCTTGGGCATCGCATCATTGAAATTGGTTGTGTTGAAGTGATCAACCGACGTTTAACCGGTCGCCATTATCATGTGTATTTACAACCCGATAGAGAGGTCGATCCAGAAGCGGTTACCGTACATGGGATCACCGATGAATTTTTGCAAGATAAACCGCATTTTGCAGATATTGCCGACGATTTTATTGATTTTATCCGAGGTGCCGATTTAGTTATTCACAATGCGCCCTTCGATGTCGGCTTTATGGATCAAGAGTTTCGTTTTTTAAATAAAAAAACCCAGCCCACCGAAGAAATAGCCACGGTCACCGATACATTAGTCATGGCTAAAAAGATGTTTCCGGGTAAACGTAATAACTTGGATATACTTTGTGATCGTTACGGCATCAATACTAAGCACCGAACCTTGCATGGGGCGCTACTCGATGCTGAAATATTAGCCGATGTTTATCTGTTAATGTCCGGCGGGCAAAGCAAACTAAACCTGAGTGATGACCTTGATAATATGGACAGTCATACTCGTCAACCTCGCACATCTAACAACCCGCTTTGCATTATTCGAGCAACCGCAGCTGAAAATAAAGCGCATATAGAACGCTTACAATTAATAAAGGATAACTTATGGCTCTCATAAAAAAAATATTTTTAGTTGGCTTGATGTTATGCACCAGCAATATCGCTTTTGCGCACCTGATTTATGCGCCCAATGATATTCCTTTACTCGATAATCGCTTTCGCATCGATCCTTACACCGATGAAATAACATTCATATTAAACCACAACAAGGGCAAGCAACGCGTTGTATTAGTGCGTCCTGATGGCAGTAAAATGTATAAAAAAAGGCATCCTGAATCGGTAGCTTGGGTAAGCAGTAAAACCCAAGATATTATTACCATTCAGGCGCCAATGCCAGGACCTTGGCAAGCGATTGCTATCCTTGACGGGCCAACTCGCATTAAACTTCTCAGCAAAGTACAACTTAAAATAAATAAACTCCCGTTAAAGTTATACTCTCGCGAATACATCACGACGCACACCTCATTATATTACGATAATAAAATAATGACGGATGCTAACTATATTAAGAATGCGCGATTATCAGTGAAGTTAGTCGGCCCTACCAGTAAAGTGTTGGCCCTTTATAAAGATAAAGGCAGAAGTTATGATGCGTTAGCCTTTGATGGGAATTTAACCGCACGCGTTTTTATCAATCTTTTACCCGGTCGTTATTTACTGAGTATACAGACCAAAAATGATGTTTTTATTCGCGCCGTTAATAAAGATATCGTGGTTGCACAGCCCCCTATAAGCTACTTAGTTACGCCTTTACAACGATACAGTAATATTGCCGTTTTTAAGTTTAAAATAAATGCAAAAGAAATAGATCCAAATTCAATCAGCATCGATGGCCTCATTCGAGATCAATACCACAATAAAATTGCAAAACTGGTGATCCATGCAGATGGAAAGGTCACTAATGACGTAATGCTATCCGTACAAAAGAAACTCGCCTATAAGAATTACATTTTTTCAGGTAAAGTTTTTGCAACCACTAAGGCGGGCCGTGAAATTGAATTACAATTAAGAGATCAACCTTTTGAATTGGTCGCCCCAAAATTAGTGCCTAAAATAATACCAAAAATTGTAAAAACAGAAGAAACGCTCATTGCAAAGATTGAAGAAGAAATTGAAGAGGAAGTAGAGAACAACTCAATGACTTTTATTATTTTGGGTGGCGTCAGTGTTTTTGTTTTATGCCTCGGTGGTTTAGCGTTTTTCTTCTTACGACGTCGCAAACAAAAAAGTCTAGAGATCGTGACGGATGAAAAAGCCAAAGACGCGAAAAAAACTAACAAAAAATAAACAACTTGCTGTGATTTTAAGCATTTAGGCGTGTTACTTACTAATATGTGTGTTTTTTTGTTGTTCTTTGTTGACTATGTAAAGGCAACTACGTATTATCTGCGCCTCAATAGAGACGTATTTAAACACGTTATTTATTTCGCTGGAGTGGTAGTTCAGTTGGTTAGAATACCGGCCTGTCACGCCGGGGGTCGCGGGTTCGAGTCCCGTCCACTCCGCCAATATTTATATTGGCGCTAACTTTAGCGAAATACTATTGAATATTTATATACCGAGTTGGAGTGGTAGTTCAGTTGGTTAGAATACCGGCCTGTCACGCCGGGGGTCGCGGGTTCGAGTCCCGTCCACTCCGCCAAGTATATAAATAAAAGTTCTGACGTCAGTCCTTCGTGGAGTGGTAGTTCAGTTGGTTAGAATACCGGCCTGTCACGCCGGGGGTCGCGGGTTCGAGTCCCGTCCACTCCGCCAACATGACTGATAGAAGAATAAAAACTGTAACACACTCATGGAGTGGTAGTTCAGTTGGTTAGAATACCGGCCTGTCACGCCGGGGGTCGCGGGTTCGAGTCCCGTCCACTCCGCCAACAGTGTTACAATCGGTTATTATTCCGAATAAAAATAAAACTGTTTATACACTCTGATGGAGTGGTAGTTCAGTTGGTTAGAATACCGGCCTGTCACGCCGGGGGTCGCGGGTTCGAGTCCCGTCCACTCCGCCAACAGTGTATTAATAGTTTTATAATATCTTCTCAATAAGTTACAAATTCTAAATGCCCACATATAGCATATAAAAACATTCCTTATAAAAATCATAAATTTTATTTATCAAACTCTTTTATCACATTCGTATCGCTTGATCTAACAATGAGCCTAAAATAATTGGCCCCTTTATATTTTTAAAAATATTGTTTTGAATGTCACTTGCGCAAGAAATTTTCTTTGTAGGGAGTGATAACTTAAGATCGCAGTACGAACGAAGGGTTGGTGATGTGTTTAAACCGCAAGAATAATATATATGCCTTTAATAAGGGTGATTTTTTAATCTAAAATGTCTCTAATATATTATTAATTCATTAAAACACACAGGGTTCATAACCCTACGCTAAAAGGCTCTATGTCCCATATGCTACCTTTGCATTTATGTCTTAATAAGTATTAGCAGAGACTCTTATTTGCCCGTTAGCTGGACAACATAATATGCCTACCGACACAAAAATAACAATAAAGGTGTTTTCCTAAGCATTCCGATTTAACAAAACAGCAAGGCACAACCATCGATAATGGCTAGGCCTTGATATCTTTTGTGTTATTACTCGTTGCCAAATCTAAAAATTGAATAATGATCGTTATACAACCTTATATGATTTCAAGCTCATCCATAGACGTTGCGTTTGGTTTTAAGGTTAGTCCCTCTCCATTAGGCTCTAATATTTCACCCTTTGCAAACTTAAATTTTAATGCAAGGTTAGTGGTGGAGTCTGCATTTTGAAGTGCATTTTCTTCGCTAATTTTCCCTTGTTGCACTAAATCAAAAAGCGCCCCATCAAACGTTTTCATACCCGCAGATTCTGATTTCTCCATCATCGCTTTAAGATCACTAAAGGCCCCTTTTTTAATCATATCTCGAATGGTCAGCGTCCCAATCATCACTTCAATGGCGGCGCAACGTCCACCCTCTTTGGTTTTGATGAGTCGTTGTGATATGAAAGCCTGTAAGTTATTACCTAAATCATTTAGTAATTGCACTCTGCGCTCTTCGGGGAAAAAGTTAATGATCCGATCTAATGCTTGGTTTGCATTATTAGCATGTAATGTTGAAAGTACCAAATGCCCCGTTTCAGAAAAGGTTAAAGCGTGCTCCATGGTCTCACGATCACGAATTTCACCAATTAAAATAACATCGGGAGCTTGTCTTAACGTGTTTTTTAAAGCACTTTTAAAAGAGCGCGTATCAATACCCACTTCTCTTTGGTTAACAATACTTTTTTTATGTCTGTGCACAAATTCAATGGGATCTTCAATGGTAATAATATGCCCACTTGCATTACTATTACGATGATCAATTAACGCTGCTAATGATGTCGATTTACCTGATCCAGTACCGCCCACAAATAACACTAAACCGCGTTTTTGCATGATCACATCTTTAAGGACTTCGGGTAATCCTAAATCTGAAAATTTAGGAATATCTAATTTTATATTACGAACAACAATGGACACTTCGTTACGTTGTTGAAAAATATTAATACGAAAACGTCCAATGCCCGAAAGTGAAAATGCCAAATTCATTTCTAAGTCTTTTTCAAAAGTGATGTTTTGATCTGCATTCATCAACTTTTCAGCTATTTTCGCGACTTCTCCAGGTTTAAGAGTAATTGCGTTTAAAGGCTTTAAATTGCCTTGAAACTTTGCACAAGGTGGCGCTCCCGTTGCCAAATAAAGATCCGATCCATCTTTATTCGTCAAAATTTTAAGCATCTCTTCAAATTCCATTTTTTACTCCTTAAAAAACCATAAATCACATTTTTTGTTTTTATATCTCGTTATCTTTTCGACCCGCCTGATATCCCTCATGCAGGTCCTATCTATCATCTTTACGTATTGGCGTTAAAAGGAATGAGTTCTCATTAAATTTAATCCCAAAACCTACAAACCCAATAAGCATTTTATTCTTTATACAAAGGATGAGAGTTAACTTTACTCTGTGCATAAAAAAAGCCTTTGAATAAAATAATCAAAGGCTTTACATCAACGTGCTAAATACCTTAGAAATTTGCGCGTAATGCTAGCGTGCGGTTAAACACTAAATGCTCTGGCGTTGAATCTTGACTGTCTGCACAGAAATAACCTTCACGTTCAAATTGATATGCTTTTTCAGCTTCTGCATCTCGCAAGCTAAGCTCAACAAAACCATGCTGCACGATCAAAGAATCAGCGTTTAATGCATCGGTGATCTTCTCACTACTGGCGGGATTATCAATAAGAAATAACCGATCATAGATACGAAATTCGGCTTTATTATTCTCTTTTGCATCAACCCAATGAATAACCCCTTTCACTTTACGTCCATCTTCAGGGTTTTTACCGAGAGTTTGTGCGTCATAGGTACACATTACTTGCGTAATGTTACCTTCGGCATCCGTTTCAAAGTCATGCGCACGGATAACATAAGCATTACGTAAGCGAACTTCTTTTTCTAACACTAAGCGTTTATATTTCTTATTCGCAGACTCTTTAAAGTCGGCACGATCAATATATAACTCACGAGAAAACGGTAAAGTGCGCGTTCCCATGCTCTCATCTTTTGGATGTTTCGGTGCTAGCAACGATTCCGTTTTATCGGCATCATAATTGGTAATAATTACTTTAATAGGATCAAGTACCGCCATGGCGCGCGGGCCATGCGCTTCTAAGTTCTCACGTACACACGCTTCTAAAGAGGCAAGCTCAACCGTATTTTCTTGTTTTGTTACGCCAATACGTTTTGAAAATTCACGTAAAGAAGCCGCTGGATAACCACGACGACGCATACCTGAAATCGTTGGCATACGCGGGTCGTTCCAACCGGTTACTATATTTTCATCTATGAGTGCACTTAACTTACGTTTTGACGTTAAGGTATATTGTAAATTCAAACGAGAGAACTCTATTTGACGAGGTTTACAAGCAATACTGATATTTGCGAGTACCCAGTCATATAATGGACGATGATCTTCAAATTCTAGCGTACACAAACTGTGCGTTATCCCTTCTATCGCATCAGAAATACAATGCGTAAAATCATACATCGGATAAATGCACCACTTATCACCCGTTTGATGGTGATGTGCAAAACGAATACGATAAATAACGGGATCACGCATTTTCATGTTTGGTGACGCCATATCTATCTTAGCGCGTAGCATCATACTGCCTTCAGAAAATTCACCAGCACGCATACGCGCAAAAAGATCTAAACTTTGTGCAATAGGGCGCGTTCTAAAAGGACTATCAATACCGCCTGTCGTCAATGTACCGCGATACTCGCGCGTTTGCTCAGCCGTTAGCTCACAAACATATGCTTTGTCATTTTCGATTAATTCAACCGCATAAGCATACAAACGTTCAAAATAATCAGAGGAGTAACGCACCTTCGCATTCCATTTAAAGCCTAACCAAGAGACATCTTCTTTAATAGCGCGGACATAATCGACGTCTTCTTTTAAAGGGTTAGTATCATCAAAGCGTAAATTACATAACGCATTGGGATAATCTTCGGCAATACCAAAATTTAAACAAATAGATTTCGCATGACCAATATGCAAATAACCATTTGGCTCAGGAGGGAAACGTGTCTGGATCGTTTGATGTTTGCCCGTTTTAAGATCTTCATCAATAATATTACGAATAAAATTACTTGGGCTAGTGTCCACCTGAGTCATTGCTCACCTCTAAAATAAAAAATAAAATATATGCCTATGATACTTCAAGACGGAAAATCAGCAAGCCTAATTGGGCTTGGCTTCTCTGCATAACATTAAATACAGTAATTGTTCATGAATGCCTTATAACAACAGACCAACAATGCATCAACAACAAAGATAATCTCAAATCTCTGGCCCTTTAGGGCGAGAACGAAAATACCCTTTATTTGTTGCAACCAATGAAGAAGGTAACCATTTACCGTAATTGCGCCTTGAACTGTGATCTTCGCCAGTGCCTGATAAAGCATCGGGAGGTAACATGGGAATAAAGAGAGCAATCATCTTATATTCTGCAACTAAGCTCAATAGGTAGACAAAAAAAAGACGCTATAAATAGCGTCTTTTTAATTAAAAGGCAGTAAATTTATTTAACACCTTTCATCCGCATCGCAATTCCTTCCGCTTGCGGGCCAATAATGACTTGTAAGTTGTTTTCACCTAATTTTACAACGCCCATCGCGCCTAAACTTTTAAGATCAGCTTCATTAATAATACTGCGATCTTTTAAGGTTAAACGTAAACGTGTAATACAAGCATCAATCACTTCTAAATTATCAATACCGCCTAACGCTGCGACATATTCAATCGCAAGCTCATCGCATTATCAGTCTGCATTACTTTTGATGGCGTTACTTCATCGTCTTCACGTCCCGGTGTTTTCAAATTTAAGCCTTTGATAACAGCCACGAAGATAAAGTAATACAATGCAAAGAATACAATGCCTTGTACAATCAACATATACCACTCTTTCGCTAATGGATTGCGTGACGAGAGTACCATATCAACGAGCCCTGCTGAGAAACCGAAACCTGCCATCCACTGCATAGACGCAGCAAAAAATACAGATATACCCGTTAATATTGCATGGATAACATATAAAAGTGGCGCTGTGAACATGAATGAAAATTCAAGAGGCTCTGTCACACCGGTAAAGAAAGAAGCCAAACCAGCGGCCAACATAATAGAGGCGACTTTTTCTTTATTTTCAGCTCTAGCGGTTGAATAGATAGCAAGGGCAGCACCTGGTAAACCAAACATCATAATAGGGAAGAATCCCGCTTGATACATACCCGTTTTACCGATGATGGCTGTGCCGGCATCAATACCAGACTGACCACTTAGGAAGTTAGGAATATCATTAATACCTGCAACATCAAACCAAAACACAGAGTTTAGTGCATGGTGTAGACCGACGGGTATCAATAAACGGTTCATGAAACCATAAATACCTGCACCAACAGGGCCCATATCTGAAATTGTTTCACCAAATGTTTGTAAACCATTAAAGATAATTGGCCAAATTGCCATTAACACAAAAGAAACCACGATCATCACGGCAGAAACGACGATAGGCACTAAGCGACGTCCTGAGAAGAAAGCCAATGTTTTGTGTAATTCAACGCTTGAGAATCGATTATACAAAGCCGATGAGATAATACCGACTAAGATACCGACAAACTGATTGTTAATTTTACTAAATGCAAACGGCACTTCCGAGGCGGGTATACCTTGAATTTGCGCGACAGCTGCGGGAGAAAGTAATGTTGTGACTACTAAAAACCCGACCAAACCTGATAAAGCGGCTGCGCCATCTTTATCTTTAGACATACCATAAGCCACACCAACAGCAAACAGCACCGACATATTATCTATAACGGCCGCACCCGCTTTAATTAAAAAGGCAGCTAAAGGCGACCCACCACCCCAACCATTAGGATCGATCCAATAACCAATCCCCATTAAAATAGCGGCTGCCGGTAGTACTGCCACCGGAACCATTAACGCTCGACCTACTTTTTGCATATAACCAAGAATATTCACTATTAGCTCTCCTATAATATTTGTTATTCATGATAGTGATTTCCCTTTCCTGCACTGCTACGTTTAAACGCGCCACGAAAAAAGAATGAAATTGACAATTGCTATGTGTTACTTGTCAATTATTAGTATCCATATTAACGTTTTCAGCCCCTCAATCAAACACCTACTGCTTTTTCTGTGATAAAAATCACCTATATCTTAATATATTACAAAAAATGCTAGTAAGATAACGCCACTTAATTTACGCTGTGTATTAATAGTTAACTTAATACTTTTGTGGAGAACAATATGCGTTTGATCCCTTTAAATAAAGCCTCTGATGTCGGCCTCTGGTCCGCTCGCTATATCGTTAATGCCATCAATAAATTTGCACCAACAAAAGATCGCCCTTTTGTTCTTGGTTTACCAACAGGTGGGACGCCGTTAGCAACTTATCAACGTTTGATTGAATTATATAATTTAGGCGAAGTAAGTTTTGAACATGTGGTTACCTTCAATATGGACGAATATGTGGGTATTGACCCTTCGCACCCAGAAAGTTATCACAGCTTTATGTTTAATAATTTCTTCAACAAAATTAACATTAATCCACAAAATATTAATTTACTCGATGGCCTAGCGACTGACTTAGAAGTTGAGTGTCAACGTTATGAAGATAAAATAAAAAGCTACGGAAAAATAAATTTATTTATGGGTGGCGTCGGTATTGATGGCCATATCGCCTTTAATGAGCCTGCCTCATCACTGGCTTCACGCACCCGCGTTAAAACGTTAACACCAGAGACCCGCCAAGCAAACTCACGCTTTTTTGATAATGACATCAACCAAGTACCAAAACTCGCACTTACTATCGGGGTTGGTACACTACTTGACGCCCAAAAAGTAATGATTTTAGTGAGTGGCCAAAATAAAGCATATGCTTTACAAGCAGCCGTTGAAGGCTCTGTGAATCATCTTTGGACAGTTTCAGCGTTGCAGCTACATCCGCGCTCTATTGTTGTGTGTGATGCAGCGTCCACCCTTGAGTTAAAAGTAAAAACCTTAAAATATTTTACCGAATTAGAAGTCGATAACATTCGCAATCTTTAATGCTCATTCAGGCTTAGGTTAATGAGCAGGATGCCCTTTAACCTATTCTTCTATTGCTCTTAAGAGCCATATCAATGCCGTCTAATAGAGCAGACTATCACTAAGGACATTTTATCCATGTACGCACTTACTAACTGCACCATCTATACCTCACAAAGTATCTTAAATGAACATGCGATCATTATTGAAAATGATCTGATCAAAGCCATTGTTCATCATGACGATCTGCAAAAACATATTAAATGTGTTGATTTACAAGGCGCAAACATTAGCGCCGGCTTTATTGATTTACAACTTAATGGTTGTGGTGGCGTCATGCTAAATGGAGCAGAAACAGAGCAAACATTAGAGATAATGCAAGCAACTAACCTTAAGTCTGGAACAACCAGTTACCTTCCTACCTTTATCACCGATGCTGATAATGGCATCAAACGCATGCTAAATGTCACGCGTGATTATATGCAAAAAAATAAAAATCAAGTGCTTGGCTTGCACTTAGAAGGGCCTTATTTAAGCATTGAGAAAAAAGGTATTCACCGTCCTAAATTTATTCGTAAAGCCGATAAAGAGATGATCTCTCATATCTGTGCTAACAGCGATGTCGTCACTATTTTAACTTTGGCGCCTGAAAACAACAGTAAAGAAACAATACAACAACTGTGTCAAAGCGATATTATCGTCGCACTCGGCCACACCAATGCCACTTACGCACAAGCAAAAGAAGGGATTGAGAGCGGTATTAGCTGCGCCACACATCTCTTTAATGCTATGAGCCCATTTGAGGGGCGCGCGCCTGGTGTTATCGGCGCTATCTATGACAATGACATCTATGCGGGCATAATTGTAGATGGTTTCCACGTATCTTATGAAAGTATCCGCATCTCTAAAAAAATGATGGGAGAGAAACTCTACTTAGTTACGGATGCGACAGCTGCTGCCGGTAGTAATATAGACTCTTTTGATTTTGTAGGCACCACAGTTGATTACAAAAATGGTAAGTGCACTGGCCCTGATGGCTCGTTAGGTGGCTCAGCCGTCACCATGATAGAATCTATCGAACAGATGGTTAAGTTTGTAGGCGTTGATTTGTATGAAGCGCTACGCATGGCAACCCTTTATCCTGCGAAAGCGATTTCAGTCGATCATAAACTTGGTAGTATTGAGCCGGGTAAAATTGCAAACCTCAGCGTTTTCACAAATGATTACAAAGTATTAGCAACGGTCGTCAATGGTAGCTACAAGCTCTCTTAATAAAAGCTAAAAAACTTTATTTTCCTGCGCGCCAAGCAGGGAAATAAAGATGCCTACCAACACATCTAACACATCCAAAAAAGACAAGTTCAAGTCGGGTGCATTGGAGTAACAGAAAAAGATAAAAGATGCGTCGCAGCAATACAAAGAGGCGAGCATTAACAAGGCTTGCGCCTTAGCGCGGGTGCCTGATAAAGCTTCTTATGGCAACATTAAGCATAAAATAATTATCTTTAATTAAAAGCAATCTTGCTTTTAATGAGATCGTCAGTATAAAATATTGTCAATATATACGGACATAAGCAGCAAGGGTAATATGCAAAATAACAGATCACCTAAAAATACGATTATTGCCAATATTGAGCATATCAAAACATTAAATTTTGCCACTATTTATCGTATTATTGAACTTAATGCGCCAATTTCACGCGTAAAAATTGCCAAGATGAGCCAGCTTGCCCCCGCAAGTGTGACTAAAATTACGCGCCAATTACTTGAAAAAAACCTGATCAATGAAACCGCGCGACAAGCATCAACGGGAGGCAGGTGCGCTATCTCATTAGCACCCAATTGTGCAGCTTTTTATGTGTTATGCATCACTATTGGCCATAAAAACTTATTACTGAGCAGTTATGATCTTTCGGGAAAGCCATGCCATCAGAGAAAAATAGATATCAACTTGCTAAGTGGCCAACAATTATTACAACAATTACTCGATGCCATCACTTTGTTTCTGATCGAGCGCCCCAAGCAAAAAATAAGCGCACTCTCCATCACCCTATCAGGGCTTGTCGATCCACAAAAAGGCTATATCATTTACACCCCCAAAAATAAGCTCGACGCCTTACCTTTGGTTGAAATTTTAGAAGAAAAGTTCCATATCCCTAGCTTTATCGGTAACCACACACGTAGCCTTGCATTAGCAGAATATTACTTTGGTGCCTCTAAAAACAGCGAAGATTCCATTTTGATCAGTGTACACAATGGCGTTGGCTCAGGGATCATCATTCAAGGTAAATTATTACTCGGCAAGCATTATAACATTGGTGAAATTGGTCATATTCAAGTAAACCCAGCCGGTAATAAATGCCATTGTGGGAATTTTGGTTGTCTGGAAACAGAAGTGAGCGATCCGGTTATTTTAGAAAAAGTAAGAAAAGCACTGCAACAAGGTAGTTTAAGCTGTATTGATTTAAACGATCTGAATATTGAACGTGTTTATCAAGCGGCGGCCGATAACGATCCCCTTTGCCAAAAAATAGTAGCAGACGCTGCGACTTATTTAGGTAAAACCATCTCGATTTTAATTAATATGCTCAACCCTGAAAAAGTGATCATTGCAGGAAAAATAATTTGTGCACAAAAAACGCTCTTTACCCTTTTAAAGCAATGTATCGCCCATCAAACACTACCCGACTTTCAGCGTATCGTGCAAATTGAGCCGGCTCAATTACAAGCCAACTCTACATTACCCGCTTTTGCATTGATTAAACAAGCTATCTATGAAGGCGACTTATTACAAAAAATCGGCGGATCTTAAAACATTCTTAATGCGCTATCGCAGAATATAGCTAAAGGCTATCGAGGCTACCTAATATGCTTTATCCAATAATAAGATAATAATAAAAAAGGCAACCGCTTTTACCCGGTTGCCTTTTTTATTAAATGCATGCACTGTAATATTTAAGCTTACTAGCTGACAAGTATCTGTGCTTGCTAATACATCAGCCGATAACACTACCTAACTCGAAGATAGGTAAGTACATGGCAACAATCAAGCCACCAACAATAATACCTAAAACAACCATAATAAAAGGCTCTAATAGGCTGGTTAATGCATCCACCGCATCATCGACTTGTTGCTCGTAAATATCGGCAACTTTACTTAGCATATTATCTAGATTACCTGACTCTTCGCCGATCATCACCATTTGTGAGAGCATCTCCGGAAAAGTGCCCGTCATTTTCATCGCCACGTTCATTTGCATGCCCGCCATCACCTCAGTGCGTATTTTTGTGATAGCGCTACGGTACACATAGTTTCCTGAGGCGCCAGAGGCAGATATCAAAGCATCTATCAAAGGGATCCCCGCAGCAAAAGTGGTCGATAAGGTGCGCGCAAAACGCGCAACGGCAGCTTTTTCTAAAATGGTACTAATAACGGGAATTTTAAGCTCTAATTTATCACACTGATTGCGGAATTTTTCAGATTTTGCATAAGCTTTTTTAAAAGCCCAAACACTGCCAAAGAAAAAGATCCCGATCAAATACCAGTATTCCTTAACCAGATCTGAAATATGTAATACAAACAATGTAAAAGCAGGCAATTCGGCGCCAAAGCCTGCAAAGATAGTTTTAAATTGTGGGATAACAAACAGCAAAAGTAATAAGGTGACTAAGCCTGCAACGACTAAAACCGCCGTTGGATAGAACATTGCTTTTTTAATTTTCGATTTTAAGGCTTCAGACTTTTCTTTATAAATCGCAATACGATCATAAATCGTATCTAAAGCGCCCGATTGCTCGCCCGCATCAACCAGGTCGCAATATAAATCATCAAAATATTTAGGGTGCTCACGTAACGCTTTAGACATTGGCGTGCCAGTTGATATTTCATTGCTCACTGAGCTCATTAATTCTCGTAAAGGCACATTATCCGTACTATGCGCAATTAAACTTAAGGTTTGCACTAAAGGTACGCCCGCACCTAGCATCGTCGCGATTTGCCGAGAGATCAGCGCAATATCCATGGGGCTAATTTTTTTACCAAAGCTAAAAAGAGGTTTCGCCACTTTTTGTATACGCGTGACATTGACCCCTTGTTTACGTAAGTTGGCCTTTACTTCAGCAACCGATACCCCCTGAAATTCACCGTCTATTTTCCCACCTTTACGGTTAATTCCTTTCCATTTAAACGTATGGACCGCGGTGGCCTTTATTTTTTTAGGGGCTGACATTATAAATCCTTTTTAATTAGCCTAAGTAATACGCGCCACTTCTTTTAAGCCGATCAAGCCTAACATCGCTTTTTGTAATGCAGATTCTCGCAGTGTATACATGCCTTCGTCTCTGGCAGCTTTTTCAATCTGCAGTGCATTGCCGTTACTTAAAATAATGCGCCCAATGTTTTCCGAAAATGGCATTACTTCATATATACCTACACGCCCTTTATAACCCTCATTACATTTAGAGCAACCTACGGGCTTGTAAATCATGCCCCCTTCCTCTATTTGCTGCGCAGTAAAACCAAACTTTTGTAATTGTGCATCGCTATATTTATCTTCAACTTTACACTCAGGGCAAAGCCTGCGCGCTAAACGCTGCGCAATGATAAGTGCGACAGAAGAGGCAATATTAAAGCCTTCAACGCCCATATTTAATAAACGCGTTAGTGTTTCAGATGCCGAGTTAGTATGCAATGTCGATAAGACTAAATGCCCTGTTTGGGCCGCTTTTATAGCAATTTCAGCTGTTTCTAAATCACGTATTTCACCGACCATCACCACATCGGGATCTTGACGTAAGAAGGAGCGTAAGGCAGAGGCAAACGTTAAGCCCGCTTTGTTATTTATTTGTACTTGATTGATACCGGTTAAATTTATTTCAACGGGATCTTCCGCCGTTGATATATTGCGCTCAACGGTATTTAAAATGCTCAGCCCCGTATACAAGGAGACGGTTTTACCACTACCTGTTGGCCCTGTGATTAAAATCATGCCTTGAGGTTTGGCTAAGGCCTTAATATATTTATCTTTTTGCGCGTCACTGTAACCCAATATATTAATATCTAAACTGCTCGCAGACGAGTCGAGAATACGCATCACCACTTTTTCGCCCCATATTGTCGGTAAGGTACTGACCCGCAGATCCACACTGCGCTTTTTAGAGATACGCAGTTTAATACGCCCATCTTGAGGAAGCCTACGCTCAGCGATATCAAGTTTTGACATGACTTTAAGACGCGCTGAAAAACGGTTAGCTAAATTAACAGGGGGGGTGGCAATCTCCGTTAAGATGCCATCGATACGAAAACGGATACGGTATTTTTTTTCATAAGGTTCAAAATGCAAATCTGAGGCGCCTTTGCGCACGGCGTCAAGTAGAATGCTATTAATGTATTTTACAATGGGCGCATCATCATCACCATTTTGATTTTCATCTAAGCGAGAATCTTTGTCATCCACTTCGACTTCATTGATGTCGCCAATAGCCGAATCATCAAAAACAAGGTCACCACTGTCAATCTTGGCTTCAATGGCTTTTTTTAGAAATTCTTCTTCAACAAGCAACGCTTCCGTGTGCATCGAGAAGCTAAACCCAAAGTCTTCTAATGCGTCTAAGTTGGTGGGATCAGATATAGCGATATATAAGGTGTTTTGTTGCACGTAAATAGGCAATGCGTGGTGTTTTTCAATTAACTTTTCATTTAAAAACTTTTCAGGAATATTATCGAGCTCTAAACTCGATGAGGATAATAAGGGAATGCCATATTCCATTTCACAAAATTGTGCCAGCGCGAGGCTGTCAATTAATTTATTCTCAACCAAATAAGAGACCAGCGACTTTTGCTCACTGGCAGCGCTGTCGGTGATTTGTTGCAGTTTATCGGTCGCTAATAAACCATGTGTGGCCAAGCACAAGGCAAGGCCACTTATTTTATGTATAGACATTTAATTTTTTATTAAGGCGCTGTATTCTTACACGACTTAGGAGCGTAAGCATTCTTTTTAAGTTTAGATGTACATATAAAGTGATCATCGGTATAAGTCAGAGTAATTGATTCACCCACAGTTGCATTCTTAAAATCACATTGTATTTTATCACTTGCGACAATGTATGGTTTTTTACAAATTGAAGAACCTTCTTTAGATAAACCAATATCTTGAGGTGTACTGACAACAGTACCTTCACTTGTTAATATAATGAATGCAGATTTAACACCTGATATCTCAGCCAGTGCGCCGGTTGCTTCTGCTTTACGTATATAGTCTTGGTATGCAGGTAATGCAACCGCTGCTAAAATACCGATGATCGCGATAACAATTAATAGCTCGATTAATGTAAAACCTTGTTGTACTTTTTTCATTTTTTTATCCTTTCGATCTACTGCTCTCTTTTTTACTTGTCTTATTAAAGTAAAAAAATTAAACAGTAAACACTCCATTAAATAAGATGATATTTCGTGTCGCCGAAACGATTAAAAATATCAAACATGATCCTATTTCCCTTTTAAAGTAGCGTAATATTAATACGTCACTTGTTCAAGGTAACTAAGATAATAAATAGCGCCTTACAAAAATGAGCCACATAAATGTGCCCCGATAAGCGTTTAGATCTTTTGATTTTATAAAATAAAATCTTACAGCGCCTCATTTTCGCAAAAACAACTCAAATACACAATGTGTAATTGAGCTATTTTTTACAAAGATGACAATTAAAGTCTAAAAAAGCTTAATTTAACACCAAAATCATCATATATTAGCCTCTTATATGCTTTTTTATTGGCACTGGCTTTATCGCACATTGAAAAATACGTAAACTCATTTTATAATGGGTATGCACTCTTTTAAATACTATCTAACCATGAGTTTCTTTTATGCCCGATTTATTAATGCTACGCGCACAAAAAATTTGTGCACAAAAAAAATTGCGTTTTACGCCTAATCGACAATATGTTTTCCAATTAATGGCAAAACAAAAAGGCGCTATCAGTGCCTATGATTTATTAGAGAAACTCAAGTTACATGATACCAAGGCACAACCTCCGACGATTTACCGAGCCTTAGATTTTTTATTAGAAAATCACTTTATTCACCGCGTTGAATCTATCAACGCTTATTTAATGTGTGATCATTTTGGTTGCGAACATCCCATGCAACTGCTAATTTGTGATCAATGTAAAAACGTGATCGCACTAAGCGATCCTGTGATCGATGACGCATTTTTAGCGCAAGCTAAACAATCTGGCTTTAAAATCGCCAATAAAGTACTAGAAGCGCACGGTATTTGCTATAACTGTCTTACGCATTGATTTTTTTGCTTAGCATTAAAATTATTCCAATTCATTATTTATAAACAAGTGTAGAAACCATGAATTCAGAATTTGTAAATCCTTTCCTATCTTCTTTTATTAATGTGTTGCAAACCATGGCACAAATAGAGATTAAACCCGGCAGACCTAGCCTTAAAAAAAATGCAGTAGCACACGGTGATGTGTCGGGCTTGATCGGTATGGTTGGCGCAACCGCCAAAGGATCTTTTGCCCTGAGTTTTGATGAAAAATTAGCGCTCAATGTTTTTCGCTTAATGGTCGGCGATACGCTCGATAAAATTGACGATGATATTATCGATATGGTGGGTGAGATCACCAACATGGTAGCAGGTGGTGCAAAACGTCAATTGGGTGAAAAAGGTTTTGAGTTTGATATGGCAACACCCATTGTGGTGTCTGGCATTTCACATACCATTAAGCATCAAGTGGATGGCGTTAAAGTATTAATGCCTTTTAGCTCTGAGCATGGTAACGCTTTTCTTGAAATTTGTTTTAACGAATAAAAGATTGGCTATGTAATGCTAATAAAGCATTTGTTACGCCCAACATAAATCAGCAAAAATCCTCGTCTTACACGGGGATTTTTTATGCTTACTTTTTATGCATGATTTGTCTGCTTAGTTAGTTAAATGCCATCTGTTTTTCATCTGCACGTTTAATTTATTGTGCAGACGCGGTGGCAACCATGGAGACAGATATCTTATGCCCAGTGTCCGTTGCGATATAAGGCTTAGCCCCGGTGATTAAAAACGGGAACACTAAACGTAGATCATCACTTTCACCTTCACTGCTAATACGCGTAACCCATAGCTGTTTGTCTTTTGATGGTGATGCTTTAGCGCTCAATGAGTAAGCGCTGAGCACGATATAACGCACAAAAGTAGTTTGTGTTACCTCATAGTCTCGATAGCCCATATCCGCATAATAAGGCCGATAAAAAGAGCGTCTAAGCTTAAGTGCATTATTT
Source organism: Psychromonas sp. CNPT3 (assembly GCF_000153405.2). NCBI lineage: Bacteria > Pseudomonadati > Pseudomonadota > Gammaproteobacteria > Alteromonadales > Psychromonadaceae > Psychromonas > Psychromonas sp. CNPT3. Next base: position 2,635,753 of record NC_020802.1, read on the forward strand.
TTACGGTGCAGACGACCCGATCCTGAATAAAAAGAGCCATAGCCTAAACGGGGCACTGAATATGAATACTGCTTGGTTTGGGGCTTGCCAATGCCATAAGCTAATAATATTTCGACCTCCGCATGTTGCGCGTCTGTAGCAAGGTGATAACCCAAGTCTTTAAGTGCATCTACGACATATCGAGAATACTCTTTAAACTGTAAATCATCTGCGAAGGTATCTACATTACCCGGATTGAGCACATAAGTCTTTTGAGAAACAAGTGGCGTAGACAATATCGAGTCTATACTGACATTGACTTTTGATTGACCTATCGAGGCGCATCCGTTTAAAAGAAAGACCCCGATAAAAAGAATAAAATAACGCATGGCACCCACCTTTTATATCAAATACAATCCTATTTACGCGCTCTCTGCTGTCAATATGCATCTAAGCGCTCACATTCCTTTGTTACTGAGCACTTACAAATCAACATACCTTCACTTCACGTTTAATACTTTTAATTTAAGACGAATAAACTCACTATGAGAGACATAAATTAACCCTGCAACGCGGCGAATAATAGCCTCTTCAATCTCACCAAGATGATCATCTGCATAAGCGATAGACCACATCATTTCAATAACATCAAGCCTTGCCGATTGATCTAACTCACTGAGCATTGAGGTAAAATCAAAAATAGAATTAGATTCTAGCATCTCCTGCTCTGCTATTTGCATCACCATTTTAACTTCAGACTCATCAACCTTTAATAAGCGCATTAAACTTTGCTTGATCGCTGATCGCTCTGCATCAGAGGTGTCATGATCCGCATATGCGACCGCACAAAGTAATGAGGCGATAGCAAGACGACTGTCTGGCTTCGCGGTCTCTGCTTCAACTTGTAATATTGATGCTAAATACGCCGTTAATTTTTTTATCAAAATAGCCCCTGCCTTTGTTATTGATGCTGTTACAGTTATCCCAATGATACTTCAAGATGCGTTACAACCCTTGAAAAGAGAATAAGCATTAACAAAAATTGTGCCTTGAACGACTATCCGATCCAGATAAAGCACCTTGAGGTGATATGACTATTGCATACACTCTAATATCATCTAAAATGTAATCATTTAAAATTAGTTATACCAAAGGAATTAATTAAGTTTTCATGTATTGCGCAGGAAAAATTAACACTAGCAAGGCGTGAGTTGTAGGAGATAGTTGTTCTCACTTCAAAACTCACAACGCAGGTAGGGATAATTTCAACAAGCAAGACGGGTAACCTTTTTAGTTCCTTTGGTCTTAATATTAACACATGAACGATACCTCTCTTTATAAGGCAATATCATGAAATTTAAAACTCTTTTTTGCAGCTTGATCCTACTTTTTTTTATTAGTGCGTGCAGTGAAACAGAAATCCCCGTTGAAGGTAAACAGTATCAACAATTACCGAAGGCCTTAAATAGCGAACAGTTCGCACCGATCACCGAAGTGTTTTCGCTCAATTGTGGGCATTGTCGTAAGATGGAAAATATCATACCTGTATTACAAAAAATGCTAGGCCAAGATATTGCTAAAATGCATATTGTTTTTAACCCATCAGCGAAAATATCGGCCATGTTTTATTACGCAGCTGAACTACAAACGGGTAATACACCGGATCATCAGTTCATGCTTGATCTTTTTAGTGCAACACAAATGCCCAAAGAAAGTACGCAAGAGCAGAGAATCGATGCAATGAATAAAGTGTTTACATCACGAGGACTTATAAGCCCACTTAATTACGATGAAGCACAAATAAACACATTATTAAAACGTGTTGAGGAGATCACGCAATTATCAGTGCAATCAAAAATTAATGCAGTGCCCACGTTTATTGTCAAGGGTAAATACCAAGTGATCACATCAGGTCATGATACAACTGAAAAAGTAGCTGCGACGATAAAATATTTACTCGAAAAATAAGAGCTTAGGAAGAGTGTAGTAATAACGGGGATAGAGAGCAGAAAAACGAAAGAATCAAAGCACGAAATATTTATCTCGTGCTTTGATTAATAAACTAAGCGATTTTTTTTGCTTCGCTTTCACTGGCAAGGTACTCATCTAACGTACCTTGGAAATCGACTATTTTTTTATCTTTGATATCAATAATACGTGTTGCGAGCGATGATATAAATTCACGATCGTGGCTCACGACAATCAATGTGCCTTCAAAAAGTTTCAACGCACCATTTAATGCTTCAATGGCTTCCATGTCCATATGGTTAGTTGGCTCATCCATGATCAATACATTAAGATCTGACATCATTAACATACCAAATAACAGACGATTCTTTTCACCACCAGAGCAGTTTTTTGCTTTCTTATTAGCATCATCATCACTGAATAATAAACGGCCTAACATGCCACGTACCATCAGGTCACTATGACATGCACGGCGCCACTGTGACATCCAATCCATGATATTTAAGTCATTATCAAACATCTTTCCACTGTCTTGTGGGCAGTAACCAATCGTGGCATTTTCAGACCATTTAACCACGCCTTCTTGGCTTTGAAGTTCATTAACGAGGCAACGTAACAGCGTTGTTTTACCCACGCCATTTTCACCAATAATAGCAAGCTTAGCACCGGCTTCTAATATCATTTCACCTTTTTCAAACAACATCTCACCATCAAAGCCATGGCCGATGTTTTCTAATATCAAGGCTTGGCGATGCATTTTTTTACCGGCATCAAAACTAATATTAGGGCTAATACGACTTGACGACTTAACCTCATCAAGTTTAATTTTATCCATTTTTTTAGCACGTGAGCTCGCTTGTTTTGCCTTGGATGCATTAGCACCAAAACGGTTAACAAAGTCTTGTAACTCTTCAATTTCAGCGACTTTCTTCGCATTGCCAGAAAGCAGTTGCTCGCGTAACAAACTTGATTGTGCTAAAAAGAATTCATAATTACCTGGGTAAATACGCAGTTCGCCGTAATCAATATCAGCCATATGCGTACACACTGCATTTAAAAAGTGTCTATCATGGGAGATGATGATCATTGTACATTTACGTTTATTTAATTCTTCTTCTAACCAGCTAATAGTATGAATATCAAGGTTATTGGTAGGCTCATCGAGTAATAATATTTCAGGGTTTGCAAACAGCGCCTGTGCAAGTAACACACGTAGTTTCCAACCTGGCGCGACTTGTTGCATTAATCCGTAATGAAATGACTCTTCAATACCCGCTTCGAGTAAAATCTCACCGGCGCGACTTTCTGCGCTGTATCCGTCCATTTCTGCAAACTGGCTCTCTAAATCGCCAACACGCATGCCATCAGCATCGCTCATTTCAGCTTGAGCATAAATACTGTCACGCTCTTGTTTTACTTTCCATAACGCCGTATCGCCCATTATCACGGTATCAATCACGCTATACTCTTCAAATGCAAATTGATCTTGGCTTAATGTTCCGACTTTAAACCCCGGTGTAATGGATATATTGCCTGAAGAGGGTGTTAATTCACCGCTCAGGATCTTCATAAAGGTAGATTTACCACAGCCATTTGCACCAATTAAACCATAACGATGTCCGTTACCAAATTTAGCCGATATATTTTCAAACAAAGGCTCTGGGCCAAATTGCATAGTGATATTAGAGGTTGAGATCAAAGTAAGATTCCTAGCGTTATAATATTAATATTGTATTAATAGCGTTAATAAAATGATTAATAATAATGATTAACAAAATTGAAGTGCGAAAAGCGGTTATTCGGTCGCGCAGTATACAGTAAGAAAAGCTATTTTTTAAGAGAATATGCTTAAGATCACACATTTTTTAAACTATTTTAAGTCTGTAAGGGTAAAAAACACGCTGCAATATCTGCGTATGTTGATGTAATACTGATATATATTCATTTTTTATCGCATTAGAAATAAGAGCATTAAATATACAATAAAAGAGGCCAACGACCATTTTCAGTTAAATATTAAAAGTCACGGTTGATAAGTGAAAGTAATGTTAGCCGAGCAATCCGGTTTTATAATGTGAGCCGTGAAGTAGCGCGCTTTAGAAACAACAAAGCCCCAACAATTTCTTGTCAGGGCTTCATCTAAATGTGGCAGGGGTGGAGAGATTCGAACTCCCAACATACGGATTTGGAATCCGTCGTTCTGCCGTTGGAACTACACCCCTGCAGACGCCTGAATAATACCGAAGCCAAAATTAAAGTAAAGCAATTTATGACTGCAAATAGGTTAACTGCTGATAAAACGCACATTTATCATAAAATATAGCGTTGAAAGTAGAAAATAATCAAATATATGAATATATTTATATGCAAACGGTATGCTTAGTTATCTCATAACAGTAATGATAAATACTAAATTTAGGAAAAAATATGACAGAAAATAATTATGACTTCGATTATATTTGTATTGGTGGTGGCAGTGGTGGTATTGCTTCGGCAAATAGAGCCGCTATGCATGGCAAAAAAGTTGCGATCATTGAAGCTGTCGCACTCGGCGGAACCTGCGTTAATGTTGGCTGCGTCCCTAAAAAAGCAATGTGGTATGCCGGACAAATTGCCGATGCACTACGCTACGCACCGGATTATGGTTTTGATGCTCCCTTGAAAAAATTTAGCTGGGAAAAATTAATTAAAAGTCGTGATGCTTACATTGGGCGTATTCACCAATCCTATGATCGTAATCTTGCCAATAACAATGTTACAGTGATCAAAGGCTTTGCGACATTTATTGATGATCATTGCATTGAAGTTAATGGCGAGAAGCTACGTGCACCCCATATCAGCATTGCAACCGGTGGGCGCCCTATCGTGCCTTCTATCCCAGGGGCTGAGCTAGGTATTACTTCCGATGGATTTTTTGCTCTACGCTCACAACCGGAACGTGTTGCTGTTGTTGGCGCGGGTTATATTGCAGTTGAAATTGCAGGTGTCTTTAATGCTCTGCACAGTGAAACGCACCTATTATGTCGTAAACACACTGTGTTACGTAGCTTTGATAGCATGTTGTCATCCACGCTAGTTGAAGTAATGCAAACAGAAGGTCCGACGCTGCATACTCACAGCACACCAAAGTCAGTCACTAAAAATGATGACGGTAGTTTAACGCTGCACCTTGAAAACGCCCCCTCATTAACGGTTGACTGTATTATCTGGGCCATCGGCCGAAGCCCTGCAACCGATAATATCGGTCTTGAAAATACCCAAATCAAACTTGATAAAAACAATTTTATTAGTGTTGATAAGTATCAAAATACCAATGTTTCTGGCATTTATGCACTCGGTGATAATACCGGTGAATTACAATTAACGCCGGTTGCTATAAAAGCGGGACGCATGCTTGCAGAGCGTCTCTTTAATGGTCAAGTCGATGCGCACTTAGATGCCACTTTGGTGCCTACCGTTGTATTTAGTCATCCGCCTATTGGCACCATTGGTTTAACACAAGAAGAAGCGAAGGCGCAATACGGTGAAGATAATTTAACGGTTTATAGTTCGCAATTTACCAGTATGTACACAGCCCTTACAGAGCATCGCCAGCCAACACGCATGAAATTAGTTTGTGCAGGTGAAAATCAACGCGTTGTAGGTTTGCATTGTATTGGTTTTGCATCAGATGAGATCTTACAAGGATTTGGTGTTGCCATGAAAATGGGCGCAACAAAAGCTGATTTTGATAGCTGTATTGCAATTCACCCCACCAGCGCTGAAGAATTTGTCACCCTAAAATAATCTAAGCTATCGTCTGTTGCTGCCCTTTATCAACGCGCAACAGACGTTATACCCAAGCACTAAAAGTGATCATTCTTGCTTGTAGAAATGATCACTTAATTAATGCCATTGCTCTTATTAATGTTCACACTGAAAAGGGATATTTTATCGGATCATGGTGTTGATAATCTTCAATGCTAAAATCATCCATGCTCACCCACGTTTCCAGATCTTCTAAACTCTGTATTTTAGGATTAATAATCAACTTTGGTGACGCAAACGGTTGACGCGTTAATTGCACATCACGCATCAAGGCTAATTGATCTTCGTAAATATGTGCATTAACGATTTTATGATATGCCATTCCCGCTTTTTTACCGGTGATCTGTGCCATTAACGCTAAAAAAGTAAACACTTGTACTTGATTAAAATTAAGCCCCAAGGGTACATCACAAGAACGCTGGTAACTCGTTAGATGCAAGGTGTCCCCTATCAATGAAAATGTATGGGTATGCATGCAAGGACGTAAGCAACCTAGGTCAAATTCACCCGGATTATAAAAAGTGATGATTTCAGCGCGATCATCAATGCCTTGCTTAAGGTTATCAACTACTTTTTTAAGCTGATCTAAGTGGCTACCATCATGATTTTTCCACGAACGCGCTTGTATGCCATAAACGCGGCCCATGTCGTCCTCGCCTTTACGCACTGGGTTATTAAGCCAAGCTTTATTTAAGTTGGCATTGGCGTCCCACGTTTTCGTCCCTAACGCTCTAAAATCAGCAGCATTATCATAGCCACGTATGTAACCTAAAAATTCCGCTATCGCTGAACGATAAAAGCTTTTACGCGTCGTTATCATTGGGAATTTATTATTACCCACATCATATTCAAGATCTGCATTAATGACCGTTAAGCAACGCTTAGCGGTGCGCGCATTCTCAATCCAATGACCTTGTTCAACAATGCGTTTGCAGAGATCCAAATATTGTTTCATTTTAATTTAACCTTTTTCTAGTGAGCTTTATTGCAACGTGCTTTTCTATATCCGTAAACGAGCAAAGTAACCCCTGCAATAAACATCGGAATCGATAAAATTTGTCCCATTGTTAATCCAAAACTTAAGAACCCTAATTGCGCATCAGGCTGTCTTGCAAATTCAACAATGATCCTAAAAGTAGCATAACCGACTAAAAACACCCCGGTTATCGCGCCAACAGGTCGAGGTTTTCGCATGAAAATCAGTAAAATAATAAACAGTACGACACCTTCTAATGCAAATTCATATAATTGTGAAGCATGTCGCGGTAACGGCCCTGCATTAGGGAATATCACAGCAAGCGGAAAATCAGTCACCCGCCCCCATAGCTCTGCATTGATAAAATTGCCGATCCGCCCAGCGCCGAGCCCAACCGGTAATAAAGGAACAATAAAATCACCGACGGATAAAATAGCGCGTTTGTTTTTTAATGCGTAATAAATGATCGCAAACATCACCCCTAAAACGCCACCGTGAAAAGACATCCCCCCTTGCCATATTTTAAAAAGATACAAAGGATCATCAATAAAACGAGGAAATTGATAAAACAAAACATAGCCAACGCGTCCACCTAAAATAACGCCCATAAAACCATAAAAGAGTAAATCACTCGCTTGCTCTCTCGTCCAGAGTCCATTAGACCGATCACATTGCTTATTGGCCATCCAAAATGCAAAAACAAAGCCCACTAAGTACATTAATCCGTACCAGCGAATATCTAAAGGTCCAATACTGATAGCGATAGGATCTATTGTAGGTAAAACAAAAGTTGATGCCGACATTTATGATTTCATCCAGTCATGAAGTAAAACAATATAATAACTTAATATCGCCCCCAAAAAAACTTTTAAGACATATCTCTGCAAGAGCTTGATCTATGCATTATTCACTCTTAACAAAAAAAACATGCGCCAAATCACTCTATTGGCATGTTTATGTTACATTGTGAATGAAAATCAGGCATGTTTTAACATTTCTTAACTTTGCATATTCAAGGATAAGGAGTATATAATTAAATTAAATCACCTACGGATGGGTGTGTAACGCCAATGACGGTCAAATACAATGCATGAGTAAACGGATTTATAAATTTTGCATAATAAAAGGAAATAACATATGAGCGCTCCACCTAAACTTTTTAAGCGACTTTTAAACAGTAGCTTAGTATTACAAATTATAATTGGTATTATCGCCGGTATTTTAGTTGCCACCTTCTCTCCAAGCAGTGCTCAAACCCTATCTTTCCTCGGTGATTTATTTGTTAATGCATTAAAAGCAGTTGCCCCTATTTTAGTTTTTGTCTTAGTTGCTTCCTCTATTGCCAATCAAAAGAAAGGCACTAATACAAATTTAAAACCCGTTATCCATCTTTACCTTATGGGTACGTTACTCGCAGCAACCACAGCGGTCATGATAAGTGTACTCTTCCCGACTACCCTTATTTTAAGCGCAACAGATATTCAAGCAAATCCACCTGAAGGTATTGTTGAAGTATTAAATACGCTGTTATTCAAACTGATAGATAATCCAATACATGCATTAAGCACCGGTAACTTTATTGGTATTTTAGCTTGGGCTGCAGGTTTAGGCCTCGCATTACAACATGCATCACAAACAACTAAAACAATGGTCCATGACATATCTAATGCGGTCGCTAAAATTGTGCATATCGTTATCCGCTTTGCGCCTTTAGGTATTTTTGGTTTAGTGGCTGGCACCTTTGCTGAAACAGGTTTTGCTTCTTTATTAGGTTACTCGCATTTATTAATGGTATTACTCGGCTGTATGCTGGTTATTGCCCTCATTGTTAACCCGGCAATGGTCTACGTTAAAATTCGTAGAAATCCTTACCCGTTGGTATTTCAATGTTTACGTGAATCGGGTGTGACCGCCTTCTTTACACGTAGCTCAGCGGCTAATATTCCGGTTAATATGGAATTGTGTAATAAACTAAAATTACATGAAGATACTTACTCAGTATCAATACCTTTAGGTGCGACGATCAACATGGCAGGTGCGTCAATTACCATTACGGTATTAACGTTAGCTGCAGTGCAAACGTTAGGTATTGAATTTGATATCGCCACCGCTATTTTATTAAGCGTTGTCGCTGCCGTATCAGCTTGTGGCGCATCAGGCGTTGCCGGTGGGTCATTACTACTGATCCCATTATCATGTAGCTTATTTGGCGTCCCTAATGAAATCGCGATGCAAGTCGTTGCAATTGGCTTTATTATTGGTGTGGTACAAGATTCAGCTGAAACCGCATTAAATAGTTCAACCGATGTTCTATTTACAGCCGCAGCTTGCCTCTCTGAAAATGCACATGCAGTTGAAACAGAGACATCTCTTAACAAAGCATAATCGCTCATAAAAAAGAGCCTGAATGGCACATATGCATTCAGGCTCTTTTTTTTGGATAAAATACAGATTGTTATGTTAAGTAACAGACAATCTGTATTTACTCACTGAAAAATATTTCTAAGTATTTTTCTTATAGTTAGGAGTGCGGCGATAACGCTTCTCTCTCTTTTTCTCCGAATTACTTTTCATCAGCGCAAACGTGGGTGTAGAGAATTCTTTTAATGCTTTACGATACACTTCACATTTAAACTGCACGACCTGACGTACTGGATACCAATAAGTTACCCAGCGCCAATCATCAAATTCAGGATGTCCACACGCATCAAATGTAATTTGTTCATCGTCTGCTATCAATTGTAATAAGAACCAGCGTTGCTTTTGACCAATACAAATTGGCTCAGGAGAGTCCCAACGAATTAAACGTTTAGGTAATTTATAACGTAACCAATAGCGAGTACTTGCTAATATTTTGACGTGATCCGCTTTTAAACCCACCTCTTCATAAAGCTCGCGATACATTGCTTGCTCGGGTGTTTCCCCCGACTTTATGCCCCCTTGGGGAAATTGCCAAGAGTGTTGTCCATATCGTTTAGCCCATAAAACCTGACCCAGTTTATTACAAATGATAATACCGACATTAGGGCGGTAGCCGTCTGTATCTATCACGTTTATACCTTTTTATTATTATACCAAAGGAATTAATATAGCTTCCATGTATTGCGCAGGAAAAATTAACACTAGCAAGGCGTGAGTTGTAGGAGATAGTTGTTCTCACTTCAAAACTCACAACGCAGGTAGGGATAATTTCAACAAGCAAGACGGGTAACCTTTTTAGTTCCTTTGGTATTAGTATTAGAGCTGTCTCTATCTTTACATAAAGAAGAAGCATAGCAACAGGATCATTATGTGTCTTATCATAGCAAATTGCTCTGTAAATTACTGCTTCTATGCATATTGCTAAAAACATGCCAAAGCAACACGGTTAAAATAGCAGCGGATCTCAATATAAATAATCAGGGATCTTTAATCTATCGTGTGTTATCCACACTATTTAACCTACGTAAAAACGATAAATATAAAGCTGTTAATAAATACAAATTAATCCACGAAAACTGTGCATAACTTTGTGTATAATTAAATTCAGCATTCACTTTCTCGCTTTAATTCTTATACCCTTTTTAATTTTAAAAAAAGATAAAACAAAAAACACATTAACTAACAATGCATTACGAAAATTATTTTATTAAAAAACGACGATACTGTGTTTAAAAACAGTACGGGTTATGCACAGAGATATGTGCATAAAACATGCGCTCAAAAAAACAACGTTGCCTGTAATTCCCTCTGAATTTGGTGTTAAAATAGACTTGAATATCAACGCTAGCTCACATTTTCATAATTTCCAGATGTGATCACATTAAAAGTAGCCAACAAAAGAGTTATCCACCAATAAAGTGGATAACTCTGTGTAACTGTGTTGCAAAAGAGATGCATAACATTCAATAACAGTTAATATAGCACTTGATAACTTTTAAAAAAGAGAACACTAAATGACTCACACCCCGCAAACTACGGCCGATCTACTGCATTTATGTGAAAACATTTCCGGTTATTCGTTATCTGAGTTAGCTCAACTTGCCAATATCCCCATTCCTGCCGATCTTCGTCATAATAAAGGCTGGGTAGGACAACTCATTGAATGGCATTTAGGCGCAACGGCGGGCAGTAAACCAGAGCAAGACTTTAAACATTTAGGCATTGAATTAAAAACGATCCCAATTGATTCGCAGGGGAAAGTATTAGAAACCACCTTTGTGTGTAGCGCCCCTATTATCAACATCACCGGTTTAACTTGGGAGCAGAGCAATATTTATCATAAATTAAAATGTGTTTTATGGTTACCCGTTCAAGGAGAAAGACAGATCCCACTTAAGGATCGTATTGTAGGCAATGCTTTCTTGTGGGTGGCATCAGAGCCACAAAACAACGCGCTTAAAAATGATTGGAATGAATTAATGGATAAAGTTGCCCTCGGTGAAATCGAAACGATTAGTGCGCGCGATGGCCAAATATTACAACTGCGACCTAAAGCTGCCAATGGGCGCTGCCTTACCGACGCCTATGGGAAAGAGGGACAACTCATAAAAGTACGTCCGCGCGGGTTTTATCTCAAAAAAGCCTTTACCCAAGCTATTATTGACCAACAATTTAAACTGTCTTGATGCGTCCAGTCCCTCACTAAGGGCTTTGCATTCATCGCTAGCAACGATTAAAAAGACGTTATGCATTTTATGATGCGCTCTCTTTAGTTATACTGTTTTAATTAACAGTGTTTATCAGGTGTATAAAATGAGTAATATAGAAATTCGTGGTGCAAAAACACACAACTTAAAAAATATAGATTTAACGATCCCTCGCGATAAATTAGTAGTGATCACCGGTCTTTCAGGCTCCGGTAAATCTTCACTCGCTTTTGACACTCTCTATGCAGAGGGGCAGCGACGCTATGTTGAATCCTTATCCGCTTATGCACGGCAATTTTTATCACTCATGGAAAAACCAGACGTTGACCATATTGAGGGTTTATCACCGGCAATTTCCATTGAACAAAAATCAACATCACATAACCCACGCTCGACGGTTGGTACGATCACTGAAATTTACGATCATCTGCGTTTATTATTTGCGCGTATCGGCGATCCCCGTTGCCCAACACATAAAGTTAGCCTTAAGGCGCAAACGGTCAGTGAAATGGTAGATGCTATTCTTGCGCATCCTCAAGGCTCTAAGATGATGCTACTCTCACCTGTCGTAAAAGATCGTAAAGGTGAACACGTTAAATTGTTGGAAAGTCTAGCAGCTCAAGGGTTTTTACGCGCCCGTATTGATGGCGAAATTTGTGATTTAAGTGCGCCTCCTACATTAGCGTTACATAAAAAACACCGTATTGAAATTGTCATCGATCGCTTTAAAGTGCGCCCGGATCTTAAACAACGCCTTGCAGAGTCTGTAGAAACAACATTAAAACTCAGCGAAGGCACCGCCATCCTTGCTTTTATGGAGGGAGATGAAAAAGAACAGCTGTTTTCAGCTAATTTCTCCTGTTCTGAATGTGGTTATAGTATTACCGAGTTAGAGCCTCGTATTTTTTCTTTTAATAATCCAGCGGGTGCATGCCCTACCTGTGATGGTTTAGGGATAGAGCAATATTTTGATCCTAAACTGGCGGTTAATGATGTCGATTTAAGCTTAGCCGATGGCGCTATCTCTGGCTGGGGTAAAAAATCAAACTATTACTTTCAATTGCTTTGCGCCCTTGCTGATCAAGATGGTTTTTCGGTACAAACTCCCTTTGCAAAGCTAAGCCCTAACAATAAAAAACGTATTTTATATGGGACCGAGAATGAAAAAATATCCTTTGAATATCATAATGAAGACGGCGACAGTATTATTCGCTTACACCCCTTTGAAGGGGTTATTCCTAATCGTATTCGCCGCTATAAAGAAACCGAGTCAAATACGATCCGCGAATACCTTGAAAAATATATGGATCGCCAGCAATGCTCAAGTTGTAACGGCTCTCGTTTAAAAATATCGTCCCGTAATGTTTTTATTAAGGATGTAAATTTACCTTATATCAGTGCACTGTCTATTGCTGATGCACAGATTTTTTTCCAGAATTTAACCTTACAGGGTCAAAAACAAAAGATAGCCGATAAAATATTAAAAGAGATCTTAGAGCGTCTGCATTTTTTAATGAATGTGGGTCTTAATTACCTGAGTTTGGATCGTAGCGCAACCACACTGTCCGGTGGTGAAGCACAACGTATTCGCCTCGCAAGTCAAATTGGCGCTGGTTTAATGGGCGTTATGTATGTATTAGATGAGCCTTCTATCGGCCTGCATCAGCGTGATAATGCGCGCTTATTAAAAACATTAACGCATTTGCGCGATCTTGGGAATACGGTAATTGTGGTTGAGCATGATGAAGATGCGATTAGGCAGGCGGATCATATTATTGATATTGGCCCCGGCGCAGGCGTACATGGTGGTGAAGTTATCGCCCAAGGCACTTACAAAACGATTTTAAAAGCCAAAAACTCACTCACCGCAGATTATTTAAGTGGCCGTAAAAAAATCGAAGTTCCCCGCATTCGCACACCCTTAACAGATAAGTGGTTGGTCCTTGATGGACTCACAGGTAATAATTTAAAAAATATCCAAGTTAAGATCCCTGTTGGTGTTTTAACCTGTATTACCGGCGTTTCGGGATCAGGTAAATCAACATTGATCAATGATACCTTATTTCCTGTTGCACAAAGCAAGCTCAATAAATCGCAACTTGATAAAGTAGCACCCTATAAAAAAATCAGTGGTTTATCTTATTTAGATAAAGTGGTCGATATTAACCAAAGCCCTATTGGGCGTACGCCTCGCTCTAATCCTGCCACTTATACGGGTATCTTTACGCCTATCAGAGAGCTTTTTGCAGCCACGCCAGAGTCACGAGCACGAGGTTATAAACCGGGACGCTTTAGTTTTAATGTTAAAGGGGGACGCTGTGAGTCCTGCCAAGGTGATGGCGTTATAAAAGTTGAAATGCATTTTTTACCCGATGTTTATGTTTCTTGTGATACTTGTCATGGCGCGCGTTATAATCGCGAAACCTTATCCATTCTCTACAAAGGGAAAAATATTGAGCAAGCCTTAAATATGACGGTTGCAGATGCGTTTCACTTTTTCAGTATGATCCCGGTTATTGCGCGTAAATTAAAAACATTAATGGATGTAGGCCTTTCTTATATTCGTCTAGGCCAAGCGGCCACCACATTATCGGGTGGCGAGGCGCAACGCGTAAAACTTGCCAAAGAGCTATCCAAACGCGATACCGGTAAAACATTATATATTCTTGATGAACCGACCACTGGATTGCATTTTCATGATATTGCTCAACTCCTCAAAGTGATCCATACATTGCGTGACAATGGTAATACGATTATTATTATTGAGCATAATCTTGATGTGATCAAAACAGCAGACTGGATCATTGATTTAGGTCCTGAAGGTGGCGATGGCGGTGGCGAAGTAGTTGCATCCGGTCGCCCTGAAGAGGTTGTCAAAGTCGCGGCCAGTTACACCGGGCATTATTTAAAAGCTCTTTTAAGCATTAAATAAGTAAAGAAATTGCATTTTATAAGGGTTTTCCATTATAAAATGCGATCATTAATGTTCACACTCGAACAAATAAAGCATATACCTCTATAGCAAGAGCACACTTTTTATAGAGACAATATTATTACAAGGACTGTAAATGCGCTTTAAACTAAGCATCCAAACTATCTATAAGATTGTTTTTTTCTTATTAATGGCCGTCGGGATGCATTACGTACAAATAAACAGAGGGGGCAGTGGCCTCGCTTTACCTCAAAATAATATTGTATGGATTTTTATCTCGCTACTTATTAGTCTTGGCCTTTACCAAGTTAGCCGTATCAAAACGCTTTATTACAGTCACTTTAGTATTGCTTTTTTGATTGCCATCGTCTTTTTTTGTGTGCCCCTTATTTATGCAAACAATACCTTAGCAATACAAAGCGCGAGCCGTTTACTGGGCTTAGGCGCAGGATTTTTAGTGTTTTTAAGTTTTCAGCAGATGCGCTTTAAAAAGAGCGATATATTGCATTTGTTAATATTTATTGTACTCGCAGGCGCTCTGCAAGCTATGTATTCTTTAATACAAAGCTACCTGCTTAGCGAACATAATTTCATTGGCTATGACATCCATTATGGGCGACCGTACGGCGTGTTTCAACAACCCAATGTACTGGCCTCTTTTATGGCCACCACACTCATATTAAGTGCTTATTTATTATCTAAAGTCCATTGCCAAAAACAACACGTTTTTTTATTGATCAGTGCCTTTTTATGCATGTGGGTTTTGGTATTAACCCAATCGCGTAGCGGTTATTTAGGTCTTCTGATAGCCTTAGCATTTGTTGCGCCACTGCTCTATAGTGCGCATAAAAAACGTTTTTTCTTTTTATTACTCGCCTTAAGCCTCGGTTTAAGTTGCGCGCTACTTAAAGATGATGCACTACAAAGTCGCTCATTAGAAACGATGCAATCGGGTGGTCCCCGTATCACCCTGTATACACAAAGTATGCAAATGATCCTAGAAAAACCCTTACTGGGTTACGGCTATGGAAGCTTTCCAAAAAGTTATCTTTTCGCATTTGCTAAAAGTGTCAGTCAAGATGAATTTAGTGCGCAACAAGGCTACCTGACCCACCCTCATAATGAGTTTTTATTTTGGGCGGTTGAAGGCGGCATTGCACCTTTGTTTGCAATACTCATCCTCTGTGTTGCCTTTTTACGTTTATTACGCACCCAGAAACGCAAGCAAGCACTGGCTTTTTGTGCGCTAGTGATCCCTATCATAGTGCACACTCAAACAGAGCTCCCTCTGTACCAATCCGCCATACATTGGTTTACCTTGTTATTTTTAGTTTTTTATATCGATAATGCTACGCAAAACAGCAAAAATTGTCACTTCAATGCACCGCTTATATTAAAACTCAGTGCACTGTTACTGCCTTTAATTTGTGCACTCTTTATGCTGACCAACCTAATGTGTATCGACAAAATAACCCACTATGAGCGCTCAAAAGATAAAAACATTAAGGCTTTAACCTCTATTATTAATCCTTTTGTTTTCCAAAGTCGTATTGAATATCATTTTAGTAATTACCGTTTAGCACTGGCTATACAGGCGAAGCGTCCTCTCGAAATAATAAAATTAATAAAAGTGGTCGAAAAAAAAATAAAAACAACACCCAGAGCATATTATTATCTTTTGTTATATACGGCCTATAGCAAAACAGATCAGAATAAAAAAGCGACCGAAATCTTAGCTCAGGCACGCTATCTTTTTCCTTTAAACGAACATATTTTACAACTCGATAGTGCATCTATAAAGTAATGATCGAAATACACAGAATATTTAAGTGCATTGCTATAACACTGTTAAAGTTGGATCATTTATTGCTTAACATAGAGTTAACGCTAACTCATCGCTCCGTCATTAAAAGGCATTCAAAGACATGAAACAACCTACTTTATCTGCCTTCTTAATGGCTATTTTTATATTGCCATTTATTAGTCTTAGCCTGTGCGCTGATATCTACCTGTATGTAGATGAAAAAGGTAATCCACATTTTTCTGAGTCTAAAACCAACGCTAAATACCGTTTATTACTGCGCTCCGATAATAATACTAAAAAGGGTAATTTTAAAAATTGGAAAAATAAAACCTATACCAATATTCATATTCCTTATAACAAAAGGCTGCAACGTAAATATCACTCTCTCATCAATCGAGAAGCAAAGCGTAACCAACTTGAAAGCGCTTTCGTTCATGCAGTGATCACGGCAGAATCAAGCTATAAAGTGAGGGCAGTTTCACGAGCGGGAGCAATGGGTTTAATGCAACTAATGCCTGAAACGGCTAAACGCTTCCATGTCACAGATCCCTTTAATGCACAGCAAAATATCGCAGCTGGCACGCGCTATTTAAAGATACTCTTAGCCGAATTTAAAACTAAGGAATTAGCACTGGCAGCCTATAATGCAGGAGAGGGCACAGTAAGGCGCTATAATAATCAGATCCCGCCCTACCCTGAAACCAAAAAATATGTCAAAAAAGTACTCGATTTTTACCGTTATTATAAGAAACATTAAACAGACATTGATAGTCATAACAGAAATAACACCGATTCTCTGTTATGACACAATTTGACATACCCTCAAACATAAAAAAGCGTACTATTCATTTTCTTACTCTTAAATTGAGCTGTTAATGGATAATAAACATCTGCTGATTGTCGATGATCACCAAGAGATCCGTGAATTATTGCAACGTTTTTTAAAACAACATCAGTATCGCGTTTCGGTGGCTATTAATGGCCAAGAAATGAAAAAAAAACTAAAAACCGCGCAGATTGATTTAATCATTTTAGATTTGATGTTACCGGGTGAAGATGGTTTAACGCTATGTCGTAATTTACGAGCTCAATCAAATATTCCCGTGATCATGCTCAGTGCGATGGGCGAAGAGATGGATAAAATTATTGGCTTAGAAATGGGCGCTGACGATTATATTAGCAAGCCTTTTAATCCCCATGAGTTACTCGCTCGTATAAAAGCGGTGCTACGACGTAGCACTCAGATAACAAAGCAAGTAACTGACTCGCAAATACTTCACTTCGAGCGTTGGACCCTTGATATCAATCGCAGGCAACTGCTCAATCACCAAGGCATAAATATCATTTTAAGTAGCGCCGAATTTAGCCTATTAAAAGTGTTTCTTGAACATCCACAACAAGTACTCAGTCGCGATCAATTACTCGATTTAGCAAAAGGGCGTGAGGGGGATGTTTATGATCGCGCCATTGATACCCAAGTCAGCCGATTACGTAAAAAATTAGAAAAAGATCCCAAACAACCTTGTTTGATAAAAACCATATGGGGTGGCGGTTATCAGTTAGCTTGTGAGGTTGAAAATGCTAAAACTTCGCGCACTAAATAGTTTAATTGTACAGATAAGTATTGTCATGTTACTCGGCTTAAGCGCGCTGATGTTGCTTTCTATGCAACTTTATTCCTCCGATCGTCAGCAAGCCTTGCGCTCGGTTTCCAGTGAAAGCACCTTACAACGAATAAGCGCTTTAATTGAAGTGCTAAATAAAACACCGCAAAGTTTACACCCAGAGATAGTACAAGTAAGCCAAGGTATCGGCTTTAAACTCAGCCTTGATAGTTTACCGGTGATCTTAATCAATCGTAGCCTAGATCTCAGCCAGCAATTACAACAAAATCTAAGTGAGGATCGGATCTTTGATATTCGTATTATTGCTTACGACAGAAAAAATCACCATAAGCGAAAAAGACATAATAAAAAAAGATCAAGACGTAATAGTCAGCTAAGTGGATCTGTTTTATTAGGCCCTTCACTGTGGTTAAACTTTGATTCTACCATTAATGCACAAACTGAAAACGTATCATTAAAAACCATTTTGATATTGATTTCTCTTACATTTATTATATTAATGAGCATGGCATGGCTCGTAAAACGGGCACTTAAACCCCTTGATAAACTCGCCTTAGCGGCTAAAAAAATAGGCATTGAGCGAGACTTTTCAGCACTTGCCGAGCAAGGACCTTCCGAAATATTGCCAACTATTCGCGCGTTTAATCAGATGCAGCAGCACTTATCCACTTTTATTGAAGATCGTAGCAATATGTTGGCTGCTATCTCTCACGACTTACGCACGCCTATTACAAGCTTACGTTTACGTTTAGAATTTATTGCGCCCAGTGCAGATCAAAGACAAATGCTAGCGACATTAACGCAAATGCAAGACATGCTTCAAGCAACATTACGCTTTTCTCGCGATGAGGCGCAAAAAGAAAAAAAACAACGTTGTGATATTAATACACTGCTATCGACCATCTGCTATGAACGACAAGAGCAAGGCGTCAGTATAAACTTGGACTGCCCTGAAAAAGTAATTTTTAAAGTGTGGCCACTGGCACTGCGCCGCGTCATTGAAAATTTAATCAATAATAGTTTAACCTATGCAAAAGATGAAAATGGTTTAGTCTCTATTTCGATAGTATGCACATTAAAAGCCAAGCAATTAAAAATACAGGTGATTGATCAGGGCTCTGGCATTGCTGAAAAAGATTTTGAAGAGGTATTCAAGCCCTTCGTGCGCTTAGATAAAGCGCGCGACACAAGTGATGCAAACGTTGGGCTTGGACTGGCTATTAGCCGTAGTATTGTGCTTGCTCATGCAGGCACTTTACGGCTAAGTAACAACGCGAGTGGCGGTTTATGTGCAACGATTTTATTACCGCTCCTCGATGAGACTTAAAATTGTATGGCGCGTCTCGGTTTTTTTAAAGGTGCCTCGTTCTCTTCTGGGGTGTCAACAATCTCATACTCAGCGAGCTCACCTTGCAATGCGATTTGTAAATATTGCTCATTAAAATAAACCATATCTCCCGCGTATACTTTCTTACGTTTACGCGTTTCCACCTCACCATTAAGTGACACATAGCCCTCAGAAATGATTTGCTTCGCCTCCCCGCCACCGGAGACTAAATTACCCAACTTTAATATTTTATAGAGTGCAACAGGCTCTTCCCGTATCTCCACTAGCGTGGCATAAATTTCTTTCTTATCTGACATGTTATTGCTCTCTTTTTATTTTAATGGCGCGCCTCATTATCGTTGATCGCGCGTAGAGGCCCTGATAAACACTGTTCCCAGTCTTTCCAAACCACCTCATAACCTAATTTTTTTACTTGGGCCGCCATCTCTTGTGGGCTACGATCATCTGATATTTCAAACTGTTGCAACGCTTTCACACTCGTTTTTGCGTAGCCTCCAGGCTGCGTACTTGATCCTGCACTTAAAGAAGTAATACCTAGCGCTAATATGTTATCTCTAAAAGAGGGGGATTCTCGCGTCGATAATGACAATTCAACCACATTATTAAATAAACGATAAGCACAGATCAATTGCAGTAATTGTTTGTCATCCATCACTGATTTGATAGCAGCACCACCGGCACAAGGACGCAACCTTGGAAAAGAGATAGTATAACGGCTTTTCCAATATTTTTTCTCTAAATATTGTAAATGCGCTGCCACATAAAAACAATCAGTACGCCACTCTTCAAGGCCAATAAGACACCCTAATCCCATTTTTTGCACACCCGCAACGCCTAAGCGATCATGGGTGTCTAAACGATATTTAAAGTCTCTTTTTTTACCTTTTAGGTGATGCTCTGCATACGTGGGGGCATTATATGTTTCTTGATAAACTAAAACCGCATCAATGCCATGCTCAATAAGCTCAGTATATTCATCAACGTCTAACGGTTGTACTTCGAGGCTAATATGCGAGAAATATTTACGAATAACGCTTAAGGCTTGCTTAAAATAAGGCACCCCTACTTTTCGCTCAGACTCTCCCGCGACGAGTAAAATATGCTCAAAATTCATTTTTTTTATGGCGATGCATTCTTCTTCAATCTCCGCTAAATCTAACGTCTTACGACGAAGCGCATTGTGCATCGAAAATCCACAATAGGTACAAATGTTACTGCACATATTCGATAAATACAGAGGGATATAAAATTGCTGCGTTTTACCAAATCGTTGTAACGTTATTTTCTGTGATTTCATCGCCATTTTCTCTAAAAAAGGCTCCGCTGCAGGAGAGAGTAAGGCTTTAAAATCTTCCAAGTCTAATTTGGACTTTCCTAATGCGCGCTGCACATCCACCGCGCGTTTTGCGTAAATAGATAAACGCACATCATCCCATTGATAATCCTTTATTTTCTCACTAAAGCTCATTTTCTAGTCCACCTCTAAAAATGCAGTTAAAGGGCTAGATGCACAGGCAACTTGGCTTTGCCCTCCAAGTCCCGCTAAATATGCCTCACGTCCTGCTTGCACCGCTTTAGCAAAAGCGCGGCTCATCAATATAGGATCGCCGGAGGTCGCGATAGCAGTATTAACTAAAACAGCATCGGCTCCCATTTCCATCGCAAGGGCAGCGTGCGATGGCGCGCCAAGGCCTGCATCGACAATAATAGGTACGGTTGCTTGTTCAATAATTATTTCTAAAAAATCAGCTGTTTTAATGCCTTTATTTGAGCCGATTGGAGCGCCCAATGGCATGACGGCAGCGCAGCCAACTTCAGCTAAACGTTTGCATAAAACAGGATCAGCATGCACATAGGGTAAAACAATAAAACCTTCTTTTACCAGCATTTCAGCGGCTTTTAAGGTTTCTATTGGATCCGGCAGTAAATATTTAGGATCCGGATGGATCTCCAATTTAACCCAATTAGTTTGCAGTGCTTGACGCGCAAGCTGGGCTGCAAAAACAGCCTCTTTTGCATCACGGGCGCCGGATGTATTCGGTAAAAGTTGCATACCATGCGCTATCAAAGGCGCTAAAATATCATCGCCTTTATTTTGCAAGTCTATGCGCTTTAAGGCCATTGTCACCAACTCGGATTGCGAAGCTTGCAATGCTTTAAGCATGGTTTTTTGATCGTTAAATTTACCAGTGCCCGTTAATAGACGCGACGTAAATGTTTTACCTGCTATTACCAGTTTATCTTTGTTCACTTTACCCACCTGCAATTGCTTGAAAAATAGAAACAACATCATTATCTTGAAGTTTATAATGCGCCCATTGCTGCCGAGAGATCACTTCTTGCTTGATGGCAACAGCATGACCACCAATGTCACTTTTTAATAAAATGAGTAACTGCTCAATACTCAAATCGCTATCAACTTGCATCAACTGATCGTTTACTCTGATCTGCATGTTTTGCCTCCACACACCGTGCATTGATTGTTTTTTTGAATCGCAAAGGTTTGCCAATCTAATGTTTTTGCATCAAAGAGTTTGAGTTTGTTTTTTAGTGCTAAAGGTAAGCCGACAATATACTTAATGGCTTCTAACGCCTGCATCGTGCCAATAATGCCCACCACGGGGCCGACAATCCCCGAGTTACTGCAATTTAAGGCTTGCTCTTCAGTTGTGGGAAAAAGACAATGATAACAAGCAGAGTCTGCGCTCTGATTGTCAAAGAACATCAACTGACCTTCCATGCGAATGGCAGCACCTACCAATAAAGGGGTTTTAGTTTGCACACAGGCGCGGTTGATCAACTGCCTAGCGTTCATATTATCCGTGCAATCAAGCACTAAATCGATCATGGTAAGCTCAATCAATAATTGCTCTTCATGCATCGCTTTATTAATACTGCGGATGCGTATATGCGGGTTTAGCGCCTCTAAACGGGCCTTCATCGCTAATACTTTATGCTTACCAATATCTTGGCTACTATAAGCGATTTGGCGCTGTAGATTACTCGACTCTATTACATCAAAATCAGCAATAACCAAGGTGCCCACCCCAGCGGCAGCTAAATATAATGCAGCAGGGGAGCCTAACCCTCCCATGCCAATAATAAGCACTTTACTACTCTTTAATTTTTGTTGGCCCGCGCCGCCAATATCTTTTAATAAAAGGTGGCTGCTATAACGTAACGTTTCCGGATCGCTTAACATAATGAGCTCCGCTGCATTTGCTTAAATTGTTGCACTACGTCCGCGATATCGGAGGCGCCAGTGATAGCACTGACAACCGCAACACTGCCGACGCCGGTTTGATAAACGGCCGGTGCGCGCACTAAATTGATCCCACCGATGGCAACCGTTGGCGTACCTGATAATAAATCGACATATTGTTTAAGACGCGTTAAACCTTGGGGGGCGCTCGGCATGTCTTTGGTTTGTGTAGCAAAAACATGGCCCAATGCGATATAGCTCGGATTAAACTGCTGCGCGCGTAATATCTCAGCGTAGCCGTGCGTACTGAGCCCTAAACGTAAACCGGCATCCGAAATAAGGCGAAGATCGGCACTGTCAATATCTTGCTGACCCAAATGCACCCCATAAGCACCATGTTTGATAGCCAATTGCCAATAATCATTAATAAACAACCGCGCATCGAATGATCTTGCCAAGATAATAGCTTGCTTTATCTGCTCTTCAACTTGCTCAGGCTTTTTATCTTTAATACGCAATTGCACTGTTTTAACGCCACATTTTAGGACTTTTTCAAGCCAAAATAAGGAGTCCATCACCGCATATAAACCTAAATTTAAGGTCTGACAACTTGGAAAGTCTAAATTTGATGCGCCCATTAATGTAAGCTCATCATCAATATCGCACTCGACGTTCACCCACGTTGGAAAATCTTCTTTAAGATCAGGCCACGCACGCGAATACGCACAAAAGTTTTCTTTATTAGCGTCTTTTAAATAACGATTTAAATAGGCTTTAGCAATAACAAAGGCGTCTTCTAGTACGTATTCTAAGGCTAACGCACTTGCCAGGGCACTGCCTAAAATCGCCTTTTTAGATGCCACATTTAAGACGTTTAAGACGTTTAAGACGTTTAAGCGCGCGCTACTTAATGCAATAGTGCGCGTGCCATCTGCGTAATAATCGACACAACGCCCATCCATAAAGTCTAAATCACCACCACATATGAGCACGCTTTTACAGCCTTTACTTAGTAAGGCTTGTGTACTTTCAGATAATGATTGTGGCGTAATAAGCATGTGCCCCGAAAAACTAAACACCTCTTTTGCATTAACAATTAATAAATCAAGCAGAGGCAATAGATGCGTTTTGATCAATTCATGAATGGACGCTTCTTGGCGCCCTTCTACATCAAAATCAAGCTTACTTGGCGTGTATAAAACAAACGCATTATCACCCTGTTGGGCTTTTTGATCTTGTATCTTTTTACAGACTAATTGTACTTGTTCGCGGCTTGCTAAAAAGCCTATTTTGAGCACAGCAGGTGCGTCTTTTGCGAAAATACTATCTAATTGTGCACTAAATATTTTATCCGACACTCCCTCCATTAAGACATCTTGCACATGAATGGCACTATTAACATGGCAAGGCGTAGCGCCTAATGCGATAACAGTTTGTATATCACTGTGCACACCCTCGAACATATTAACGTCTGAGTAGGTCAAACTGCATACTGTATTCTTCATATAATCTTTACCTTAAACATTACTTAACATTTATTTGTTGATATATTTGCGCGCCACTTGTCTTAAATTGTAACGCTTTATCGTGCATACCTTTCTGCGCGATTTGACTGATACTCGGATCTAATATTTTGGTTGATATTTCACCCGATTCTAACTTTTTAGTAAATTCTCGTACATCTTGTGTTATTTTCATTGAACAGAATTTAGGCCCACACATCGAGCAAAAATGAGCGACTTTACTCGACTCTTGCGGTAACGTTTCATCATGGTATAGACGGGCAGTTACGGGATCTAAGCTTAAATTAAATTGATCTTGCCAGCGAAATTCAAAGCGTGCTTTTGAAAGTGCGTTATCACGTATTTGCGTGCCAGGATGCCCCTTGGCTAAATCTGCGGCATGAGCTGCTATTTTATAGGTTATCAGCCCTATTTTAACATCGTCTTTATTGGGCAAGCCTAAATGCTCTTTTGGGGTAACATAACACAGCATCGCACAGCCATACCAAGCGATTTGAGCAGCGCCAATCGCTGAGGTGATATGATCATAAGCGGGCGCAATATCTGTCGTCAAAGGCCCTAATGTATAAAAAGGCGCTTCAAAACAATCCGTTAATTGCTTGTCCATATTTTCTTTTATCATTTGCATCGGCACATGCCCCGGACCTTCGATGATAACTTGTACATCGTACTCCCAAGCCACCTTAGTGAGCTCACCTAAAATCTCTAATTCGCTAAACTGCGCCTCATCATTGGCATCTGCAATAGAGCCAGGGCGTAGACCATCACCTAATGATAAAGCCACGTCATATTGCTGACAAATTTCACAAATTTCACGAAAATGAGCATAAACAAAGTTTTCTTCATGATAAGTCAAACACCATTTAGCCATAATTGAGCCACCTCGTGACACAATCCCCGTTAAGCGCTGCGCGGTCAGTGGGACAAAACGCAGTAATACGCCGGCATGAATAGTAAAATAATCCACACCTTGCTCTGCTTGCTCAATAAGAGTATCGCGAAAAACTTCCCAGTTTAAGTCTTCAACGACCCCTTTCACTTTTTCAAGCGCTTGATAAATAGGTACTGTGCCGATGGGCACCGGTGAGTTACGTAAGATCCATTCTCGCGTTTCATGAATGTTACGACCCGTAGACAGATCCATTACCGTATCCGCCCCCCAAAGCGTCGACCAGACTAATTTTTCCACTTCTTCTTCAATCGATGAAGACAACGCAGAATTACCAATATTAGCATTCACTTTGACTAAAAAGTTACGCCCGATTATCATCGGTTCCGTTTCCGGATGATTAATATTAGCAGGGATGATAGCGCGCCCAGCGGCGACCTCTTGACGAACAAATTCAGCGCTAATATTGCTCTGCAAATCTGCACCAAAACTATTTCCTGCATGTTGGCGGTGTAACGCTTCATTTTTAATACGCTCTCGACCTTGATTTTCACGAATAGAAATATATTCCATTTCCGGC
This sequence comes from Psychromonas sp. CNPT3, assembly GCF_000153405.2. NCBI lineage: Bacteria > Pseudomonadati > Pseudomonadota > Gammaproteobacteria > Alteromonadales > Psychromonadaceae > Psychromonas > Psychromonas sp. CNPT3. Next base: position 2,661,014 of record NC_020802.1, read on the forward strand.
GTAATAATACCTTGGCGCGCATAATACATTTGCGTCACGCATCGGCCTTTTTTTGCACGTAAAGGCTGAGGTAGATGTTCAAAACGTAAACTATCTAAACTGTCATCATCTAAACGTTGGCGGGCAAACTCAGAACTTGGGCCGTGCAGTGTTTGTACATCATTACGCCCGGCTATCCATGTTTCTCGTAGTCGAGGTAAGCCTTTATAAATATCAATAACAACACTTTCATCCGTATATGCACCCGAAGTATCATAAACGGGGATCCCTTCGTTCTTCTCAAAAATAGGGGTCTCTTTTGAACCGCCAATTAAAGTATCATCTTGATTAATTTGGCGCATAGCGACTTTAATGGGATGGATTTTTGCATCAATAAATATTTTTTCTGAGCGGGGATAGGCTTTTTGATTTAAACTTTTTAAGTAATCTTCAGCCGCTTTTCGTGACTCTCGGCGTGACAATTGTGTTCGTGGCGTTGTTTCTAGGGTACTTTTTAATTCTTGAGACATAGCAATCTTTACCTTATTCAGAGAGAGAAGAATGCTTGTCGAATTTTGTGTGGTAAGTATAAGTTGCACATAGGCAGTGCAACTTTGACCTGTTCCCTTCGCAGGTATTAACCCAATCAGGTTCCACGGATCCCACATATAATCTGTGATCTCAGCCCTAAGGCACTCCGACAAGAAGTGCGCAGTATAGTCTCAAGGCAGACGTACAGCAACATAAATACACATGAAATAAACGCGCAACACTTAAAAAACATTACTCATTTCTCTAAATTAAGCTTTATTTATACCGCGTTTTTTCAGTTATTATTAACAATTTATTTTATAGTTGGCTCTTGTATTTGATAAAGATCTTTTTTCATTGCTGATTTATCCGCACAATTACAGGCCTTTTTTATTCCCATAGAAGAGAGTCCCCCACAACTTCCTCGTAACCTTTTATGACTAAATATAACGCCTAAAGCCATTAAAAAAAAACAACTAATAAAAACCAAAAAACTACTGATAAATAACATATTTATCTCCTAATGATAGCAATGGATTAACCTGCATGACCCTTACAGCCTTTATGCTCAGTATGACCGTTACATTTTTTAGGAACACCTTGCGATGCATCAGTTAATAAATTCGTCTCTAAAATAGCATCATCAAGTAATTGATCGATGTTATGGCGCGTATTACCTTGTTGCACTTGAATAGATGCCTGTAATAATTTAGCCAACGTATTTTCACCAATTTTACGCACAATAACCGTTTTACATTGACGCTCAATTAATAAGTTAACCAGTAACCTCTTACCCGCACAACCCGAAACATCTAAAGCAGGGTTTTTATATACCGCTATTTTACGTTTCTGCGTATTATAAAATTCAAATATTTCTGCCTTTGAAAATCGAGGGGCGAGTTTTCCGCCTGTTAACGCGATAACATAACTCATTGCTCATATCCTTCTTTGGTTTCTAAAAATAAAGCGCCTCCAAGCACTAATGCTGACGTTATTTTTTTGCGTGATGCTTTTAATATATTGGCAAAGGTTTGCCTTGATATCTGCATCTGCAAAGCAGCATCTTGTTGTGAGAGCGCCTCCATATCGACTAAGCGCACTGCTTCTAATTCATCTTTTTGCAACACTATTTTTTTTAATTTTGATAAGGGAATACCATTGGGTTTAAAAGCTTTAAATGTAGCCCCTCGCTCAGGGCAAATATGTCGTTTTATTTTAGGTCGCAATTTTAATACCTCTTAAGGAGTGCAACTGTTATACTACGCAAGTTATTGGCATATGCCAATAACTAATTTTTAGGATACACTGATGAGTAAGCTTGAATTACAAACCCTGCTGCGCAATACTTTTAAAAATAAAGTGGACTTGAACTTAGTCGCCATTGCAAAAGAGCCTAGTCACCAGCAGTGTATGATGTGTGGCATGCAAGCACCACTGGGTTTAAAACTTAATTTTTACAGTAATAACGATAACCAAATATGGACAAAAGCAAAAGGTACGTGCCATCAACAAGGCTATCAGGGGATCTTACATGGGGGATATTTAGCTGCATTACTCGATGCGGGTATGTGCAATGCTATTTTCCATCGAGGCGTACAAGCGGTCACTGGTGATATACAAATTCGTTATTTAAATGAAGTGCCTATCAATAAAGATATTCTTATCCAAAGCCAAATAACGTCTTCATATTCTGTTTTATATAAAGTTGAAGCGAGCTTATATGTTGATGGCGTAAAAATGGCAACCGCTAAAGCGCGCTTTATGCAAAGTAATAAATAGAGACGTTTTAATCCACTACTTCTTTACTAAAATTGGTATTGATCTTATCAAGAAAAGAGGTCAACAATTGCAACTCCTGCGCCTCAAACGAACAAGTTAGACGCTCTGTTAGTTGTAAATGTAAGGCATCATGCTCATCAAATAATTTTTTACCCGATGCGGTTAAACACACCAAAATAGAACGTCTATCTGTTTTATGTGGGATGCGCGTCACTAAATTCGCTTTTACCATTTTATCAATTTGCACCGTTAACGTGCCCATGGTGATCCCTATTTTATCGGCGAGCGCTTTCATCGGCATACTACCAAATGCCCCTAAAATTTCGAGAGCATGTATTAGGCCTAACGATAACCCTTTGCCTTTAATTATTTTTAATTCCCAAGCCGATAATTTTTCATAGAACTCAATAAGGGCATGATTTAATGCTTGTGTCTGTGATTTCATTTATGCACGTTCCTATCAAATAAGGTCAATCTATCCTTCAACACGAAAAATACTCACCTCTGAAAATCAAGAGCTTACTTTATCATGGAACCTTAAGTCGCGCGCAGAGCAAATACTAAACATTCTCCAATTAGCCTTAGATAATACCAAAGGAACTAAAAAGGTGATCCGTCTTGCTTGTTGAAATTATCCCTACCTGCGTTGTGAGTTTTGAAGTGAGAACAACTATCTCCTACAACTCATGCCTTGCTAGTGTTAATTTTTCCTGCGCAATACATGGAAGCTATATTAATTCCTTTGGTATAACACACGATAATAGCGACCAAAGGTAGCGCCTTATTTTGATTTTATACCAAAAACCAAGGCTAATTTTGCTTTTTTATTTTACATATTTAAGTATCAAGGGGAGAGATGCCCTTACCTTTATTGTGCGCTGTTAACCTCAATACTAATATGCGCTAACTTCTTAAAGGGTATTAAAAGCGCTTTATAATCGCTTACGCTTAAAGGCGTCACAGAAACAATAGAAATGATAGCCGCATAATGATCGCTACTCACTTTCCAGATATGAATATCACTCACATGTTGGTGTTTCTCATTTTCAATACAATCAATAATTTCTTTCTGATAATGCGCATCAATACTTTGATCGAGTAAAATGGGCCCCGTTTGCGATAACAACCCCCATGCCCAGCGACTAATGATCAATGCGCCAACAATACCCATGATGGGATCTAAAAACTTAAAGCCTAAATATTTCCCTAACACTAAAGCGACAATGGCAAGAATAGACGTTAATGCATCCGCGAGAACGTGTATATAAGCTGCGCGTAAGTTATGATCCTGATGGTGTTCATGAACCTCTCCGTGATGATGATCGTGGTGATGGTGGTGATCGCCTTTTAATAAAAAAACACTAATAATATTAACAATTAAGCCAATAACGGCCACAAAAATCGCTTCTTCAAAACGAATAGTTTGTGGGCTAAACAGGCGCATTGCCGATTCAACGAGCATGATCACTGCCACCAATAATAATGCAATAGCACTGGTGTAACCCGCTAACACACTGACTTTACTGGGCCCAAAGGCAAACTTATTGGTTTCTTTATGTTTACGCACATAATAATAAGCAAATAAGGTGATCAAAAAAGCTGCAACGTGCGTACCCATATGCCAACCATCAGCAAGCAAAGCCATTGAACCATAAAAAGTACCCGCTACAATCTCTACAATCATTGTCAGTAACGTTAAAATTAATACGTAAAGAGTATTACGCTCTCCTCGCTTATCCTGCTGATTAAAGTCATGACTGTGTTGCCAATTTTTTAACGTTGACGTTTCGAGGTGCTTGGTCATTTTATGATCCTATTATGAATATATAGTTTGATGGGCGAACTATATGTTAATCAAACGACTTTATCTATCTAAATAAACAAAAATATCAGATCTAACATTAATGATTAATAAGCAATCAGTTAGAAAAATAACCAAATTTGCACAGATAGCATTCAATAGCAGATAATTTTTTTTTATGGATTGTCACGCGAAGAGATATTAGAACGAATGTAATAGGGGAAACTAAATTGAACTATCAGAGGGCTGATAACCAAAATTTAGGTATAAAAAAACCCCAGAGACTGACGTCGCTGGGGTTGAAGCTTAGCTAAAAAATATTATTTTTTACCTGCAGCTTTTTCTTCTTTTACTTTTTCAATAACGCCTTCGGCAATACTGCTTGGACAAGGCATGTAGTTTTTGAACTCCATAGAGAACTGACCACGACCTGATGTCATTGTACGTAAGCTACCGATATAACCAAACATTTCAGAAAGAGGTACATCAGCTTTAATACGAACACCCGATACGCCAGCTTCTTGACCTGCGATCATGCCACGACGACGACTAAGATCACCGATAACATCACCAACGTGATCATCTGGAGTAAATACATCTACAGCCATGATTGGCTCAAGAAGTTGTGCACCCGCTTTAGGGATAGACTGACGGAATGCACCACGTGCTGCAAGTTCAAATGCTACTGCAGATGAATCCACGGCGTGGAAGCCACCATCGGTAAGTACGATTTCAACGTCTAGTACTGGGAAGCCAGCTAGAACACCTGTATCCATCATGCCTTTAAAGCCTTTCTCAATCGCTGGGAAGAACTCTTTAGGTACGTTACCACCAGTAACTACTGATGTGAATACGAAACCAGTACCAGGCTCACCTGGTTTGATAGTGTAATCAATTTTACCAAATTGACCAGAACCACCAGACTGTTTCTTATGTGTGTATGAATCTTCGATTTCTTGTGTGATTGTTTCACGGTAAGCAACTTGAGGCTCGCCAACGATCAAATCAACACCATAAGTACGTTTTAAGATATCTACTTTGATATCTAAGTGAAGCTCACCCATACCAGACAGGATTGTTTCGCCTGAATCGATATCAGTTTCAACTTTAAACGTTGGATCTTCTGCAACCATTTTACCGATAGCAATACCCATTTTCTCAGTTGAACCTTTATCTTTAGGCGTTACAGAGATAGAGATAACTGGGTTAGGGAACACCATTGCTTCAAGAATAACAGGGTGTTTTGGATCACATAATGTGTGACCTGTTTGTACGTTAGTTTTCATACCAACGATAGCGATGATATCACCCGCTTTTGCTGAAGTAAGCTCGTTACGATCATCTGCTTGCATTTCACACATACGACCAACACGCTCAGTTTTACCTGTAGCAGCATTCATGATCGTATCACCTTTCTTAAGTGTACCTGAGTAGATACGTACGAAAGTAAGTGCACCAAAACGGTCATCAGTAATTTTAAATGCTAACGCTTTAAATGTTTCGTTTTCAGAAACGATAGCGTGCTCACCCGTAGGTTCGCCTTCTTCATCTGTAAGTGGCTGAGGATCAACTTCATTTGGAGCCGGTAGGTAATCAACAACAGCATCAAGGATGTTTTGTACACCTTTGTTTTTGAATGCAGAACCACAGTACGTAGGGAAGAATTCTAATGTACGTGTACCTTTACGGATACAACGTTTGATATCTTCAATAGAAGGCTCTTCACCTTCCATGTACGCTTCTAATAAGTCATCATCTTGCTCAAGAGCAGTATCAAGTAGTAGCTCACGGTATTCTTCTACTTTATCAACCATGTCCGCAGGAACATCAGTTACTTCATAGTTTTCTGGAAGACCTGTGTCATCCCATATCCATGCTTTACGAGTAAGCAAATCAACAACACCAACAAACTTATCTTCAATACCGATTGGCAATACCATGATTAATGGGTTAGCACCAAGTACTGTTTCTGTTTGTTTAACTACACGGTAAAAATCAGCACCGATACGGTCTAATTTATTTACGAAAATGATACGTGCTACTTTTGAGTCATTCGCGTAACGCCAGTTAGTTTCTGATTGAGGTTCAACACCACCAGATCCACAGAATACACCGATACCGCCATCAAGTACTTTTAATGAACGGTAAACTTCAACTGTGAAATCAACGTGTCCAGGAGTATCGATAACGTTTAAACGGTGCTCTTTCCAAAAACAGCTTACAGCAGCAGACTGGATAGTAATACCGCGCTCAGCTTCCTGTTCCATGAAATCAGTAGTTGATTCGCCATCATGTACTTCACCCGTTTTATGGATTTGGCCAGTCAATTTAAGGATACGTTCGGTCGTCGTGGTTTTACCCGCATCAACATGCGCGAAAATACCAATATTTCTGTATTTAGATAAGTCTGTCATTTTTTATACTCTGTTAGTAAAAATCGTAGTCAATATTCCGCGCGTATTATACCCAAGCTTGTCGTTAAACAGAACACAGAATTTGTAAAAAAGTGAAATTTGTTGCTTTTTTCAACGAATTTTGTGTATTTCTATACAAAAAGATTGTAAAACAAGCAAGAAAACTCTTTTCTTCACATATAACGTTTATTGTGGGATCACTGCTAATGCAAATAAAAGTGAAAATACAAAGGTTGTTAATGCAGTGTTTTTTAACTGCTCATTAAAAATGAGGCCATTTTTAGGAATATCTTGCAACGTTCTATGCAATGCGATTGCTGTTTTGATTAAGGGGCTTATTACCAATAAAAAGATATATTGCCAAAGATGCGCCTCTTCTAAACTGAGAATATAACCGATAGACAATAATGGCGCCATACAAATTAAGCATAAATGGTATTTAAACGCTAAATCTCTCCCTAATAACACCACAAGTGTAATCTTATTGGCTCTTTTGTCCGCTTCAAAGTCGCGCAGATTATTAATATTTAAAACAGCTGCCGAAAATAAGCCGATACTACAGGCGGGATAAATCGCCATGCTATTAAAACTCAAATCATACAAATAAAAGCCACCGAGTACGCCGAGTAAACCAAAAAAAAGAAAAACAGAAATATCCCCCATTGCGCGGTAACCATAAGGATATCGTCCCATGGTATAAGTTATCGACGCCACAATCGCCAGTACGCCTAGCCCTAAAAATAACATCCAACTAAAAACATCATCACCTAAAGCTAACAACAACAAACTAAAACCTGAAATTAATGTAAACCCCAAGGTGCTGATTATGGCTTTTTCCATGCTTTTTTGTGATATATCGCCTTTTTGCATTGCGCGCTGAGGACCTAAACGTAATTCCGTATCCGCACCCGTTTTTGCATCGCCATAATCATTGGCTAAATTCGATAATATCTGCAATAACAACGCAGTACTTAGCGATAAAATGAAAATGAAAATATTAAAAATATGCAGTTGCAACGCAATCGCGCCGGAAATAATAATAGAAGAGCTTGCCAGTGGTAAAGTTCGTAAGCGTAGTACGCTGATCCAAACAGAAAATTTATTCATCTAAATATCCAAAATTAATACGCTAGATTAGCTATACGAGTGTAATCACGTTACATTAACAAACATCAATCTATAAATATATAAACACGCGATGCAAAAGACTAAGTTACATTTCGAGTTAGGCATAAAAAACATGCGTGCTGCATTAGAAAATTTTGCTATTACAATGGGGAACACCCCTACATCAAATATATCAATTTCTATTCAAGCGCTACCATTGTTACCTATTCTCAAAGCACAACAGAACATTTTCCCTGCTATATATTGGCATGATAAAGAGCAACAACAAAATCTGCTTTGTTTTGGCGCGATTGAAACTCATCAACAGATCCCAGACGTAAAAAACGATGCTTTATATATCGGTGGATTAGCTTTTCATGAAAAAGTGACACAATGGAATGATTTTCCAGGTACTCTTTTTATTCGCCCTGCCATCGTTTTTAAAAAAGAAAATAATAAATACTCTTTAACCTGTCACTTTAATGGGACATTTAGCATTCAACAGTGTTTACATCTATTAAATAAATTACAACCTCCAAGAGCTCTACACAAAATGGCGAATAGTATTGTTTCGCGTCAAGATATTCCCTCAAAACATAAATGGGAAGAGCTCGTTAAACAGGCAAGTCTCTGTCAGGATAAAATATCCAAAGTTGTTTTATCAAGACAAAGTACCTTACAATGCAAAAACATCATCAATAGCACTGATTTACTCCATCAATACCAGCAAGCCAACGTCAATAACTTTCTCTTTAGTTTTCAATTTTCCGATAAACACGTCTTTATTGGATGCTCTCCAGAGCGCCTGTTTAGTAAACATAAGCAACAATTAACAACAGAGGCACTTGCAGGAACGGTAGCCCGCGGTAAAACACCAGACGAAGATAAGCAACGCTCACAACAATTGCTGAACGATAAAAAAATTAAAAGAGAAAACACTTTGGTACAAAACTTTATTGTGAGTGGGCTGCAATGCCTCAATGCACAAGTGCAGTGCGAATTACCCTATGTGATGCAATTACATAAAGTGCAGCACCTTTGTGTACCCATTCACGCCACCTTAAACCCACAAACGACAACAAAAAAACTATTAGAAACGCTACATCCAACCCCTGCTGTTGCCGGGTTACCCAAAAAATTAGCATTACAATTTATCGAAGATCATGAATCTTATCCACGAGGCTGGTATGCTGGTACGGTAGGTTATATTGACGCGCACAAAAGTGATTTTAGTGTGGCAATCCGAAGTGCCTTAATTGCCAATAAAAGCATTAAATTATTTGCAGGGGCAGGGATTGTTAAAGGCTCAAAAGCCCGCCAAGAATGGCAAGAACTCGATCATAAAATCCAGACTATTTTAACCCTTTTAGCGACATAAAAAGAGAACAAATGGCGAAATTCACCGACAATACTTCGAATATCAATTTATTATGGGCAAAACTGTGCATCGAAGAATTGGTTCGCCATGGCGTAACTGATTTTTGTATTGCGCCGGGATCACGCTCAACGCCGCTAACATTAATGGCAGCAGCTAACAAAAACGTACACATACACCTGCATTTTGATGAGCGTGGTTTAGGATTTTTAGCGCTAGGGTTAAGTGTTGCAAGTCTAAAGAGTGTCGCCATTATCACCACATCGGGCACCGCAGTTGCTAATTTATATCCCGCCATCATAGAAGCAAAGCAAAGTAACATTAACCTTATTGTGTTATCCGCTGATAGACCTCCCGAATTACTCGATTGTGGTGCAAATCAAGCGATTGACCAACACCGTATATTTTCTCATTATCCACTTTTCTTTGCGCAAATTCCTACTCCAACACTTGCGATCAGCCCCAATTTTTTATTAACAACCCTGCACCAAGGTTTGCAATTACAGCAACAGCAATGTGGCCCGATTCATTTTAACTTTTCTTTTGCGGCGCCTTTTTACCCGCAAGACGATGCTTCTAATTACCACGATTATTTAGCGCCCTTGCAACACTGGCTAAACGATACCAAACCTTTTACGCAAAGACCAAACATGCAAAGCGACCTTGTTGAACATGTCGACATCAGCCATAAAAAAGTATTGATCGTGATGGCGCGCATGAAAAATAAAGAAGAAAGCACAGATATCGCTCATTTTGCAGCAAAGATGCACTATCCCTTGCTTGCCGATATACAATCTTCGCAAGCAGGTAACTTAACTAACTTATGCGCTTATGATCTACTGATCACACAAAATAACTGGCTAACATTATTACAAGAAGCCGATATCGTCATACAATTTGGAGAGCAATTGCTAAGTACAAACTTATCCCAATTTATCGCCTCCTTTAGCGGTCAATATTGGCTTGTTGCTGACTCAACACAGCGTATTGATGCACTACATCGGGTCAACTTTCGTTTTAATTGCAGCCCAATACAATGGCTTAAAAAATATAGCCCCATCACTCTCCCTCTTGATGCTGATTGGTTAAAACGCATCAAAGAGCAACATAATCGATTACATAAATACATCCTACAACCTTTTGTAAGCAACCTTGGCTTAAGTGAAATAGGGGTTGTGGGTGCATTAGATAAATTGTTAATTGAAAATTCGCCCTTATTTATTGGTAATAGTATGCCTATCCGCCTCGCTGATATGTTCATGCCAACCCAGCGTTGCCAAATTTACAGCAACCGCGGTGCCAGCGGCATTGATGGGATCATCGCCAGTGCTATCGGCGTTGCGAAACACAAAAAATTAACGAGCACACTGTTAATTGGTGATACCTCTTTTTTATATGATCTTAATTCTTTAGCGCTATTGAAACAATTAAGTACACCTTTTATTATTATTGTCCTTAATAATGATGGCGGATCTATTTTTAATCTACTGCCCGTTCCCAATGCCCAAAAAAGAGACTTTTATCAGTTACCACATGGGCTAGATTTTAGGGCAAGTTGCCAGCAATTTTCGATAGCGTATTATTGCCCCAATAGCCTAGAAATATTTTCTGAAAATTATCAAAGCGCCCTACAAGGTTCGATCTCTCTTATTGAGATACAAATTGAAAATAAGCAATGCGTACAACAAATTAAGCAACTCAAGGAGTTAATCAACGATGCCTCTATTTAGTCAGCAATACGGTGATAGCAACAAACCAACGCTCATTTTTTTACATGGTTTTTTAGGTAATAACCACGATTGGGATCCCATTGTGACGCACCTTAAAGCGCATTTTTATTGTGTTTGTATTGATCTTCCTGGACATGGAAAGTCGATAGTACAAGAAAGTGAAGATGGTAATGGCTTTACACATTGTCATAAACTGATAAAACAGGTCATCAGCACGCTAAATATACAAGCATATAGCTTTATTGGTTACTCCATGGGGGGGCGCATTGCACTTGATTACGCTCGCACTCAAAATGATCAACGTTTAAAACATCTTTTTCTTGAATCCACTCATAATGGATTAATCTCTCAAACCGACAAAGAGCAACGCTTTATTCATGATGCACAATGGGCAAAACGTTTTGCGACAGAGCCTCTTCATGAAACTTTATCGGCATGGTACGAACAAGATATTTTTAAAGATCTTAGCTATCCAGACAAAAAAATCATGGTCGATAGACGCTTTGATAATTATGGAGTCCCCTTAGCTTCCATGCTTTTAGCAGTTAGTTTAGGAAAACAACATAATGCCTTGGATTTTTTACAAAATACCACCCTCCCAATTTATTATTTTTTCGGTGAAAACGATGCCAAATTTAAAGACATAAGTTTAGCGTTTACCGCCATAAAAAATATTAAACGCACGGAGTTTATAGGGGCTGGACACAACATTCATTTACACTCCCCTTTAACGTATGCCAATTTAATTATTGAATGTTTACATGGAAATAAATTAAACGCCATGTAGATAACCTTTAGAATACTTCTTTTATGACGCTAAAATAAGATCGCAAAGCTTTCTGACTCGGCATCATAAATTAAAATAACCAAGTTGAGATCCCATGACTGATGTAGATTTTTATGCGCCAATTAGTTGGCAAAAAAGTGAATTAAATTTTAGTGATATTCTTTACCATAAAGCAGATGGCATCGCTAAAATAACCATTAATCGCCCACAAGTACGTAATGCTTTTCGCCCGCACACTGTGAATGAGATGATGCAAGCCTTACAAGATGCACGTTACGATGCATCCATTGGCGTTATCATTTTAACGGGCGCAGGCCCCCTTGCTTTTTGCTCTGGAGGCGACCAAAGTATTCGTGGCGATAGCGGTTATAAAGATGAGATGGGAGGCGGAATGCACCTTAATGTTTTAGATTTACAACGCCAAATTCGCACTTGCCCTAAACCTATTATTGCAATGGTTGCCGGTTATGCCGTCGGCGGTGGACACGTTTTACATATGATGTGCGATTTAACTATCGCGGCTGACAATGCGAAATTTGGTCAAACAGGGCCTAAAGTGGGATCTTTTGATGGGGGATGGGGCGCAAGTTATATGGCACGTATCGTCGGTCAGAAAAAAGCACGTGAGATCTGGTTCTTATGCCGCATGTACGACGCTCAAGAAGCCTTAGATATGGGGCTGGTCAATACGGTAGTGCCTTTAGACTTCCTTGAAAAAGAAACGGTAAAATGGTGCAGAGAGATACTCCAAAATAGTCCAATGGCACTGCGATGCTTGAAGGCTGCACTCAATGCAGATTGTGATGGACAAGCGGGCCTGCAAGAGCTCGCAGGTAATGCAACTATGCTCTTTTATATGACAGAAGAGGGTCAAGAGGGGCGTAATGCCTTTAATGAAAAACGTAAACCTGATTTTAGCCCTTTTGCCCGCAACCCATAAATGGCGAAGATAACCAGCAATAGCAGAACCAAAAAGTATTGATAGAAAAAAACTATCAGTTTAATTGGTTTAAACAATTCGATTCTGCCTATACTTTCCTGCATCATCTTTGTATAAATATGTACGTTAATATGAAGATGATCCAACTCTTCTTACAAAATAGGAAATTCACATGGTATTAGTAACAAAAAAAGCACCAGACTTCACAGCTGCAGCTGTACTTGGCAATGGCGAAATCGTAGATAGCTTTAACTTTGCAGAATTTACAAAAGGTAAAGAAGCGGTTGTATTTTTCTACCCTCTTGATTTCACTTTTGTATGTCCATCTGAATTAATCGCTTTTGATAAACGTTTTGGTGAATTCCAAGCACGTGGTGTTGAAGTAATTGGTATTTCAATTGATTCACAGTTCTCGCATAATGCATGGCGTAACACTGCTATCAATGATGGCGGTATTGGTGCTGTTCAGTATCCTCTTGTTGCTGATGTAAAACATGAAATCTGCCAAGCATACGGTGTTGAGTTTGCTGAAGCAGGTGTTGCATTACGTGGTTCTTTCTTAATTGATAAAAACGGTGTAGTTCGCCATCAAGTTGTTAATGATCTGCCTCTTGGTCGTGATATTGATGAAATGTTACGTATGGTTGATGCTCTACAGTTCCATGAAGAGCACGGTGAAGTTTGTCCTGCACAATGGTCTAAAGACAAAGCAGGCATGGATGCAAGCCCAGCGGGTGTTGCTAAATATCTCAGCGAAAATGCAGACGCTTTATAAGCAATAAAATATTGATTATAAAAGTCTAAAAACAGCCTCTTCGAGGCTGTTTTTGTTTCTGTACTCTATTTTAATGAACTGTAATAAGCAGCTAAATTATCAATGTCTTGCGCCGTTAAAGCCATTGCTTGTCCCGCCATAATAGCCGCCATTCCCGCTTTACGATCACCCGATTTATAAGCCTTTAAAGCGCCAACAAGATAAGCTTCTTTTTGCCCTTTTAAATTAGGATATATAGGTACCATTGATACCCCTTCCACCCCATGACAACTTACACACATGGCCGATTTTTCTTTACCTAAATTAATATCTCCTGCGAAAACAGACATTGGGAGGAGTAATATTAATATTGTGTATATATATTTTTGCATTAAATATCCTTATTTTTCATAACAACGATCATATTTAAAATCTATTCTTTACTTTGCGATATAATTTACATCAAAATACCTTATAGGCCATTTTATTAATAACTGTACATTATTGTTAAGGATATTACCCATTGTGCAAATAAATTACCAAGATTTAGAAACAGAAACACTACATAACTTAATCGAACACTTTATTTTGCGAGAAGGAACCGATTATGGGGAGCATGAAATAAGCTTAAGTGAAAAAAGACAACAAGTACTACGCCAACTGAAAATGGGCGATATTCTTATTCTTTATTCAGAGCTACATGAAAGCATTACTTTGATCCATAAAAACCAACTAAATGAAAATAAATATTAATCTCAAATAACACTGAACGATAAATATTTATATAGGACAATAAATAAAAATATGGGGCATCTTAAATAAAACTGTTATTCGTTATATTTCCACTGAAAAAATCAAATTAAATCTTATTTTTTGTAGGGTTTTTGACAAAGATCTAATTTCTTGGATAATAACAAACTATAAATGTTATCTGTACTAGTTAAAAGAGATACAATCAGTTTTCAGTTAAAACTAAGTTACTCTCTCTCAATAATAATGAGAAATAGCCTTTTAGCTATTCATACCACTAAGGGAATTTTATGATAATCACAAAACCTCAAACCGATCCTACGTTAGAATGGTTTTTATCTCACTGTCACACCCATAAATACCCAGCCAAAAGCATGCTTATCCATGCAGGTGAAAAAGCAGACACTCTTTACTTCATCGTGAAAGGCTCTGTTGCCGTTGTTATTAAAGATGAAGACGGTAAAGAAATGATTTTATCTTACCTAAATCAAGGTGATTTTTTAGGTGAACTAGGCCTTTTTGATAAAATGGAAGAGCCTATTCGTAGTGCTTCTGTTAAAGCTAAATCAGCTTGTGAAGTGGCCGAAATATCTTATAAAAAATTCAATCAATTGATCACAGTTAACCCTGAGATCTTAATGCGTTTATCACAACAAATGGCAAACCGCTTACAAATTACGAGCCAAAAAGTAGGTAATCTTGCTTTCTTAGACGTAACCGGACGTATTGCAAATACGCTGCTTGATCTTGCGAAACAACCAGATGCAATGACTCATCCCGATGGCATGCAAATCAAGATCACTCGTCAAGAAATTGGCCAAATTGTAGGTTGTTCTCGCGAAACAGTAGGCCGAATTCTAAAAATGCTAGAAGAGCAGGGTCTTATTTCTGCACACGGTAAAACAATCGTTGTCTTTGGTACCCGCTAAAGATAAAAGGCAGTTAAATATGATTTTTTAATATTTAACTGCTTTACACTTTTTCTAATATGCTCACATCATTCTAAGTAAGTTCAATTTCTCTGTCTTTTCCCACTCTATCTACGAATTTTTGTCTTATAAAACCTTAATAATTTGAAATTTAAATTATAAGCAATAAAACCAAACCACAAAGCTATTTTTATTAAAAGTTTTAGCCTTTAAACTCGTCATAAAAGAGATGGTTATGCATCTAAATTAAATACATAACACACCTCAACACTGTTTTTTTAATAAATATAATTTTTGATGTTTTTATTCGGGTGCTACACAGGTCCCATAATGTTGCTTTTCTGGGTAACTATCCCTTCTTTCCCCAGATTCAAAATTGCGAGTACTGTACGTACCAGGACCATCTATACTATCACTCCAACTTTGTTCAAATACAGGCCAATTATACTTTGTACCCAGAGGACCTTTATTTTCATATATATAATTAAGATCATTGTAATCGAGCCGGCGCCAGGTACTTTTTCCAGCGAACATAATGCTTTTTAACTCGGTACACCAACGATCATACTGACCAGCGATACCATCCACATTTCCACCCATTTGATTAACTAATGCAAAATTTTCATTATCAAGTTTCGCATAAGTTCTTCCGCCACTCTCTCCTTCTACTTGTAAATAACCGAGTTTCTTTAAAATGTTAATGCTTGGCGGCGCGCTATATAATGAATTATCTGTTGTTACTACTACTTTCAAACAAGTGCCTTTTCCATCCGTCATATCGTTAACGACTCCTCCGCACTTATCAATTTTTCGCATAAATACAGTCACTTTTTTACTACTTTTTAAAAGCTGATCATTAAAAGTGCCTTCTGCTTGCACTGTGATAGCACCTGTACAATATGTAGATACACTTAAAATCCCACTATTTGGATCGATAGTTGTTCCCTTACAAATATCAACGCTCGTTTCATCTAAACTTTTAATAGACCACTGCACCTCACCTCCAGTCGCAGTGGTTATATGCAATGACCCATCAGACAAAGTCAATGTAGCTACAAATTGTTGAGTTTCTCCATTGTCGACAATATCCTTATCAGAAGACACATTTAATTCATGAACTATTACCTTTTTCACTCTGATTGTTTTCTCTACACTCTCCCTCCAAGCATCTGATGTGCCCGTCATGACTACTGTTATTTCGCCATTTGAATTCGAGTCAGTACTTAGAACACCAGTATCTGGATCTATACTGCCAGTCGCTTCTGAAGTGGGGTTTATACTCCAAGTGACCATAGTGCCATCATTAGAAACCGAAGTTGTAGAGTGATCAGACCAAAAAAGATCCCCTGAAAAAAGGACAGGTAAACCCGCTGTCACAACATCTATATTTGAAGAAATACTCGCTTTAACTACTTCAAGACCTTTTACCATAATTTCTTTGGTTATCGATCCCTCCCAAGCATGTGATACACCTGTTACTTCTATTATAATCAATCCAATAGATTCTGACGTCGTTGTTAACACCCCAGTATTCGGATCAATAACAGCACCGCTTCCAGCTTGAGATACAATTGTCCAAATAACTTCCTTACCATCATTACTCATTAGATGCTGCGTCTTATCTTCTAAGATAGCTGTAGCAGTCAGAGTAATACTTAAGCCTGCATTTATTTCACTATCACCATTGATAAGTACCGATTCAATACCAATTAATGTGACGTTAAGTGAATTTTTTACCGTAAATGTTTCTCCATGGTAAATCCCTTGAGCTGTGATCCACGCTTTCCCTTCATTAATACCTCGAGCAACCCCATTTTCATCAATAGTTGCGATGTTTTCATCACTGCTTATCCAATGCAATTCTTCATGTGTCGTTACGTCGGTAGTGTGCCCATCATCAAAAATGGCCTGCGCTTTATACGCTTGCGATAGCCCAACAGGAATAGAGGCTTCTTCAGGAAGAGCTTTTAGTCCAACTTCGGTAGAGCTTCCACTGAGTAAACCTGTATCATCATTACAACCACTCAGAACAAATGATAAGACAATAAACATGAATGCGATGTATTTCATTGATTTTCCTTCTAAAATTCAAGTAAACGCGAATAATTTGACAATATTAAAAAATTATTGCATTTTATATTTTCTGTTTGTAAGTTTCAAAAACTAAAATTTTATGAATCACTCCTCTGAGTTAATACCTGAGTAATTATCAAAATTACTATAACCAGCAGTACAAGCCTCATCAAAATTATCCAACCGACTTTTCGCCTCCACAGACACTATTTGCGGAGTAAAAAATATTTTCTTTATACGTTTTGGTATCCGCCTTAACAATCGCATTATCTAAATACAAAAATAACCGTCGGCCAAGAACAAGCAATAACAAATGGCCTGAGTGATCACATCTCTATTTTTATTGACCAAAGAAGAATCTATAACAAGATAAAAGTACCATGTATTTTATAGGGGTTCGCTTTATACTCTACAACTTAAATTTCAACATCTTTATTTAGACAAATAAAATTATGATCGCAAACATTTTAATAACGTGAAAATAGAAACACCATAAATGTAATAAAAAATGACTATAGTAAGGTATAGACTAGTCTTGACGCTTCAGTAGTAACATTATTTTTTTATGCTATATCGATCGTAGAAATGATCCTTTATGATGAAATTTTCCGATTAAAAACCAAATAAATTAAATACTGTTTTTAATAAAAAGAGGTGTTTGGTGACGGTCGGAGTTCGTAGTGCTCACCCGATCAAATACTTGCCTGCCGGCAAACTCGCACCTAAAATCACACAATATGAATCTGCCTTCGCGCACTGTTTATGTTCCATGCTCTAGTAGGTCATTGCAGCCTTTAACGAAAAAACCCCAGCACATCAAAGAAGGACTGGGGTTTTCGTTGGAATTTATTAAGAGAGCGCTTGGCGATGGTCAGGGTTCACAGAACTCACCCGCTCGTATACATCGCTGTCTTTGGTACCCGATAAAGATAAAAAGCAGTTAAATATAATGTTTAAACGTATACATCATTTATAATTATGCTCAATACCAATAATGTATATACCCATGATGCTTCATATGCAGGATCAGAAAACCCGATTAGACTTAGCCTCTCGGCATAAAATTGAAACATAGTTATACCAATGGTATTAATTAAGCTTTCATGTGTTACGCAGGGGAAATTAGCTCTAGCAAGGCGTGAGTTGTAGTAGATAGTTGTTCTCTCTTCAAAATTCATAACACAGGTTGGGATAATTTCAACAAGCAAGACGGATCACCTTTTTAGTTCCTTTGGTATAAGTACCAAAGACTATCGAATCATTATTGCACCTGCTATAACCCGGTGTACAGGCACCTTCGAAATTATCCCAACCGACTTTTCCACCCACATACCAATGATCAGAAAATAAAGAAAAATTTTCTTTATGATTTTTTTTTCAGGCGCAGCTTGCATCTGATCCGAAGCAAAAATAGCAGTAGACCATGAACAAGTAATAACAAATAATCCATATAATAAAAAATGAGAGAGTGCATCTGTCTTTTTATCAACCAAAAAAGAATACCGCATACTTTATAAGCTCCTTTTTATACTCTACAAACTTAAATTTCAACATCTTAGTTTAGATAAAATACGATTCTGATCGTAGGTATTTTAATAACGTTAAAAATATAAATATCGTAAAATCATTAATACATATTTTTCTTAAACTAATGATTATTTGGGGCTTTAATGATGTAACAAAAAAAGTAGAACATCTAAGGTATAGACTAGTCAGAGTAGTTCACTAATAATTTTATTTTTTTATGCTATGTCGATCATAGAAACAAAAATTTATGATAAAAATTTCTATCAAGAAAATGCAAACTACACGACACTTTCCTTTGGAAGTAAATGATTTTCAACTAAAAGATCAAAAACAAAAAAATACTATTGAGACGTGCGATGCAAAAACCCTAGACTTTAAAATAAAATCTAGGATTTTTTGAATTGAAGACTTGCTTAGCCTTATTTTTTAAAAATATAGACTAATATTTCTTTCGAAGTTTTCTTGTTAGAGAGCTTTCCTAAACAATTCCATTAAAAGCTAAATGTATTAAATGCTGTTTTTAATATATTATCAGCAATATATTTATGCATAGCAGTTGTTGGGTGAGTCACTCCCCAGAATACATAAGCATCAGATCCATAGTCTGCGCATTCATCCGTAAGATTATGACTATATAAATAATCTCGAGAAGAGCTACGATTAATATCTAAGCAAGCATCTTTCGAATTTTTGAATCCATGTTTTTTAGGGTTTTTTGTGATGTTTGAAAACAGTTTTTCTGCATCAAATAAAACAATATTATAGCCTTGCAGCTGATAATAATTAGCCTGACCTTTAATAAATACATTAAACTCTTTAATTTGAGCGCTTACTTTTTGTATCTCAGCTTGCGAAGAGTATTTAAATTGTGGTGCTTGACTTGCATCAGGTAAAGTTAATACCAATATATTTTTTGCTCCCGAATCGGTTAAACGAATAAGTGCACTACTAAAATCTGCCTTAACGTCTGACATCTTTCGGTGGTAATTCATAAAGTCATTTAATCCAAATTCTAAGGTGAATAAGGTATTTTCTGGATTATAATTTAGCGCCATTTTCATATAAGTTAAATAAGAGCTTACTTGACCATATACCCCCGTTAATACTAAGTATTTATCTTGCCCTGCAGCCCCTCCGACAGCCCAATTATACAATGGGATATTTTTTTCTTTTGCTAAGTATTCAGTCCATACAAAACCATTAGAGAAATGCCCTAAAAACCATGCGTTACGATTCGGAAATAACCACTGTGAACCATTAAATATATTTCCAGTGTCTGATAGGCTGTCACCAAATGCGATTATCCGATTAATTTTACTTTCCATTACGAGTGCATCATTACTCCAAATTGCATGGTTATATGACATACCATGATCTGATGCAAAGTAGGTTATATCTGCAGTCTCATGTTCCACATTCAGTGTTTTTTTACAACGATCTTGGATATTAGATTGTGATTCAAAACTATAAAACATATTTTTATAAGATGTTGAAGACCACCAATAACCTGAAATTGTATAATAACTTCCATCTTCGGCGAGTGCCCACTCCCATTCAGTAGCAGGATCATTATGATCCGTATGTGGTCGATACCAGCAACGAACATAGGTATAAGTTTCAGAGTATTTAATTTTCAAAATACTCGAGCTATTTAACGGTTCAACGGTTGGAGGTACTTGTGTAGCAAAAGCACTTGCACCACAAAGGAGTAATAAAGATAATAATAATGTTTTTGGGATCATAATATTCTGCAGCTTAATATGTGGAACTTGTAATAAATGATCTGATTTAGATCTTTAATATCCCCATAAAGACAATACTAAATATATGATCTAACAAATCACTTCCAAATAAATATAAATGTGTATATTTTGTATATGGTAACTTATTGACCTTAACCTGCCAAGCTAAAACAAACCACAACCCGCCTACAGCCCATGTAACATAAGGACTTAAGCGCAATGGATTTTAAAAAAATCGAGACAAAACAAGTCACTAAAAGCATCATTAGATGAGTACAATAGACAATTTTCCTGCCCTTTATTTTTATTCCAAACATCAATATAGGAAAATATCACTAAATATAATGTTAACTATTAAGATCTAATACAGATCCTTATTCACTTAATAAATAGGTTAATAAGCTGTATAGGTCATCTAGCCAATCCTTTAACGAAAAAACCCCAGCACATCAAAGAAGGACTGGGGTTTATCGTTGGAATTTATTAAGAGAGGCGCTTGGCGACGGTCGGGAGTCGCGGAGCTCCTCCGATCAAATACATCGCTGTCGCGATACTCGCCCTACTATCACACTAAAGGAAAGCAACTTTGTTGCGCTGTTTATTTCCCATGTTCGAGAGTAGGTCATAAATCGCAGGCAATAAAAAACCCAGTCAGAAAAAACCGACTGGGTTATTCTTGTCTTTTATAAAGAGAGGCGCTTGGCGACGGTCAGGGCTCGCAGAGCTCACCCGCTCGTATACATCGCTGTCGCGATACTCGCCCTACTATCACACTAAAGGAAAGCAACTTTGTTGCGCTGTTTATTTCCCATGTGAGAGTGGTCATCTAGCCAAGCTAATAACGAAAAAATCCCTGTTGACATCAGTCAACAGGGATTTATCGTTAATTAGGCGCTTGGCGATGACCTACTCTCACATGGGGAGACCCCACACTACCATCGGCGCAACTGCGTTTCACTTCTGAGTTCGGCATGGGATCAGGTGGTGCCACAGCGCTATTATCGCCAAGCTAAAAATCTTAATTAGAAAAGCTGGATTGTGTCTAATCTTGCAATTTGTTTCGTAAAATATGTCTTCGCAAACGTATTTGATTGATTACAATCATCTCTTGGTTACTCAATACAATACTTCAAATCTTAATCTTAATATCTTCACTCTCGCAAAAGAAGATTAAGAATCTTCTCAATACTCGATTCTTTTATTAAGCTCAATACTTTTGGGTATTGTATGGTTAAGCCTCACGGGTAATTAGTACAAGTTAGCTCAATACATTACTGTACTTACACACCTTGCCTATCAACGTTGTAGTCTCCAACGGCCCTTTAGGGAGCTTAAAGCTCCAGTGAGAACTCATCTCGAGGCTCGCTTCCCGCTTAGATGCTTTCAGCGGTTATCGATTCCGAACGTAGCTACCGGGCAATGCCATTGGCATGACAACCCGAACACCAGCGGTTCGTCCACTCCGGTCCTCTCGTACTAGGAGCAGCTCCTCTCAATTCTCAAACGCCCACGGCAGATAGGGACCGAACTGTCTCACGACGTTCTAAACCCAGCTCGCGTACCACTTTAAATGGCGAACAGCCATACCCTTGGGACCGACTTCAGCCCCAGGATGTGATGAGCCGACATCGAGGTGCCAAACACCGCCGTCGATATGAACTCTTGGGCGGTATCAGCCTGTTATCCCCGGAGTACCTTTTATCCGTTGAGCGATGGCCCTTCCATTCAGAACCACCGGATCACTATGACCTACTTTCGTACCTGCTCGACGTGTCTGTCTCGCAGTTAAGCTGGCTTATACCATTGTACTAACCTCACGATGTCCGACCGTGATTAGCCAACCTTCGTACTCCTCCGTTACTCTTTAGGAGGAGACCGCCCCAGTCAAACTACCCACCAAACAGTGTCCCAAACCCCGATTCAGGGGCCATGGTTAGAACTCAAAACATACAAGGGTGGTATTTCAAGGTTGACTCCACCAAATCTAGCGACCTGGTTTCATTGCCTCCCACCTATCCTACACATGTAGGCTCTAAGTTCACTGCTAAGCTGTAGTAAAGGTTCACGGGGTCTTTCCGTCTAGCCGCGGGTACACAGCATCTTCACTGCGATTTCAACTTCACTGAGTCTCGGGTGGAGACAGCATGGCCATCATTACGCCATTCGTGCAGGTCGGAACTTACCCGACAAGGAATTTCGCTACCTTAGGACCGTTATAGTTACGGCCGCCGTTTACTGGGGCTTCGATCAAGAGCTTCGCGCAAGCGCTAACCCCATCAATTAACCTTCCAGCACCGGGCAGGCGTCACACCCTATACGTCATCTTACGATTTAGCAGAGTGCTGTGTTTTTAATAAACAGTTGCAGCCATCTGGTATCTTCGGCCTACAACAGCTCCATCCGCAAGGGACTTCACCGTCGTAGGCGTACCTTCTCCCGAAGTTACGGTACCATTTTGCCTAGTTCCTTCACCCGAGTTCTCTCAAGCGCCTTGGTATTCTCTACCTGACCACCTGTGTCGGTTTGGGGTACGATCCTTTATTATCTGAAGCTTAGAGACTTTTCCTGGAAGCATGGCATCAATGACTTCATCACCGTAGTGACTCGACATCGTATCTCAGCGTTAGTAGAAACCCGGATTTACCTAAGTCTCCCGCCTACATACTTGAACCTGGACAACCATCGCCAGGCCCACCTAGCCTTCTCCGTCCTCCCATCGCAATAATAAAGGGTACGGGAATATTAACCCGTTTCCCATCGACTACGCCTTTCGGCCTCGCCTTAGGGGTCGACTCACCCTGCCCCGATTAACGTTGGACAGGAACCCTTGGTCTTCCGGCGGGGGGGTTTTTCACCCCCCTTATCGTTACTCATGTCAACATTCGCACTTCTGATACCTCCAGGATGGTTTACACCTTTCCCTTCGACGGCTTACAGAACGCTCCTCTACCATGCATAATAAATTATGCATCCGCAGCTTCGGTGATATGTTTAGCCCCGTTAAATCTTCCGCGCAGACCGACTCGACTAGTGAGCTATTACGCTTTCTTTAAAAGATGGCTGCTTCTAAGCCAACTTCCTAGCTGTCTAAGCCTTTCCACATCGTTTCCCACTTAACATATACTTTGGGACCTTAGCTGGCGGTCTGGGTTGTTTCCCTTTCCACGACGGACGTTAGCACCCGCCGTGTGTCTCCCATGATTGCACTTGTTGGTATTCGGAGTTTGCATAGGGTTGGTAAGTCGGGATGACCCCCTAGCCTAAACAGTGCTCTACCCCCAACAGTGATACATGAGGCGCTACCTAAATAGCTTTCGAGGAGAACCAGCTATCTCTTGGTTTGATTGGCCTTTCACCCCCAGCCACAAGTCATCCCCTAATTTTTCAACATTAGTGGGTTCGGTCCTCCAGTTGATGTTACTCAACCTTCAACCTGCTCATGGCTAGATCACCAAGTTTCGGGTCTAATCCCAGCAACTATTCGCCCAGTTAAGACTCGGTTTCCCTACGGCTCCCCTAAACGGTTAACCTTGCTACTGAAATTAAGTCGTTGACCCATTATACAAAAGGTACGCAGTCACCGAACTAAGTCGGCTCCTACTGCTTGTACGTACACGGTTTCAGGTTCTATTTCACTCCCCTCACAGGGGTTCTTTTCGCCTTTCCCTCACGGTACTGGTTCACTATCGGTCAATTAGGAGTATTTAGCCTTGGAGGATGGTCCCCCCATATTCAGTCAGGATTTCTCGTGTCCCGACCTACTCGTTTTCACTATAAAGAAGTTGTCATATACGGGACTATCACCCTGTATCGTTGCACTTTCCAGAGCATTCTACTAACTTCTAAACAGCTTAAGGGCTGTTCCAATTTCGCTCGCCGCTACTATCGGAATCTCGGTTGATTTCTTTTCCTAAGGGTACTTAGATGTTTCAGTTCCCCTCGTTCGCTTCGTTAAGCTATGTATTCACTTAACGATGACACTAAGTGCCGGGTTGCCCCATTCGGAAATTCCAGGATATAACGCTTGTTATCAACTCCCCTGGACTTATCGCAGATTACCACGTCCTTCATCGCCTCTAATTGCCTAGGCATCCACCGTGCACGCTTATTCACTTAACCATACAATACCTAAAAATACTTTCTTTAAGCGTTTTTATGAATATTAATAATATTCAAAAAACACATAAGATTATAAAATTTAGATTTTATATGTCGTTTCCAAGACGCTTGCGATCCTCATATTTTACTATGAAAAACACATTCGTTTTTCGTGCACCTATCAGTTATAAATAACTGAGTAGATACGTACACATTTGAACTCGCGTTCAAATGGTTTTTTATTTTGCTTGATTACGTTTATTAGACTTTCGTCCAACAAACGAGAACAATTTCGTTTATATTTAAAGCACTCAGTAAATAACCTAAATTATTTATTGTTTATGCGATAAATAAGAACTTTATCAGCTTTCCTAATTGTTAAAGAGCAGTGTTAAAAAAACACTTTATAAATATTTAATAAGTAAACATTTATAAAGTGATTTTGTTTTTACGTCATCATATTGATGTTTAAAAAGATTAATAATCTTTTTAAATGTCCAGACTTTGGTATCCCCAAGGGGATTTGAACCCCTGTTACCGCCGTGAAAGGGCGGTGTCCTAGGCCTCTAGACGATGGGGACCAAGAACTTTGTGCGCTTTATCATTCTAATCAAACAATCTGTGTGGACACTAAACGTGTTTCTTTCGTATAAGGAGGTGATCCAGCCCCAGGTTCCCCTAGGGCTACCTTGTTACGACTTCACCCCAGTCATGAACCACACCGTGGTCATCGCCATCCCCGAAAGGTTAAGCTAATGACTTCTGGTGCAGCCCACTCCCATGGTGTGACGGGCGGTGTGTACAAGGCCCGGGAACGTATTCACCGTGGCATTCTGATCCACGATTACTAGCGATTCCAACTTCACGGAGTCGAGTTGCAGACTCCGATCCGGACTACGACAGACTTTATGAGATTCGCATACCCTCGCAGGTTAGCAACCCTTTGTATCTGCCATTGTAGCACGTGTGTAGCCCATCCCGTAAGGGCCATGATGACTTGACGTCGTCCCCACCTTCCTCCGGTTTATCACCGGCAGTCTCCCTAAAGTTCCCGGCATGACCCGCTGGCAAGTAAGGATAAGGGTTGCGCTCGTTGCGGGACTTAACCCAACATTTCACAACACGAGCTGACGACAGCCATGCAGCACCTGTCTCAGAGTTCCCGAAGGCACTCATCTATCTCTAGGTGATTCTCTGGATGTCAAGGGATGGTAAGGTTCTTCGCGTTGCATCGAATTAAACCACATGCTCCACCGCTTGTGCGGGCCCCCGTCAATTCATTTGAGTTTTAACCTTGCGGCCGTACTCCCCAGGCGGTCTATTTAATGCGTTAGCTTTGAAACCCACGGCATATAGCCACAAACTTCTAATAGACATCGTTTACTGCGTGGACTACCGGGGTATCTAATCCCGTTTGCTCCCCACGCCTTCGCGCCTCAGTGTCAGTCTTTGTCCAGGTGGCCGCCTTCGCCACTGGTATTCCTTCAGATCTCTACGCATTTCACCGCTACACCTGAAATTCTACCACCCTCTACAAAACTCTAGTCAACCAGTTTCAAATGCAGTTCCAAGGTTGAGCCCTGGGCTTTCACATCTGACTTAATTAACCACCTACGCGCGCTTTACGCCCAGTAATTCCGATTAACGCTCGCACCCTCCGTATTACCGCGGCTGCTGGCACGGAGTTAGCCGGTGCTTCTTCTGCGAGTAACGTCACAGATAGCAGTTATTAACTACTACCCTTTCCTCCTCGCTGAAAGTGCTTTACAACCCGAAAGCCTTCTTCACACACGCGGCATGGCTGCATCAGAGTTTCCTCCATTGTGCAATATTCCCCACTGCTGCCTCCCGTAGGAGTCTGGACCGTGTCTCAGTTCCAGTGTGGCTGGTCATCCTCTAAGACCAGCTAGGGATCGTCGCCTTGGTAAGCCATTACCTTACCAACTAGCTAATCCCACTTGGGCTACTCTAAACGCGCAAGGCCCGAAGGTCCCCTGCTTTGGTCCGTAGACATTATGCGGTATTAGCAGTCGTTTCCAACTGTTGTCCCCCACGTTAAGGCATATTCCCAAGCATTACTCACCCGTCCGCCACTCGTCAGCAAAGTAGCAAGCTACTCTCTGTTACCGTTCGACTTGCATGTGTTAAGCCTGCCGCCAGCGTTCAATCTGAGCCATGATCAAACTCTTCAATTTAAAGTTTAATTTGCAATGTTGTTACCAACAATGCGACTCAATATTACTGACTAAAACTAAGTAACTAATCAACTAGTGAAAAGTACTTGTTGTTATTCTGAATTAATGAATTAATTCGTGTGTCACTGATATTGATTCTTTTTGTCCTCTTAATGAAGTTGCAAAGCAAAATCATCATAAGGACTTTTTTGAAATCATCATCTAGTGCCCACACAGATTGTTTGATTAAATTGTTAAAGAGCGTGCCTTTCGGCAGGTGCGTATAATACGTCACCAGTGAGATTTGTCAACGTTTTAATTTAAGTTAATAATCAAATCATTGTCTCACCAAACACCGCGGTAACTCGCGTTACTTGCTGTGTCTGTGGGGTCGCATTATAGAGATCTAAGTCACATTGGCAAGCGTTTTATTAGGTTATTTATAAACAAACAAACAACTGCTCACTTAGTATACATAAATTGGGTTTTCCGTTTAATTATTCAACAATTTATTAACGAAACGGATGATTTAAGTCTTTATCTCTCATTAGTAATGACTTTAACTGTAGATGCTAATAACAGATAAAACATCTACTCTTTTATTGCGCGTCAAACTCTGACTGCATTAACTCTATTTTCTCTTGTGCATCCATCCAAAGCATCTCTGCATCTTCAAGCTTTTCTTTTAGTTCGCCCTGCTCTTTCAAAAAAGCCGTTAACTGCTTCTTCTGTGCACTTTCATAAAGAGTACTATCTACCAGCGCGCTTTCTATTTCGGTTAAGCGTTGCGTAAATATGTCCATTTCATTTTCAGCGGTCTGTAATTGCTTTTTATACGGTGTCAGCTTTTTACGAAAAACAGCATCTAAACGTTTTTGATCTTTACGACTGACATTATCAACCGCAACTTTCTTTTGGCTATTGTGTGCTTGCTTTTGTATACGCTGTTGCTCTGACAACCATTTATGATAATCATCTAAGTCGCCAGTAAAAGGCTCTACTTTTTTGTTGTCGACTAAATATAGTTCATCCGTGGTGGTTCGCAATAAATGTCTATCATGAGAAACGACGACCATCGCACCCGAAAATTCTTGCAAGGCCATCGTTAATGCATGACGCATATCCAAATCTAAATGGTTGGTGGGTTCATCAAGTAAAAGCAGGTTGGGTTTTTGCCACACTAATAGCGCTAAAACAAGACGTGCTTTTTCGCCACCCGAAAAAGGAGCGACTTTATCTAACGCTTTATCTCCTTGAAAACCAAAGCTACCTAAAAAGTTACGCAAGGCTAGCTCTTTTTCTCCCGGTGCAAGGCGCGCTAAATGCTGTAAAGGCGTTTCATCTAAACGTAGAAATTCTAGCTGATGTTGGGCAAAATATCCGATTTTAGCATTTGGATTTATTTCTAACTTCCCAGATACTGGCTGTAACTCATTTGCCAATAGCTTTATTAAGGTAGATTTACCTGCGCCATTACGACCAAGTAAACCAATACGACTCCCAGGGACTAAATTTAATTTAATTTTATCTAAAATTAAAACATCATCATAACCCGCACTGACTTTTTCTAACGTGAGTAACGGCATCGGTAATGAGTCTGGCTCTCTAAATGAAAAGCTAAATTGATTATCAACCTGCGCCGGTAGTAGTTGCTCCATTTTTTCTAATGCTTTTATACGGCTTTGTGCTTGTTTTGCTTTACTTGCTTTGTAGCGAAAACGATCGATATAACTTTGCATGTGTTGTTTTTGCGTTTCTTGCTTTTCATATGAAGCTTGTTGTTGTGCTAACTTCTCAGCTCGCTGACGCTCAAAGCTTGTATAGTTGCCCGTATATTCATGAAACTTATATTGCTCTATATGGATAATTTTATCGACAATACAATCAATGAAATCGCGATCATGCGAAATAAGGATCAACGTACCTGGATATTGACGTAACCATTTTTCAAGCCAGATCACCGCATCTAAGTCTAAATGGTTGGTGGGCTCATCAAGTAATAATAAGTCAGAGGGACACAGAAGGGCTTGGGCTAAATTTAAACGCATTCGCCAACCACCTGAAAAATCACTCACATTTCGTTGTTGCGATTCATCTGAAAATCCGAGCCCCGCTAGTAGCTCGGCTGCTCGCGACTCTATCGTATAACCACCGGCATTATCTAATAAACCATGTAATTCAGCTATTTTAGTACCCGCATTTTCAGACTCAGCTTTTGTGAGCTCTCGTTGCAGGCGACGAAACTCATGATCACCATCAATTACATACTGTAATGCATTGCTGTCTAACGCAGGGGTTTCTTGCGCCACAGTGGCGAGTCGCCACTTCGCAGGAATACTTAAATCACCGCCATCTACTTGTGTTTCTTGTTTTAATAAAGTAAAAAAACTCGATTTACCACAACCATTCGCGCCGACAAGGCCGACTTTTTGGCGTGGATTAATCGTTGCACTCGCTCCCGACAGTAAAGGTTTACCACCACGCATAAATTCAATATTAGTTGCAACAATCATAACTTCAGTTTCTCTACTATTATTAAGGATAAAAAAATACAGGGATAATAACGCAAAATAACACGATAACCACTGAAAATAGTGAATGATTTCGTTACCATCTGAATGTATTCCCTCTATTTAGAGAATAAAATGACTTTATCTAAAAACAAGAAACGCTTTATCGCAGGCGCACACTGCCCCAAGTGTAATGCACTTGACACAGTTGCGTTGACACTAGAAAATGCAGTTGAAACGTTGACCTGTGTGTCATGCGCTTTTACACAAACACAAACCCCAAAACAAGCAACTGCCGCAACGCGTCAATTTGAACAGCTAATTGGTGTCTTTGATGCAACAGATTAAAGTGAGAAAAACAAATGAAAATTAAAAAAGATTTAGTGGTATCAATCCATTTTGGTGTCGCTGAAGTCGACGGTAGTTCACTCGATAGCACTGAAAATGGTTCACCTCTTGATTTTATTCAAGGTGCCGGTTACCTTGTTTCAGGTTTAGAGCGCGAACTAGAAGGTAAAATGGTCGGTGATAAATTTGACGTAAAACTTGACGCTAAAGACGCTTATGGTGAATTCCAAGAAGCATTAGTGCAACAGGTACCACGTGATTTATTTGCAGGTGTAGATAACATCGAAGTGGGCATGTCTTTCCAAGCAGATACAGATCAAGGTCAACGCACAGTAGAAGTCACTGCTGTAGATGATGAAATGATCAGTATTGATGCAAACCATCCTCTAGCCGGTATGTCTTTACAGTTTGTAGGTGAAATTGTTGCTATTCGCGAGGCAACAGAAGAAGAACTTGCGCACGGACACATTCATCAAGCAGGCTCAAGTTGCTCTGGCCATGATCATGGACATAAAGAAGATCATAAGTGTTGTGGTGGAGATAGCAGCAAGCATTCTGAAGGTGAACATTGTTGTTCTGATGATCATGCTAAAAAAGAAGAAAAAGAAGAAGAACCGCATGGCTGTTGTGGTCAATGCCACTAATCGCTAAATAAATGAAGATTGCATCTACATGATGCAATCTTATACTGCATACTCAACAGACGCCGAGGCATAAGGACTCACTGCATTTTTATAATGAGCGAGTATCACTGATCGCACTTGCTTAAAATCATACTTATCATCTAAGCGCTTGTCACCTTTTTCAAATTCTGTTAATTCTTCTCTGCTCGCAAAAAAAAGAGATCGTCTTTTCTGTGCATTTTGCTGTTCCGAGCTAAATTGTTGCGTATCGCGTTGTGTATTTTGATCTTGTACGATCGTATGTTTTGAGGGGGTTAACTGCGCCTTTTCTTGTTCATCACGCAATTTAGTATATGACGATATTATCTCTGTTTTCGGTATGATCGGACGTATTGCATTTTCATGCTGCAGAGCTTCTGTTGCCGGATGAAAGGGAATGGCAACAGCCGTCGGCAATAGCGCATTAATATTCGCCATTGTGATCTATGCACTAGTATCGATTAATGTTCCCAACATTTCATCCGCTGTGCGGATAACATTCACCGATGCCTTCGCTTGAAATTCTGCCACTTTTAAATTGACTAATTCAGTCGTTAAAGAGACAGGCGTCCGAGGTTCCTGTGAAGATGAAGCCTCTACAGGTAACTGATCTACATTTTTGCTTTTTTCGGCACTACCCGATTGAGCGATCCGAGAGCTTGCATTATTAAGCTGAACAGACGCATCTTGAAAACCAGATAGACCCGAAGAAGAAGCGGAACGAACATCCATAATGAGTTCCTTACTTAATGAAATATAATGATAGAGCCTAGCTCTCTACGAAAACAAAACTTCTGTATAAATTTTAGACGATCAAAACATTTTTATCAAGTGACAAAAGCGATCTCTTTCGCTAATAAAAGGAGCATGCGCAGATTGTTCAAAAACAACTTGCTGACTATGCTTTAATATTGCCTGCATTTGCAAACGCCCCTGCTCGGGTATGAGTGCATCATAAGCCCCAAATATCGATAAGCATGGCTGTTTAATAGTAGCAAAGCATTCTATCAAATCAGTGTGTTGTAATAAATCAAGCCCAGAAAGCAACGCCTCATCTGAAGCAATAAATGAATTTTGTAATGATTTTTTTATTACCACAATATCTTTTTTTGAAGAAATTGGTCCTTGTGCTTGTAAACTAATAAAGCGCTTTAATGTTTTATTTTTATCTGTTTTTAAATTTTCCTTAAAATTTTCAAAAACGGCACCCTCAACACCATAAAGGGGATCTTCGCTCACAAATTTTAATGCACTACACACCTGAATTAATTTTCTCACTTTATGTGGATAAGCATAACTTGCATAGGTCGCCAATAAACCGCCCAATGACCATCCACACCAAATCGCATGATCGGGTAATACTTCGATGATGGCCTCGAGCATAGACGTTAATGTATAAGTTGATAATTCAGAGCTTTTTCCAAAGCCGGGAAGATCAATGCAATACACTCTAAAATATTGGGCGAGAGATGTCTCGACACCTTGCCATATAGCACTATTGGTTCCCCAACCATGTAATAAAACCAGATCCTCACCCACACCAGAAATACGACACGCCACCACTTTTTCTATACTCACAAAAATTCACTTTAATGATTAATCTTATTACAGATTATACTCAACCTTATACGAAGTGATATTATTATCCCCATAAAATATTGAGCGCCTATGTATATCAAGACATTGAGTTCGAGGCTTCAACAATTAAGTGCGTATCTTTTACCTGCACAATGTTTATTGTGCCGTCTGCCGAGTCAAGGCTCGCTACTTTGCATGTATTGCCAAAAGTCTTTACTCAAGCAGCGCCCCCATTGTTTACACTGCGCACTACCTTTGATCCACGATGAGGCTTATTGCAGTCAATGTATGCACAATGTCGATGCCTTCACTCAAATTTATGCGCTTGATGATTATATAAAACCGTATCCCGCATTAATAAAAAATTTTAAATATAAGAAACAGCTATTAAATGGACAATTACTTGCACAATTATTAAGTTTATCGATACAACAAAACATACCGGCAGATCAGATCTCCCAAGTGGATTATTTGATCCCAGTACCATTACACTGCAAACGCTTACGCCAACGTGGTTTCAATCAAGCACAGCTATTAGCAGATGTGCTTGCAAAAAACTTAAGCATTCCTATTTTAAATCAAGCAGTACAACGCATTAAAAACACTTGCGCACAAGAAGGGCTTAATAAACAAAAAAGGAAAAAAAACCTTAAAGGTGCTTTTACATTACAAAAAGAACAACAAGCCTCATTAAAAGACGCTTACGTTGTGATCATTGATGATGTTGTTAGCTCCGGAGCCACAGTAAACAGTTTATGCACTATCCTTTTACAAGGAGGTGCACGGCGCGTAGACATCTGGGCTATTTGCAGAACCTCTCGACAGCCTAAACAGATAATATCCCCATAAAACTTTACGGTGCAAAACGAGAAAACCAAATTGGATTCGCTTTTCAGCGTAAAATTGAAAAAGAGAGAACCTACATCGATGTTTTATAAGAATCATATTAAAAATACAGAAGAGGTCCCTTCGCATGCTTTTTGGCGAGTCTGTAAAGCATCGTAGATAACATGGCTATATAAGCATCACTTTTGAATGACTAAAATACCGATAAAAGGCGTCCTCTTTTGCATCTTAAAGTTGCATAGGTATAATGCCTGAGTAAATGACTCAAGATTAAGGGTAAAATAATGATAGAAATCACTCCGGTTGCACAAACACACTTTAAAAATTTACTAGCACCTCAAAATGAAGGGACTTGTATTCGCGTTTTTGTGATCAACCCAGGTACGCCAAAAGCAGAATGTGGCGTTTCATACTGCCCAGTTGAAGCCGTTGAAAGCAGTGACACTCGCTTACACTTTGATGGCTTTGACGCCTTAGTAGATGAGATAAGCGTACCCTTTTTAGAAGATGCTTTTATCGATCTCGTAGAAGAAGACACAGGTACACAACTGACTTTAAAAGCACCTAACGCTAAAATGCGTAAAGTTAAAGATGATGCCCCATTACAAGAGCGTGTTGAATACGTTATCCAAGTACAAATTAATCCACAACTTGCCAGTCATGGCGGTTTTATCAAATTAATTGAATTAACGGAAGATAAAGTCGCCGTGATTGAATTTGGAGGCGGTTGTAATGGTTGCTCTCAAGTCGACCTCACTTTAAAAGATGGTATCGAAAAAGAATTACTAGAAGAATTTTCGGGTGAACTTAATGCAGTAAGAGATATTACTGAACATCAAAGTGGAGATCATTCTTTTTATAAATAATAATTCATAGTAAACAGATCGGTATCCTTTAGGCATACCCATTGGGTACTGACAAGCAAATTAGTGCAAAAACAGACTGATTTTGAATTATTTTGTTGTTTTTGTGCTATACCTCAAAATAATGCGAGCATTTTATAATCAAATCGAGTAGAATGCGCCTCCCTCGTAACGAGTTCCTAATGAACTGTTACGATACATTCAGATTAAACCTACTACGCAGTAATGGATCACAATTCACATGCGCGAAATATTGAATAGCTCAACTTCGGTTGAAACTATTGAGGTGATGTAGGTATAGGCTGAGTTTAGTGCGTTTATGCACCGCTAAAACGCAGAATTTACACGAAATCATGAGGCCTCGATGTCAGAGTCAAATATAACACAAAACGAAATAACTTTTAATGAACTTAATCTTCCTGAAGCACTACTTAAAGTAGTTTCAGAGATGGGTTATGAAACACCTTCACCAATTCAAGCTCAATGTATTCCTCACCTATTAAATGGTAAAGATGTACTCGGCTTAGCACAAACAGGTACGGGTAAAACCGCAGCCTTTGCATTACCACTACTTGCAAATATCGATCTTTCTTTGAAGGCGCCACAAGTATTAGTATTGGCACCTACACGTGAACTTGCTATTCAAGTAGCAGAAGCATTCCAAACCTATTCTCGCCATTTAGCAGGTTTTCATGTAATGCCTATTTATGGTGGTCAAAGCTACAACATTCAATTTGGTCAATTACGTCGTGGACCACAAGTTGTTGTCGGTACGCCTGGTCGTATTATGGATCATCTAAAACGTAAAACGTTAGATTTATCTAACCTTACTACACTTGTTTTAGATGAAGCTGATGAGATGCTACGCATGGGCTTTATTGATGATGTTGAAACCATCATGAAAGATATGCCTGCAAAACATCAAACAGCACTTTTCTCTGCAACAATGCCGGATCAAATTAAACGTATTACTAAGCGTTACATGAATGATCCTATTGAAGTAAAGATTAAAGCTAAAACATCAACTGTTGAAAATATCGAGCAAAAATGTTGGATCGTACGTGGCGTTAATAAATTAGACGCATTAACACGTATGCTTGAAACTGAAGAGTTTGATGGCGTGATCATCTTTGCACGTACTAAAACGGCAACGGTAGAATTAGCGGAACGTTTAGAAGCTCGTGGCTACCGTAGCGCAGCGCTAAACGGCGATATGAATCAACAAACACGTGAACGTACTATTGCACGTTTAAAATCAGGTGGCCTAGATATTCTAGTAGCAACTGATGTTGCGGCTCGTGGTCTTGATGTTGAACGTATCAGTTTGGTCGTTAACTACGATATCCCAACAGATACTGAATCTTATGTTCACCGTATTGGTCGTACTGGCCGTGCTGGACGTAAAGGTAAAGCGATTTTATTTGCAGCGCCTCGTGAGCGTCGTTTATTAAAAGCGATTGAACGTGCTACGCGTCAAGAAATCACTATTATGGAACTACCAACACGTGATGAAGTAACACAAACACGTATTGAAAACTTCCAAAAACAAGTATTCGATATTTGTGAAAGCGAAGATTTAACTTTCTTCCGCAACTTATATGCACAAATGGAAAAAAATACAGAGCTTGATGAACTTGATCTTGTTTCTGCATTATTGCTCATGGCGCAAAAAGAAAAACCTTTACAGCCTGTTGAAGAAAAATTTGTAGAGCCTCGCACTCATGAACGTAGCTTTGATCGTGAAAGCCGTGGACGTGGACGTGATCGCGGAGATCGCAACAGCCGTGGTGATCGTAATGATCGTGGTCCTCGTGGTGAGCGCAGTGAACGCGGTGGTGATAAGCCTCGTGGTCGCGGACGTCCTACCGATGTTGAACTAGAAACATATCGTTTAGATGTGGGTCGTTCACATGGTGTGCAAGTTAAAAATATTGTTGGCGCAATTGCTAACGAAGCCGATATTAACAGCCGTTTTATTGGTGATATTAAATTAAATGACGAATACTCAACGATTGAGTTGCCTAAAGGTATGCCTGAAGCAACATTAAAACATCTTGAAAGTGTTTATGTTTGTAAACGTCAATTAAAACTTAGAAAAGAATAATTCTTTTTTCTAAGTAAATAAAAAGGGCACTTTCTAAGTGCCCTTTTTTTATGTCTCATTTTCGATTTTTAAAATATTTGAAGAACGCCCTTATTTCTTCTTAACAGGACGAACCCAATTATTAATATTGCGTTGTTTACTGCGTGATATCGCAAGTGCATTTTCAGGTACATCACTCACCACCGTCGTGCCTGCCCCTGTAGTCGCACCATTACCAATGCTCAGAGGTGCAATTAACTGACAATCACTACCAATGAAAACATCATCACCAATATGTGTTTGGAATTTATTAGCACCATCATAATTACACGTAATAACCCCCGCGCCCACATTTACATTACTGCCTACAATGCTGTCCCCTAAATAGGTTAAATGCCCACATTTTGTGCCATCACCTAATGTTGATTTTTTTATTTCAACAAAATTACCAATATGAACGTTCTTTTTCAATACCGTACCAGGACGAATACGCGCAAACGGACCTATCGTAGATGCGTCTCCAATCTGACTATCTTCAATAATAGAGTTCGCACTGATCTCAACGTTATCTGCAATATGGCAGTTAATTAAAATACAGTTTGCACCGATGCTAACACCATCACCTAGCGTGACTTTTCCTTTGATAATGACGTTAATATCAATATCAACATCTTGCCCACAAGAGAGCTCTCCACGTAAATCAAAACGCGCAGGATCGCGTAACATAACACCACTCAATAATAGCTGCTCCGCAACATTACGTTGATAAGCGCGCTCTAAATTTGCAAGTTGTAAACGGTTATTAACGCCCTCAACTTCAAAGGCATGACTTGGGTGCACGGCATTGATCATGGCACCTTGTTGATGTGCCATTGCGATAATGTCGGTAATATAAAACTCGCCCGCTGCATTATCATTGCTTAACAGCGGTAGCCAACGACGTAAATCTGAAGCATCTGCAACTAAAATTCCGGTATTAACCTCATTAATCTTTAATTGCTCTTTAGAGGCGTCTTTTTGCTCGACAATACCGATGATATCGCCCTGCTTACGCTCTATGCGTCCATAGCCAGTGGGATCATCTAAATAATTAGTTAATAATGCGATGCCACCTTCAGGCTGGGCAGCTATTAATTTTTGTAATGTCTTAGCAGAGAGCAAAGGTACATCGCCATAAACCATCAAGATTTTTTCATCTTCTTGAAAGTGTGGCATTGCAATTTGCATCGCATGGCCAGTTCCTAATTGTTCAGTTTGCTCAATCCAATGTAAATTAGATGCGCTAATGGCAGTTTTCATTTGCTCGCCTCCATGACCATAGATCAAATGGATATGAGTCGCGCCAACTTCTTTAACCGTATCGATGACATGCTGCACCATCGGTTTATCAGCAATTTTATGGAGTACTTTAGGTAAACGAGAGCACATACGCGTACCTTTACCGGCGGCAAGAATAACAACACTAAGAGACATATTAACAACCTCAAAAAAGAAAACAGAGAAGACAAAGGCCTATTTTAACGGACTTTTAAGTAAGAGCGATAATAAAGTTTAATTTTACTGTCGAAAAACACGATTTTTCTGCATAATCTTGACCTCTCGCTAGCGAAAAAGGTCTCTTTCAATGAAACAAAAAATATTACAAGAAATGCACGTGCAAGCTGTTATCGATATTGATATCGAAATTAAGCAACGTATTGCCTTTATCAAAACAAAATTACAACAAGCGCGTAGTCATACCCTTGTCTTAGGCATCAGTGGTGGCGTCGATTCAAGCTGTGCAGGGCGACTTTGCCAAATAGCTATCAACGAACTTAATAATGAAAACACCACAAATGCTTATCAATTTATAGCAGTACGCTTGCCCTATGCAGAGCAAAAAGATGAACATGAGGCGCAACTTGCCCTAAAATTTATTTGCCCTACGCATAACCTCACCGTAAATGTACAAAGTGGCACAGATGCTATCCACCAAGAAACATTGCAAAGTTTACAACAGACTAACCTTGATATAAATGGCGTTAATTTAGATTTTGTTAAAGGTAATGTAAAAGCGCGAATGCGCATGATAGCCCAATATGAAATTGCAGGATTAACGGGGGGATTAGTAGTGGGCACTGATCATAGCGCTGAAAACATTACCGGTTTTTATACTAAGCATGGTGATGGTGCTTGCGATCTTGCACCTTTATTTGGCTTAAACAAACGCCAGGTTCGATCGCTTGCTAAAACACTGGGGGCTCCCAAAATATTAGTCGAAAAGGCGCCAACAGCAGACTTAGAAGAACAAAAACCATTACTTGAAGATGAAGTCGCATTAGGAATGACTTATCAACAAATTGATGATTTTTTAGAAGGTAAAAAAGTCCCTCAAGATATTGAAGATAAACTCATAAAATTATACCTTGCGACTGAGCACAAACGCCAAAGTATCCCAACGCTGTATAATTAATTACAGCAAAAGACTAGCCAGAGTAAACGAGTTAATGCTAAATTGAAAAGCTTCGCCCTTTTCTCTAGGGCTTTATGAGCCTATTAATCGAATGATAAACGCCCATAAAGAACGCTGAAAAAGAGTGCCGTTAATTTGATAAGCTAACAATAAAGGATTAAAAATGATGAAAAAAGTAGGATTAATTGGTTGGCGAGGCATGGTTGGCTCAGTATTAATGCAGCGCATGTCAGCAGAAAATGATTTTTCAACCATGGAGCCTGTTTTTTTCAGCACCTCTCAAACAGGCCTTAAGGCCCCGAACCATGGCCAAAAAGAAATCCAGCTACAAGATGCTTATGCACTGCAGAGTTTGTCTAAAATGGATATTATTGTAACCTGCCAAGGTGGAGAATATACCGATGAGATCTACCCTAAATTACGCGCTCAAGGATGGAGCGGATATTGGATAGATGCAGCATCTACACTGCGCATGCGCGATGATGCCTTAATCGTTTTAGATCCTATCAATAACCAAAGCATACAAGAAGGCCTACAAAACGGCATCAAAACGTATGTTGGTGGGAATTGCACCGTCTCATTATTACTGATGGCATTAGGTGGCTTATTTGCCAAAGATCTTATTGAATGGGTTGCACCACAAACGTATCAAGCGGCATCCGGTGCGGGTGCAAAAAATATGCGTGAATTAATTGCACAAATGGGCTCTATTGAGCAATGTGTATCCCAGCAACTCAGCGATCCTGCCTCTGCCATTTTAGAGATAGATAGAAAAGTCACCGAGCATTTACGTAGCGATCAATTACCTACCCAGCAATTTGGTAGCCCACTTGCAGGTAGCTTGATCCCTTGGATCGATGCAGAAATGCCCTCAGGTCAAAGTAAAGAAGAGTGGAAAGCACAAGTTGAAGCGAATAAAATTTTAGGTAAAAATAAAGAGATTATTCCGATTGATGGTTTATGCATACGTATTGGTGCAATGCGTTGTCATAGCCAAGCTATCACCATGAAACTAAAAAAAGATATCAACATCTTAGAGATTGAAAAAATACTCGCCGATCATAATGAGTGGGTGAAGGTTATTCCCAATACACGAGAAGCTTCTATTGCAGAGCTGTCTCCTGCGGCGGTAAGTGGCACGTTAAACATTGCAGTTGGGCGGATAAGAAAATTAAGCATGGGCGCACAATACGTTAGTGCATTTACCGTGGGCGACCAGTTATTATGGGGAGCCGCAGAGCCACTACGACGTATGCTTAATATTTTATTAGTAAAATAGTATAAACGTATTAGATTAAAAAAGGCGCTTTAAAAGCGCCTTTTTATTATGTGATATGCAGCAGTTCTGCACTTAAGACATATTATCTTTCACCGGTTTTAGCACGAGCGAGTAAATCAATCGCGGCTTCTTTAACACCTTTACCTTGATAGAGAACATAATAAATCTGCTCACAAATTGGCATTTCAATATTTAACTTGTTAGCAAGATTATACACTTCTTCAGTGTTTCGATAACCTTCGACTACTTGCCCTATCTCTTCTTGCGCCTCATCAATCCCTTTACCTTGCCCTAGCGCTAAGCCAAAGCGACGGTTTCTCGATTGATTATCGGTACATGTTAAGACCAAATCACCTAAACCTGCCATCCCCATAAACGAAGACTCTTGCGCGCCAAGTGCAACCCCTAAACGCGTTAACTCAACTAAACCACGCGTTATCAAAGCAGTACGCGCATTTGCGCCAAAACCAAGACCATCGGCAAGACCCGCACCAATGGCAATCACGTTTTTAACTGCGCCACCGAGTTGCACCGCAATAAAATCATCCGAGACATAAGCTCTAAAATTACTTTTATTATGCAATAAGTCTGCAATATCTTGTGTAAATTGAGTTTGCGTCCCTGCGACTGCCACCGCGGTCGGTAAACCTTTTGCCACTTCAAGCGCAAAAGTAGGCCCAGATACCACAGCTAAAGGATGCGCATCACCTAACACATCCCTGGCGACTTCTTGTAATAATCGCCCTGTTTTAGCTTCTAAGCCTTTCGTTGCCCAAGCAATACGATGCTGCGCCGTTAAAAACGGTTTGATTTGTTTTAAAACCAAGCCAAACACATGACTAGGAACCACCAATAAAACAGTGGTTGTCGAGGCTAAACACACCTCTAGACTTTCTTCTGCTGTTAATAATTCAGGAAAAGAGATCCCGGCAAGAAAAGCTTTATTTTCTCTGTCTTCTTGCAAACGCTGTATATGATCTGCTTCATGTCCCCAAAGCAATGTGGAATGTCCATTTCTAGCCAAACATACAGCAAGGGCTGTGCCGTACGAGCCAGCACCTAATACTGTAATGGCTTTTTGATCTGCCATTTAATACCTACTTATTAAGAGTCTAATTTAGTACTTTCTGCAGATTCAACTTCTGCTTGTTTTTGAGCAATTGCATTTTGAAATAACACATCAAAATTAACAGGTGCTAAATTCAATTGTGGGAATGTACCACGTGTAACAAGGCTTGCGATTGTCTCACGTGCATATGGGAATAAAATGTTAGGACAAAAAGCATTTAAACAATGCGCCATTTGTGCGCCTTCTAAATTACCGACAGTGAAAATACCCGCTTGTTGTACTTCACACAAAAATGCCACATCTTCACCGATTTTTGCCGTTGCTGTTAGCGTTAACACGACTTCATAAACGTTATCTTCTAATTTTACGTTTTTAGTATCAATATCCATTGAAACTTCAGGTACCCATTCCTTTTTAAACACAGCTGGAGAATTTGGACATTCAAAAGAAATATCTTTGACATAGACACGTTGGATATTAAATTCAATTTGTTCTGCTTGTTGCTCTGACATGTTCATCCCTTATTTATTTTAATTATTAAATTTTATATGCTCAATTACTGATACACGGCGCCTAAGCATTTCGCTTCCTTGTGATGCAGAATGCTTGGCTGAAAAGCCT
Source organism: Psychromonas sp. CNPT3 (assembly GCF_000153405.2). Lineage (NCBI taxonomy): Bacteria > Pseudomonadati > Pseudomonadota > Gammaproteobacteria > Alteromonadales > Psychromonadaceae > Psychromonas > Psychromonas sp. CNPT3. The sequence continues at coordinate 2,701,815 of NC_020802.1, forward strand.
TTATGATGCGTTTAAAAGCGCATCTAATTTTGCTTCATGCTCTAAAGCATAAAGCTCATCACAACCACCAATAGGCTGTGCATTTATTAAGATTTGAGGCACTGTATGTCCACCCGTTAGCGCTTGCATTTTTGCACGCTCAGTGGGATCAGAAACATCGATTTGCGTATATTGCACTTTTTTATTATCTAATAAACGTAATGCGCGAATACAATATGGACACCAAGGCGTCGTATATATAGTTACTGCTACCATTATTTTCTGATCACAGGTAGGTTTTCAGAAACCCAACCGCTCATGCCTTCGTCAAGATTATTAACATTAGTAAAGCCTGCTTTTGCGAGTTTAATCGCGCTAGCTTTTGAGCGTAGTCCTGAATCACACACTACAATAATAGGCGTTTGTTTGTGACTTTCTATCATGCTTAATTTTCCGTCATCAATCTGTGACTGAGTTATATTTTTTGCATGTACAATATGGCCTTTTTTATAATCGGCAGGCTCACGAACATCGACAACAATCGCATTTTCTTTATTAATTAAAAGCGTCGCATCTTGTCTATCTATATTTTTAAAACCACTAAATTTTTCTTTAAAAACGTGGTGTAAGAACATGCCAGCAATAGCCAACCAAGCAACAGATAACATCATATTACGTGAAAAAAAGTCTATATATTCTTGCATAGTAAAGTTCATCTCTATAAGTAAAAAACAATTTGGAGGTTAGTATACCCATGATACTTCAAGATGCAAAATCAACAAGCCAAATTGGAGTTAGCTTCTCTATATAAGATTGAAACAGTGAGGCCTTTATAATAACCAAGATACCTTTATCAATGATACGAATGCGTGCTTTATTAAAAGTTTTAAAGTACCAGACAGATAAACATGGCCCAATAAAAAGAACGGACAACACATTTTATCTTATCTTCTCTTTATAAATTTTTCATGAATCTAAGTAGATATTGATCTGTACAGTGACAAGCCTCTCAAATGTAGTAAAATCAACCTCATTAATATTTTATTTTTTATCAGAAAGAGGCTTTATATGACGATTGCTAAAAAACCACTTGTATTATTGATCATGGATGGTTGGGGATACCGCCCTGATATGCCTGATAACGCAGTATCAAATGCACGCACTCCGATACTTGACCAATTGTGTAAAGATTATGCAAATACGCATATCTCAGCATCTGGCATAGATGTTGGTTTACCCGATGGACAAATGGGTAATTCTGAAGTGGGCCATACCAATATTGGTGCTGGTCGTACCGTTTACCAAAATTTAACTAAAGTCACTAAATCTATTGCAGATGGTGATTTTTTTGAAAATAACGTTTTGGTTTCAGCAATCAATAAAGCTGTCGAAGCAAATAAAGCCGTTCATATTATGGCGCTTGCATCTCCGGGTGGCGTACATAGCTTTGATGAGCATATTTTAGCTGCTATTGAGTTAGCTGCAAAACGTGGCGCTAAAAAAATATTTGTACATGCATTTTTAGATGGTCGCGATACGCCACCACGTAGTGCAGCGCTGACATTACAAAAGTTTGAAGATAAGTATAAAGAACTTGGCGTTGGCCGCACCGCAACGATCATTGGTCGTTACTATGCATTAGATCGTGATACTCGTTGGGAACGTGTACAAGAAGCTTATGATTTACTGACATTATCAAAAGCAGATTATAAAGCAGAAAGCGCATTAGCGGGCTTAAAAGCAGCTTATACGCGCGATGAAAACGATGAATTCGTTAAAGCGACTGTTATCGGTGAAAACGCGCCAATTGAAGATGGCGATACGCTGTTATTTTTAAACTTCCGAGCTGATCGTGCACGTGAGATCTCATATGCTTTTTGTGATGCTAATTTTAGTGGCTTTGAACGCGCAGCAACACCGAAAATAACTTTCGCAACTCTCACTGAATATGCAAATGATATTGTTGCTCCTGCCGCTTATCCAAGTGAATCATTACAAAATACGTTAGGCGAATGGTTAGCTGATCATAACAAAACACAATTACGTATTTCAGAAACTGAAAAATATGCACACGTTACCTTTTTCTTTAATGGCGGCATTGAAGATGAATTTAAAGGTGAAGATCGTATTTTGATCAAATCTCCTGCTGTTGCAACTTATGATATGCAACCAGAGATGAGCTCTGAAGAGCTTACTGAAAAATTAACCACCGCTATCCGTAGCCAAAAATATGATGTGATCATTTGTAACTATCCAAATGGTGACATGGTAGGCCATACAGGTGTGTACGATGCAGCCGTTAAAGCATGTGAAGCGGTAGACACTTGTGTAGGACAAGTCGTTGCTGCATTAAAAGAGGTTGATGGCGAATGTTTGATAACTGCAGATCATGGTAATGCGGAGCAAATGATTGATCCTAACACTGGTGGAATACATACTGCGCACACTAACTTACCCGTTCCCTTTATTTATGTCGGTCGTGAAGCGACAATGGCAGAAAATGGACGTTTATGTGATATTGCACCTACAATACTTACATTACTGGATCTTGAGATCCCAAGTGAAATGACGGGTAAAACTCTTATTTCATTAAAATAAACGCGACAACACAGTATTTAGTTTTTTTACTCAACTTATTTTGAAAAGTTGTTAAAATTTCTAAATACTGACTTTTTATTGGATAAGTGTATAAAATTAATGATAGATCAATACCCAAAACAGCCTTTCGGAAAAAAAAGACAAGCTTACAAATCTTTGTTTTTATTCTTACTTCTATTGTTCCCTGTTTCCACAAGCTGGGCAAGTAACGATTTATCACGATTACAACAAAAAATAACAAAAACAACACAACAAAGTCTTAAACAAAAACAGCAACAGCAACGTTTAGAAGATCAAGTCGCGAGTGCCGAAAAAAGAACGGCCTCTGCAGCTCTCATCGAGCGAAAAACACAAAAAAAATTAATAAAGAAAAAACGACACTTACGTGATCTACAAAAAAACATCCAGAAATTAGAAAAAGACACGAAGACACAACAAAAACTATTACAAAAACTACTCCTCAGCGCTTATATGAGTGGCCAACATGATTTTATTAAATTATTACTCAATCAAGAAAACATCAGTAAAATTACGCGTGCAAAAACCTATTATCAGTATCTTAATGAAGCCCGCTTAGAGAGTCTTCATACACTACAAAAAACGCAAGAGCAATTAATAGATAACAGAGCGGATGTCACACAATCGCTAAATGATCTTTACGCACTAGATAAACAACAAAAGAAAACAAAAAAGACGCTATTACAACAAAAAAATAAACGACAATTCGCTTTAAATAAATTAAACAAAGACTTAAATTATCAACGTTCACAGCTTGCCAAACTCAATGGCGCAGAAAGAGCACTAAAAACAAAGCTTAAAAAAGAGAAAATAATACGTCAAAAAACACAAGCGCGTATACAAGCTCGCATACAAGCCAACAAAGAAAAAGAGAGAGAAAGGGCTAAAAATAAAAGGAAAAAACAGTTACCGATTGATCAGCTTAAAGGTAAATTAAAATGGCCTATCAAAGGTAAAGTATTAGCCCACTTTGGCAGTAAGCGTAGCGCAAAAATAAGATGGAAAGGGATCCTTATCTCCGCGAATGAGGGCGAAAAAGTCAAAGCGGTTGCCTCTGGAAGGGTTCTTTTTGCGGGTTACTTTAAAGGTTACGGCATGGTAATAGCCCTTGAACATGGTGACGACCACATTACCCTTTATGCGTATAACCAAGCACTGCTCTATAAAACAGGAGAGACCGTTTTTGCGGGTGATAATATTGCATTGGCAGGCCACAGTGGTGGGCAAGAGAGAAATAGTCTTTATTTTGAACTTACTTATAAGGGAAAAGCACAAAATCCTTTAAGATGGCTACAAAAATAAAGACGAACTAAATTGATAATGAGAGCGCAAAGAGAAACACTTTGGCTCTCTGAGATATAGGCGTAAAAAGCGAAATTGAAGCCTATTATATCCATTAACTTACACTCTTTTTTTTGAATAAGCAGAGTCGATGTTGCAACCTTATAAAATCACGATTAAACTAGCAGACGAAAAATGTGATCATCCCAGTGCCCCGTATCCTGAAACATTAATTTTTTACACAATGCATTGTCTAAAAAATACAATCCCAGCTGATTGATGCCTCAAAGGATTTACTCGCGCCAACTAAGATGCCACAAATTTACACTTAAAAAATGTAATGCACACATTCTTAGCTTACCAATAAAGAGTCCATATTATGCGTTTATCCGTTACTTCCGCCTTATTATCTGCGCAATTATTAATTGATCTTGCCAAGATTTATCAACCTTATTTCGACGCAGATAAACTTACCCAACAAGCACTTACGGCGCTCATTGAAAACAAAGATAGTACCTTATATGTGACTCTTTTTAATGAACGTCATTTGGGCGCGGTTGAGGTAAAAGTAGAGGGTAATAAAGCCTGCCTCAGTTTATTAAGCATCAGAGATCTTACTCGCCGTAGAGGGGTAGGTATTAATTTATTACGTGAAGTTGAAAAACATTTAAAAATACAATCAGTACAAGAAGTCGCGTTAACGTTAGAAGACTTTCCGAAACAAGAGCAAGCGGGTGTCGCTCTTTTTCTACAAGCTGCCGGTTATCAGAATATTTCCGATATATATATTAAACAGATCTAAAAAGAAGCAGTTCAATACCAAAGGAACTAAAAAAGTGATCCGTCTTGCTTGTTGAAATTATCCCTACCTGCGTTATGAGTTTTGAAGTGAGACAACTATCTCCTGCAACTCATGCCTTAGTAGTGCTAATTTTTCCTGCGCAATACATGCTCAATTAATTAATTCCATTGGTATACCCTTATCCATTACACTGCTTAATATTATCTTCCTGCAATAGGGAAGCGTCCCATCATTAGTTTTAAAATCCACTGCATGCGCTGGCTATCCGTCATGCCATTTGGGCCATCTAAATTCACGAAACCTTGTATCGCAGAGCGCCAGTATACTTTTTGTAAATCAGGATCTAATAACAATAATAAGAAACTGCCTTTTTCATAGCGAACATCTTTTATCGCATCGCTGTTTAAATGCGGTAACAATCCAAATTTACGTTCAATTTTTGCATCTGCTACATCATTTTCAAGTGCAAATAAAAAGCCTACAACCATATCGGCTTTTGCTCTGTCCGCTTCATAAACATAGCCTTTAGTCGCTAAATATTTAATTATTTCAGTTTGCAGGTAGGCTCTTATCTCATTTTGATTTTTGTTTGCAGACGCAGATAAAACGTAACTATAACTGTCATCCCATGAAAATGTGTTAAAGGCAGGCAATACTTGTGCAGGATCACCACTACTGACCACGGTTAATCTTTGTGTTTTTTCAGGTGACTTCTGACTCACAGGGGCAACATCATTGCTTGGCGAAGAACATGCAAACAAAGCCAGCAAGCAAATGTATATAAAATATTTTTTAAACATATAGCCTCTCAATTCCATCTAAAATAGTGCATTGATACTAACTCAAAAAGTAACAATGCACTCTATTTATTAAAACCCTGATCTCTTGTTTTTATATTAGTTTTATACTTCAATCTCTTCCGTTACAAAAGAAGCTGCCTTTTGCATCACTTCAATACCAGAGCCCGGTAAGTGACCATTCTCACTTAAATGTCGACGCCACGCACGCGCGCCCGGTAAACCTTGAAACAATCCCAACATATGTCTTCCCATATGGTTCAGATAAGAGCCATTACTAAGCTGTTGCTCAATATAGGGATACATCTGTTCAAGGACTTCAAAACGCGTTAACGGTTTTTTTGTGCAGCCAAATAGCGCTTTATCTACCTGACTTAATAAATAGGGATTAGCATACGCTTCACGCCCAAGCATGACGCCATCTAAATGTTGTAAGTGTGTTTTGCATTCATCTAAGGTTTTTATCCCGCCATTAATGGCAATCATTAATTGTGGGAAATCTTTTTTCAGCTGATAAACACGATCATGATCTAAAGGTGGGACGTCACGATTTTGTTTGGGGCTAAGTCCACTTAACCACGCTTTACGCGCATGTATAATAAAGTTATCACAACCTTTAGCATGCACCTTAGAGATAAAATCACATAAAAATTCATACGAGTCGAGATCATCAATACCAATACGCGTTTTGACTGTAATAGGCAAACCTGTCGCATCGCGCATGGCGGCAACCGCATCGGCAACGAGCTCTGGCTCAGCCATTAAACAGGCACCAAAACGTCCATTTTGCACGCGATCAGAAGGGCAACCTATGTTTAGATTTATCTCGTCATAACCCCGCTCTTTGCCCGCAAGCGCAGCTTTTGCTAAATCAACGGCAGCAAAGCCACCCAATTGTAAAGCGACAGGATGCTCAGCATCACCTTTTTGCAGGTAATCCCCTTTGCCATATAAAATAGCACCCGTTGTTACCATTTCTGTATATAACAAGGTTTCTTTACTCAAAATACGATGGAAATGACGACAATGTCTATCCGTCCAATCAAGCATCGGAGCTACAGAGAATCTATTTGAAACGTGTTTTTTATTTTCTTTACTATTAATCAATGACTTAACCACCTAAAACTGCGATAACTCTAAATCGAAGTTTGTTATTATGTGTTGTTTTGCTATATTTCTCATTACAAATGATCCCAAATAACACCCCAAATCGATCCCAAGCTGTTATTTATGATCCCATTACTAACATAGCGTTTAATAGAAAGTATTATACATGGCATCTGTAATTATTGAAAAAAGAGTTGGTAAAACAGGCAATATTAGCCACCGAGCAAAAATACAGCAAACGCACGAAGGCAAAGTGATTGAAAGACTCTCTAAAACATTTAAAACAAAAATACTTGTTTTAAATCACCTGAAAAATCTCATTCCATTCGATATTTTACAGCTTAGCAAATAGCAATACACTACTAATAACTGAATACAGTGCTAGCAAACAAGAAAGAGAAGTAAATGGTTTCCTAAATATAAGTTTTTTGAACTGATAAGCGGGGGTCATGGAATATTCATCTATGGGAAAGCCGGTCTGATATTGTTGCAATACACGTCGGAATTGGAGAGCATCTTGATATCGATTTTCAGGCTTAACAGAAAGCGCTTTACTTAACACTGCCTGTAACTCTTTATTGCTAATTTTTTGCAAATCTCTTTGCTCAAGCTGATTGCTAGTTAAAAGGTAAAACAGGATCGCTCCCAATGAATAAACATCCGACATCGCTTCACAGTGTTCTCCTGCCATTTGCTCAGGTGCACTCCAATTCTTTGAGAATGCTTTAATGGTTTCCCTGTTATCAACTTTAGCACTCGTTTTAAACTTCTTAGCCAGACCAAGATCTATCAATACCAAATGACCTTGGTGGTTGATAATAATATTCTGTGGCTTTAAATCTCCATGATAAATATCTCGATGATGCAAATAACACACAGCCTCGAGAAGTTGCATAAAAACATCTATTTTTTGTTTCTGATTGCACTTACTATTAGCTAGCCATAAATCTAAGGATTCACCATCGATATAATCCATAACAATACAAGCATGATCTAATACTTCAGATACACCATAAATACTGCAAATATTGGGATGATCTAATGCCATCAAACTTGATGCTTCACTAAAAAACATCGCAGTTCGTTGGTGACTATTTAACTTGTCACGTCGCAGGATTTTAACTGCCGCTTTATGAATTTCATTTTCTGTATGAGACGGGTTAGAAATAGTTTGTTCTGCATGGAAAACCAATCCCATTCCACCAGAGTCCGAAAGTAAACGTTTAATGCTAAACCCCATCACCTTCTGGCCGATGAATGATTGCCATGACGCGTGCGTTGAGATTGTTACCTGCTGTGAGATTAATTCACTACTAGAGAGAGGTATATCATCAACCTGTAACATCCTTTCTAACTCATCAGCTTTAACTGAGTCGATGTTTTTAAGCTTAGATAATTGTAACTGTTGCTCAACGGGGCTTAAACTAGAAAGCTCTATATACAAAGTGACAATATCTATCATTCTACTAACTTTACTCTTAACCAAGTAACTGCAAATTTTAAATCGTTATCCGCCGTTCGAGTCGATATCGACAGCATATCTGCAATCTGTTGATGTGAGATCATGGCAAAGTTTTTTAGTTCAAAAACTTCCGACTGCCTAGGGTGGTTTTCACGGAGAAGGTCTAATGCATTGACAAGATCAATACTCTCATCCCAATTAGGTTGATGCCCCGTAACCTGTGTTATTTCAGAGGCTAAAAAGTCTCGTTTTGACTGTTGTTTATTAACGAATGATTGGTGAGGTTTACCAAATAAAAGGTGCCAAACAGACACGCGAATATAATCAAAAAAATCGTGACGACTTTCAAAGGGTAACTCATCATTTCGCCAGCGATGTAATTTGATGATCGACTCACTAGCAAGCTCAGTAATAGAGGCATCATGTAAAATAGTTTCGTTAGGTTGTTTTTTTTGCAGATATTTAGCCACAATTGCACGAATATCTTGATACGCGTACTCAAGAAACTCCTTACTTTTGCTTTCATCCCTATTCTGCCAACCAATCAATAATTCAGTTGCATTATTTAACTCTTTTATCGACACCTAACACTCCTTGATATTCATCGTTAATAAAATGAATCATCATCTATTTCTCTGGTTATTTCTAGTCATTCCAACTATTAATGTTAACTTATCTCGTTAATGCTCAATTCATTAAGGTTAAGTATGCAGAGTTTATTAACTGATGAGTAAGTATCTATCCAAAAGCGGTTATTCACTTTAACAACAGTTAACACGGGTGTATGCCCATGTACAACATAATCAACAGAATTAATGGTTAAACAGCCCCCTTTTTCTGTCAACGGGCGACTCCATAAGGTTTGCCAAATATCATCGTCCGATAAAGTCCCGCTTTGTAATGTCGACCAATCACGCGTTGCAGATGCATGTGACACACCGACTGTTAAGCCATTCACCGCAATGGTACGCGTTAATGGCATCGCTATTTCAATCAGCGTTTTCCAACGCATCAGCAGATCAAAGCGATCTAAGTTGTCGGTTAACCATTGCCCGTTGTCTGATTTTAAATGGTCCCAAAATTTAGATGATTTAAATCCCAGTATAAAAAGTTGCTCATGATTTCCCATTACCGAATAAAACCACTTCTCAGTTAATAAATTTAAACAACCAATGCTGTCGCTTCCTCTACCAATTAAATCACCAGTGCAAAATAACCTATCTAATTTAAAATCAAATTTAAGAGAAGCCAGTTGCTTAAAAAGTTGCTTCAACTGCCCGTGAATATCCCCGACAATATAATCGTTACCGACACGGTTAAGGGCACTATAAACATGTTGCTTGCGTGGTTTAAATTGCATGACAGTCTCCATGAATAAAGGTGAATCAACATCCTTTGATGGCAACTCACATCAGAGTCTCTATTTATTTTTGTATGAGCTTTTCCCAAAACAGAGTATTAGCTTGGTAACCAGGTTTCAGCATAGTAACAATAACCATCAGCAAGCTCCCCATAAACAGATAAAAGCCAAAACCAACCTCATCGATAGGCAAACTATAATTTTCGCTGCTACGACTTGAAGTATGAATAACCGATTCAGAAATTACTCCATAAAAACGCCAACCAATTGCCACCAGCAACACGAAGATCAAACCGCGAGAGACAGATTTCTTTGCACCAAGCAAGTAACTGCAAAGTGTCACAATTGCAATAATATAGAGCCATGCGGGTGTTGATTCACTTAATGAAAATGAATGTCCCCAATATTCACCGAACGTAAATAGACTACTAAACATCAAACCACATAAGCTACACACCGCAAAGAAGTTCATTAACTTAATACTTGATGTATCTGCTTTTAATACCCTTTTTGCTGTTTCATCGAAAGCTGCCTTTGCCTTATCCAGCGTCTGTGATTGCTTCAACTCTGTTGATAAATTCTCTGCTCGTTTTTGTGCTTCATTCACCATTTCAACCGCTCTGCTTTTAATGGTCATAATAGGGTTTCCTTTTAATATTAAATCGTCATTAATATAATTTTTAATCGCGAGACTTATTAACGTTAGCTCACGACTTAATTGATAATATGCTCAGGTGACGTAAACAGACTAGATTTACGCAACTTACTGATAAATTTATTTTCAAGAAAACCATGACAGTCAGGCCTTGGCTCTTGATAACCATATTTAGAACTGCATCACGTTATTTTTTAAGGTTTCCATATCAAGTGAAATACCATCGTTATCAGCCTGCTCAGTGATATAGACAAACTCACACTTATTAATCACCTCTTGTTGGCTTTTAGATATGCGTTTCGTGTCTTTATGTACACCCGCTTCTTTATAACAAACATTCATCATTTTTATTTTTGCTTCATATTGGCTATCCCATCCGCTTAGCCAAGTAAGTTGATCCTCTTGAGTTGATGAACCACAGCCTGTTAACATTAATGCAACGAAGCCAGTAGATAGGATTAATTTACACTTGTTATTTAAAAAAATTTCATCATTGACCCTTAATAATTTAAGCTTTTAAATTACTTAGCAAGTTTGCTAATGGGATAATAATACCGAAAAGGGACATGCAGCGCAGTGACATAACTATGAATTGTTTACGCAATTTTTTATCTAAGAAATGAGATTAAAGAGGATGGTACTGAATTAATATAAAATACTAACATCAGTAACATGCTGAAAATATAAGGTTAAAATGAAATATTTAAATGATAATTTTTGAAATATTTCCTTTAGATAAAAATTCTAACCAGGTAATCAATGAACACACTTTATAAACGCACCATAATGCAACCGGGATAGATATCATCAGGAAATAACATTTAAACGAGGCCATTAGGTATTTAATTAATATATCCAATAATTATCTCCGATGAACATATAAAGTGAGTGATTAAATGAGTACGCGCACTCCTTAAAGAATATTTATCATTAAATGTTCTTTTGATTTAGGCTGCATATACGCCGCATTATATCCACACCATACTTTTCTACAGCAGGATATAATATGTCTAGGTCAAAGTAATAGCATAATGCTTTATAATCTATATTGTGAACATACAGATTTTAGGTTTGAACAAATTCCTGGAATGACTAAAGTACCGAGTATAATAATAGAACAAATACAACATACAGCGGATGGGAGCCCTGAAGCTGATGGTTACGAACAAGCCAAAAATATCGTTAATACAGGTACTTTTAAAAAAATCATCAATACTCATACAGCATAAATTAACAATGATTTAAAATATTATTTTTTATGTTTTAAATCATTATTCATCTCAGACACGGTCCAATTAACATGCTCATACATCGCCTCTTTTGCTAAGTCTAATAGCATTTGCTGTTTTGATGGCGTCATAGGTCCCGAGAGAAGAGATTGAGCTCGTTCATATAACTTATCTAGGCTTGAATAGCCTTTTGCCGTTGACTCATAACCAGCCAGTTCTCGCCATAAAGCAATCACAGCACCGATCATCAAGCTATATTGTACAAGCGCCATTAACCATTGATTAAATTCACTTAATAGGGATATATCAATAAAATATTGAATAGCCATCAATAGTAATAATAAAAAGCCATTAAAAATGGCTACGTAAAAACACCTTTTTGCCCATAATGCTATTTTATTGGCCGCAAACTGAGGCCTATCATAAAGAAATTCGTTAATGTTACCTGCTGTATTTGATAATCTTTTTTGGAGGAACGTTCGCTGAGAGTTAATCCATTCGGTGTTAACACTTTCTTGTGTAAACTGAAAATCACCACGCCACCAATCAAGTTCAGCAACGACTATAGCGTGATTGAGCAATGTAAGATGTGCTCGGTATCTTCTTGGAATTAATGGAGATGAAGAGGGGGGAACATTGGCTAAATTTAAACACCTTCGAATTCGCATTGCCTCTGCAACACCCCGTGCAAGTTGATATTTCCACTTTAAGTCATTACGGGCGGCATAGCGTATGAGACTTCCCCCTAGCAAAATGGCCAAAAGAATAGTTAATACAAGCCCACCACCTAACTCAGAGTTAACAAAACCTCCCACCAATTCGTAACAAATAAAGCCAGGTAATGCGATTAAAAAGAAGGTGATGACAGTTTTTCGATACTGTTTTTGATATTTTTTAGCAATTTTGTCTGCACAGTTAAAGATCCCTTCACTCGTATTAAGGGCTTCCCTTGTAGCAGAGGTGATACTCTCTTTTGATTTACAAACCATCTCATTATATGTCGAGAGATCACTTAATAAATGAGAAAATTCCTCAGAAATAAAATAAGCTAATTGCTCCGTCTTTTGGTCATTACCTTGAATGCTATCGTAGAGAGCGCCAATTGTAGGTGGCTGTTCACAAGAAGAAAGAGTAAAATTATTCGCAAAATTGCTCTTTTCTAAGGGAGGCTCAGCGGATAGATGTCGATAACGTTGAGTATGCAGATGATGTACTAATCCTGCAATTTGACCATCAAAATCTGATATTGGGCTCAAGGATTGATTGTGCGTGTGTTCTGGCCACCCAATAGAACCACCAAGTTTGAAGTTGGTGACATCAGCAGTCCCGCCTGCGCCGACTGCTTGTAACCCATCCCAAAGAGATAATAATACATTACAGTATTTAGCAACAAATAAACCTTGGTTTATATATAAGCTATTTCTCAGTTCGCCATACTCAGTATCGAACCATGCGAATTGTTCTTGCTCCGGACTTAATGCATTTTTCACAACGAGTATTTCATTATTTGAATGAAATATTTTATCTAAAATAGTTTGTAACTGTTGCGGAGCATTAGGTGCATAAGCTAAATTCTCAAAGTCTTTTTTATAATTAGCTTCAGGCATCGGCAAGCAACCGATTACTTTTATTTCCCCCTCTCCCCATTCCTGTTGTAGTTCAAGAGCCACTTCAGCAACGAGTAGATCAGCACCAGCGGCTAAGCCCGTCAATAACCAAATAGGTGAATTATGACCGACACGTTGATGCCAATATTCCAGAGAAGCACGAATATCACTTTTAAGCCCTGTATTGAGTGGCACATCAAGTGATTCGGCAATATCTCTATGTCCTGTGACGCCAATAATAAATGGTAGAGCAGTTGAAATAGAATGTTTATTAGTTGGCATTAAACGTTTTGTCCTTTCCGTTAAGAATTGGTTCTGCATGTGTATTCACACTACATTCTTTAATTTCATAACCTGCATTTGCTAAATAATTGGGAATATACAAAATAGAATAGAGATCATAAATTATTGTTAATTGGAGTTCTGGCTCAGTAAAATCTGCAAGAGGTTTTAAACAAGCATGGTGCTTTTTCTTTTTCTTATTGTCTTTCTCTTCGTCATTTTTTGTTGGAATATCACTATACTTCCAGCCATTTAAATAATGAAATGCGTTCCAACGATTGTGCTCTGCCCGAATAAGCTTTTCTAACAAACAGATATATTCAGTTGGAAAGTATTTAATCTCATAGTCCTCATCTGCATAACATTTATCTAACTCTAATGAGTACTCAATAATTTTATCTTCCGTTAGATCGCCACTGTTGGAATATATAATTGGTTTAAATAGCTCCTGATTTAATATCAGAAGTTTTTCAGAGCTTACTCCGTCAACTTTAACTTTCTTTAACCCCAAAGCTTTTAACTTCATATCAATATGTAAACTTTGAGATTTATTAGATAATTTCTTGTGTAAATTTGCGGTGTTATACCATCCAGTATTAATTTCAGTTTGAACATTAGGATCATTTAGATCTGGTAGCATTTCAGGCTTATACTTGTTTGCGTACCCCTTATGAATAAGCTTTGCAATTAACTCATGTTGTTCATCTAATACATTTTTACGAGTACAAATATTTTTTACATCAGCAAAGGTATAAAACTGTTTAAAGCTCCCTTTGTCAGCATCTATAATTTTGCTCATATTATAATTATTGAAACTAGCAAAACTGATGCGCGTTGTTAATGTCTCATCAACTGATTTTTCCAAATATGTTTTATTAAACAAATCAGCAGCAATACTCAGGTTTCGCCCTTCATCGTCATAACAAACAACAACATGGGTTAAGTTATCTTTAAACCATAAGGCATCATTCTCAAAATAGGAAAGCGTTTGACGGTCACAATTAACGGCCTCTAGAGCAAGCACATTTAAGATACCAGGATAACGCTTAATGACCTTCTCTTTAAAAGCAGATGCCTGATTATCTACTAAGTGAATAGTCAATTTGTTTTCGTTAGGTAAATGAGCAATTTTAGCGGTTATATTTATTAGATTAAGCGCAAGCTCTCCATCACCAGCGACCACGATATGATATTCCTCATCGCTATCGATGATTTCACGCCCTGCTCCATCGACAAAATTATCTTTAAAAAATGTTTCCGCAGCTTCTTCATAAAATGAAAACGTTTGTATGTCTAATTGAAGTGTTTCATTTTTAGCGTTATTGGGATTAATAAAGTTTTGGTGGAAAAGTGCATTCAAATCTTGGTTAATAATATGCACAACCAATTTTAGCGGAGTTGATCTTTTATCTTGTTTATATTGCTCAATAATGATTGTGGCTAATTCAACGTTTAAACGGTCATTACCTAAAGCGATAACGCCACTCTGCATCGTTTCAAAGTTTAATATTGCTAACTTTTTATCGTTAAAAACATCTCCCGCTACTACCCCCATACCAAACTTTCTAAATAGATCTAGTTTGTCATTTTGTTTGTTTTTCTCAAAAATCACATAACGAGGATTATTGGCTGCCATTTCACTATTTAATAACGCACGATTAAATTCACCAAGGCCAAAAACAGTGACGTGCTCTTTTTGTAATATGGCCTTAACTATTTGCTGGTTTACCGCATCTTTAAAAAAGATTAAAACAGCGATTACAGAAGCAGAAACAATTGATGCAAACTCTAGTGCTTTACCGATTGAATCAGAAATCCCACCTACAGCAGAAAAGCTCAACGCAAGCCCAAGCTTCAATATAAAAGCTAATATACATACCGTACCGATGGTAATGGCTTTATTTTCTAGCAAGTAATAAACAATGCTTGGGGATTTTTTAGTGGTATTTTTATTCATAACGATCCTAAATTTATTCAAATGAATGATATTTATCTCTTGGGTACTTATCTAAGGTGCCCCATCGACTCATCGTTTAATAACTTAGAGAAATCAAGAAGAAAATTATGGCAATCAGTAGTGATCCCAATATCTGAAATACTTTTTGCATATTCAATACAACTCTCAGAATTAGTTTTGAATGGTAACTTACCTGTATCGGTTTCAAACAACTGATCAAAGAAATTTTTCCACTTTGTATCAAGTTCAATATAACTAAGAGCGTTGAGAAAATGTTTAAAGTCTACTTGATTTGAATTTTCATTATCAGCAACGTATACACTCAAATCCAACCAATGCTCTAACGTCGCTTTTATATTAGTAGTACTTATGTTTTCTATAGAACGAATGAACTCCACACTACCGTCAAAAAAATAGACTAAAGAGGGTAACTCTAACTTAGATTCAATAATCATTTCTGCAAAACTTAACTCTTTATCATTGTAAATAGTTACAATTTCATAAGGTGTATCATCTGTAAAATCACAGTTTGTTAATATCTCTTTAGCATGACTAGTAATTCGATTTTCTTGTTCAAAATCACAAAAAAAGATAACTTTTAATTGGGAATTTCTTGCATTCATTTCAGCATTAGTAATTCGTATAAAACCTTCTTGTCCAGCATTATTTGCTTTAGGTAACATACTATTTATTTCATTTAGATAACGCGTTACCTGCTCGCCTTGTAGGTTTTTAGTTTCTACAAAGTTAAACACCTCATCTTTTAATTGCTCTGCCTCAGCTGATTGCAGATGAAAGTTAACTTTGTAACTCAATACGAGATAATCTAAATATTTAGAATCTAGAGCTTTACTTTCATCCTTCTGCATTATTTGGGTTAATACTGGTTTTACCTTATCTAGATTACTTAACGCAGACTCAAAATCGTGTTGAAACTCCTGTACATACGCAAGTTCTAGACAGTTTTTTATGAATTCATCAACTAATAAGTTTTCATTAAAATTAACATATTTATCAAGCACGACACTTACTTTAGTCAAAATCTCTAGCGCTTTATTAATCCCATCACTCTCATGATGAATATATATATCTGAAAGGGTTGTTAAACTTGATACATAGCGGGAAACGTATGTTTCAGGGTCAGAGTCGATTAGCCTTTCAGTAAGGTCAATTACTTCTATAAGTAATATTTGTGCTTGAGTATAATCAGAGATTTTGTTGAAATATGTTGCTAAATTATTTGCGATCACGATGTATAGGTCTTTCCAGTCGCATAATATCAAGTCATTTGGCATATTCCATTCACCATAAAACAACTCTTTTATTATTGCCCAAATATCACTCAATATAGTTTCAGCACCCTCTAGTTGATTTAACCTAATGTATGATGCGGCTAAGTTATTCCCATAACCTAAATAATCTTTTGGTGATTGGTTATATTTTTTATATGCATCCATAGCCATTTCATATGCTTTATGATCAAATGCTAGCGCTTTACTTTCTTCTCCATATTTTTTAAACGAGATTGATAACTCTTTTAATGCCATCATGTACCCGTTTCTATTAAAATGCTCAGCTTTATCTAATAAGTAAAAGTGTTTTGTGTAATAAAAATTACACTTTGCAAAAGCAATTGCATCAACCTTATTTAATTCGCTACTTGATTTAATTGTTTTTAGATCATGTGCCCTTTTCCCGCCTTGCGAGGCAAGAAAATTCATAAAGAGACTTAATATTTCATCATCTTGATAAAGCGTGTAATGATTCATCGAAACCTTGAGGTAAAGCTTTTCCCAGGAACTTAGAATTTTACTGTTTTTTGAGTTTGTTGATATCAACACCTGAATGGCAGTAATGATACTTTCATGCTCGACCTTAGCGACAAGGGATAGTTTACACAGCTCAGAAAATTCACGCTGAGAAAAAAACATAACCGATTGGTCATTAACTTTCTTTCGTGAAAGAAACGGTTTTAGCTTTGAAATCAATCGACTCCAATGAATTAACGGCAGTTCACTAGTTGTATTCTGGTGGTACTGTTCCGAAGCGACTGACTTTATAAAGGTTTTATCCGTATTAATAAGTTCAAGTAGTTGGTTTTCACTTAAACCATCCCGAGAGGCGAATAGGTAGCCTAATACACGATTAATGAAACTAGCTTCATGGTGATAAACTGTAGAAAGACTGTCTATGTATGCTTTTACAGATTTTTGTTGTATTGATTTAAGGTGTGTTAATTGGCTAGTTGTAATAACCTCTTGCTCAGGTGCTGAATCTATACTTTTTAAGTGTTTAACTTTTTGAGCTAACATATAAGCATATAAAGGGGTGCGAGTTGATTTAAGCTGACTTTCAATATATTTTAATTGGTCTTCTTGAATAGTTCTTTTTTCCCATCTTAACAACTCAAGTAGTAACTGAGTTCCACTTTCAAATTCTGGCATTTTTGTAAAATTCAAAGTTGAACTTTTTCCTCTTAAAGTTTCATAAGCAAGATTCTCTTTGGGATATATATCATCTTTTAATACAGAGATAACAACTTTTATATTAGTAGGTAGTTGCTTTGGTAACCATTCAAAATCATCATGATTTATTAACTGGTCGATTGCATCAATAAAAATTACAACATCGCTTTTTATCAGATTAAAATTATACAAAACATGTGGAATTTGTTTAAACGCTTCTTCGTTTTCATCTAATGAGAATAAAGTATTTGAATCTGATAACTGTTTAAGTTCAGAAAAAATTGAAGTTAATAACTTACTCCAAGAGCTTGAATTAGCAGTTGCCCCGACAAAGCGATAGACTACTTTTTTAGGGGAGTTCAACTCAGCCAGCTCAATTGCCTTTGCTATCAAGGCTGATTTTCCACTACCTGACTTGCCGTAAATAACTAAAGGTTTCTGATTATCATCTGATATATAGTCTGCGATCTTTTGTAACGGCTCCTCTTGTCCCAAAAAAAATTTACGTTTGTTACTTGCAAAATATTTTTGTTCTTTTTGCTCTATTTTTAAAGGTGGTAACGGTTGCTTACTTTCTGTTTTTTTTTGCTCATCAATTTTTGACTCAAGAAATTGAGTAACTCTTTCCTGAAAATCCTGCAAGTAGCTTTCATCGAGCTTATTTTTCTCAACCTGCTTCACTTCTCTATGTAAGCGATTTTCTGGTCGCAAGAGCACACTCACTCTATCACTAAAGTCTTTCGCATTCCCTTGGTCAGCATCATCAGCAATAAATGTTTCTGCAACTTTTGAATTTGGATCAATTTTTCGGAAAAAACCGAAAACATGTTCAGCATCTATCTCAGGCCTTATTTTTAATTTTTTCTGGGAGTCAGTTGGTTTTAAATAGGAGATAATCCCCTCATTGACTTCAGCCTCTGTTGCCGAAGTAAAATATTTATTTTTTTGGTCTCGACTAAGAGTGGAGCTATTTGCTACATTTTGTAAAATTTGTCTTAACTTACGTTCTTCTTTTTCCCAGCATTCAAACGCTTCAAAGTCACCGGTTCTTTCTTGTAAAATATATGATGCGGGTAGTTGGTTAAGATCTTTTAAATACCAGTTAGCTAAGTTTTGCTTTTCTTGTTCAGTCATTAGCACACAGAGCATTTCAAACTCTTGCGCTTCAATAGCATAAGGAAGTGGTATCCAACCATAACGGTCCCCCAACATCACTAAAAAGTTAGGGTGCTTGTAGGTTTTACATGCTTTGACTTCGTCCAGACATAGCTCAAGTGTCTTTTGATCCAACTGCGCTTCATTGCTGACACCCCATCTTAAATCGATGGGTTGAAAAGTGTAGCCTTGCTGTGCTGCATAGTTTTTTATATGTGGAAATACGTTGCTTTGTAAAACTTCTCTTTCTCGCTTGAAATCACTAAAGGTTGAGCTTATAAATAATCTGAAAGTCTTTGAGTTCATTGTTACTTATCCCATGTATTTATTGACCTTTTCACATAAGCATAAAAGGTATTAATAACATTGTTTTCCATAGTCGTTATCGAAAGCTATTAGTGAAAATCACAAAAACAGAGCTTCAATCTCTTCGCCAATTAATGATTCTTTTTCAATTAATGTATTAGCAATAAGATCTAATTGTTCACGGTGTGCAATTAATCGAGCTTCCACTGATGACTCTGCTTCAAGTAGCCATGATTTTACGGCTGTTTGCGCCTTTAACAGTAAGTCGCTCTCTTCAAATTTAGTTAGTAACCCAATGTTTATTGGCCCAACAGAAGCATCTAAGCCTCCTTCATAGATTGCATGCATTGCTAACCGGGTTGCTTTTTCTATGTCTCCTGAAGCGCCTGAGCTTACTTCATCGAAGGATCCGGTAAATATTTTCTCTGCAACACGCCCTGCTAATAACATCTCTAAGCGATGCTTTACTCTTGTGCTCGATAAGCTTTCATATTCGTCAGCTGCACGTGTCGCAACAAAACCTAATGCATTATTGCGCGGTTCAATGGTGACAAAGTCGATGGGTTGCTTGGGAAATAGAAGTTTTGATAGTAATAGATGACCAGCTTCGTGATACGCCGTTCTATGCTTCTCTTCTGCACTCAACACAATATGATCCGAGGGTAAACCATAGGAAACACGTATCATAGTTTGTTTAATACCTTCACTTGTTAAGGCTTTATTGTCACCGATTGCCTGATATATAGTTTCGCGGAATACTTGCTCTATTTCAGCAGACGACATTCCCTGAGATGAAGATACAAGTTGTTTCATCTCCTCTTTAGAAAACGCGATTTGATGCTTTTGGGAAAAGCGAGTGAAAAAATGCCTTCTTGCTTCTACATTAGGCAGGTCACAATAAATAGTTTCATCAAAGCGTCCAGGACGAACAAGAGCCGGGTCTAGTAATTCAGGATGATTTGTCGCTGCTAAAATAAAGATAGGATCGCTTTGCGGCGTGAACCCGTCCATCTCTGTTAGCAATGCATTAACCGTTAAGTTTCTATCTCTACTCGCCCCTTCTGCTGATCCTGAACGCTTTCCTGCAATCGCATCAATCTCATCAATAAAAATAATTGAAGGTGCATATTTACGCGCTGTTGCAAATAATTTTTTAATATTTTCAGTCGTACCACCAGCATGGCTTTCAGACAGTTCGGAAGATGAGACACTAAAAAAAGGTAATCCGCTTTCTCCCGCTAATGCTTTTGCTAAAAAGGTTTTTCCTGTTCCGGGTGGCCCTGCAAATAGAAAACCACTCGGCACTTTCACTCCAAAGTTGGCTAACTTTTCCGGAGACTTGAGCCAGTTAACCACTTCTTTTAGGCGTTTTTTAGCCCGTTCTAAGCCAACAACATCATTTAGTTTTAGCGTCGGTAGCGTTTTTTTAAACAGCTCTCCTTCTTTTAAATCAATACTTTTTATTAATTGAACAACTGAAAGTTTTTTATAAAGAACATGATATACATCATCTTCTTTACTTACTTCGCAACGATATTGCAATTGTTCATTTCTACGTTGCATATTAAAAAGCTTACGCTCTGTCTCAAGGTAGTATTCCACCCTAGTAAGCATTTGACAGAAAGAAGCGGACAATTCATTAAGATCAATACTAAAATGTTCTCGTACCTCATGAGGTAATGGTTGTGCTGCCTCATGATTATCCACATCGAGAATACAATAGGTGAAAATAGGGGTTTTGTGATTCTTTTTAAGTAACTCTGAAATGATCCCTTTTAGTTGAATGTTACTCTTCTGGGCAGTCTCAACATCAATTAATAGAGCATCTGGATGACTTGATTCGATAGTATTATGAAGGCTTTCCACACTGGCACACAATGTAATTCCTTTACCCTCTTGATGTTTTTTTACCTGATCAAAAACCCTTGAATCATCATCTAATAATAACAACTGGATAGGTGA
Source organism: Psychromonas sp. CNPT3 (assembly GCF_000153405.2). NCBI lineage: Bacteria > Pseudomonadati > Pseudomonadota > Gammaproteobacteria > Alteromonadales > Psychromonadaceae > Psychromonas > Psychromonas sp. CNPT3. The sequence continues at coordinate 2,722,837 of NC_020802.1, forward strand.
CGACTGTTCATCTTTCTCTGATTTATCAATTTCAATCTGGAAATTAACCGCTAAAGAATCTTCTGTAAAGAAAGGTATAGCTCGACTTAATATCATTGATTTGTGCTTAGCGAGATTGTTTGTTAATCCTCTTACTGAAATATCTGGAGACATACTTTGCAACATCAAACTCGCAAAATCATGAGGCCAATCATAAGTGACATTCGCTTGCGCTGTATCTATTTTCTCCACTTGCATTTCAGCAAGCCTCACTAAGTGATTTACTTTTAAATCAGAAAATAAAATAGGAAATCCCTTTGCTAAGCGATTAATGAACTCTGGTGATAATTTAGTTTTATTAGATGGATTTTCAGACTCCTGTAGTAAATCAAAAATACTTAATTTGTTATTTTGAGTATTATTTTTTAAAACATCCTGCCCTAAATTGGTAGTGAAAATAATAATGCATTGGCTAAAGTCGATCTCTTCTTGACTGGTTTGATCTTTTACTGTCCCGGAGTCTAAAATTGATAACAGTGATTGTATTACCACACTGTGAGCTTTTTCAATTTCATCAAAAAGAATAATTTGCCTTGGTTGAGCACGTACTTCAGAGGTTAACATACCGGCACTTCCACCCGAATACTGTACCCCGGTCCCAAACAATTTCATTCCATCTCTTTCGTCCGAATAGTTCTCCATATTAAAAATATTAAAAACATATCCAGTTTTTTCAAAATTATTCAACTCTTCTTGTAACAGCGATGCTAAATAAGTTTTCCCTACACCCGATGGACCGGCAAATGTAAGTATTAAACGAGGCCCTTGTTGCGCTTCAATACTAGATGTTAAGTATCCTTGGCATAAACCTTCTACTGCTAATTCTTGACCAATCACCTTATTATTAAGGCTCTGTTGTATTTTCTGGCTAGCTAATGCCGTTTTCACTGCGCTATTGCCATGCTGATTCATACTAACAAAAGCTTCAAATGGATTATTTGATTGTGTAAGTAATGCATAAACAAAACTATCAATGTTAAGTTTATTGCTGTCTATTGCAATTGAGAAACACGCAAGAACGGGACCAGATAACTTTAAATTTGTAGCAAAGTGTTTTGCGTATTCATACCACGTGGTAGAAGTAGACTCGGATGAACGCGTCGTGACGTTCAATCTTAATTTTTCACGTAAATTATATACATCATGGCTAAATACAAGCTGATAACTCAGGCAATTCAAAGACACTGAAATTTTATTTAATATTTCTTTGTGGTTAATAATAGCACCTAGCAGTAGTTGCTCATCAACCTCTAGTTCTTCATCTTTCTTAATATCTTCAATACTATTTATCTTTGGATTTTCAGAAAGGTAACAAGCACACGCTAGGACAGCTAACTCATCAAATATCTCTTTATCTGTTCCACTGAGCTGAGGATATACTTCAGAAATAACAAAATCGTTAGGTAACGGTTTACTTTCGGTAGCTACCTCAAAATCAAATTCGTCACAAATTGTTAAATCATCTAAGTGTTTAAGCTGCGTATTTATAAATGTTTCAGAGAGGGAGTTAGTCGTAATATGATTGAACAGGAACTCAAAATCCTTTTCTTTATCGAAGGCCTTTCCTTCTTCCTTCCCTGAAAGGTGCTTTCTCATATATTCACACAATCTTATTAGATCATAGCTTTTACGCTTCTCATCATTATTTTCAATACAATCAAATAAGTGAATTAAAGGTTGAATCCCTTTCATTTCCAAAATTATATTAAGAAGCACGTCTGCATCTTTAATGTTGACATTTTTTGCCACTAAATAAAAAAGAGATTTTTCCCTGTATACTAAATCATAACGAACAAGCCTACGCATAATCGAGGGGTCATTAACTGTTTTTTCAACGAGTAATAATAGTAAAGGTAAAAAAGTATCCGGCTCACTTAACAGTTTGTTATTAAGGGAAGAGTTTTGGAAAAAAATATTAAGATGGTTAAAGCAGGCATTAATAATTCTTAATTGACTCATTATCGAAACATCCAATTTGTATTGTTATTGAGCAGCAAAAACATGATGCTCCTCGTACATGTGAAGGGTTTATTTTAGAAATATTCATTTATTTAATATTCCTTTCTATTAAAAAATAAAAGCTATTACCAAGCTTACTGATCATGCGGCATCAACATTCATAACAATAAACATTAATTAACATCACGTTAAATAATGTTTATTCATCTATTTTATAGCACAACAAGCTGATGTTTGGCCATCGCCACTGCAAACTACTGAAAGTATTATCAATTACATATGGATTATTAATAGCAATAAGGTTAAGTTGACAATATGATGCCAGTGGATTTTAAAATATATCTTTAGCTATCGCTTTTTGGAACCAATACTCAGACTTTTCCTTATCCTTTTTCACTCCAATTCCATCCAGATAAAACTTTGACGTCAAATATTGAGCTTCTAAATCACCTTGTAGCGCGGCTTTTTTAATATACTTGAACGCCTCACTATTTTGAGTCCCATATAAAGTATAACCATACATTTTTTGACCTTGTGGATGGTTGTCATTTGCTGATTGTTCAAACCAATATTTAGCTTTCTCAAAATTTTGCTTTACGCCAATCCCATGCATATACAAGATAGCCACGCGAATTTTCGCTTCGCTATCTCCCTTTCTTGCTGCTGTTATTAAATATTGGTAAGAATGTTTAATATTCAACTTTTCAAAATAGAAATTTTTACCCGGTAGAAGATATAAATTGTCCCAGTTAGTTTTAGATGTATTCCCTCGCTCTTTTTTTGTAGAAACGCTTACTGTTGGGCTTTCTCTTTTATTCTGGTTACTTTTTATTTCCATGCCTTCAGGCAATACGGTTGTCATTGATCTAAAATAAAACACCACAAATGTAACTACTAAACCAATCCCAAAATTCCGTAGCACTAATAAAATCGGAAAGTTTTTCTCTGTCTTATAATTTTCGATATTCGGTTCAACGTAGTCATTTACAACAAGGAGTAGAAGGCCAAAAAATTTCACTACGATTCCACCAAAATACCCCAAAATAGCTGTCTCAATTATTATTAGAAACCACTCAGCTGAACTGCCATCACTTTGAGTAAACATATATATAAAGCATAAGGCTGGAACCCATATACGCGCAAAATCACAGACAATAGCAATCAGATTAAGCGTTATATATAGGTATTTACGTAACGTGTAAATTATCATCTCCATGATGTTATATCCTGTTTTATGTTTGTTTTAATCGAAAATATACATAGGAGCGTATTTCCGAAATAGTACATTTTATTGATGACTCTCTCCCGGATAGCTGCGAATAATTTATCACCATCATAGTCGAACTTGAGCTGTTGGAAAATCGTTCCACATAACGGAAAATACACCTTAATCCTTGCATCAGCACCTCGTTTTTACATAGCATTCGAGGCTTGAGATAAGCCATAAAAGAAAGTCAGGATCACATATGAATAAATGACGGCACAAAACAATGCCCTATAGAATAAATATAAAAATAAACTAGACTCACCAGTGAAATCAGCATTTAAGCGCATAAGTAATAAAAAGCAGGCAACTATCGAAAAAATAGTGTAATCAACACCACCTCCCCACCAATAGGTTAGTAGCCCAACAAAGCAAGCTATAACTAATCGATAGATACAAGCGACTGAATATATAAAAATCATTACTTTACCCTTTCTTTTTATCTTTAAGCATTCTTGCATATCGATACTCAAACAACTTAGAGAATGTCTGATCTGCATCGAATAACATCCTCTTTTCTATCTTTGAGTTGAGTTCAACCTGTCCTGAAATAGGTTTAAAATAATAGACACTTAGCCGTGCCCCTTCTTTCACCAGTTTGTAGTCCAGGCTAAATCCTTCACAAAAAACTCGACGCCAGTAATGATCGCTATATATACTATTTCCTCTTGAATAAACGCTCGCACTATACCGTTTAAAACAACCGAAAAAAGGAACAATAAATGTATTTACACTCATCGAGTGAGCATCAGGAATAGCCTGCATAGTAGGGCTTGATATCGTTTTAGCATTTTTTGTGAGGAATACTTCTGGTAACAATGTCGTGGGAAAATAAAATATAAAAGCGATAAACATTAACGCATAGACAATCTTATCTATACGCTTAACTACTTCAAAGTCGCTTGAATTTCGACCAAACATAATAACTGTTTCCTTTGATTTTAGTTAAAAACTCATTCAGGCTAAAAAAATATAATCCAACAACGACGCACATTACGTTTTCTTCAATATCACTTTTCGTAATGATTTAATCAACAACATTTCTAATATGCCACTATTAACGGATGGGTTTCATTAGCTGACAAATACTCTTTACTATACAGAATCTTAGCAACGATATACTATGGCTAGGTATTGTCAATTTATTGACTAGAACTGAGTAAATTAGTTCAAATACTATTTAAATACTGTTCAATCTAAATTTTATACACAACTACCTCTATCCCATTCTACGACGGAACGATCACGGAAAGCGTGATAATGTTTAGTTTTGAATAAATGGCGACCAAATCAAAATAGGTTATTAATTGCTCAGTGACAACTCAAAAACGCCGAGCTTGATCATAAAATTTGATTTTTTTATTAGACGATTATCGTGCAAAAAAAGCCAACAAAAAGACTTATTAACTTAGTAAGCCTTTTTGTTATCTGCGTGTAAATGATATTAATAATGCGTTACTTGACCTTGATAAGTAACATTGTAATTATGTAATGGTGCAAGAATAATAATATCCGTATATTTTTCACTAAATGAGATATTAATAGTACCCGCCTTTCCTTCTTCACCTACGTCACAGTTTGAGTTTTCTTGTAGAATGGCAAAATCAAAAATATGCCCAGAGCCACTTAAGTAAAAATTCTCTTTTGACATCGTAAGGTACGAAGTCTCACGTGCAACACCTGTGATTGAACATCCTGAAGAGTCATCAACAAATACAAATTCACCATTGCCATTATAAACAAAGTCACCATCATTGCTTATTGGATGAATGTCAAGCGCATCTAGCGTTACAGGCAACCCTTCGTTCAATAAACCAGCCCAAGAACTAGCAGATGTTTTCTTTATTTCTACGCTATCTTTTTCACTAACAAGATCGAATGAAACAGATGGAGTTTCTCCAGACAGGTCGAAAGTGACCGTACCATCAAGTGCGTTACGATCTGCTAGTAACCCGAGATTGTCAAAGCCATCTAGGAATCGCTTAAAGCGTACACTGCGAACAATTTGTTGATTATCATCCACATTAGAACCGTCAAGAATTGCAATGTAGGCCTCTGATTCGTACATAATACTCATAGTCACCACATTCTCAGAAATCGTTGCTAACATAATAGATAAATCACCCGCAAAAGGGTTATCAGTCGGAAAGAATTGCCACTGTAACATTGACTTATTTACGCCTGTAGAGGCTTCATCCGCTATTTCAATATTAGGCAATTCAGGATCGATTATTCCTTGCGATGTATCGTTACTAGCACTGCCACATCCAACTAAAGGGATTAACCCCATGACAACCAACAATGTTTTAAATTTCATATTACGTCCTTTATCTATGTTTACTCATTAAATTTAATCGACAATAATAAAAAAACAAGGTCAACAATAGGGACGTAATAAAAAATTATTTACGCAATTTATATTTATTTTCCAATTATATTTATGGGTGTGATCTTGTCGTAATTTACAAATTAGAGCCTGTAATGCTCAAATAAATCTGACTACAATTTTGTTGTCTTTCAAATAAAACTCGAAAGCTTTTGATGGTATTGTGAAGAGGATCAAAAGTACAAGAGCACAGCGTGGTGCAAGTAATTCTTCGAACTATCGAAAGTGAAATGTAAAACGAGGATAAAGCCAGACTGCATGATTGATTATTTGCGCTGGATAACGATAACCGGCGTAGATATTAGAATTTTTCATCGGGATATTATCGCATAACTCATACGGAGGTTGTTGAGTTGACAATACCTATCTTGGATATGTTTGATATCCAAACGAGGGGTGACAAGAACATTCTAGAAATAAAAAAACAATAAATAATTAGACACTTACCTTACAGAGGGTATCTAAAGAGTCTCTTCTAAATAACCCACCCCAACAACCAGTTGATTAATATGAAAATAAATTAAAACACCGTCCAATCATGCATGGGGGCTACGCTAAAGCGGTTCGATGGGTGATGGGTTCGTCATTATATTTCTCTCTTTATTCATGTGCTAGTTTTGCTTTAAATTACACTGCGTTACGCGTGTTTCGTTAGAGTACACATTGAGGCATAAGAAAAAAGGGTATCTTTATCAATACAACACCAGCCTAAAAAGGAAAAAATACATTTTCAAAGCAGTGGCACTAAAAAGAACGAAAGAATAATACACCGAGTTACTACAACATTCAAAAAGAAAGAATTGCCTCTAATATTAGAAAAACAGAATTAATGCGCTTAATCGCTTTCGCGTCACTGCCATAAAAACATGTTCAGCTGATCTATTCATTTATAGTGTGATTTTAATACGAAAAATAGAGCAATAAACAAGCCTCAACGTTGATTAGCTTATGTCTTTATTTTCAAACCAAGCTTGCATAAATTCTACAAATTTTGCTAATTTTGGTGGTGTATAATGACGACTTGGATATAACACATAAAAATTTAATTTAGGTAGCGGATAATCAACTAACAACTCGACCAAAAGCCCTGATTTGATCTCTTTAGCACACACAAAACTAGGGAAAAGGCCTATCGCATTTCCTTGTAATAAGGCATCTCGAAGAAATATCGTATTATTGGCTTTGAGGTTTCCCTTGACCGTAATACCGCCACCAATGGGTAGTTTGTTTTTACTATTTGCTAAACTGTAAAGATAAAAATTGTGCTCACTGAGTTGCTCTGGGCACTCTATTGGGCCATGGTTTTGTAGGTATTTAGGCGTGGTCACTAAGTGTAAACTAAAAGATGCAATCGGCTTACCGACATAATTTACGTCGATAAAGGTACTTGATACACGAAACCCTATGTCATAACCTTGAGCAATCAGATCAACGGGCTCATCACTTAAATCAACATCTAATTCCACTTCGGGATGCAACTCAGTAAAGGCTGCAAAAGCAAGACTCAAATCAGTTATCCCGAGCGTCATCGGCGCATTTATTTTTAAGCGCCCTTTAGGCTGACCTTGCATCTCTTGCACATAGTCATGCGCTTCTTGATCTGCACTAAGGATCTTACGGCAACGTTCTAAATATCCCAGACCAATTTCCGTTAAATGTATTTTACGCGTCGATCGTTGCAATAGACGAGCACCGACCATTTGCTCTAATTTACCAATCTCTTTACTAATAAGAGAGTTGGAATAATTCATTTCTTCAGCTGCCTGTTTAAAACTACCTGTTTCAGCAACTTTAACAAATAATGCCATTGATCTTAAAGTATCCATCATCCTCACCTATTGCTTAAATTCCAAAATGGAAACTAACTATACACGTATTCATGCTTTTTCTAGCCGATTTTAACTTGTAAGCTACATTCAAGATAAAAACAGCCAAATTCATTAACATTGAGTTGATGAATTGGAAATAAATAGACACGTTAAATAGCAACGAAATGATAGGAACACAGCATGAAAATTTTTACTAAATCTGTATTAGCAAGTTTGATCTTTGTAGCCAGCAGTCAAATGGCCATTGCAGAGAATATTCTCGTCGTCATGTCAGACAAAGATCAGTTAAAACTAAAAGGGACTGATATCTATCAAACAGGATTTTATCTCAATGAGCTAATGCAACCTGTAAAACTTTTATTGGATGCAGGTCATACACTGACTTTTGTTACGCCAACAGGCTTAGCCCCTACCATGGACAAAATTTCTGACAATGCGATGTTTTTTAATGGTAATGAAAAAGCACTGCAGGCACATAAAACCTTGCTTAAATCATTAAAATTAGTTGATCGTATTGAGTCTCCCGTGATCAGTTTAAACCGCGTAAAGCAAATTGGTTATGATCATTTTGATGCTATCTATGTTCCCGGTGGCCATGCTCCAATGAATGATTTATTAAAAGATAAAAACATGGGCGCCTTGTTAACCTATTTTCATAATAACCAAAAAGTGACTGCGTTAGTCTGTCATGGGCCTATCGCTTTACTTTCAACCTTGCCAAATGCAGCGCAATTTGTCGCCTCATTAGAAGCGGGTGAAAATACTAAGAAACCATCTAGTTGGATCTATAACGGTTATAAAATGACTGCATTTAGTAATGCAGAAGAAGAAGCAGGTAAAGCTTGGCTCGGTGGCGGTGAGATGAAATTTTATCCGCAGAGTGCATTACAATTGGCAGGTGGGCAATATAGTCAAAGCGCTGAAGTTTGGCATTCTAACGTCGTTATCGATCGCGAATTGATCACAGGACAAAATCCTGCATCAGCTACCAATGTGGCACTCGCGCTTATTAAACGATTTGAGAAGTAGTTTTCTAAAAACAAATAATCTCATATAAGATCATATTACTGATTAATACGGTCTTATATGAGTCTACTCTCGCCAATAATATCGTCACGAAAACCTTTAATAATGGTGGATTTTAAATATCTAAAGATACTTATAGCAGTGGAATAAATTAAGTGATCATGTACCGCGCAGGAAAAATTAGCACTAGCAATGCGTGAGTTGCTGGAGATAGTTGTTCTCACTTACGACTCACGACACACAACACTGGGTGGGATAATTTCAACAAGCAAGATGGATCACTTTTTTAGTTCCTTTGGGATGTACTCATCAAAACACGTAAAGACTCAATGAACATCTGCTTTTGCGTCGAGATCGTCTGCGCACAGTAAATAGCACAAATATCCGCAACAATTGGCTGTTTAAGTGCTACAAAACACATGTTATTCCAACTTTGCTTTGCAAAACTCTGTGGCACAATAGAAATATACTCCTGATCTTCAAGCACATTCATTAATGTCATCGGCTCAATGACCTCTTGAGCTATCTGCGTTATAAAGCCTTCTTTTATACAATGTTGCACTATTAATTGCGAAGATGCCGAGTTTTTTTGCTTCATCATCACAAACTTTTCATCACTTAATTCGGATAAACAAAGCCTTTTTCTAGCGCTAAACTTATGCTTCTTTGAAAGGGCGACGCACATTGACTCAGTATAGAGTGTAGCTGCCACTAAGGGTTTAATATTAAGCGTATCGGCATAACGTACGATACCAATATCGATATCATTATTAACTAACGCCTCTTTTTGTGCCATGGGCGATAACTCAATAAATTCAAACTGAAATTTCGGATATTGCTTCTTAAGTTGCTGACAAGCAGAGCTAAATCCCGCCCAATAAATAGAGCTTATAATTCCAAAACGTAAATGTTCTTGTTGCTCCCTATCAAATTGACACACTTTATTAACGGAACCTTCAATGACTGTAAAAATATGAGCACATTCGTCTCGCAATAATATTCCGGCAGCGGTAAGTTGCAGACTGCGCTGCTGACGGTTAAATAATACGACATTTAGGATCGCTTCGAGTTCGCGCATCTGAGCACTTAAGGGAGACTTTGATATATGTAAACGCTCCGCGGCTTGCGTTAAATTTTGACTATGACTCGCCACATAAAAATACCTCAGCATTTTCATACTTAAACGTTCACTCCAAGCAAGATTTTTAATGTCGAAGGGCAACTCTAAATTGCTTTTTCCCACCGATTGATTACCCGTTGTATGCACTAATTTACATCCGTTTTGAGTTTATATGAAAACCGCACTTATAAAAAATAATCCCCATAGGCTCGTTATTTTAAGGTGCTGAAAAACAGCACACTGGTGCTGATTAAAGTGATTTTAATTTAAAGAACTTAAGAATATCATGAGGATAATATAAATTCACTGAGGAATAAAATATGTCTACCTATGATCCGGTTACCAATGCCATTGCTACCATCGAAAAATATAAACCTGGCTTTAAGCCTCAAATCGCAATGATCCTCGGATCGGGTTTAGGCGTACTTGCTGATAAATTAGAAGATAAAGTAAGTATTAACTATCAAGAGTTAGATGGCTTCCCCGTTAGCACTGTCGAAGGTCATAGCGGAGAGCTGGTTTTAGGTTATTTACAAGGCGTGCCGATTATCTGCATGAAAGGCCGTGGTCATTTTTATGAACATGAGACAATGAAGGTGATGACAACGCCTGTACGCACGTTCAAAATGCTAGGTTGTGAATTGTTATTAGTCACAAATGCAGCCGGCTCATTAAGTCCCGAGCGCATTGGGGTTGGCTCTTTAGTGGTTTTTTCAGATCATATCAATACGATGCCAAGCACACCAATGACAGGTGAAAACGATGAAAAGTATGGCCCTCGTTTCTTTAGCCTCGCCAACGCATATGATAAAAAACTGCGCGAGCAAGCGCTGAGTATTGCTAACGATAAAAACATCACATTAAACGAAGGTATCTTTGTTTCTTACACCGGCCCTTGCTTTGAAACGCCAGCAGAGATCCGCATGATGCAAATTATGGGGGGTGATGTCGTCGGCATGTCCGTCGTACCCGAAGTGATTTCCGCTGCACACTGTGGATTACCTGTCCTCGCTATTTGCGCAATCACAAATCTTGCAGAGGGCCTTGGAGATGTGAAATTATCACATGCACAAACACTAAAATCAGCAAAATTAGCCGAAAGTGACTTTTTAAACTTAATTCAAGCCTTTGTAGTCAGTACTAAAAAGTACTAAAAATCACAACATGGTGTTTATTGGCATGCAAGCCAACAAATACCATGCTTAATATTTTATACCTTTAACACTCAACCTTGGTCCTAAACTTTAATAACGGCCAGAATAATAAATACTCTATTTTATATTGCAAAGCCGTTATTGCCTTTAATTATGACATTTGTGGTGCGTGGAAATGCTTTTCTTTACTGCTCTGTCTTAAAAATATAAGTGTTAATAAAGCCATAAGTAACATCACTACGCCTAAATTAAACTGATTATCCATTGCCATAAAAGAAGCACTCATCGCGGCTAAGCCAGCCCCTATATTTTGAGTGCCCCCAAGCGCAGCCCCTGCCGTTCCCGCATGATATGGGAAAGGCGTTAACGCTGCAGACGTGGCAACGGGAAACAAAATCCCCGCACCCAAAAAGTAAAGAAACCCACCAATAATAAGAGAGTTAACAGTCACTAACCCGGCGATCCCAGGGATCACGATACAAAGCGATCCAATCAATAATGTGAATGCCGCAATATAGAGTACGCGTGTTACCGACATTTTATTTACTAAAAGACTAGATAATGCACTACCAATAAAATAGCCGGGTAAAGGTAATATAAATAAAATACTGATCGTTGCACTGTCTAATTTTAAGACGCCGCCAAGCAACACGCCTAGCGCAGCTTCATACACAGCCACCCCAGAAAAAGTAAACAGTAACGTTAATAAATAACCTTGATAGTGTTTATTACTAAAGACAATTTTATAACTATGCAGTACTTTCTCCGGCTTTCGTCTGTCTTCCGGTAAAGTTTCAACAAAGAAAAAATACATGATCAGGGTAACTAACATGCCCAGTATCAATAAAAAGATATAAGTTGTCTGCCAATTAAAGATCTGTGTTAAAAACCCACCTAATAATGGCGCTAGCAATGGCGATATAATAATTCCCATGCTCACATAACTATTCGCTTTATGTAACAATGGACCATCAAAACAATCTCGCGTTACCGTACGTGACATAGCGCCACAACTACCCGTTCCCATGCCTTGAATAAAACTTCCAAGTAAAAAGAATTCAAAACTTGACGTCATTAATGTTAGGACAGATCCCAACATGAAGATAACTAAGCCCATTAAAATAACCGATCTTCGCCCGATCCTATCCGATAAAGGTCCATAGATAAATTGTGATATACCATAAGGGATCAAATAAGCTGCCATCACCGCTTGTAAACTAGTGACAGGAACTGAAAAATAATCAGACATAAGAGCAATGGAAGGAACATACATTGTCTGCGTCATTTGACCAACAGCCGCCATTAAAATAACTAAGCATAATAATTTTGACATTTTTGGGGGATTTATTTTATCTAACACGCGCGTTACTCATTCTTTAATAGGATAAAACCCTGGAATTGCCAAAGCGGCATAGGGCGATCGAGGCGAGATAATAGAGCTAAGTTAAGCGATGATCAAGACTTTATTGATGGATTTATAAACAATTTTTTTGGTAGAAAACTGCTTAAATCTTATGCTTATGTTTTATAAGAAATAAAAAGAAAAAAGCACCTAAAAGGTGCTTTAAAATAAACTGCATTTAATGCAAATAAGTGTCCTTTTTAGGCCTTATTTGATTTTGTTAAGTAAATAATGCGTTAACATTGGGACAGGTCGACCCGTTGACGCCATATTTTTACCACTTGTCCACGCGGTTCCTGCAATATCTAAATGTGCCCAAGTATATTTTTCTGCAAAGGCTTTTAGGAACATAGCTGCAGTGATTGATCCGCCGGCACGACCCACATTACCGGTGTTACGAAGATCTGCAAATGGGGTTGTGATCTCTTCTTCGTAATTTTCCCATAAAGGCATCGGCCAGCCACGATCCCAAGCTTCTAAACCCGCATCTAATAACTCTTTACTCAAAGCATCATCATTCGCGTAGACCGCCGTTGGGTGACTACCAAGACCAACGATCACCGCGCCAGTCAGTGTTGCTATATCAACCACAGAAGCAGGCTCAAAACGCTCTGCATAAGTTAAAGCATCAGCGAGTACAAGACGGCCTTCTGCATCAGTATTAATAATTTCAATTGTTTTACCGTTCATACTCGTTATCACATCACCCGGTTTTGACGCGCGTGCAGACGGCATATTTTCAGCAGCAGCAATAATGGCAATCACATTAATTTTTGGCGTTAATAGTGCTAAAGTATTCATCGTTCCAAGAACAGACGCAGCGCCGCCCATGTCATACTTCATCTCCTCCATACCGGCACCCGGCTTCAAGCTAATACCACCACTATCAAACGTAATACCTTTACCCACTAATATATGTGGCGCTTCATTGCTTTGAGCACCTTGGTATTTTAAAACAATTAGTTTTTCAGGCTCATCACTGCCCTTAGAGACAGATAAAAAGGAATGCATTCCTAATGCATACATTTCATCAGCACCTAATACTTCACAACTAAATTGACTATTATTTTTACTTAAAGCCAACGCGTGTTCCGCAAGATAAGTTGGCGTACAAATATTTGAAGGCAAGTTACCTAATTCTTTCGTTATATTCATGCCTTGAGCAATCGCATAACCTAATTGTACCGCTTTCTCATTTTCAGTCGCGCTAATGAAAGTAATTTGGGTCGTTTTTGTGGCACTTTCTTTTTTACTTTTCGTTGTGTCATAAGCATACAAGTTACTTACCCAATACTGACTTACTTGGGTCAACGTCCAGTTAATATCACGGCTTTTCGGTACAAGTGCATCCACAAAAATAGCGACATGCTGTGCTTGTGTTTTTGTTGCTTTAACAGCACTTTCTATCAAAGATTGTAAGCGATTTTCATTTAACTCTGATTTTTTACCCGCACCAAGTAACAACACTTTTTGTTGCTCAAAAAAGTATGCGGTGACTTCGCCTTTGGCTGTACTAATTTGCTGCGCATCAATAAGCGCTTGAATCGCTTGATGACAAGCTAATTTCTCAAGTGAACTATTATTATCTGAAAAAATAGGGACCAATAAAGTATCTTGTTTAGCACTCACGGTGGGACTAAAATTAAATTTCATATGACTTCCTGTGGTTTATTATAAAATAAGTTCCTTAACGAAACTTAGAATAGCATCAATTTCTTTACGCTAGGGAAACTAAAATAATAATTTACGGATCCTGACTGAGTCTTCGCAATGAAAAGCAGAGGGCTGTAATATATCTATATTACCTCACTGTCATTTCTTAGGCACTCGCAACTTAAAGTTAGCTTTGTATTTTAGCTGTTGTTATAAAACATCAATGTAGAATAACATGCTTTCAATTTCATACAGAGAAGCTAAGCCTAAGCGGGCTTGCTGATTTTTTATTTAAAAAATCATGGGTATGTAAATAGAACCTTAAAAAACAGGTATAAAAAAGGTGCACTAAGTGCACCTTTCAAAAGATAAGCTCTCATATAAAAGTTAGAGTGCGCTTTCTTTCTTATCAACAGGCTTATCTGCCGCTTTTTCATCTTCTTCCGGTTTCGGCAGTAAAATATCACGAAGTTTTAATTCAAGCTCAGCTGCTAATTTTGGATTCTCAAGAAAATGCTTACAAGCATTGCTCTTACCTTGGCCAATTTTAACGCCTTGGTACGAATACCAAGATCCCGCTTTCTCTACTAAATCATTTTTCACACCCAAATCGATTAATTCACCAAAGCGGTTAATACCATGGCCATAAAGAATTTGGAATTCAGCCTGTTTAAACGGCGGTGATACTTTATTTTTAACGACTTTAACGCGCGTCTCATTACCGACGATCTCATCACCATTTTTAACCGCGCCAATACGGCGGATATCCAAACGAACAGAAGCGTAAAATTTAAGTGCATTACCACCCGTTGTCGTTTCTGGATTACCGAACATAACACCAATTTTCATACGGATCTGGTTAATAAAGATAACCATGGTGTTAGTTTGTTTAATACTACCGGTTAATTTACGTAATGCTTGTGACATTAAACGTGCTTGTAAGCCCATATGAGAATCGCCCATATCGCCTTCAATTTCAGCTTTTGGTGTTAATGCAGCAACCGAATCGATCACCACGACACCGACTGCGCCAGAGCGAATTAACATGTCACAAATCTCTAACGCTTGCTCACCCGTATCAGGTTGAGAAATAAGTAACTCATCTATATTTACACCTAATTTTTTAGCGTAAATAGGATCAAGTGCATGCTCAGCATCAATAAAGGCACATGTTTTGCCTTTCTTTTGTGCTTCTGCAATCACTTGTAATGTGAGTGTTGTTTTGCCTGAGCTTTCTGGCCCATAAATTTCTACCACACGTCCACAAGGTAGTCCACCTATGCCGAGTGCTATATCTAAACCTAATGAGCCAGTAGATACAGCTTCAATATCCATCATCGCATTCCCGTCACCGAGACGCATAATAGAGCCTTTACCAAATTGCTTTTCAATTTGTCCTAACGCTGCCGCTAGTGCTTTATCTTTATTTTTATCCTGACTCATTTTATCTCCAGATAGGCTTATGTTTTACTGTTTATATGATCAGTTTACTGACTATTCATACAGTATCAAGTTTTATTTTAAATGCCATCTCAATTAATTAATTAAACCTATCAAAATACGCGTTATATTATTTCAATTAATCCCAATAAGGCGACGCGGATAGCTTGTGTACGTACCGCACTGCGATCTCCGACAAAAAGATAAGTGACCGTTTTTTCAAGGCCATGCGAGTTATACCAAGAAAGGCATACTGTACCCACCGGTTTTTGCACGCTCCCCCCCGTCGGCCCAGCTATACCACTGATCGCCACCGCAATATCAGCATCTGAATTTTTTATCGCACCTTGCGCCATTTGCGCAACCACTTCTTCCGATACCGCGCCATATTTATCGATCACGGATTTATCAACTCCCAGCATCTGTATTTTTGCTTCATTACTATAAGTAACAAAGCCTCGTTCAAACCATTGTGAACTTCCAGATATTTCAGTTATAGCGTATGCTACACCTCCACCAGTACAGGATTCTGCACAGCTAGCAATCATATTTGTTTGGCTAAGTTTTTCACCTAAAACTTGCGCTAACTCTTGTACCGTTTTTTCAGTAAACATAAGTTTTCTCCATAGAGCCTTTATATTAGGCCATAGCTATAAGTGTATTTATATGAAACCTAGTGCGCAAGAATTAAAAAAACATACGCCCATGATGCAACAGTTTTTAACTATCAAAAGTGAAGTGCCTGATACCCTGCTCTTTTATCGTATGGGCGACTTTTACGAAATGTTTTTTGATGATGCCCGTAAAGTTTCGCAATTATTGGGAATTTCATTAACTCAACGTGGAAAAACAGGTGGTAATGCCATTCCGATGGCAGGAGTACCTTATCATAGTGTAGAAGGTTATTTAGGCAAATTGCTCGCCTTAGGAGAGTCGGTTGCCATTTGTGAACAAATCGGCGATCCCGCGACCTCTAAAGGTCCCGTCGATAGAAAAATAGTACGCATTATTACGCCCGGGACAATAACCGATGAAGCCTTGCTCGATGATCGCCAAGATAACTTGCTATGCGCGCTATACCAACAACAAAACAATTTCGGGATTGCCTCTTTAGATATCAGTAGTGGCCGTTTTGTTATTAACCAATTTCAACATGAAGAAACCTTACAAGCTGAACTACAACGTTTAAATCCTGCAGAATTACTCTATGTAGAGACTTTTGAAGCATTACATTTAATTGAACATTTACCGAGTACTCGCCGCCGCCCTGAGTGGGAATTTGATTTGGGTACTGCGCGAAAAACACTAAATCAACAGTTTTCAACGCAAGATCTGGTCGGTTTTGGTGTTGATAAAGCCGAATTTGCCCTTTGTGCAGCTGGCGCATTACTGCAATATATAAAAGATACACAGCGTACTAGTCTGCCACATTTACAAAGTATTAAATTAGAGCAAACAATTGATACAGTGATCTTAGATGCTGCCACCCGTAAGAATTTAGAGTTAACCCAAAATTTAAGTGGTGGAACGGATCATACTTTAGCGCAAATTTTAGATGTCAGCGTCACCCCGATGGGGAGTCGTTTATTAAAACGCTGGATCCACCAACCCATTCGTAACGTCAACATTTTAAATTACCGACAAACAATGATCCAAACATTGATAGATTTGGATCTGTGTAATGCATTAGCAGAGCCCCTTAAACAAATCGGGGATATTGAGCGAGTGATAGCGCGTTTAGCACTGCGCTCGGCACGCCCTCGAGATCTCACTCGTTTACGTAGCGCTTTTGCATTGTTGCCTGAGTTACAAAATCTACTCGCCGAACTGCCTCACGAACTAGTGCATAAATTAAGCACTGAAATGGGTAACTACCCAGAACTACTTACCCTGTTAGAAAATGCGATTATCGATAACCCTCCCGTGATCATTCGCGATGGTGGCGTGATAGCACCTGGGTATAACAGTGAGCTTGATGAATGGCGTAATTTAGCGAAAGGTGCAACGGATTATCTTAAAGAATTAGAGATAAGAGAGCGAGAATCTACGGGTATATCTACTTTAAAAGTCGGTTATAACCGCGTACATGGCTATTACATTGAAACCAGTCGCCATGCAGCAGATGCCGTTCCCGCACATTATGTACGCCGTCAAACATTAAAAAATACCGAGCGTTATATTATTGCAGAGCTCAAAGAGCACGAAGATAAAGTGTTGGTCAGCCAAGGCAAAGCATTAGCACTTGAAAAGAAATTGTATGCACAATTAATTGAGCAATTATTGCCTTATTTAAAAGCACTACAATTTACGGCGCAATCACTCGCTGAGCTAGATGTTTTAAATACACTTGCAGAGCGCGCATTAACACTTAATTACGTGCGCCCAACACTGTCACCTGATCGGGGCATTATCATTACAGACGGACGCCACCCTGTCGTAGAGCAAGTGAATAAAACACCCTTTATTGCGAACCCTGTGGCACTTGCAGATGATCGGCGTATGTTAATTATTACCGGCCCCAATATGGGAGGTAAATCAACCTATATGCGCCAAGTCGCATTGATTGTCTTAATGGCACATATTGGTAGTTTTATTCCGGCGCAAAGTGCAACCATTGGTCCGGTTGATAGAATATTCACCCGTATTGGCGCATCGGACGACCTTGCCAGTGGACGCTCTACTTTTATGGTAGAGATGACAGAAACGGCTAATATATTACATAATGCAACCAAAAACAGTTTAGTACTCATGGATGAAATAGGCAGAGGAACCAGTACGTTTGATGGCTTATCACTGGCATGGGCATGCGCAGAAGAGCTTGCTCTTAAAATCCAAGCCTACACCCTATTTGCAACGCATTATTTTGAATTAACTGCGCTTCCCGAAACAATTAAAGAGGTGGTAAATGTACATCTTGATGCGGCAGAAGATGGAGACAACATTATCTTCTTACATGCGGTGCATGATGGCGCTGCCAACAAAAGTTACGGTTTACAGGTAGCAGCCCTTGCCGGTGTACCAAGCCGAGTTGTTAAAAACGCAAAACGTAAATTACAACAATTAGAATTAACGTCGAATAATACAAATATCACCGCGCAGACGCTTATGACACCTGTAGAGGAAGTAGAAGAAGATGGCGTGCATCGTTTGCTAAAACAAATAAATCCGGATGAATTGAGCCCAAAACAAGCGCTGGCGCTACTTTACCAACTTAAAGAGGCTTAAAATCGTTCAATAAAAGGCAAGGATCGTCATGATCCTTGCCTTTTATTTTATAGCGATACGATATTAGTTAAATCGGCAGGACGATAATAAACAGATTTTAATACTTTACCTTGGCGTACCAGTTTATCCGCAAGTTGCACGTCTTGTGCACATTTGGCAATAATAAAATCACCTTTAACACTATCAACGAGCGTTACACCTTGCTTTTCATAATAGGCCTGTGTTTCTTGGTATTCTTGGGCATTACGGCACACTTTACTCATATTGCTGGCATGGATCTCATCCCAACACGCTAAAAAGTTTATTTTACGTGACGCAGCCACATTTAAAAATAAATCAATTAAATAACTTAACGCAAGATTATCCGTTAACTTTTTATTACCTAAATGCACCACACGTCCCATTAATACATAGACACTATCAACGATAGCATCCGCTTCATCTATCAGAGAATTTGCTTGTGCAAGCTCGGTTAATTCTTCTATGATAAGTGAGCTATGTAATTGATCTGATTTATCATCTAATGAGAGTGGATCTTCACATGGTAAATCAAAGGTCATGCGAAACTGCATAATGTCACGATATAAATGATCAAAAAGAGAGGCGTTAAGTTGGGATAATTTCATGTGTTACCTTTGCGAAAAAAAATAATAAATAATAAATAAATTCATAATATTTGGATACAGCGTTACACTGTTCTTCTTAATATAAAAAATTCATTTAATAAGGATAAATATCGAGATACATCATGCACTTTCTAGCAGATGCTCTCGAAAAAACGAGATAAGTTAGCATAAAAGAAGCAATGCCAATACCTTATTTTAATAATTGGTTACCTATAAAACGTTAACGATGAGGACATTTTTTGCATAGATTTACATTGAAGCAACAAGATAAATTATCCATAAAGCTCTCACATAAAATAAAACAAGGGGAGTACCGACGTCTCGATATCTATTTTTTATTACCCAATGAAATGGGCATTAATAAAAATACATTGAGTGAACGAGACTATTTTAATGCGGGAATAAAAGGTCGACGCGCCTATTACACTGCAGGGCTACACCTTCCTTTACTGCATACTCGCTTTGCAAGTCGCATGAAACGCTCCCCAGAAGAGTACAAAAGTAATCTCAACCTCTTTGCTTACCAATATATCGTCGCTTTAGACACTGACATTCAAGATGTACTGAAAATAGACGATAGCACTAGCCTTAGTGAATTTTATAGTGCCACCAATGAACTCGTTGAACAGTCATTACTTATTTTAAAAAAACATCGTAGTCATATACCGAGCGACAACAAACTATTATCTATTTTTGAAGCCGTAGATAATTACCTCTCTTGGTATACTGAGCAGTCTATTTTAGGCATGCTTTCTCAAAAACCTCGCCATAGCGAATTTTCCGACGAGCGCTTAGCCTTACTTGATATTTGTCACACTGAAAATCAATATCGACAGAAAAAAGTTTATAATAGCAGCGTGACCTTGAGCGATCCTAACCGCATTGCCAATAAAATGCGTTTACTACGCCGTTTGATTGAATTTGGTGTTATTTTTAAAAGTGATACCTACGAGTTAGGAAAAATAATACGTAAATTTGTAACCGGTATTGCGACGGCTTTGATCATGAGTGTGGTGTTGATCTTAATTATAAAGACGCAAGGTGCTTTCAGTAATTTAACCTCCTTAATGATTTTTCTTCTCGCTATCATCTATGGTGTGCGTGAAGTGTTTAAAGATGATTTTAAAAATATGCTGTGGCGCTGGATCCGTAAAGGCAAACCTAAATGGTCGCGTATGTTAAAAGATCCGACGAGCCACAATGAAATAGCCAAACAAAAAGTATGGCTAGATTATATTAAGTCTAAAAATTTACCCTTACAGGCAAAAGAACTACTGGCTCGGCGCGATACACAAAATAAACAACGCTCTGAAATACTACATTACCGTATAGAAACCAAAGTCAATAATCACGGTTTTCAGGCGGGCTATAGCAGTATAGAAGAAACGATATTATTTAGCTTACGCCCATTATCTCGCTATTTAGAGCGCGGCACGGGTCGCGTTTATGAGCGTAACGACCCGAGTAATAACAAAGAAAAAATACAAAAAATTTCTATTGAGCGTCGTTACCAAATCAATATTGTGGTGAGTATCGATCAAGGTTTATATACCGAGCATTTTGAACGCTATAAAATAACCCTTAATCGATCCGGTATCATTGCTATAGAGAACTCGGGTACCTCTGGGCATAAAGATAAAAAACACTATGATCGTTATTTCAAACTGAAGGATATTTTACATCTGCATAAAAAAAAGAATGTAAAATAAACTCATACGACCACTAATATCAATGCTAACTTACTCTGCAACCAGTGTTTCTATACGGTAAAAACCCTTATCTTCTTTGGCTAACGATTTCGCTAAATAAGGTAGGGTTTGACGCATTTCAGCCATTAATGTCCACGGTGGGTTTATCACTATCATGCCACTTGATGTCATGCCCGTTTCACCTTTATCGGCTTCTATTCCCAACTCAAAAAGTTGTATGTTTTTAATTCCAGATTGCTTTAACTCGCGTTCCATTGTTTTAATTGCAATGCGGTTCACCACCGGATACCAAAGTGCATAGGTGCCAGTCGAAAAGCGTTTACACGCTTGTATTAACGTATCAACCACATCTTGATAATCTGTTTTTATCTCGTAAGACGGGTCAATTAAAATATAACCTCGGCGCTCTCGAGGAGGAAGGTTTGCAATTAAACCTTCTAAACCATCTTTTTTTGCCATTTTAACGCGCTTATCTGAGCCAAAGTTCTCGCTCATATTAATAAACTCATTAGGATGTAACTCAAATAAAAATAATCGATCATTTTCACGTAGCATTTGCTGCGCGATACTGGGTGAACCAGGATAATATTTTAACTCTTTTTGCGCATTAAACTCGATAACTTGCGACATGTAGTTAGCCAGTGCAGGCGGAAGATCTTTACGCCCCCATAAACGTTTTATCCCGTTATTTGCTTCTTTGGTTTTAAGCGCTTGCTCTGAAGATAAAGAATATGCGCCACAACCTGCGTGTGTATCCAGGTAACAAAAAGGCTTATCCTTTTTTAATAAATGATGGAAAATAGCAGTTGAAACAGTATGTTTTAAAACATCTGCAAAATTTCCTGCATGAAAAGAGTGACGATAGCTGAGCATAAAGCGTTCCCAAATTATTAAGTATACTGATTTTTCCTATTTTACACTAAAAAAACAAGCGTCAAAATACAACCTGCATGTTATTATCATCGCCAAATTTATTTCTCATCAGGTGGAATGCAATGCGAACAGAAACCTTAAACCCCATCGAAAGACGCACCGCGATATCACTCTCTTTAGTCTTTGCCTTACGTATGCTTGGACTGTTTATGATCATGCCCGTCTTTGCTATCTATGGGCAACATCTAACAGGCTACTCTCCTATCTGGGTGGGTTTTGCCATTGGCGCTTACGGACTAACACAAGCTTTATTACAAATCCCTGCAGGAATGCTGTCTGATAAGTTTGGACGTCGTCCCATTATTTATGGTGGATTGTGTCTCTTTGCATTAGGCAGCTTAGTCGCGGGATTTTCTGACAGCGTTTATGGCGTCACCGCGGGTAGAGCATTGCAAGGTGCAGGCGCCATTGCCAGCGCCATTTTAGCATTGGCTGCCGACGTTACGCGCGCAGAGCAACGCCCAAAAGCGATGGCCATGATAGGTGTCAGCATCGGTCTTTCATTTGCTGTTGCAATGGTCGCAGGCCCGGTACTTGCGCCTATTATCGGCTTAAAGGGACTCTTTTTTATTACCGCAGCTGGCGCGGTAACCGGTATTGCCATTGTGCACTTTATGGTACCTAATATTATTAATAAAGCGCCCCGTGGCGAAACCGTACCTATTCCGCAACAATTAAAAGCATTAGCAAAAGATCCCCAACTTCTACGCCTTAATTTAGGTATTTTTATCCTGCATATGACATTAACGGCTATGTTCATCGCCTTACCGTTACAATTACTGGACATGCAATTAATCGCAGCTGAGCATTGGCATCTTTACTTACCTGCTTTACTGCTCTCGTTCTTATTAATTATTCCGATGCTGATCCTGGCGGCCCGAAAAGATATGAATCGTCAATTTTTTCTTTTTGCGATCCTATTAATGGCAGCAAGTTTAGTGGCAATGGGAAGCACCACACATTCCTTATTTGTGATGTTTTTGTGTGTTATGTTTTATTTTACGGCTTTTAATTTTTTAGAAGCTTCACTGCCAGCCTTTATCTCAATGCTTGCTCCTGCTGGGGGCAAAGGTAGTGCCATGGGTATTTATAGTACTTTTCAGTTTTCTGGTGCATTTTTAGGTGGGATTTTAGGCGGAATTTCCTATAAACTACTCGGTAGTAGTGGTTTATTTTATTGCTTATCCATATTAATATTGATTTGGTTTTTTATCACTTGGGGAATGTTAAACCCAAGCAAAATTCGTACTCACAGTTATACTACTGATATTAAAGATGATGATCATGCGCATACGCTTAGCGATCAACTCGTTGCACTGCCAGGCGTGATTGAAGTCGTCTTTTTTGTTGAAGAGAAAACTGTTTATATTAAGGTGAATAACGCTGAATTTAATAGCGATAAAGCCAAACAAATTTTAGTTAACTAGCATAAGAGCGGAGAAAGAAAATGTTTAACCGTAGCATCAACAAAGTTATTTTAGTGGGTAATCTTGGTAAAGATCCTGAAATGCGTTACATGCCCAACGGTAATGCAGTCGCAAACTTAACGTTAGCAACGACAGAAAGTTGGAAAGATAAACAAAGCGGTGAGCGCAAAGAGCACACTGAATGGCATAATTTAACGGTATTTGGCCGTTTAGGTGAAATGTGTGGAGAGTACCTTAAAAAAGGCGCCAAAATTTACGTTGAAGGACGTTTAAAAACGGACAAATGGCAAGATCAAAGTGGCCAAGCTCGTTATACAACAAAGGTTAACGTTTCTGAAATTCAAATGATGGATTCACGTAACCAGCAAAGTGGACAAGCATTCCAAAATAATGCCCCACAACAAAATGCACAACCCGCACAACAAAGCTGGGGAAATGCACCACAACAACCACCAATGCAAGCACAAGCAGCACCTCAAATGGCACCTGCTTATCAGGCGCCTACTCAACAACCACAGGCACCAAAAGCGCCTCAAGCACCACAACAGAAAGCGGCGCCTCAACAACAAGCGCCTCAGCAAGCACCCGCTCAATACAATGAGCCTGCAATGGATTTTGATGACGATATTCCGTTCTAGATCTAAAAATATCAATCATTGTTATGCTTAAAATAATTAAGGATCTGTTTTTACAGATCCTTTTTATTTTGTATTATTAAAACAGAGCTCGGCGATAGCCTAACGCTATGCAAGCGCAACCTGAGTGCAGAAATATTCAATATTGTGCGTACTAAGCTTCTCTTGTGCTGCAATAATTTGTAACTCTCTTTCGCCTAACGCTTTAGTCACTTTCATCACTTCATAAACCGCTTGATTGGTCTGCTCAAAAGCATGCACCGCATTTTTAGTTTTAAACAAGCTCCCCACAAAGAGTGCAGTAATTAAATCGCCAACGCCCACAGGATAAATGTCAAAATCGACCAAAGGTCGCTCAATGAGATAAACCCCCTCTTTATTTGCCATTAACATGGTATAAGATGAGGCAGATGCGTAATGTAAGTGCTTAACCAATACGATATTTGGCCCCATAGAGCGCGCCTTTAAACAAGCGCTAATTGCACTGTCTAAATCGGTTATCTCAACACCCGTTATTTGCGATAATTCAAATTGATTGGGGGTAATAATATCAGCTGCCGGCACTAAATGATCACACAGCATGGTGGTAACATCCGCGCTGACAATGCACCCTTTTTTAGGATCGCCCATCACCGGATCGCAAATATAAAGGCAATCTTTATTCGCTGTTTTTACGCGTTTTAAATTATCTAAAATTTCTAACGCCTGTGCACCCGAGCCTAAATAACCAGAAATAAGGGCTGAGACATCACCCAACACATTAATGTTTTCTAACCCATCAAATAAGCGTGAGATCTCGCCTTGTGGAAGAACACTGCCCGTCCAACCTTCGGTGTATTGCGTGTGATTAGAAAATTGTACTGTTTGTATCGGCCACACATTAAAACCAAGACGCTGAAGAGGAAAAACGGCCGAGGAGTTGCCCGCACAGCCATAAACCACATGGGATTGGATGGATATAATGCCTCGCATGTTGCATACCTTATGTTGTTAAAATAAAGGAAAATAATATATACCCATGTTACCTCCGTTAAGATATTATTTTCAATACGGATATATTCTTATATATACGCTTCTATCATGCTATCTAGTAAATAAATACAATAGAGGGCTACGCACCTAAATGCTCTGTTTTTTATTTATTTCCATTATTTATTTCCATGTCATATCTCGATAATATAATGCCTTTACAATATTTTAGGCCTAATAAGAGAGATGTTTAATTTATTAGGCACTTATTTTGTGGCAACCAAGCACTGATATAAATATGTAAAGAAGACAAACTATCTAAGTACTTTGCTCTCACAAGCAACCTTAAAAATATTAAATATAAGGCAATAATTAATGCAGTATAAATGGATCCTATTTGACGCAGACGAAACGCTCTTTCACTTTGATGCTTATCAAGGTCTTAAATTAATGTTTTCACGTTTCGGCATTACCTTTTCAAAACAACAATTCACCGAATACCAGAAGGTCAACAAACCACTTTGGGTCGATTATCAAGACGGGAAAATCACCTCTAAGGAATTACAAAATATTCGTTTTCAACCCTGGGCAGAGCAACTGTGCATTACAACACAAGAAATAAACAGTGCTTTTTTAAGTGCGATGGCCGATATCTGCACTTTTTTACCCGGCGCACTCGAACTTTTAAATAGCTTAAAAGATCGCGTGAAATTAGGGATCATTACCAATGGCTTTACTGAATTACAGAATATTAGATTAGAGAAGATGGGACTTTTAGATACTTTTTCCGCATTGATCATCTCTGAACAAGTGGGCATAGCCAAACCGCACAAAGGTATTTTTGACTTTGCCTTTACACAAATGGACCATCCCAATAAGCATGAGATTTTAATGGTAGGTGATAACCCACACTCCGATATTCTAGGCGGAATGAACGCTGGCATTCATACTTGTTGGCTAAATGTGCAAGGCACTCCCCTACCAGAGGGAATAGATCCCAGCTATCAAGTCGCAACACTTGATGAATTAAACGCGCTGTTAAATTGCTAATAGGTTCGCTTTAGTTAGATGCATAAAGCCTCATAGATAGATATAAAACAGTAAAAAGGCTACTTTAAAAAGTAGTCTTTTTACAACAGATAACCTTTAGTTATCGCTCATCTCTCCGGCCACCTCACGTTGGATCTACCCTGACAAATAATCTGTTAAAACAATTTAATGATGATCAATAGGATCAACGCAGGGCAAATGAATTTCACATAAATAGGCCATATTTTCCAAAATAAAGAGTCCTGACTCACCCCCTCTTGTGCATATATCTCTTTTAATAAATCATTACGCTGCCATACCCAACCTAAATAGATAGCGATTGCTAAAGCAATTAATGGTTGCGCTCGCTCGGTGGTCAAAGTGATCATAAAATTAAACAAAGGATCAAAATAGAAAACGACAATCAATGCGAGCACTAAAATCAAAACACCGACAAATAAACTCGCATTATTACGACCCATTTTCGTTTTTTCAACAAGATAACTTGTGGGAACTTCAACAATCGAGATGGTTGAGGTTAAACCCGCAATCGCCATTAAACTAAAAAATATAAAGCTCAAAATATACTGAGATTGCCCTCCGATACTATCAAACAGATGCGGAAGCACTGTGAATACAAGGGTCGTATCATTAAGTAGTTGCCCCTGATCATCAAAAATAACAACCCCATTATGCTGCGCAACGTACATGGCAGGGATGATCATCATAGCAGCTAAAAAAGCCACAGAAGTATCCATTAAAGTTACATAAGCCGTTAATTTTGCAATGTTTTCTTTTTTATTTATATAAGAGCCATACACCATCATTGCGCCAGTACCGATAGTCAGGGAAAAAAATGTTTGCCCTAACGCCCCCATCAAGACTTGTGTGTCTAAGATCCTAGAAAAATCAGGTTTAAAAAGTAGAGAGAGACCTTGCATCGCCCCGGGTAAGGTTAAAATATAAATAGCGCCACCCAGTAATATAGCTAACAATAAAGGCATTAATCTTTTTGACCATTTTTCTATGCCCTGTTGCACGCCTTGGCGAATAATATAAACCGCCATCACGATCAATAAACTCGTGAAAAAAACGTTTCTCGCCACCGAAAAATCAATAAACCAAGATGATAATTGAGCAAACCCAACAAAACGACTCACCGATGCCAATGCAAAACTAACAAACCAACCCGATAAAATAGTGTAAAAGCTACAAATTAAAAGGGCAGTTATAATGGACGCTAATCCAATCACTTTACCAATGGAGCGGGTCCATTTATGCTGACCTAATTTAGCCATTGCATCGGCAGGGTTCGTTTGTCCGTGCCGACCTATCATTAATTCAGCCATTAACATCGGGTAACCAAGCAGGCAGATCAAAATAAGATAAACAAGTAAAAATGCACCTCCTCCATTAGAGGCAGCCTGCGTTGGAAAGCCCCAAATATTACCGACGCCAACAGCGGAGCCAGCAGCAGCCATGATAAAACCTAAGCGAGAACTAAATTGATTTGATTTTGCATTCTTCATTGTGCTAACTCTTTGACTTTATATAAGGCTCCATCATAAGTATTTAACGCAAAACTGCAACGCTACAAACAGCCAGTAACAGAACAGAAGCAAGCATAAAAAGCTAACAAAACACACAAAAACAAGATTAAATGTCAATTAACAAAGAAATACGGCAAACATACCAAACATAAATAATGAGTGCACGAAGCCACGCAATAAGATCTTTTTGAATTTTAATTACACTTTATTTTAAATGAGGAGGTTATGCGGGATTTTTAAGCGTTTATCCTAACAAAGCACCTCATCTAATGAGGCAGAAGCTATAAATTATAATCTTAGAATAAGATAACAAAGCATTTTTTAAGGCGTCATTAAAACTATTTATCCGGTAAAGGGATCTGCGTATTATTTTTTACGGCTTTTAATACAAAGCTAGATTTTATGCCACTGATAAATGGCAAGCTTAGTAATCTATCCAAAATAAACTCTCGATACGCATCCATATCTTCAACTAATACTTTTAACTGATAGTCAGCATCACTACCGGTTAATAAGTAACATTCTTGTACTTCATCATATGTCGCCACTTTTTCTTCAAAGTCATTTAAAACATTATGCATCTGCTTTTCTAGCTGCACTTGTACAAAAGCGGTTAAGCGCAAATCAAAATGCCGAGCAGAAAGCAATGTAGCATAACCACTAATAAACCCGGTCGCTTCTAGCGCTTTGACGCGTCGAGAGCAGGGTGATGGTGATAACCCGACTAATTCTGCTAACTCTTGATTAGAAAGGCGACCATGCGTCTGTAATAACTTTAATATCGCTAAATCTATTTTATCTATCTCAATGCTGTGCATAAAAACCCTATTAATAGCAAAGGAACTCAAAAGGTTACCCGTCTTGCTTGTTGAAATTATCCCACCCTGCGTTGTGAGTTTTGACGTGAGAACAACACTCTCCTACAACTCACGCCTTGCTAGCGTTAATTTTTCCTGCGCAATACATGATAACTAAATTAATTCCTTTGCTATAACAATTAAAAAGAACATCACATTATATTTTATATAATAAAAAGCCAGCATATACGCTGGCTTTTTGATTGTATTTTAACTTATCAGCTTAAAATAAAGCTGAATTTATCCATAAATGCGTCGCGATACTGGCAGCGTAACCCAGTGCGATAACAGGCGTCCATTTTAAATGTGCACCAAAGGTATAAATACCTCGCGCTTGCCCCATTAATGCCACGCCAGCAGCAGAGCCAACAGAAAGTAAGCTACCACCCACACCAGCGGTTAAAGTAACTAACAACCACTGACCTTCGCTCATTTCAGGATGCATGCTTAATACCGCAAACATAACCGGGATATTATCAACCACTGCAGAGAGTAAACCTACTGCAATATTTGCCCAAGTCATCATTGCAGGATCTGCATACATTATTGATGATGTTAAGCCTAAATAACCCAGAAAGCCAAGTCCACCCACACATAATACAACACCGTAGAAAAACAATAATGTATCCCACTCCGCTCTCGCAACTTTACTAAATATATCGAAAGGCGCGCCATTACCTAATGCATGCAAGCGATCGTGTTCATGTTGATCCGACGTCTTTGCAATCGCTTTTCTATAATAAGCAGTGTGCGTTTTACGTAAGTAAAAGGCAAAAAACTGTAACAAGCCTAAACCAAACATCATACCTAATACAGGAGGCATTCCTAAGAAAGAGTGCCCAAGTACAGCGCAAAGGATGGTTAATAAGAATAAACCAACAATGCGTAATGCACCGGGTTTCATATGTACAAACGTAGCGTGGCTTTTTGACGCTTCATTTACAACAAAGAAGCTCATAATAGAAGCTGGCACGAGGAAGTTAACGACTGATGGTAAGAACAACTGGAAGAAATCAGCAAACGGTACCATACCTTTTTGCCAAACCATTAACGTTGTTATATCACCAAAGGGACTAAATGCGCCCCCTGCATTAGCGGCAACAACAATATTGATACAACCTAACGTAATAAACTTTTTATTGGTACCACCCACTTTCATTATAATGGCGCACATTAATAATGCGGTTGTTAAATTATCTGCAATCGGAGAGATAAAGAAGGCGAGTACACCCGTTAACCAAAAGATATTGCGCAGTGTGAAGCCTTTGTTCACCATCCACACACGTAAAGCATCAAACAACTGACGCTCTTCCATTGCATTTATATAGGTCATCGCAACCAATAAGAAGAAAAACAATTCAGAGTATTCAAGTAAATTATGACGGAAAGCGGCTTCTGCTTCATGGCTCATACCATGTTGCGTTCCATAATAACCAATCATTGCCCAAATAAGACCGGCAGCTATTAACATAGGTTTAGATTTGCGCAGGTGAATAACGTCTTCAAGCATGACCAAACAATAAGCAATCGTAAAAATCAATAGTGCAGTATAACCGATACCACTAGACGTTAAATCGACCAAAACCCCTTCACTAGCCAACAATGAGGGCGAAAATAAAACAGCGACAAGCATCAGCAAGATACTCATCGGCTTAAATTTGTGTAACATTATTAATTCCTTTATTAGAATAAGTCTTATATATAAAAATACAGATAAAGACGCTTATTTTCCATGGGCAAATTACTAGCCAATAACCCTTAAACGGGGGAATTTGAAAAACAAATGAAAAAGATCACTCTGCATAATAAGACTATTTTTCTAATAGAACTTTATTTAATATCAAAAAAAATCTGATTATGACCTTATTGACGATAATTACTATCAACAAGTAAAGTCAATTTATCTTAGCTTATACAATGCATTAGGTGTTTTTTGTGTTTTAAGCTCTGAATTAATAAAGCAATATACAAAAAATAACGCATAAAATGATCATCATTTATATCTGTTTCAGCTCGCTAGAAATAGAGCTTAAATCTCTACGTCTTAAACATCCCTACAAATAAATGACTTTTATCTATCCATATTTTCAAAACTAAACACTTTAAAAATAAATTTAAAGTGTTTAGTTTGTTGTATTCATCCTCTTTCAATACATCCATGTACTCAACAAAATAAGCACTCAATAAATAAAGACAATGATTGTGCGATGATATCACCATTAAATTCACAGCAATATCATAATAAAACAAACGCTTAAAAATCAAACAAAGTAAGCTTTACTTTATTTGATCTACGTGAAGATTGTCACAAAGTAGGACATATAAGCTAAACTATCTATTCAACTGCGTAGAATATGATAATAATGAACGTGATACATAGTTATCGGCTTATGATCGAAAATGCACTAAACTGTAAAATAAATGCTGTATTTACTATCTTAGAGACCTATTTATGAATGATGAGATTCTTTTTATAGAAGAGGATAATGACTCCGACGCAATCCTTCCCTCCTTGCGGCTCGCGCCTTGGAAGGTAATGCTTGTCGATGACGATTTAGAAGTGCACGCAGTTACTAAACTTGTTCTTTCTTCTTTTGAATGGGATGGTCGAACATTAGAGTTCTTAAGCGCCTATTCAGCGGCACAGGCCGAAGAAATGTTTCAAGAGCACGATGACATTGCTGTTGCCTTAATCGACGTGGTAATGGAAACAGACGATGCTGGCTTACGTTTAATTAAAAACATCCGTAATAAATTAAAAAATCATACTACACGCATTGTTTTACGCACAGGCCAACCCGGTCAAGCCCCCGAGCGCAAGATCATTAGAGAATACAATATCTCTGATTATAAGAACAAAACAGAACTCAGTGGCGTTAAGCTCGACACTTTAATGTGTAGTGCTTTACGCTCTTATCAAAATATTATTAGCTTAAAGAAAAGTAAAAATAGTTTACAAATTATTGCCAACTCATCAGCACAACTTATAAAGGCAAGAACCTATAACGTTTTAGTTAATGAAACAATCCATTATTTGTCACTTTTGGTTGAACAATGCACTCAGGGTAATAGCACCGATTTTTCGACGTTAGGCATTTATTGCGATCAAAATACTTTTCAACTATCCGGTGCACAGGGTAAGTTTACTCAGTTAGCTCAATTTAATGATATCTCTTTACTCCCCGACAATGTTTCCATTTTAATATCCAAAAGTTTGGCAGAAAAAACCAACATTTTTACTGAAAACGCATTCATTTTAAATATGCACAGTAGTAATAATAGTTGTATTTTATTCTACGTTGAAGGCTTCACCCCCCTTTCGGATACCGATATTACTTGGATTGAAGTCTTTGCCCGCAACACACAAACCTCTTTCGACAATGAAGAGTTACGTAACGCAGTTGATGAGGGCCAACGAGAGATTATTTATCTACTCGGTGAAGCGATTGAAAAGAAATCAAAAGAAACCGGCAATCATATTCGCCGAGTTGCTGAAATTTCCTATATTTTGGCACTGGAATTAGGTTATAGCATTAGCGATGCTGAAAAAATAAAATCAGCCTCTCCTCTGCATGATCTCGGGAAAATAGGGATCCCCGATTGCATTTTACATAAACCGGGATCGTTAACGGCAGAAGAATGGAAAACCATGCAAACACATGTCGAGATTGGCTATGAATTAGTGCGCTATTCTCAACAAGATATTTTAAAGTTTGCAGCGGTTATCTGTTATCAACATCATGAAAAATGGGATGGTAGCGGTTACCCTAATGGCCTTAAAGGTGAAGAGATTGATCTCGTTGGTAGACTTGCTTCTCTTGCAGATGTTTTTGATGCTTTAGCACATGATCGTTGCTATAAAAAAGCATGGCCAATGGATGAGATTTTAAAGTTTATAGATGATCAAGAAGGCAAACACTTTGATCCGCTCGTGGTGGCAGCTTTTCGTAAGCACCAACAAGAAATCATTAACGTCAATGAGCGTTATCGTGACATTTTTTAATGTCTAAATTAAAACCACAAAGTACACTACATTTTTATTGATTTAATGTCTAAAAGTGCCTGTTTTCTGGTATTATCAAAATAACCTTTAATAATCTAAAAAGAAATTGATGAAGAATTTATTTTTAAACTCATATATATGTCATGGTATAGGCTTATCGTTGATTGCCTTTTTTCTTTTTTTTCTTTCCCCGATTTCATCAGACAACGTAACAAATAGTATCATCATTACCCTATTAACTTACTTGTCGTGTTCAATGACACTCCCTAAAATAACAAAATACCTTTTAGTTGAAAGAACCTATTACATACTCCCCGTTCTATTTAGTGCTTACGGTATCGCGCTGTTAATAATAGTAATGTTTCGCATCGATTACTCTCTTTCTATTTTGCTAAAAGGAATAATTCTTTCTGTTGTTTGGCTCTATATAAGTTCCAGATTAAGACGAGAGTCGAAACGACTTAAGCTTGCTGCAATACCCAATTTTGATTTAAAAGAACTACGAGTCAACGATCGTTTAGACATTAGTATTTTACGAACCCCTTATAAATTAACCAATATTAAAGATGGCGTTGTTGTCGATTTACACCACAATTTAACCGCCAACGAAGAAAAATTTCTGGCTGATTGTAGTATTAACAATATACATGTTTTTCATTTTGCAGCCATTAAAGAAAACTTAGAAGGTAAAGTTCAAACAAAGCATTTATCCGAAAACTCAATTGGAACATTACTTTCCCCCCCCTTTTATACTTTTTTTAAAAGAATTTGGGAGTCATTGCTTATTTTAATAACACTTCCGATCACCCTGCCTATCATGATAATAACGGCGATTTGTATCAAGATAGAAAGCTCAGGCCCTGCTATGTTCATCCAAAAACGAATTGGCCAAGGTGGCAAAGAATTTTCTATTTATAAATTTAGAAGTATGACTGTACGTAGCCCAAACTCAGAATCAAAATTTGCAACAGCAGAGCAAGCTCGAGTCACTCGCATCGGTAAATTTATTAGAAAAGTACGTATTGATGAACTTCCACAATTTTTTAATGTACTAAAAGGCGAAATGGCCTTAATAGGCCCTCGTCCAGAGCAAAACTCATTTGTTCTTGCCTTCGAGAAAGAGATCCCTTTTTACGGTTATCGGCACATGGTAAAGCCTGGGATAACCGGCTGGGCACAAACAGTACAAGGGTATACGGATGACACAGATTCAACAAGAGAGAAATTAGCACACGATCTCTATTATATTAAACACTTATCATTTTGGTTGGATGCAAATATTGTCATTAAAACGATTAAAACAATGCTAACTGGATTTGGGGCTAAATAGTGATCCCTGATCAATAATACAATAAGTATCCATCTTGACGAAATTCTTGGATGGTAATGATTAAGGCTTAGTAATAACTAATCATTACCAAAAATATCACGAGTATAAACCTTATCTTTCACATCAATTAACTCATCAAGCATGCGATTACTGACAATGACATCAGATACTTGTTTAAATTTAGTGAGATCAGTAAATACTTTTGAATGAAAAAATGTTTTTTCTTTTAACACTGGTTCGTAAATAATAACGTTGACACCTTTTGCCTTAATACGTTTCATTATACCTTGAATACTCGATGCTCTAAAGTTATCCGAGCCACTTTTCATTATCAACCTGTAGATTCCAACCGTCTTTGGATGACGTTTTAATATAGAATCTGCAATAAAATCTTTACGTGTAGTATTTGAATCTACAATGGCACCAATAATACAATTTGGAACATTTTTATAATTAGCACGAAGCTGTTTAGTATCTTTAGGTAAACAATAACCACCATAACCAAAGGAAGGATTATTATAATGATTTCCTATACGCGGATCTAAGCAAACACCCTGTATTATTTGCTTAGTGTCTAGATCATGTGCTTCAGCATAACTATCTAATTCATTAAAGTAAGCGACACGCATCGCTAAATAAGTATTAGAGAATAACTTGACGGCTTCAGCTTCGGTAGAGTCCGTAAATAAGACATCTATATCTTCTTTAATAGCCCCTTGTACTAACAAACTAGCAAAGACTTTAGCTTTCTCTGAATTATCCCCCACAATAATACGAGAAGGGTAAAGGTTGTCCTGTAGGGCCCTCCCTTCGCGTAAAAACTCAGGTGAAAAGATAATGTTTTCATATTGGAACTGCAGCCTCATATTTTGAGTAAAGCCAACAGGAACTGTAGATTTTATAATAATAGTTGCTTGCCTATTAACATACAGCACATCTTTAATTACCATCTCTACTGAACTGGTATTAAAATAATTAGTAGCTACATCGTAATCGGTGGGGGTAGCTATTATCACAAAGTCAGCATTCTTATAAGCACTCTCTTTATCTAAGGTCGCTTTAAGGCTTAATGGTTTGTTAGCTAAATAACTTTCTATTTCAACATCAGCCACTGTAGATTTTTTAGCGTTAATTAATGATACTTTTTCAGCAATAATATCTACTGCTACGACATCATTATGTTGTGCTAATAATACTGCATTTGATAATCCGACATAACCAGTCCCTGCGATTGCAATTTTCATATATTTGTTCCTTACTGCGTTTTAAAGACACCGCGCCACGCATAAAATATAAAACTTATACACGCAGAGAAGAATGACAATTTTTCAATCTCACGGTATACAAACCATGTCTTTTGGGCCGCTTTTATTTTATTTCGAGAAATAGAATCTGGTAGTATTCTATATTGAGTTAATATTTCATTTAAAATCACAGCACTTTCACCCGTTTTTAATAATTTTAACCATAGGGCATAATCTTGTCGTGTTCTAATCAAGGGCATCTTAATATCATTAAAAGCACTACGCCTTAGCATCACTGTCGAACATCCCATTGTTGCTTTTTTGCGCAATTGATTTTGATAATTAAAAGAACCCTTTTGCTTTGTATCAACCGTTTTTCCAACCTTTACATTTTCAGCATCAATCAACTCATAAGCTGTAAAAGAAAAATTAATTTGATCCCCCATAAAGGATACTTGTTTTTCTAGTTTATCCGAATACCATAGATCATCACTATCTAAAAAAGCAATGAAATCGCCTTTAGCATGTTCTAAAGATACATTTCTTGTAACTGCGGCTCCGGAATTTACTTTGTTTTTAAATAGCTTTATACGGGAATCTTTTTTCATTAACTCCTGCAGTAATGTAAAAGTCTCATCGGTTGAACAATCATCGGTAACCAGCCACTCCCAGTTGGAATAGGTTTGCTGGGATAATGAATCATAGGTTGATCTTATAAAGTTAATTGAATTATAAGAAGGTGTTATTATTGAAACTAAAGTTTTCATATGTAAGGACCAATGTAAATTTATCTATTAATACATTTTTTTTATGTTTTTTAAAATAAAACATATAAAAATTATTATGCCTTTTGTGTTACCAAATATGTAACGAAATGCAATAAACCTAGACATTATTTTGACATAGCTATTTAATGAGTTTCCCGAAGATTCTCTAGGGTGCTGACAAATTGTATTATGTATATGTTTGCCTTTCCCCCCATTATTCAGAAATTGAGCTAAGTATACTGGCTCATCACAATTAGGATATTTTGCTCCTGCACCTAGATCGCATGGAAACCTATATTTTTTAGTGTCATTATTTAAAGACACTGCGATTTGAATAGTGCCGACACCTAGAATTGAACGTAAATTATGATAATTTTTACATAATGGGGGCTTAAGTAATTTACCTTCATTATCTTCAACATCAAAAGTTATAAAAGTACAATCAGGAGACTTTGAGAAGCTATTCTCTAACAAATCAAACAAATCGGGAGAAAGAATTACATCATCATCTGTAAATAAAATAAGTCCTTCATTGCTATAACTAATAGCCATATTTCGACTATAAGAAACCCCTAAATTAGAATCAAAGACTATTTGCACATCAGATCGTTTTGTCCAAGTATGTGCCCTTTTATACTCGATAAGTAAATCTTCGGTTGTTCCTTGAACCACAACTATATACTCAACATTACTTTGACGTTGCTTAATCACATTATCTACGTTATCTAACCTACTATATAAGCAGGATACTAATACACTTATCAATTATCAAAAACCTTCTAGTAAGTTTAAAACTATAATCCCCTTAACGTACAACTACATCTACCCCGGCGACTAATTAGTCAGAATAATAAATCGTAAATTAAACTCTATATAACGACGATTCGCCTAAAAAATTGAGGGTTATTTAAACAAAAACACATTGTTATACTGCATCTGTAGATGCTGTTGATATCGCTTGTCCTGAAGAGTAATTAAATTTTTGTTTATAGGTAAGTTAGTCACATTCGCTATAGTATTAATGTTATTTTCCAGTGCCTACCTACTAATATATTCTATAGAGGGAAGATATTCGATTCTTCATCGTTGCAATAATTAAAGTTAATTTTCTATTTCCCATATAATCCACTTTTACTATACGTCATAATTGATATAACAGTTATATAAGATCAACTCTCGACCATAAAAAAGTTAAATTCCCATACAAATAATTCGCTATAGTAAAACTAAACTTTAGATCTAATAGCAACTAGACCAAAGAATTATATCAATATAATTACAAAATATAAGTTACTTATATAAAATTTCCACCAGGATCCCTTATTTAATTAAATATAAAGGGACAAAAATAGATTTAAAAAACCTAAACTTGATTATATTTCGCCACCAAAACTTAATATTAAGTTTAAAATCCTTCGAACATATACAATTATAAAGTAGATATTCAGCTTCCGATTGATTAGTAAAAAAATCACAATATTTTAAATTAAATTAATTGAAGCTTGGCTCCTGGCTTTATTATTTAACCTTGAGATACTACTTTCCAACACCCTATATTTAAAAGTAATTTCTTTTAAATTTCAAAATCGATAACCTAAAGCTCGACATCTAAGCCATAACTCATAGTGTTCAGATGAGTTTGTTCAAGTATTGTAGTCGCATTTTACCCGTGATCTTCGATTTTAAACATTTGTTTCCTTTTTACAAAACACTTACAACTTGAGTTATTAAATTTCTTGCAATACTTTCAGGAGAGTACTCCTCTAAAAAGAGTTCATCGATGGAACTATTGCAAATTGATTTTAAATTAATTTCTTCTTTTACATTTAAAAAAACATTACATCTTCCTGTCGCCTTTATAAATTTTGCGACTTCATTATTTAAATCTTCAAGTAACACAAGAATCGAACATTTCGTTCCAAAATAATCATAGAGTTTCCCTGGGATTTGAGTTGTTACTTTATCATTTCCAATCAAGAGAAGAATATCAGCCCATTGATAAACATACATCACCTCATGTAAGGATACTTGCCCCTTAAATTCAACAAAATCAATATGTTCATATTGACTTACAAGTTCTAAATCAACTCGACCATAAAAAAACAATTTTATAGGAATATTATTTGAAGAATTAAACGCTTCTATTGCTGATATTATTGGTTTTATATTACGCCCTGTAATTAACCCCGTATAAACCATTTTAAATGATTTAATTGAATCTACAGAAATTTTATCAACATTATTCAGGTAACCTCGAGGTACATAGCGCATATCGATTAATGGATGCTTTTTCGACATTTCGATCTGAGTTGGCAACGACACATAAAAAACTAAATCTGCTATTTTTAGTATTTTTTCTTCTGCATATTTGATGCGTATCCTTTTAAAGGATGACATCACATTCACATCCGAATACCAAGGATCTCCCCAAATTTGAATCCATTTAAGATTATTAAACTTTTTCTTAATATTTTTAGCAACATAATGAGATGTT
This sequence comes from Psychromonas sp. CNPT3, assembly GCF_000153405.2. Lineage (NCBI taxonomy): Bacteria > Pseudomonadati > Pseudomonadota > Gammaproteobacteria > Alteromonadales > Psychromonadaceae > Psychromonas > Psychromonas sp. CNPT3. The sequence goes on from NC_020802.1 coordinate 2,760,907, forward strand.
TTGGTATCTGACGAGCTGATCATGATGTCAAACACCTCTAAATTCAACTTTATAAATTCTTTTTTCGATGATTTTATCCACCCAGCATCAACATCTGGAAAAAAAATAACATCCTTAACCATTTTTTTAAATTCAGTTAATAGAGATGCTTTCCTTTTTTGAGAAAAACCTGATTTTTTAGCTAATCTTGGAACATAGCGACTGATAAGACCTGAATCGACTTCAATAACATTAATATTTTCATGGATTTCATTAATTAAATAATCATCTAATACTTCTTGAGGGTATTTAATAGTTAAAACCGTCACATCGTGGCCTATTTTTGATAGTCCATTAATAAGTGACGTGTTACGAATAGAAGCTGAGCTCCCCTGTTTTGAGAGTAAAGATGTAATGTATATGATTTTCATTTTGGCTCCATTTTAAGAAAGAGTTAACTTTTTATTGTCTAACAGTTTTCCCAAAAAGGTTATAAATCTGTTTACTTTTTCGATGAGAGTTTTCACTCCCTATAGCAAGTACAAGCATATTTTCACCGTTAATATATTTCGACATTAGGCACTCCCCACCTCTCAATCATGTGCCGATACTGTGCTGTAGTTGAATAAGGGATTTCGTAAAAAACCAACTCTAAACCGGAGTGATACGGTATAAATTTCCCATCAAATTTATAAGCTAAATTAATTCTATATAAATTGAACAAACCAAAGAAACTAATAATGACCACTAATTTTGTTATGTTTTTCAAAGAGGAAGATTTAATACCTCTAAATGCTAAAACAATTCCTAGCGGTAAAAACACCTGAAAGTACATCAATACTCGATACATTAGAGGAATTGTACTCGCGACTAGCGCCAGAATTACATAAAGAATAAATAATTTATAAATTATACTTTCTTCTTTTGTTAATGCTTTCTTACTCACTAAAAATATAACCAGCAACCCTATTATAAAATGAAGGGCGTCCATTAAGCCGAAAACTTTCACTGCTACATGACCAATTCCGTAAGAAACAATTTTCCCACTAAACTCTCCAAGATAAGGCATCACCAAAGCTATAATATAACTAAATACGGGTGAATACATGAAGAGGGGAATAAGTATTATCAAACTAGAATCTAACCATTTGCTTTTCCTTTTGACTCTAATATACAGGGGTATAAACAATAAAAGAATACCGCTTAAATGAAATAAAGAAGCAACAGCAATCAAAAAATAAAAACGAACTGACCCGATATATTTAATAGCATAAATAAAAATTGATACCGCAATTGCTTGTCTAAAGGTAACAAAAAAAGACATATAAAAGGCGGTAAAGAAATAGAGAAGGATCAATAAAAAAGCGGTTTCATTACTATTTTTAATTAAAACTCTATCTACCCCTTTAAATATCATTAAAACACAGAAAAAATAAACTAATGCTTTAAACAATATAAAGGGTAGGAATAAAATATTTTTACCAATATAATTTAATATTACAAAGCCTATTTCAAAATCAACAGGCCTCCAACTGATTATAGAAGATAGCCGTATTGAATTATAAAATTGTTCATAAATGTACATATCATTATGAATTTTATAACTTAATCCTCCAACAATCCAAAAAAGAATCATAATTAAAGTGGTACTTATCTTTTTTTGAAGCAAACTTTTACTTTGAGTTACTATAAATAACGCTATAAAAAGACACCCAAAAAGTATATAAAATATCATCAGTCTCGTTTCTCATTGCCATAAAAATCAAAGTAATAAATGCCTTTAGTGGGAAGCAGAGTAACCACATTTTTATGCGTAATAATCTCCTTGTTACTAGGAGTAGTTATAGATTTAATGGCAGAAGGTACAATCAATGAGATTTCAACGCCAGAAATATCATGGCTTGTCTTTTCCAGCTCAAATTCAAATGAAAATTTATCTATTATTTTTATATTTAAAGATTCTCTTAAAATATAATATTCTGCAAGCTCTGTTCCTGTGCAGTACCACACATTTTTATTTTTTAAGTAATTAAAAATTTTGATAAGACTTTTTCTGTCATCAAATATATTTGGTGTTTGCGTCTTTCCATCATTTCTTGCTGGTGATATGTGTTCTTGGATGGATATAACAAGTTTATTATCAAGTAAAAAATCTATTTCTCTTTTTTTCTTTTTAAAAAAGTAAAATGATAATGCTTTTTTTACTATTAATTTAATTTTATTTGCAGAAGTATTATTAAATAACGCTCCATTTAATGTTGATGGAATATCAATTACTTTTTGACTTCCAAAATTAATTAGATCAAAGTTCTTTAACGGGTTTAATTCATTACCTATATCGAGCCCTTTCTCTTGATTTTCCACTCCTTTATTCCAATACCTATGCCACCATAAAAAGTTAGAATCATTTATACTTTGATCTCCAAATTCCCCAGCTTTATAGCCACAGTACTTTCCTCCTTTAGGATATTCTCCACATGCGTCTTTGAATATTTGTTTTCCTTTCTCGATAGTTGCCATCGCTTCATCTAATGAGCCATAGCAATCCCATTCTTGCTTTTGATTTTCAGCTTTTTCAAACACCTCTCCATGGGTTAGTCCATGATATGATAGTTCGTAATTTGGATGAGCATGTAAAGCATTAAAAAAATTCTTAGTTTCTTTATTTTCATTAATAGGATTAGAATACATAAATATCGATGATTTTTTTAGCATTCCTATTCTTTTTCCAACAGGCACATAGAAGTTTACTTTAACCCAAGGGAATGATTTTAAAATTTTATTCTCTAAGAATCTAATTGATGCGTTTTTTCCATTTTTAGCGTAGCCCCAGTCTTCTCCCAAATCAACCTGCCCCGTTCCAGTTAGGTCAACCCAAACATTTGCAAGATCATCAATCATAAACAATACAGGTGATTGTGCATTGTATTTCCATTTACATATATTAATGTTCATATCTCTCCCTCTCGTTTATATATTAAAACATCTAGAAAAAATCTTACCTGGTATACCAACCACCCCTTTATTTGATGGAATATCTCGTATTACAACAAAATTAGTGCCTCTCACTACATTATCTCCAATCGTTATCCCGCCAAGCACTCGGGCTCCCGCTGACTGCATTAGAATGAATAACAACACCAATGCTTCCTATAAAATGAACTCCTTTTATTCGCCTCATATGGAAGATGAGAGTTATTAAAGAACCGATTAAGCATTTGGAAGATCCTTATTATCCTTTTATTTTTAGAATAAAAATAAAAGGATAATTCATATAGCTTCATCGCATTCATTTTTTAATCCTCATACGTATCACCTAAAGCAACCATCCTCATTTCAAAGGAGAGACCGCGAGTGATGCTATTCACGTTATTATTTTAAATTTATTGATGTTTCTATCTCAACGCAGAGACAAACCTGATATTACTTTCCTCTGTAACTATCACTTAGGTTTGCTTGTTTATATTTTCACTTAATTCCAGCAACAATTTATTTTTCAGTCTTTAATCGGTGCAAGCTTGAATGCTGAACTAATGTAAAATTTAAAGGTAACGGTTATTTTCCCGTTTTAAAAGAAACAATATACCCAACTATTTTAAAAGTGGATCCCTAAAAAGCTAAATTACCAATTTCACTGACAGCTAATACTATGCAAGGGTGAATTTCTTCATACCATGCCTTTTTTATTAAGTAAGTTTTACTCGTTTTTTTTCTAGCTTATTAATAGGAAACAAATAACCCAATATCGATTACTATCTTTTCAGATTATCTTTGACTGGTAACAAGTAGACATCAACTTTAAGCACTACTTTTCGTTATTTTAGTTTGACAGCCCACGCCATCAATTGTAATCATACATCCACATAGGTTCAAAAGTTTAAGGGCTTGGAATCGCGGCTGTTATCGCTAAAAAAACACATCGGTTAAATGATGATAAATATCCTTAAGGTTGGAGATGATTACGGATACAAAAACAGTTGAAAGCTGATTTATAAAATTTCAATTGAGCATCTCTAGCTTCTTTCACAATCAATTAAAATTCAAAAATAAAGACCTAGTTAATAATCTAATTTTTTGGTAAAACTCATATGTTTTCAATACCTATTAACCACAAAAAATACCTCTCATTCTTAATCGCGTTTTTTGGCTTTTATTTATTACCATACAAAATGATTTTAAACGGCTTTATTTCATATAGTTTTCGTTGATAAATAAAACCCAATTTTTCATATGATTTTTGAGACGCTTGATTAATAGAATAAATAATAACAAAACTCTTGTCGCAACCCTTTTTTCTGGACATTTCAAGTCTGCTTAAGATTGATTTTTTATGAAACCCTTTTCCTCTATATCTTGCTAAAGTGTAATCATCAAATAAGTAACTTTCTCCTTTTTTTATTTTTAAATACTTATTGATATAAGGGTTATCTTGATTATTTTCAAAAGCCAGCCCATAGTGCCCTGCTATGAATGTACTTTCTAAGAAAAAATAATCTTGAACACCTTTTAAATCTAATCTTTTCTTTAAAATATCCAGTTTTTCTTTTGTAATTTCATTAATATCAGCGTCACATACAGCAGTTAAAACCTCAAGAGACAGTGACAAAAACTCTTTTTCATGTTCCAGTTCCATTTCATCTGTCAACTTTATTTCATAAAGATAGTAAACTTGTAGAGTTTTATTGAATACCCTTTTAAATAAGCCTCGAATGCCTTCTTCCTTTAGCAAAAGGAAAATTTTACAAAACATGAAGCCTCCTTTTATTATTAAATTTTAATTGATTTAAATGCTTTGGGAGTTATAAACTTAAACCCAAAACAAGTTAAAATATAAAGGAAAATCAAAAAAAGGTTGAGAAAAAAATCTGGAATCAGGTTAAGATCTAAATATAAATGAACCCCAAAAAGAGATAAATACACAAAAAAGAACTTGATCCAATTATAATATTTGATCTCTATATTAAAATAGACTTTTAATGAAACAAAATAAATAACATTTGTGAAGAAATAGCTCATAATTGTTGCTACCGCAGCACCGTAAATACCATAATTAGGCACTAACAAAACATTTAATAAAACATTCATCAACGCAGCGCTTCCTGCTATTAAAGAGTTTATAAATGTCTTGTTTTTTATATTAACACCAAGACCATAAAATTCATTTAACCCCCAAAAGAAATAAGAGATAGCAATTAACGGGATTATTTTAGCTGCTTCATAATACTCTTTTGTTGCCAAAATATGTATTAGCAATTCCCCATATAAAGAGAGCCCTAAAACACATAAAACACATAAAAAAATATAAACATTATAAAAGTGAATTATTTTATCTTTCCCTCCCGGTTTGTTATATACACTAAATTTAAAAGGTGTAAATACTTTGCGAAAAGGGGTTAAAAATACAGGAGATATAAGCATTCCAATTGTTGCAGCTAAAGAGTAAATGCCAACATCCGAAAGTCCATGGTACTCACTTATAAATCGTCTATCGATTAAAGATAGCACCCATGTTGATACACTACCTAAAATCAAGCCAGTTCCGAATTTTAACGCTGGTTTTACTAATATAAAATCCACTTCTAGTTTGTATGTCTTTCTATTTGTAAAAAATAACCCCATGAAAATAAACAGGTTAATTACAATTTGAACAGTTAATAGTAATTTAACATCTAAAGTTCCGGTCATACTTAATAAAAACACACTTCCTAATCGAACTACAATCCTAATGAAATTTATTAAAGAGGCTTGCTTTGCCTTATATTCCATTGAATATTTGATTTCATATATTGAGATCACCCCGCCTAATAAGGACAAAACACCCAAATAAATCAAATATTCAGAGGCATTATTTAGGCTACCAAATAAAATATTTGAAAAAAAACTGTTGAAAGTAATGATCAAGAATAAACTGCTAATGCCTAATACATAATGAAGGTTAATAACTGAATTAATAAAGAGGTTTTTATTTTTGACTTCATTATAAAATCGGGAAAAACCACTACCAAGGCATAAGGTAAATAAAATAGCCAAGATCCCCTGAACTGACAAAATAAGATTATAACTACCATAATCTTCTATTGATAAGTTTCGAGTTAAAATAGGGGTGTAAAGTAAGCCGACAACTTGAGTAAAGACTGAAAAAAAAAGGTATGTTAGGCCATTTGAAAGGACTTTTTGATTCTTTATCTTACTTAATATATTAGAAAACATTTTATAACTCTTTTTAGTTCTCTTACCTTTGTAACAAATTTAATTTTTATTGAGTGATTAACATAATACTCTAGTTTATAAACTGAATTCATTTCATCTGTCCATTGAAATTTCCAGGGGTATCGTCCACTACCAAAATCAAGCTCATCGAAACATTCGCTTTCAATAAACCACTCAATCATTTTCCATACACCAATGCGACCAATACTATATTTAGTATAATTTAATTGATAACCCATATTCCAAAAATTAATTGTTTTTTTATGCACGTACGCGGTTTGATAGGCAATAACTTCGCCATCTTTATTTTTTATTAAAAATGTTATGTGTTTATTTTTAGAATAAAGCTTATATAGAAACTTCTGCCTTTTTTTATCTTGATATAGACTTCTACGACCATCTCTTGAGTCTTCTTTTTGTTGTTCAATATGAACTTTAGATATTATATCTATGCAATTATTATAAGTGACTTCAAATGTATAATTAACATCTTTTAAAAGCCGATTATTTAAGTTTTTAACATTCTTTGATAAAAATGCCTTCTTATAACTTATCAATGAAGTAACTTCATTTTTCTTTAATACGGGAGTTTCGACTAATAGATTAAAATGTTTATTATACTCCTGGTGCTTCATTAAATATTTCGAAAATGCAGATGAGATGTTTAGGTGAGTAAGCAACACTTTATCGAACTCAGTCTTACTATCTAGAAGCTTTAAAAATAACAGATTAAAAACTTTATTTAAATTTGTATTATCAGAGATTGTAATTATATTGTGGTAATCTCCTTTTGATAAAAAACTTAATACTTTTTCTTTCAGGAAAAAATGTTGATTCTCTTTTATCATTAAAGGAAAAATTGCTATTACTTGATTAAGTTTATTGTACAGGATCAAAATAAATAATTTAGTTTCGGATTTACTTTCAAAGCAAGTCCACCAATGATAGTTATAATCAAATGTATCGTAATATGTTAAAGTATTACTTTGCTCAACTAAGTCATTCCAGATGTTTTTTAACTTATAGAACTCTTCTGTCGTCCGAATTATTTCAACTTTCATTTAGGCTTTTACTCACTTCTTTATAAACACAATATAACTCATCAAAATAATCTTTAACTTTAATGTTGATCACTTTTAATTTTTCTTCTTGATAAGAATCCAAAAGAAACATAACTTTCTCTATCAAATCATTCTGATCCCTGCTTTTAAAAAGAAGAGTTCCTCCTGGTCTCGCAACTATATTACTGGTAATCGTTGGCACTCCATAAAACAAAGCTTCTCGAATTGAAACTGCGTCTCCATCGGTATTTGTTGGTCTTATAAATAAATCGCTTTTTTTAAGAATTGGATAAAACTCTGTATTTTCAACTTCATATAACATGATATTATTTTCTAAACTTAACTCTAAAATTCTATTTTTCAATGTTTGATAAAGTATTTTTTCTTGGCTTTGCTGTACCTCTTTTGAAAGCACACAAAATAACAGTTTAACGTCTCTTTTTTTTTCTTTTAAACTTGCCATCAATTCAATAAGCATATCTAAACCATATAGGTCTTCGTTCTCATGAATTCGAATAGCACCATTGGCTGAGATCAAAAAACTAGCGTTTTCCATAAACTTAGTTACATTTTCAGGGATATTTTGAATTTCATTTTTACTTTCAATTGGATTAATGGATGCCGGAATATGTACAACATTTTCTTTTTTAACACCTAATTTAATTAGCTTTATAACCATTTTATGGTTTACACAAACAATCTTATTTATTTTTTTTAAGCTCCACAATAAAGTGTGCTTTTGAAGAAACGTAGCGGTATTTAATTGTTCATTCAAGCTCTCGCCATGAATGGTTAAAATCACTTTTTTTCCTAGTAGACAATAGACCCCTAGTAACATTCTTATTTTTAGACTTGTTAAATGAAAATGTAAAATATCAGTGTCTAAAAATGGGATTTTAAAAATTGTATGTTTAAAATTTTCTATAACTATATTTTTTGCCTCTTTTTCTTTATTTCCATTAGTATAAATTAAAACCTCATCCCCCTTTTTTTCTAAAAGTAGCTTTACTCTTTTTATATGGATTGAAATACCTCCAATAGGAGGGGGGAATGAGCCAAAAAGTGTTATTTTCATGTTACATCCCTTATTTCTGATTTTTAACATTTTGGACTAAAAACCGTTGTTTTCCAGCCATTGTCCTTTCTATAATAAAGCAATACTCTATTTCAAGATTTAAATGCCGACCTAATTTTTCAGATAAACTCGTTTTTATTAGATGAAAATCTTTGTCATTAAAATCGTCACCTTTGACTAGCTTTAAGGTAACGACACCAATTTCATTCTGGATAAACTGATAATTACAAACATTTTTAAAAATATCAGAATGCATATTTAAGGCTGTTATTGAAATTTTATTGCCCCTACTTGTGAACAACATCTCTTGTGTCCATCGTCCTTTTATATCTTCTAAAACCCCATTTTCATAGTCTAAATAAGAGGAATAATCTGCAGTTTTGTAACGAATAAATGGCATAATGACACTACCATATCCTGTCACTACAATTTCTCCCATTTTCCCATTTTCTTTGATTACCTCATTATTGTCATCTATGAGCTCTATGTAGCCATATTTTTTTAAAATGTGGTAATGGTGATCATTATTTTTATTTATGGCCATTCCACATAGCTCTGAGTGCCCATAAAAAGTAAAAATTTTGCATTTTAATACTTTTTCAATAAAACCCCGTTGTCCTTTATATAGATTTTCAGAGCTTAATAAAAGAGACTTTAACTTATAATTAAGCTTGAAACCATATGTAAGCATAGATTCAGATAAAATCAAAAGAGCTGATGGGTACCCGTGAATAAACTCGGGTTTGTACTTATTCATTACATCTATCATTTTTTTTATATTGCTATTAGTCATTAAGTACGTATTGAAAACAATGTTTTTATTAAACCGATCGACATAATAAAGTTCATCGCCGAGAACCTGATTTCTAAAAATAGCCTTCCATGACTTTTTGTAATTGTAACCAACAGAACTCCAAATATAATCAATAAAAGCTAGTTCTCTCGCTGCACTTTTTTTATGATGATAAAATCTCATTTGTACACCACTTGTACCGCCTGTTGTTACAATCCGAAAGTCTTTCTTTTGAAACTTTGTTGACTTAAATTGTTCAAGGTTACTCATAACACTTGTCTTATCAATTAATGAAATCTCCTTTATTTCCTCTACATTTGAAAATTTATAAGGATCGAAACAAGCTGCATCAAAACTGTTTTTATAATAGATCGTTGTTTCATAAGCATGAATTAAAAGATTTTTCATTGCATCCAGTTCATTAAACTCAGCATTTTCAGTTAACTCTCTTTTTACCTTAAAGTATTCCTTACCGTATATAATGAAACGAGAAAGATCTCTTGGGAGGTGGCTGAGTATTTTTTTTATTAGCTTTTTCATTGGTTCTCGATTTTAGAAACTTTAATTAAAGTGATTTTCAATACCTCTAAACCTCATTATTCTATGTGATTTATTTTATGATTTTTAGCTTAGGTATTGAAAAGAAAAGCTAATCTTGTTCCTATTCTTGATATTGATTTCTATTTTTTTAGTCTTTAAAGGCCTTCCATAGCTCAGAGAAATAAGATCTTCTTTTATCACTATATAACTGCCGTTTAACAAGTGAACTTGAAGTTCCACAAAATTTTTCCTAAGAAAAACGATGCGTTCAGATATAAAATACAACTCAACATCGGGGCATAATACGAAGTTTATAATTCCTACTCCTCCTTTAATTTCATCCTGAAGAACAAAAACACCTTCCTTTATATTTATTTTCCGATTATGGATAACCCCATTTTTCTTGTAAAATCCATAATGTTCACCTTCAAACTCTGTTTCATTGAACTTTAAACATTTAGCAAAGCTTTGTTCTTTCATTTGAAAAAGAGATTTTTCATCAAAATCATTTTGCTCATCACCATCAATACTTACCGTATTGTGCATTTTAGTGCTTCTAAATTTATTTCTCGATTTATAATCTGCAGTATAAACATCGACACCCGGATCAATAAAAAAATCTTCCCCTAAAATATTTAATTCAATCGCCAATTGATCATTGTGGCTATGCCCCCCTTTGCCCCTTAATGATAAAGCGCCACATCTTATTGCGCAATATATCGCTTTATTTTTTAAAAAATAAAGCCCTCCATCCGGATAAGAAATTGATTTCCCATTTGTTAGTGTTCTGTCTTGGTCGTAATTAACCAATCCAGAGATCCAAAGGCACTCTTCTTTATAGGCGGAGCCATACTGACTAAAATCTTTTCGCTTAAAATATAGACCAGCAAGGCCAAGCGTGTTGTTAAGTGCATTTTTTTTCCAGCCATAATAATCAGATATGATCAATAAGCGACCATCATCGACATCACCAATAAGGGGAGATGTTCCATTGGTTTTGGTTATATTCATAAGGAACTCATGCATTAACTCTAATCGCATTCTAAAGCTTTCAGTAAAATTGATTTTGTTTTTTTCAGTTAATAACATTGCAAAGAAAAAAAGTTCAGTTACTAATCGATGATAAGATGTAGATGTTTCATAATTACTTCCATCTATATGGTTTTGAATAAACATCTCTTTTTCTAGCTCTTTCATGCTAAAACAGAGCCATTTTTCATGCTCTTTATTTTCTTTAAAAGCACAAAAATATAATCCTAGATAAATAAGTCCAACTAAATTTGAAAGGTAGTGATTATTCTTTAACTTCTCTCCATTTTCTAGATTTCTAAAAATAAATTGTCCGTGTTGGTATAAGCTTTGATTGAATTTATCTTTAAATTTTTTGTCTTGATTAATCGGTTCTTCAAAATGGAAATAAGCATGGATCCAATTCACAGCTCGAATCCCAACATCCATAGCACAAGTCCAATTAACGCTGAAGCAATAGGGATTTGAATCGATCCAGTCAGAAGTTTGAAATTTCATTTCTGTGAAGTATTTAGCATCTCCGGTTATCCAATATGCTTTTCCTAAACAAAAAAAATGCTGAAATCGAGATACTTCCCATGGGATCTTTACATCTGCAGAATTATTTAAATCCACAAGTACAATATCTTTATAAAAGATATTTTCCCAAACAAAGTTACTTTTAAAATCTTTGTTCCATGGTATCTTTTTACTTAGTGTTACTAAATTAGACCCAAGCAAATAAAACTGATGCATTAAAACAGCATCTGCACTTTTTATTACTTCTTTTTGAATTTGAGGGTTTTCATCATAAAAGTTTTTTACTTTTTCTTTTGATTCTGAACCATAAAAAAATGTTAATAAAGGAGAAAAATTCTTCAATGAAATTTTAAAGCCATATTTTAATAAAAAGTACTTTAAGATATACATCTGCATTTTTTGCTTAAACCTGTTAAACACTTTAAAAAGAATGGTTAATAACGAATACTCTTTAAAGATCTCCTTAATCCTCATTATTTCCAAATACCCTTTGTATCAACGATGAATGCAAAGTTAACTGCTTTATCAGCTTTAATGAATTCCTTATGATCAACCAACAGAACGGCAATATCTGTTTTATCTTCTGATCCTATAAAACTAATCAGCTTAGAATTTTTACTCATTTCCTCCGAAAGCTCATGAATATTAGGCTCAACAAAATTAACAACTGAGGCATGCATTTTTGCAATTTTTTGGGCAATAGCTAATGAAGGGCTTTCACGAAGATCGTCTATGTTGGGTTTAAATGCCAAACCAAAACAAGTAATTCGTACATCTTTTGTTGTTTTATCTGGATTCGCTTGCAAAAAGTCTGCTATCGCTAATTTAACTTTATTAATGACCCACTCAGGCTTTGCATCATTCACTTTACGTGCAGTATGTATCAATTGAGCTTCTTGTGGCGTTTTTGAAATAATAAACCAAGGATCAACTGCAATGCAATGCCCCCCAACACCCGGACCTGGCTGAAGAATATTAATTCTAGGGTGGCGATTAGCCAATGCTATCAACTCCCATACATCGATGTCTAATTTGTCACAGATAACAGATAATTCATTTGCGAATGCAATTTGCACATCACGGCAACTATTTTCAGTCAATTTTGCCATTTCGGCGGTACGCGCATTCGTAATAACGCAATCACCTTTTACAAATGTTTTATAAAGTTCAACACTACGCTCGGAACAGCGTTTTGATAGCCCGCCAATAACGCGATCATTTTCAACTAACTCTCGAACAACCTGCCCTGGTAATACACGCTCAGGACAATGAGCTATATTTACATCTGCATTTTCGCCTGCTGTTTGAGGAAAACTCAAATCAGGACGAGCTTCAGCCAACCAAGCCGACATCTGTTCTGTAGCGCCAACGGGTGAAGTTGATTCTAAAATCACTAAATCACCCTTTTTAAGTACTGAAGCAATTGCTTTAGTGGCAGATTCAATATAACGAAGATCAGGCTCTGGTATATCACCTTTTTTACAAGCTTTAAATGGTGTAGGTACCGCTATTAAAAAAGCATCGGCAATCTCTGGCTTTGTGACTGCTTTTAAATACCCTTTTGCAACCGCCTCTTGAACGAGAAGATCTAAATCAGGTTCAACTATGTGTACTTTTCCTTTATTAATCGTCTCGACAACATGGGCGCTCACATCTACACCAATAACCTTAACTTTATACGATGCAAACATAGCAGCAGTTGGCAAGCCTATGTAGCCAAGACCAATAACAGAAATAGTTTTAAAAGACATAATTTAACCTTTACTTTTTATCTAAAATATTAAGAATACGTTCACATGCATTACCATCGCCATAAGGGTTATGTGCATAACTCATTTTTTTGTAAATTTTTTCATTTACTAATAATTCATTTAAGCTAGATACAATAGTATCTACATCTGTACCGACTAGTTTTACAGTCCCAGCTTTCACTGCTTCGGGGCGCTCTGTTGTATCTCTCATAACTAGAACAGGTTTTCCTAATGAAGGGGCTTCTTCTTGAATGCCTCCCGAATCTGTTAATATAATATGAGAACGATCCATTAGATAAATAAAAGACAAATATTGCTGAGGCTCTATTAAGAATATATTATCTATATTATTCAAAATACGATTAACCGGCTCGCGTACATTCGGGTTTAAATGCATTGGATATAATATTTGAATATCTGGATGTGTTTTCGCGGTCTTAGCTAGCGCCTCACATATACGTTCAAAGCCACCACCAAAACTTTCTCGTCTATGGCCTGTCACTAAAATTAATTTTTTTGCTTTATCTAAAAAAGAGAATTTTTCTGATAATTTAAGATTTAATGCGGGATCAGTGTCAATTTTATTTTTAATCATTAATAACGCATCTATAACCGTATTCCCGGTTACATTTATATTATTTTTTGAATGATTTTCTTTAAGTAAGTTTTCTTTTGATACCTCTGTAGGTGCAAAATGATACTTTGCCAATGAGGCTGTCAATCTACGATTACCTTCTTCCGGCCAAGGAGAATAAAGGTTACCAGTGCGAAGACCGGCTTCCACGTGACCAACCGGTATTTGTTCATAATAAGCTGCCAAACTTGTAGCAAATGTCGTAGCCGTATCGCCATGTACAAGTACAACATCAGGCTTAAAATCCTCAAGTACAGGCTTTATTTCTTGTAAAATTCTCGCTGTAATATCATTTAATGTCTGACCTTTTTTCATCAGATTTAAATCATAATCGGGACTAATGTCAAAAAGTTCTAATACCTGATCTAGCATTTCACGATGCTGCGCTGTAACACAAACTTTAGCCTCAAAACGAGGGTCTTCCGCTAATGCAGCCACTAACGGCGCCATTTTTATAGCTTCTGGACGAGTACCAAAGACAGTCAATACTTTCATCTTATTCTCTTTTTAAAAGTAACTCTTATATGAACAAAAAAACCAGCACGCTATTATAGCATTTTTTTGTCAAGCTTCCACTCTCCTACTCGATAACTTATTGCCAGCAAAGTATTTTTTTTATTAACTATTTTCTTTATGTTTTAATTGTGGTAAGCACTTGTTTCTGCTTTAAAATGTCATTATGCTCTTTAAGGCTATATTTAGCTAAATTTCATATTGTACTTTGATAACAATATTTTTACATATAGTCCCCAATAAAGGCATACTCCTATGTTTCGTTTGTATTACTTTCAAAATTTACGCATTGCACAGGCTTTTTCTGACCACTTAAATACGCTCGATATTGATAATAAAATTGAAAGCGATGAGTTTAATTATGTGCTTATTCTTTTAAAAAGTGATCAACAAGAGCAAGCTCAACATGAGCTAGATGCATTTCTTGAAAACCCCAACGCTGATAAGTACCTATCAGCGAGTTGGAGTACAGGTAGCACTAAACAAGTCCGTAATAGTGCCTACGATACCCACGAGAACTTACTTAATAACTTTATTGCACATGCAGGGATATTAACGCACAGCGTGCTGGGACTTTGCGTCTTCGTTTTTATCTTAATGAATATTGGCTTTTCTGAGTCGACCTTTAGAGCACTGGCCTTCTTTGTAAATCAACCTTTTGATCTTTCACAAAGTTGGCGTTTTATTAGTCCAGCTTTCTTGCACTTTAGCTTATTACATATTGTGTTCAATTTATTGTGGTGGTGGCAACTCGCAGGTGTTATCGAAAAGCAGCAAGGCTCCGCACGTTTACTCATTCTTTTTGTTTTTTCAGCCATAGCGTCAAATTTAGCGCAGTATTTTTTAGTGAGCCCTTACTTTGGAGGCTTAAGTGGTGTGGTTTATACTTTGGTGGGTTATTGCTGGCTTAGTGGACGATTAGATAAAAGTAGTTTAGTCAATTTACCACAATCTTATTTTCTGTTTTTACTGTTTTGGTTGGCGTTAGGGTTTGTTGATATTCTACCGGTAAATGTTGCCAACTATGCGCATCTTGTGGGCTTATTAGCGGGGCTAATAATGGCAATACTCTGCCATTATTTATTTCACAAAAAAAAAGAAAGTAAGCAATAACTTACTTTCTTCATTTAACTCTAACGTTTATTTTTTTCTAAAAGCGCCAAGGCCAGGAGGTGTACCCATGCCTCCCATACCGCCCATGCCAGGTGGTAACATTCCTTGCATGCTCGACATCATTTTACGCATCCCGCCTTTACCAGACATCTTCTTCATCATTTTTTGCATTTGCGTAAACTGCTTTAATAATTTATTCACATCTTGTATTTGGGTGCCTGAGCCTGCAGCGATACGACGCTTACGTCCACCTTTAATGATTTCTGGTTTCGCACGCTCTTTTTTGGTCATAGAATTAATAATAACTTCCATTTGATCCGTCGCTTTATCATTAACTTGGCTTTTCATTGCGTCAGGAAGTTGTCCCATGCCCGGCAATTTATCCATCATACCCGCCATACCACCCATACTTTTCATCTGCACAAGTTGGTCTCTAAAATCTTCAAGATCGAAGCTCTTACCTTTTTTAAGCTTTTTAGCTAATTTTTCTGCTTTTTTCTTATCTACTTTTAGCTCTAGATCTTCGATTAAAGTAAGAACATCACCCATTCCCAAAATACGTGAAGCAATACGATCCGGATGGAAAGCTTCTAGGGCATCTACTTTTTCACCCATACCAATAAATTTAATCGGCTTACCAGTAATGTGGCGGATAGAAAGTGCAGCACCACCCCTAGCATCACCATCGGCTTTGGTTAATATGATACCGGTTAGAGGTAACATCTCATTGAACGCTTTTGCTGTATTAGCCGCATCTTGACCTGTCATTGCATCAACAACAAACAATGTCTCAATCGGCGATATTGCAGCATGCAAGTCTTGGATCTCTTTCATCATGTCCGTATCGACATGCAAACGACCCGCGGTATCGACGATCACAACATCAATAAATTTCTTTTTGGCATGCGCGATAGCAGCATTAGCAATATCAATAGGTTTTTGGCTAATATCACTGGGAAAGAATTCAACATCGACTTCGCTCGCCAATGTTTGCAGTTGTTTAATAGCGGCAGGGCGATAGACATCGGCACTGACCACTAAGACTGATTTTTTCTCTTTATTCTTTAATAAGAGAGCTAGTTTAGCAACAGAGGTTGTTTTACCCGCACCTTGCAAGCCTGCCATTAATAAAACGGCCGGAGGCTGCATCGCTAAATTAAGTGATTCATTCGACTCACCCATTGCAAGTTCAAGTTCTGTTTGCACTATTTTTAAAAAGGCTTGCCCTGGATTTAATGTTTTTTGAACTTCACGCCCTAATGCACGTTTTTTGACAGCTTTCATGAAATCTTTGACAACAGGTAAAGCTACATCAGCTTCAAGTAATGCCATGCGCACTTCACGTAAGGTCGACTTTATATTGTCTTCCGTTAAACGTCCTTTGCCACTGATACTTTTCAGGGTTTTCGATAGTCGCTCAGTTAAATTTTCAAACATCAGAGATCTCACTGCTAAATTAAAAGAATAATGAAGGATTATACCTGTAAGCCTTGTAGATGTAAAAATCAGCACCGCATCATTTTATCGAGGCACATAATATTAGGTATTAATGGAACTATACTTCGTTTTAACACTCTTTATACTAAAGGTATTAAGTATTCACTTGTCATTCGCCAAATTTTGAATATGATCAGCAAATCAACCGTAATATAAGTGGAATGGTATATGGATTATTATGCACTAGTCAGTAGTGTTTTTTACTTTATGGCAAGCTTTATAGTAAGCAAACGCCTTTTTTCAAATGCGCTTGCCTATCGCGTGCATTTTACTGCCTGTATTAGTATTGCTTTTTTTGCTCATTTTTCTTGGCTCTATCAACACATTTTTTTAGTCAGTGGACAAAACTTACCGATGTTAAATGTGCTCTCCATGATCACTTTTATTATTGCAGTACTGTCAACGCTTGCCCATAAACGCTTTAATACCGGTGTTTTATTACCTGTGGTTTATGCTTTTTGCATTTTAACGTTTATTATTATTACTTATCTTCCGAGCCATTACATTACCCATTTAGAGCGCAACCCGCTTATCGGCACACATATTCTTTTTGCTTTACTCGCCTATTCTGTTTTAACCATTGCCAGCTTATTTGCCTTACAACTTGCTTATTTAAACCACTATTTAAAACGACCGCAACTTATTAAAAGAAAACTAAGTCTGCCACCTTTAATGACACTAGAGAAAAGTTTATTTCAATTTATATTGATCGGCTTTATTTTACTAAGTTGTACGTTATTAACCGGTTTTTTCTTTTTAGAGCATATGTTTTATAAAGAAAACGCACATAAAGCCGTACTGACTTTATTTGCTTGGGTAATTTACGCCGTATTATTATGGGGTCACTTTAAGCGCGGTTGGCGAGGGCGCATGACGATTTATATCACCATAGCTGCTTCCTCATTATTAACCCTTGCTTATTTCGGCAGTCGCTTTGTACGAGAGATCATCTTATCGTAAAATAAAATCCCCTTAAAAACCTTCGCTTGTGTCTTTTGTTGAAGACAGAAATGGAAACAGATCACATAAATAAATATTTATTTATGTGCTCAATTTAGGGGACACAACCAAAAACAACCCAAAAACATCAAATACAAACCTTTAAAAACCCCACACCATGCACTTAAAGCCAAAGCCAAGCCAATCAAACCTCAATCACAATCAAAAACACCCCTTTTATAGCGATTTTCGCCTTTGCAAAAAAGTTCAATTTTAATTGCATTTATTTTTTACGTTGATAATGTCTCCTATGAAATACAGCTTAACTTAAAAAAATAAAATTTTTGATAGATAAATACAACTATTTAAAAGGCGCAGGAAAATGAAAAAAACAATACTAGCAATGGCTATCACCGGATTATTTGCAGCAACAGCAGCACAAGCTGCCACAGTATATGATGCTGATGGCGTAACACTTAAACTTAATGGTGATGTTAAAATTAATTATGGATCTGACGTTCGTAAGTTTAATGATAACAAAGTAGATTCAAACTACATTGAACTTGATGACGCTGACTTTTCTTTTGCTTTAGGTTACGAAATCGGTAATGGCATTGAACTTGGCGCAACCATGGAAATTTCAGGTGAAGACGACAATATCGCATTAAGTGATACATTCCTTAGTGTTGCTGGTGATTTTGGTACAGTTACTGTTGGTAAACAACCTTTGATCTTTGATGATGCAGGCATCGGTGAAGATTTTAAATTTGGCTTTGATACTTACGCGAATACGACCGATTCTGGCGAGCAAGTTATTAAATACAAAGGCGACTGGGATACATTTTATGCTGGTGTTGCTTATATGCTTAATGGCGATGCAACAAGCAATGGTGACGGAACAACGGGTGAAGACGATAAAAATCAAGTAGATGCTAACTTTGGTGTGCGTTTTGCTGGCATTGATGCTGCTGTTTATTACTCAACAGGCACAAATAATCTAAAACAAGATAACAACGCTTATATTTTACAAGCAATGTACAATGCAGATGCATTTAAAGTTGGCGCTTTTTACTCAAATGAAACAATTGAAAATTCAAATGGCTCAGATCTTAGCGATTTAAATCACTACGGTGTATCTGGTAACTATTACATGGACGCATGGAACTTTGGTCTTGGTTGGGGTGCAGAAAAAGATAACCTAACCTCTAATAATGATCGTAATGATTACTACGCAAATGTTGCGTATGCATTCACATCAAACATTCAAAGTTATGTTGAAGTCGGTTACAGCGATGAAGATGACAGTGAAGTAGGTTACGTTGTCGGTATGGAAGTCGTTTTTTAAAGAGTAGTACATTAATACTTTTTAAAGACACCGAATATCAAAATCGAAGCCTACGTGCTTCGATTTTTTATGTCATACGCTCAAAACAACCAACTCCCCCCCTTTCTAATAGCACTTCTTCTCTTTAATAAATAAACGACCATAACTATTCCCTTATTAATAGTAAGCTTAAGATCAGACATAGTTCACAAATACCATGCTATGGGAAATAAATTTAAATCAAATAACAATCAATCAAAAGAAAGGGAAACAACTTTCGCCGCCGACAAAACCAACAATAAATGTGACGCTCGTCACACTAACGCTATTGATTATCATTTGGCAACATATAAAGTAATTAAAACATCACCAAAAAACCAATTTTAAGCCGTTTTAGCTACATTTCACTCTCTTTTAAAAAGTTCAATTTTTATTGCATTTATTTTTTGGCATTGCTAGTGTCTGTCTGTAAGAAAAATAACTGCTTACGCAGGGTATATGGATCATTTAATTAATTATTAATAATTAATACTTTAAAAGGCTATGGAAATGAAAAAAACGATACTAGCAATTGCTATCACAGGTTTATTCGCGGCTACAGCAGCACAGGCTGCAACAGTTTATGAAGCAGACGGCGTAACAATTGATCTTTACGGCGATGTAGAAGTACAATATTTAAACGATACTGCTAAAGACAGTGATAAAGACGGTGTTATTCTTATTGATGACGCAGATTTCGGTTTTGGTTTAACTTATGATGTAGGCAACGGTTACACTGTTGGCGGCACAATGGAAATTTCAGCTGAAGATGGCACTGCAGAATTAGGCGATACATTTGTTGGCGTTAGTCATGATTCATACGGTACGTTAACAATTGGTAACCAAGCAACTATTTTTGATGATGCTGGTATCAGTGGTGATTATGAATTCGGCTTTGACACTTATGTCGGCGATGTTACAGATGCAAGTACTCAAGTTATCAAATATAAAGGCGAGTGGGACAATGTATACGCTGGCGTAGCTTATGTACTAAGTGCTGATAAACTTAAAGATAGCTCACACACTGTTGATGCTAATGTAGGTATCCGTGTTGGCGGTCTTGATGCTACTGTTTTCTACTCTACTGGTAAAACTGCAGCTAAAGACGAAGTAACAGCTTACATCCTACAAGGTGTATATACTTTTGATGCATTCGATCTTGGTGCTTTCTATGCAAACACTGCAACTAAAGATAATGCTTCAAATGTAGATACTAAAGATAACGATGCTTACGGCGTATCTGGTAACTACTACATGGACGCTTGGAACTTCGGTCTAGGTCTTGGTATTGTTAAAAATAACGTAGCAGATACTGATTCAAAAAATTACTATGCTAATGTAGGTTACTCATTTACATCTAGTGTTCATGTATATGCTGAACTTGGTAAATCTGATGCAGATAATACTGAATTAGGTTACATTACTGGTGTTAAAATAAACTTCTAATAGCCTTATTTATTAGTGTTTATTATGATCCCGAAGTTTATACTTCGGGATTTTTTTTGAATGAATAACGTATTCATTCAACGTTAAGACGTAGCACCCTAAATTATTTCCCTCAAATAGGCCTCATTAATTAGCTCTGTAAGTCCCGGTCACACTTCTTCGTTTTTTATATTAATACTGACACAATTTAACAAACCAACATTAAGCAGATATCGCGCATAATTTTCCATTGCACTTAAAAATAAACCAATATTATTTTGTTTTATTACGCATTGTTCGTTACTATCAAAGATTCATCTATACTTAACTTTATTTAATAAAAAGGGCCCGTTTTGAACGAAATCTCGACCACTGCACTGCTGATCACTTTAGTTGTTTTGATCCTACTTTCTGCTTATTTCTCAAGCTCTGAAACAAGCATGATGTCACTTAATCGTTATCGCTTACGACACATGGCGCAAGCTAAAAATAAGGCAGCGATACGCGTTGAAAAATTACTGACTAAGCCCGATAAATTAATTGGTCTTATTCTCATTGGTAATAATTTAGTTAATATTTTAGCTTCCGCCATCGCGACCATCATCGGTCAACGCGTGTTTGGTGATGCAGGTATTGCTATTGCGACCGGCGCATTAACCTTAATTATCCTGATCTTTGCAGAGGTCACGCCAAAAACCTTAGCGGTGCTTTACCCTGAGAAAATTGCATTTCCCAGCTCTTATATTCTTATTTTTTTACAAAAGATATTAACGCCCATCGTTTGGATGATCAATGGTATCTCTAATGGTTTATTGCGCATCGTCGGCATAAAAGTCATCCATAAGAATAATAATGCACTCTCGAGTGAAGAGTTACGCTCTGTTGTTCATGAAGCAGGCTCTCTTATTCCCGCGCATCACCAACAGATGTTGCTCAGTATTCTTGAACTTGAGAAAGTCACTATTGATGAGATCATGATCCCGCGTAATGAAATTGATGGGATAGACATTAACCTTGACTGGGAAAGCATCTTAAAACAGTTACAACATCGCAATCACACCATGACGCTGTTATATCGCGACACCATTGATGATGCGATAGGTTTTGTGCATGCGCGTGATTGTTTAAATATATTATTAAAAGAAGACTTCACGAAAACGACCTTATTGCGTAGCGTCAGAGAGCTGTATTTTATTCCTGAAGGTACGCCTTTAAATACTCAGCTGAGTAAGTTTCAACATAATAAAGAGCGCATTGGCTTAGTGATTGATGAGTATGGTGATATTCAAGGATTAGTGACTTTAGCGGATATTTTGGAAGAGATTGTTGGCGATTTTACAACGACTCGCGAGCCAAGTAGCTCAGAAGAAATTCAAAAACAACAAGATGACTCTTACATTATGGAAGGCAGTTTAGGTCTTCGTGATATTAATAAAGAGATGGGATGGAAACTCCCAACCGATGGCCCGCGAACGCTAAATGGTTTGATTTTAGAGCACCTTGAAGAGATCCCAAACAGTAATATTAGTGCACGTATTTGTGGCTATCCGATGGAAATTTTAGAAGTTGAAAATAACACCGTCAAGTTAGTCAAAGTCATGCCAGCATTGTACCAAGAAGAAAGGCGTTAAATAACGTTGAGCGTCGTGAGCAGATCTCACGACGCATTACTTTAATCGAAGAACAAGCGCCACAACCAACTTGAATCTAAGTTTTCTCGGCAGCCTTTTAATTGTGAGGCATATTTTTTAGCACGACTATTTACTTTCCAAGACACTTTCATTAACCAGGGCTTTTTCTTATAACTTTTATTACGATAACCACCCCATCCTTCATGATAATTTAAGTACTGGCCATACGCATTCCATTTAGATACCCCATTAATTTTATGCGTTTTTGCCGTAAACCAGCCCATAAAATCTATCGCATCATCAAAATCATCTCGATCCGCCCAACTGTTACCCGTTTCTCGCTTATAATCACTCCAAGTCATTGTTTTGGCTTGTGCGTAGCCATAAGCATCGCTAGCGCGGCCAATAGGAATAAACCAGAAGTATTGCATCGGAGGCTGGGCATCATGCTTAAAACTACTTTCTTGGTACATCATAGCAAGAGGCACATGGATAGGCGTTCCCCAGGTGTCCTGCATCTCTTTCGACGCATCATACCAATCGCGGTTTTCTAAAAAAATAGAACAAATATTGTCAGGATTTTTAGGAGGAGGAGTGGCGCAAGCGCTTAAGTACAAACAACTCAAAAAAACAACAATATACTTTGGGACTTGCATACGGCAATGATCCTTTATTGAGCACATGCGCAGTGGCATATTTGTTAACATAAAGTAAAGCGAATAGGCAAAGGCATAAGTTTTTACTTACGCCTCTTATATTATCTAAGTTCGCCTATTTATTTTGAGCTTTAATGAAATATTGCTCTAAATAGTCATCAAAGTTAAGCACATCGGCTTGTTCTTTTTGCGCTTGTTTTTGTAATGAGAGTGTTTTTTGTTGTTCAAAATAGGCATCCGAATAACAACGATAATCTTGTGCTATTAGCTGCTTCTTATACTCTTTAGATAACTCTAATGCCAGTGAGCACTTACTGCGATTTTGCCCGGTAAGATGCGATAACACACGAGCAGAGCTCGTAAGCTCAGTCTTGTCAAAACGCACAGAAATATGCTTTATGGCATCACTATACTGATTGTCTGGACTGTTTTTATCAAGTACGACGGCTAATTGTTGCAATTCCTCACTTAGCATTTCTCCCCACGCAGCGATTGTTTTAGTTGAGCCTTCAATCTCTAACTGCAGATCAGGTTTACGCCCTTGCGTCACCACGCAATCAAAATTTTTCGCATAATGCTGCTCTTCTGCCTTCGTTAAGCTATCCGAAGGACGCATGGCACACCAAATGAGGAAAAGATCTAAGAAGTAAACTTGCTCTTCACTGATCCCCACTTTTTCAAAAGGGTTCACATCAAGAGAGCGAATTTCAATATATTCAACGCCGCGAGCATGCAATGCTTGAGAAGGCGTTTCACCTTCGTTTAATACTCGTTTAGGACGAATAGAGGCGTACAGTTCATTCTCGATTTGTAAAACATTGTCGTTGAGTTGTACATAGTTACCCGCATTTTTAATGCCTAACTTTTTAAATTCAGGTGATTTATGCTGCAGAGCATCACGCACCGACGTTATATACTCGGGTAAACTATTGTAAGCGATATTCAGCGCTGCCTGCTCACTGCTGGTATAGCCTAAGTCGCTAAGACGAAGTGAGGTTGCATAGGGTAAGTAAATACATTCTTCATCAAATTCTTGAAAGTCAAAAAGGGTTTCTTTACCTTGAATAAAAGATCGGCAAATAGCAGGCGAAGCACCAAATAGAAAAGGAATGACCCAACCATAACGGAAATAATTGCGCATTAAGCCTAAATATCCCGCGGATTGGCGCTCTTTTCCGCTTAATGGCGAATCATGTATCTCTGCCCAAACAGGCCAAAAATCGTTTGGTAATGAGAAGTTATAATGCACGCCTGAAATAATTTGCATCATACTGCCATAACGATTGCTTAAGCCTTGTCGATACGTTGTTTTCATTCGACCGACATTAGATGAGCCATACTGTGCTAACTCAACGGCGCTTTGGTCATTTACATAACAAGGCATACTAATCGGCCAAAGTGTTTCATTTACATCTAAATTTTTAGCCACGTAATGATGTATATCATTGAGATAATCGAATAACTGAGGCACTGTTTTTGCAACAGGGGTAATAAACTCTAATAAACTTTCTGCATAATCTGTCGTAATTGATGAATGACAAAGTGCGCTACCAAAGGCATAGGGATGTGATTTTTGTGAAAGATGAGCATTTTCATCAACGCGTAATGCTTCGCGTTCAATACCTCGGCCTAAGCCTATTATTGATTGTGGTTGTTGTTCTATAACCGCTAAGCGTTGCTTAAAAGTAAGAGACACGATATACCCTTAGTAAGATCTGATCCGAATAAATAGGTTACCTAATTTATTAGCGGATAACAAATACAAAATAAAAAAAACACAGTGAATTTCAGCATTAATTCCCACAAGTTAGCTTAACGGCGCTCATAACAAATGCTTAGTGATTGTGTTTATTTATTTTTAAAAAACAGAAAACATTGCAGAGTCGCAATTCTAATAGGAACTATACGTTGAGTGGGTAATAAGGAATGGGTCGCTACATTAAGTTAATACAATAAAACGTAAAAATAGTTACCCGGTAACACATAACGTTTTTACATAATATAAACAGATTTAAAATGGGAGTAGATTTGTTTTTGATTTAATATATATAAAGGAATGTACTAATAAAATGGTGCGGGTGAAGGGATTCGAACCCCTGACCGCCTGGTTCGTAGCCAGGTACTCTATCCAGCTGAGCTACACCCGCATAGATGCATAATATGATGGAACATATTATTAAGCTCAAAGAACAAAAAGCAGTATAAATAAAGCTTTAAAAGAATGGTGCGGGTGAAGGGATTCGAACCCCTGACCGCCTGGTTCGTAGCCAGGTACTCTATCCAGCTGAGCTACACCCGCCGCGATATTCTTTTGTTCTTCTTTTTGATTCTCAACTCATCCTTCGTACAAATAGAAAGATGGTGCGGGTGAAGGGATTCGAACCCCTGACCGCCTGGTTCGTAGCCAGGTACTCTATCCAGCTGAGCTACACCCGCTTTAAGAATCAGTACAAAATGGCGGTGGAGGAGAGATTCGAACTCTCGAACGGGCTATAAACCCGTTACTCCCTTAGCAGGGGAGCGCCTTCGGCCACTCGGCCACCCCACCGTCGTCTTGTTGGTCGTTATAATACGGTGTTCTAAAAACAAGTCAAACCTTTTTTGACTGCTTAATGTTGTTTGCTTACTAAACCAACAAAGCGTTCAATTTATAGCAACAACATCAACTTAAAGCTCATTTTTTAGACTATGAAATATAAAAAAGAGCGATACTATAACAACTTTTGATCATACTAAATTTCAAGAGAAAAGATATTTGAAACTTTCCCTTCAAAATTTACTAACAATAAAAAGGCTTTATTTATTGTGCTTCTGCGACTTTAACTGCTTCATTGGCTTTTTCAGCCTGAATACGCATATAAATTTCTTCACGATGCACGGAAATTTCTTTAGGTGCATTTACACCTACGCGCACTTGATTACCCTTAACACCTAAAACAGTAACGGTAACATTATCACCGATCATTAAAGTTTCGCCTACACGACGGGTTAAAATTAGCATATCCTGCTCCTATTATTATTATTCGATCCGATTGAACGCATTATGACCTAATTATGATAAAAATTCAGCTTTTATATCATAATTAGTGAGTATTCTTTCATTTTTCACAAGGCTCTTCTGCCAAATTAAAGGCATGGTGCAATGTACGTACTGCTAATTCTAAATATTTAGCATCAACGAGTACGGATATCTTTATTTCAGAGGTCGCTATTTGATGAATATTAATACCTTCATCTCCCAATGCTTTAAACATGGTTTCAGCCACTCCGGGATGATTCCACATTCCAACACCCACGACAGATACTTTAGCAATTTCATCGTTGCCTTGCACTGCATCTGCATTTAATGACGCACAAACCGCTTTAAGTAAATGTTTTGCTTGCTGATAGTCCTCACGGTGCACGGTAAAAGTAAAGTCTGTTTTTCCTTGCCCTACCGTGTTCTGTACAATCATATCCACGTCTATATTGGCAGCACCAATAGGCGATAAGATTTGCGCAGCAACGCTCGGTTTATCTGGTACACCAGAAATAGTAATACGTGCTTCTTCTTGATTAAATGCGATACCCGAAATAATAGGCGATTCCATTTCGTTTTCCTCATAGCTAATTAATGTTCCACCGCCCTCTTTAAAACTAGACAGTACGCGCAGTGGTACATTATATTTTCCTGCAAATTCAACCGCGCGGATCTGTAATACCTTGGCGCCTAAACTCGACATTTCAAGCATTTCTTCAAACGTAATACGCTCTAAGCGCCTAGCATTTGGCTCAACGCGCGGATCTGTCGTATAAACGCCATCGACATCCGTATAGATTTGACACTCGTCAGCTTTTAACACAGCAGCCACAGCCACGGCAGAAGTATCACTTCCACCACGCCCTAATGTGGTGATTTCATTGGCCGCATTACGACCTTGAAAACCAGCAACTACAACAACCTGCCCAAGCTTTAGATGCTTTTTCAGATTGTCTGTTTCAACATTTAGAATGCGTGCTTTAGCATGTGTATCATCGGTATTTAAACGGATTTGATCGCCCGTCATAGAAACCGCATCAACACCTAAATGGTGTAATGCCATAGAAAGTAACGCAATAGTCGTTTGCTCTCCAGTGCTCAATAGTACGTCCATTTCTCTTGAACTCGGGGCTACATTTAACTCTTTTGCCAACGCTATCATTCGATTCGTTTCGCCAGCCATTGCTGAAAGTACAACAACGACATCATTCCCTGCATCTTTGCAAGCTTTGACTTTTTTAGCGACTATTTTGATACGATCAACATTAGCTACCGACGTGCCACCATATTTTTGAACTATTAACGCCATTCTTCTTTACACCTCTTTACCCGCTCTTGTAAAGCGGGATATATTCTTATAAACGCGCAGCAAGCCACGGTTCAACGAGTGCTAAAGCAGCTTTTAATGCACTAGCATCATTACCGCCTGCCATTGCCATATCAGGGCGACCGCCACCTTTACCACCAACGGGAGCTGCCACAACATTGACCAATTCTCCCGCTTTGACTTTTTTAGTTAAATCTTTCGTTACACCTACTATCAAGCTAACTTTATCATCTGCAACAGCCGTTCCTAAAACAACAATTCCTGACTGCATTTTATTTTTCATTGCATCTACACTATCACGTAATGACTTTGGGTCAATACCCGGCAAATCAGCAATCACTACTTTTACACCATTGATAATAATAGCATTCGCGACTAAATCTGAACCTGCAGATGCTGCCATTTTAATTTTTAAAGTGTGTAGCTCTTTTTCTAACGCGCGATTACGCTCTAATGTTTGTAATATTTTATCACTTAAAGAAGACGCATCCCCTTTAACAAGCTCGCATGATTTTGTAAATTGGCTCATAACGTCATGTAAAGCGAGTTCAGCAGCTTTACCTACGCACGCCTCAATACGGCGAACACCCGCGGCAATACCTGATTCACTGCGAATAAAGAACAGCCCCATATTACCGGTTCGCGAAGTGTGTGTTCCACCACAAAGCTCCGTTGATAGCGCGCCCATACTTACTACGCGCACCATCTCATCATATTTTTCACCAAATAAGGCCATCGCGCCCGCTGTTTTTGCTTCTTCGATATCACTAAGCTTGGTTAACACGCTTACATTATCGCGAATGGCACTGTTAACTAAATAATTAACCTGCTCTAAAACTTGCGAAGATAAGCCTTCAAAATGAGAGAAATCAAAGCGTAATTTGTCCGCGTCACATAGTGAGCCTTTTTGAGTCACATGCTCGCCTAATGTTTGACGTAATGCAGCATGTAATAAATGCGTGGCAGAATGGTGCAATGCAATCGCTTTACGACGCTCACTGTCTACTTCGGCTATAATTTCATCATGCACACTGATATTGCCACTCTCGACATAGCCAATATGTAAGAACGTATCACCCGATTTTTTAGTATCCGTAACGTTAAAGATGCCATCTTTTAAAACTAAACGACCGCTATCTCCAACCTGACCACCTGATTCTGCATAAAAAGGCGTTTGTTTTAAAATAACGTGTCCGTGTTCACCTTGATTTAAAGCAGGGACTAATTCCCCCTCTTTTACTAAGATGCTAACAGTTGCACTATGTTGCAAATGTTCATAACCTAAAAATTGCGTTTTTTCGTCAAATTTAAGGCCATCATTATAATCAGTACCAAAATGATCCACTTTTTTGGCACGAGTACGTTGTTCATCCATTAATGTATTAAACCCATCAATATCAATTATCAAATCACGTTCACGCGCAATATCTGCCGTTAAATCTGCAGGGAATCCATAAGTATCATAGAGTTTGAAAACAGTCTCACCTGAAATAACGTTACCTTCTAGGCTCTCTAATGCGTTATCAAGGATCTGTAATCCACGTACCAGTGTTTTAGCAAACTGCTCTTCTTCCAAGCGCAATATTTTTTCAACAAAATCACGTTGTTTTCCAAGCTCTGGATAGGTATCACCCATTTGCAAGATTAGTTCACCATAGATTTTAAAGAAGAAAACACCTTGTGCTCCCAGTTTATTACCATGACGTACGGCGCGGCGAATAATTCGGCGCAGTACATATCCACGACCTTCATTTGATGGCATCACACCATCACAAATTAAAAACCCACAAGAACGGATATGATCAGCAACAACACGTAATGATTTATCTTCTAAATCAGTCGCGCCCGTTACCTCTGCTACTTTTTTAATCAAAGCTTGAAATAGATCTATTTCATAATTTGAATGGCAGTTTTGTAAAATAGCAGAAATTCGCTCTAACCCCATTCCCGTATCGACAGACGGTTTAGGAAGATCAACCATAGTGCCATCAGCATGACGGTTATACTGCATGAAAACTAAATTCCAGATTTCAATATAACGATCGCCATCTTCTTCAGGTGTCCCCGGAGGACCGCCCCAAATGTGCTCACCATGATCATAAAATATTTCAGTACAAGGACCACAAGGCCCAGTATCACCCATTGACCAAAAATTATCTTTTGCGCCAATACGTGACAAACACGCAGGATCAACACCTATTTCTTCGATCCAAATTTTTTCCGCTTCCGGATCCTTATCGTAAACAGTGATCCAAAGTTTCTCTTTTGGCAAACCAAGTTCAACGGTTAAGTATTCCCAAGCAAAAGAAATAGCATCGCGCTTAAAATAATCACCGAAACTAAAATTACCTAGCATTTCAAAAAAAGTATGATGGCGCGCGGTATAACCTACATTCTCTAAATCATTATGCTTACCGCCAGCACGAACACAACGTTGACTTGAAGTTGCTCGTACGTAACTACGTTGTTCACTACCAAGGAATGTATCTTTAAATTGGTTCATCCCCGCATTTGTAAACAGTAACGTGGGATCGTTAGCAGGAACGAGTGAGCTGCTGCTCACTACTTGATGGCCTTTGTTGGCAAAGAAATCTAAAAATCCTTGACGGATCTCAGAGGTCGACTTGATCGTAGTCATTTAGTATTCCAAATAAAAGTATTCGTATTAACGCTAAAGCTGATAATAAAACGAAAATATATGTTATTAAATAAATGCAAATATAGCACGCCACAAGAAAGGGGGAAAGCAGGGATATGAACACAACCAAATTAATTACCGCATAATCGATAGGGGCTCTTCATTAAAAGACGACACTTTCGATCCTAATCTTAGATAAAATAAACCACCCGACTATCCACAATATGTTTAATCCTTAGGCACGCCTGTTTATTAACCGTTTCAGAGTGGGATATATATAAAAAGAAGTGCTGGCGACGATCGCCATATCCATTCGTCAGTTAAAAGACTCATTTAGCCAAGCCAATAATGAAAAAACTGTTTTAAAAGAGTGAAGGCTTTATAAAAAGAGGCCTTTGGCGATGCTCGCAACCATCAATCAACGAAACTTGCCAACATAACAGCGTGAGACGGCCCATCGAGCCAGTTAATAACGGACAAACTGTTTTAAAAAAGTGAAGTGTTTATAAAAAGAGGCCTTTGACGACGATCGGCCAAAGTAGTTGACGTCTGATACGATCCCCTAGATCAACTACTTTCCTGTCGATAATACCCTCCAGGACATGCATTGATTAGTCCGATCGTGAATATTACCTGCCGTAAACTCGCCCTACTATCACACAATATGCTTCTGCCTTCGCCGCGCTGTTTATTTCCCATGTGAGAGTGGTCATTTGCCAAGCATTTAACGAAAAAAACGATTTTATATAGTGATGAGTTTAAAAAAAGAGGCGCTTTGTCGATGGACAGGAGTCGCGGAGCTCCTCCGCTCGTAAACTTGCCTGTCGGCAAACTCGCCCTACTATCACACTTAAGGAAAGCAACTTTGTTGCGCTGTTTATTTTCCATGTGAGAGTGGTCATCTAGCCAAGCTAATAACGAAAAAACCCCAGCCCTTCGTAGAAGGACTGGGGTTTATCGTTGGAATTTATTAAGAGAGGCGCTTGGCGACGGTCAGGGCTCGCAGAGCTCCTCCGCTCGTATACATCGCTGTAGCGATACTCGCCCTACTATCACACAATATGTATCTGCCTTCGGCAGGCTATTTATGTTCCATGTTCGAGTAGGTCATTGCCAAGCCTTTAACGAAAAAACCCCAGCCCTTCGTAGAAGGACTGGGGTTTATCGTTAATTAGGCGCTTGGCGATGACCTACTCTCACATGGGGAGACCCCACACTACCATCGGCGCAACTGCGTTTCACTTCTGAGTTCGGCATGGGATCAGGTGGTGCCACAGCGCTATTATCGCCAAGCTAAAAATCTTAATTAGAAAAGCTGGATTGTGTCTAATCTTGCAATTTGTTTCGTAAAATATGTCTTCGCAAACGTATTTGATTGATTACAATCATCTCTTGGTTACTCAATACAATACTTCAAATCTAAGTCTTAATATCTTCACTCTCGCAAAAGAAGATTAATAATCTTCTCAATACTCGAATCTTTTATTAAGCTCAATACTTTTGGGTATTGTATGGTTAAGCCTCACGGGTAATTAGTACAAGTTAGCTCAATACATTACTGTACTTACACACCTTGCCTATCAACGTTGTAGTCTCCAACGGCCCTTTAGGGAGCTTAAAGCTCCAGTGAGAACTCATCTCGAGGCTCGCTTCCCGCTTAGATGCTTTCAGCGGTTATCGATTCCGAACGTAGCTACCGGGCAATGCCATTGGCATGACAACCCGAACACCAGCGGTTCGTCCACTCCGGTCCTCTCGTACTAGGAGCAGCTCCTCTCAATTCTCAAACGCCCACGGCAGATAGGGACCGAACTGTCTCACGACGTTCTAAACCCAGCTCGCGTACCACTTTAAATGGCGAACAGCCATACCCTTGGGACCGACTTCAGCCCCAGGATGTGATGAGCCGACATCGAGGTGCCAAACACCGCCGTCGATATGAACTCTTGGGCGGTATCAGCCTGTTATCCCCGGAGTACCTTTTATCCGTTGAGCGATGGCCCTTCCATTCAGAACCACCGGATCACTATGACCTACTTTCGTACCTGCTCGACGTGTCTGTCTCGCAGTTAAGCTGGCTTATACCATTGTACTAACCTCACGATGTCCGACCGTGATTAGCCAACCTTCGTACTCCTCCGTTACTCTTTAGGAGGAGACCGCCCCAGTCAAACTACCCACCAAACAGTGTCCCAAACCCCGATTCAGGGGCCATGGTTAGAACTCAAAACATACAAGGGTGGTATTTCAAGGTTGACTCCACCAAATCTAGCGACCTGGTTTCATTGCCTCCCACCTATCCTACACATGTAGGCTCTAAGTTCACTGCTAAGCTGTAGTAAAGGTTCACGGGGTCTTTCCGTCTAGCCGCGGGTACACAGCATCTTCACTGCGATTTCAACTTCACTGAGTCTCGGGTGGAGACAGCATGGCCATCATTACGCCATTCGTGCAGGTCGGAACTTACCCGACAAGGAATTTCGCTACCTTAGGACCGTTATAGTTACGGCCGCCGTTTACTGGGGCTTCGATCAAGAGCTTCGCGCAAGCGCTAACCCCATCAATTAACCTTCCAGCACCGGGCAGGCGTCACACCCTATACGTCATCTTACGATTTAGCAGAGTGCTGTGTTTTTAATAAACAGTTGCAGCCATCTGGTATCTTCGGCCTACAACAGCTCCATCCGCAAGGGACTTCACCGTCGTAGGCGTACCTTCTCCCGAAGTTACGGTACCATTTTGCCTAGTTCCTTCACCCGAGTTCTCTCAAGCGCCTTGGTATTCTCTACCTGACCACCTGTGTCGGTTTGGGGTACGATCCTTTATTATCTGAAGCTTAGAGACTTTTCCTGGAAGCATGGCATCAATGACTTCATCACCGTAGTGACTCGACATCGTATCTCAGCGTTAATAGAAACCCGGATTTACCTAAGTCTCCCGCCTACATACTTGAACCTGGACAACCATCGCCAGGCCCACCTAGCCTTCTCCGTCCTCCCATCGCAATAATAAAGGGTACGGGAATATTAACCCGTTTCCCATCGACTACGCCTTTCGGCCTCGCCTTAGGGGTCGACTCACCCTGCCCCGATTAACGTTGGACAGGAACCCTTGGTCTTCCGGCGGGGGGGTTTTTCACCCCCCTTATCGTTACTCATGTCAACATTCGCACTTCTGATACCTCCAGGATGGTTTACACCTTTCCCTTCGACGGCTTACAGAACGCTCCTCTACCATGCATAATAAATTATGCATCCGCAGCTTCGGTGATATGTTTAGCCCCGTTAAATCTTCCGCGCAGACCGACTCGACTAGTGAGCTATTACGCTTTCTTTAAAAGATGGCTGCTTCTAAGCCAACTTCCTAGCTGTCTAAGCCTTTCCACATCGTTTCCCACTTAACATATACTTTGGGACCTTAGCTGGCGGTCTGGGTTGTTTCCCTTTCCACGACGGACGTTAGCACCCGCCGTGTGTCTCCCATGATTGCACTTGTTGGTATTCGGAGTTTGCATAGGGTTGGTAAGTCGGGATGACCCCCTAGCCTAAACAGTGCTCTACCCCCAACAGTGATACATGAGGCGCTACCTAAATAGCTTTCGAGGAGAACCAGCTATCTCTTGGTTTGATTGGCCTTTCACCCCCAGCCACAAGTCATCCCCTAATTTTTCAACATTAGTGGGTTCGGTCCTCCAGTTGATGTTACTCAACCTTCAACCTGCTCATGGCTAGATCACCAAGTTTCGGGTCTAATCCCAGCAACTATTCGCCCAGTTAAGACTCGGTTTCCCTACGGCTCCCCTAAACGGTTAACCTTGCTACTGAAATTAAGTCGTTGACCCATTATACAAAAGGTACGCAGTCACCGAACTAAGTCGGCTCCTACTGCTTGTACGTACACGGTTTCAGGTTCTATTTCACTCCCCTCACAGGGGTTCTTTTCGCCTTTCCCTCACGGTACTGGTTCACTATCGGTCAATTAGGAGTATTTAGCCTTGGAGGATGGTCCCCCCATATTCAGTCAGGATTTCTCGTGTCCCGACCTACTCGTTTTCACTATAAAGAAGTTGTCATATACGGGACTATCACCCTGTATCGTTGCACTTTCCAGAGCATTCTACTAACTTCTAAACAGCTTAAGGGCTGTTCCAATTTCGCTCGCCGCTACTATCGGAATCTCGGTTGATTTCTTTTCCTAAGGGTACTTAGATGTTTCAGTTCCCCTCGTTCGCTTCGTTAAGCTATGTATTCACTTAACGATGACACTAAGTGCCGGGTTGCCCCATTCGGAAATTCCAGGATATAACGCTTGTTATCAACTCCCCTGGACTTATCGCAGATTACCACGTCCTTCATCGCCTCTAATTGCCTAGGCATCCACCGTGCACGCTTATTCACTTAACCATACAATACCTAAAGATACTGTCTTTAAGCGTTTTTATGAATATTAATAACATTCAAAAAACACATAAGATTATAAAATTTAGATGTTATATGTCGTTTCCAAGACGCTTGCGATCCTCATATTTTACTATGAAAAACACATTCGTTTTTCGTGCACCTATCAGTTATAAATAACTGAGTAGATACGTACAAACTGCACTTCACTTACGTGAATTGCAGCTGTTTTTATTTTTGCTTGATTACAGTAATTAATATAAATACTAATTACTGAGAACAATTTCGTTTATACTTAACGTAATATGCATATGTAATAAAGCATCCAGTGGATGGTTTATTATGCTAATACGTTAAGTAAGAACTTTATCAGCTTTCCTAATTGTTAAAGAGCAAACTTCGTAAAAAGTTTTTGATAAATTTAATAACTTATCGAAAACTTCTATTATCTTGGTTTTCATGTCGGTACACTTCATAAGAAGTGGTGGAGCTATGCGGGATCGAACCGCAGACCTCCTGCGTGCAAGGCAGGCGCTCTCCCAGCTGAGCTATAGCCCCAACATGGTTTTTGTATAGATATTAGTTGGCCATTATTTTGGATTTAATCAAGGCAAATGATGGCGTAGTTTAGTCTTTTCTAAACGAGCTTTCATTTAACACAGAGTAAATCAAAAATTGGTGGGTCTGGGCAGATTTGAACTGCCGACCTCACCCTTATCAGGGGTGCGCTCTAACCAACTGAGCTACAGACCCAACTAAAGTAATTGTGGGTCTGGACAGATTTGAAAAATCAAAGCCGACCTCACCGCTCTTTATAAGCGATACAATTATCTATACATCTCTTTATCATTCTAATCAAACAATCTGTGTGGACACTAAACGTGTTTCTTTCGTATAAGGAGGTGATCCAGCCCCAGGTTCCCCTAGGGCTACCTTGTTACGACTTCACCCCAGTCATGAACCACACCGTGGTCATCGCCATCCCCGAAAGGTTAAGCTAATGACTTCTGGTGCAGCCCACTCCCATGGTGTGACGGGCGGTGTGTACAAGGCCCGGGAACGTATTCACCGTGGCATTCTGATCCACGATTACTAGCGATTCCAACTTCACGGAGTCGAGTTGCAGACTCCGATCCGGACTACGACAGACTTTATGAGATTCGCATACCCTCGCAGGTTAGCAACCCTTTGTATCTGCCATTGTAGCACGTGTGTAGCCCATCCCGTAAGGGCCATGATGACTTGACGTCGTCCCCACCTTCCTCCGGTTTATCACCGGCAGTCTCCCTAAAGTTCCCGGCATGACCCGCTGGCAAGTAAGGATAAGGGTTGCGCTCGTTGCGGGACTTAACCCAACATTTCACAACACGAGCTGACGACAGCCATGCAGCACCTGTCTCAGAGTTCCCGAAGGCACTCATCTATCTCTAGGCGATTCTCTGGATGTCAAGGGATGGTAAGGTTCTTCGCGTTGCATCGAATTAAACCACATGCTCCACCGCTTGTGCGGGCCCCCGTCAATTCATTTGAGTTTTAACCTTGCGGCCGTACTCCCCAGGCGGTCTATTTAATGCGTTAGCTTTGAAACCCACGGCATATAGCCACAAACTTCTAATAGACATCGTTTACTGCGTGGACTACCGGGGTATCTAATCCCGTTTGCTCCCCACGCCTTCGCGCCTCAGTGTCAGTCTTTGTCCAGGTGGCCGCCTTCGCCACTGGTATTCCTTCAGATCTCTACGCATTTCACCGCTACACCTGAAATTCTACCACCCTCTACAAAACTCTAGTCAACCAGTTTCAAATGCAGTTCCAAGGTTGAGCCCTGGGCTTTCACATCTGACTTAATTAACCACCTACGCGCGCTTTACGCCCAGTAATTCCGATTAACGCTCGCACCCTCCGTATTACCGCGGCTGCTGGCACGGAGTTAGCCGGTGCTTCTTCTGCGAGTAACGTCACAGATAGCAGTTATTAACTACTACCCTTTCCTCCTCGCTGAAAGTGCTTTACAACCCGAAAGCCTTCTTCACACACGCGGCATGGCTGCATCAGAGTTTCCTCCATTGTGCAATATTCCCCACTGCTGCCTCCCGTAGGAGTCTGGACCGTGTCTCAGTTCCAGTGTGGCTGGTCATCCTCTAAGACCAGCTAGGGATCGTCGCCTTGGTAAGCCATTACCTTACCAACTAGCTAATCCCACTTGGGCTACTCTAAACGCGCAAGGCCCGAAGGTCCCCTGCTTTGGTCCGTAGACATTATGCGGTATTAGCAGTCGTTTCCAACTGTTGTCCCCCACGTTAAGGCATATTCCCAAGCATTACTCACCCGTCCGCCACTCGTCAGCAAAGTAGCAAGCTACTCTCTGTTACCGTTCGACTTGCATGTGTTAAGCCTGCCGCCAGCGTTCAATCTGAGCCATGATCAAACTCTTCAATTTAAAGTTTAATTTGCAATGTTGTTACCAACAATGCGACTCAATATTACTGACTAAAACTAAGTAACTAATCAACTAGTGAAAAGTACTTGTTGTTATTCTGAATTAATGAATTAATTCGTGTGTCACTGATATTGATTCTTTTTGTCCTCTTAATGAAGTTGCAAAGCAAAATCACCATAAGGACTTTTTTGAAATCATCATCTAGTGCCCACACAGATTGTTTGATTAAATTGTTAAAGAGCGTGCCTTTCGGCAGGTGCGTATAATACGTCACCAGTGAGATTTGTCAACGCTTTAATTTAAGTTAATAATCAAATCGTTGTCTCACCAAACACTGCGTAACTCGCGTTACTTGCTGTGTCTGTGGGGTCGCATTATAGGGAGTTCATCGACATTGGCAAGGCTTTATTTACATTAAATTAAAATAAACACTTTAATGATTGTTTAGTAATCAATTTGTGTTTTTTATACTCTTTTCTCCCTTAAAACACCGATTAATATTAACTTAGCTCGCCACGTAAGTTTGTCGTTAATAACTCGGCCACGACATGCGTCGGTAAATCTTGGCTTAATAAGTAATAAAGTTTAGTTATCACCGTTTCTGTCGTCATATCTAAACCACTGATCACACCCGCTGCTTGTAATGAGTTTCCCGTTGCATATCCGCCCATATTAACCTTACCTTTTAAACATTGGCTGCAGTTAACAATTAACACACCTCTGTCGGTGGCTTCTTTTAATATCGTTAGCAGCTTTTCATCTTGTTGCGCATTACCAATCCCATAAGTCAGTAAAACTAAAGCTTGTAATGGACCTTTTAATACGTTTTCAAGAATACTCCAATCAATCCCAGGGAAAAGAGGAAGAATGAGCACCGATTGCCTTTTAATTTCACTCACTCGTAAACGCGTATTGAGCAGTTCCTGTTTACTACCTGCAATGTTTCTTATTTCAATACCGGCTTCTAATAATGCAGGATAGTTTGGTGAGACAAAAGCATCAAAACCATCGGCATCTTGTTTGCTACTACGATTGCCACGAAACAGTTGGTTATTAAAAAATAAGCTCACTTCATTGATCGGATGATAAGCTGCTATATATAAGGCATTTAATAAGTTAATACGCGCATCGGTGCGTAATTGTGATAATGGAATTTGCGATCCCGTAATGATCACAGGTTTAGACAGATTTTCAAAAACAAAAGAAAGCGCAGATGCGGTATAAGACATCGTATCGGTACCATGCAATATAATAAAACCATCGAAATCATGATAACGCGCTTGGATATCGAGTGCTAACGTTTGCCATATATCAGGCGAGACATTAGCTGAATCAATTAAGGGATCATATTCATAAATTTCAAAATCCGGCATATCCTCATGAAAAAACTCTGGCATATCTGCAATAGTTTGTGAAAGATAGCCCGCAACAGGTACAAAACCTTCTTTTGACGGTTTCATACCAATCGTGCCACCGGTATAAGCTATATAGATACGTTTTTTCTTCGCCATTTTTCTCTCTTTATATAAAGTGAATATTGCCTACGTTATACCGCTTCTATTTACAGATGTAAAATCACTAGACTAAATTTGCTAGCGCTTCTCACCATAAACGGAAACGGAAACGCTGTGATCCTACCTTGCTGTTTTATACAACAGAGCAACAACAAAGAGGTGTTCCTTCTTTTTACTTATCACTTTAGTTGCATCTCGACCCATTGTTTTACTTGTGCAAAACGATATTTCTCTAATTTTGCAAACGCAAAGATTTTACGCGCCTTTATACGTCTAAAAATGGGAGTGCTTAAACCACACAAGAAACGCGCGATCAAAGTTGCACTATGATGTACACCTAATTTTTCTTGGATCTCTTGGGTTAATGAATAAAAATTTAATTCATTAACAGGGACTAACCTCTCCACTTCAGGCATCCTTGCTATATTCCCGGCGCAAACGCTACAATGCAAACATGCCCCCTTTAACTTTGGATCTGAAAAATATTGTGCTAATTGCAAATTCAAACAACGATCACTTGCAAAAAAGTTAATTAAAAAATGGATCCGCTGGATCTCACTTTGCTCTTTTTCAATAAAACGACGTAATAACAAGTCATGTAATTCACTATTAATAGGTTTATCTAAAATATGATAAACCAAGGTCATCTGCTTCGTTTGTAATTCTATTAAGCCTTGTTGTGCCAAATAATCAATCGCAGTGATCACGCGACTACGCGGGCTTTGATCGATCTGCTCTAATTTTTCAAAATTAAGGGTAGCCCAAGTCCGTGCTTTGTCTGAGCTTTCTAATATGACTTTTACAAAATGAAGTCTTTCATCTTTAAAACGAGCGAGTAACTGTGCTTCTGGCACTAACAGTTTATAGCGATACTCTGCGTAATAACTATATGCAGGGCTTAGCACCCCTTCTAATTCCAAATACACCAGTAATGTTTTAAGGGCAAGCAAGCGGATATTCGATTTATCTGACAGACTATTCATTAATACCTCCCACTGCGATCCAGATTTCTTTATTTCTGAAAAGATAAAATCAATGCCAGAGGCCTCTGGTGTGTCACTATAAACAAAGTTTTCCAGTACATTAAGATTACTGACGTTCGCTAATAACAAACAATCACTACTTTGACCATCACGGCCCGCACGGCCAATTTCTTGAGCGTAATTTTCAATCGATTTAGGAAGATCATAATGCACAACAAAACGGATGTTACTTTTATCTATGCCCATACCAAACGCTATCGTTGCGACGATTAAAGATAACTCTCCTGACATAAAACGCTGCTGTATCGAAATGCGATCCTCGCTGTTCATTCCGGCATGATATGCCTGTGCAACAATACCTGCCCGCGTTAAAGCTTGGGCTACCTTTTCAGCACTATGTTGTAATGTCACATATACAATTCCCGCTTGCCCCAAGCGCGGTTGTAACCATGGGATCAAGGTTGTTAATTTATCGGCTTCCGATACACCCTGAACGTCTAAGTTTAAATTGCTACGATAAGATCCTGTTTGGGTAATGTTTTCAGGGGATATTGAAAATTTACTCGCCATATCCGCAATCACTTTAGAGGTCGCTGTTGCGGTTAATAACAAAACCTGTGCAATATTAAATTCCTTACGATATTGCGCTAGCTTTAAATAATCTGGGCGAAAGTTGTGGCCCCACTCAGAAATACAATGCGCTTCATCAACCACTAATAAAGAAATACGAATTGTTTTTAAAAACAAACGAAAGCGCTCACTGTTTAAACGCTCCACAGAAATAAACAGGATCTTAATATTACCTTCAGAAACTTGTCGATAAACATCCGCTGATTGCGCTGCACTTTGCATCGATTGAATACTGGCAGCCGAAATACCTTTTTGATGTAAAAAATCAAGCTGATCTTGGATCAATGCAAGTAAGGGAGATACCACCAAGGTTAAATGAGGAAGACACAATGCCGGAAGTTGATAACATAATGATTTACCCGATCCGGTTGGAAAAATAGCGGCTGCACTTTGCGCGTTTAATAACGCCTTGATCACTGGTTCCTGACCTTCTCTAAAAGAGTCAAAACCAAAATATTTTTGTAATTTGTTATACATTTTATCGACCCTTAAGATCCTTATTTGTTCACAAAGGTAAAATCACCTATATAAAAGAAGGAGAATATAATATTCTCCTCTTTTTTATAAAAGATACTTTCATGCGAATTCATGCTCTACACCGTCTTTATAAACACCGTTTAGCACAATCTACTCGTCCCTTTTTAGCACGAGGAGGTCGAATAAAGCGATGTTTGAATTGTATGTTATTGCCTAATTTATGTATCTGCTTAATAAAAAAAACAGTCTCGACACAAAGTGCCTTTTTGATCCTCATGTATGATGATGAGATATTAAAACCCAGCAATACAGGTAGGCTAATTGCCGACCTTATCCCTGATACGTTTGCATACATTTGGTCAAGAACCCAACCTGATAGTAAAATGCTGACCTTACTCAAAGATCCAAAATGGCAACCTATTGTTATTTTCCCAGCAGAATACGCGCAGCAAGAGAAAGTTTTGTTGAGCTATCTTCCAAGCTCAACTAAACGCCCTTTATTTATTTTACTTGATGGTAGTTGGGCGCAAGCCAAAAAGATGTTTCGTAAAAGCCCCTATCTTGAAAACTTCCCGGTGCTTTCTTTTGATCCTAAAAACATATCGCGTTATTTAGTACGTAAAGCAAGTAAAGACAATCAACTAGCAACCGCAGAAGTGGCAGCTCGCGCTTTAGAATTTATACACGAAAGCGCTAATGCAAGTCTACTCGACCTACTTTTTGAAACCTTTAAAGAAAACTACCTGTTAGGTAAAGAGCGTAAAAGCTTACCAGCCCATGCAACACAATTTGAATTAGAAAAACAATTTAGGCACCTATAATACCAAAGGAACTAAAGAAGTGATCCGTTTTGCTTTTTGAAATTATCCCACCCTGCGTTGTGAGTTTTGAAGTGAGAACAACTATCTCCTGCAACTCACGCCTTGTTAGTGTTAATTTTTCCTGCGCAATACATGAAAGCTGAATTAATTCCTTTGGTATAAGCCAGCGTGGCCCTTAATTCATTACTTCAACTACTTCGTTTCAATGTTGCGCTCTGATAAATTATCCGAAACAATTTGAGAGTCTTTGTGCGCATAAAATTTAACTTGAAATGTCGTGTCCGCGCTTAACAACTCAACTTTATGCCAATATTCAGGGGGAGATACTGCCACCTCTCCCATATAAATAATAAATTCTTGCTCTATTTTCCCACGGCGTTCATTAAAGCCATAAAATTTGAGGGATCCTGCTAACACACAAATTTCGCCATAAACGCCGGCTTTTGTATTATGTTCAAATAAAAACAATTTAGGAACATTATCTTTATTCATGATCGAGCTACTTTTATAATGTACAAAACTTTTAGGTATTGTCATTGCGCTACTTCCTTATCATTATACGTTCGATTAAGTTGTATTATTGATGTCCTAGCCACTCAATAATAAACATTTTAACTTGCTCAATATCATTAATATTTAATACCGGCAAACGATGCTTTACCCTAATATTATCAGATATTAAAGCAATAATCGAAGCGTCATTAGGATACAAAAATGGCTTATTTAAAATACTGCGATGTAATTCGATTTTCGCAAAACCTTCGTCTCTATACCCCTCTACCAATACAAGATCCAATTCGTCCGTCTTTAAAAGAGTCAATTGATCTATTAATTTCCGATCCGCAGATTGTGCATACTCTTTAAATAAAATAGAACGCTTTGTTCCCGCTAACACTAATTGAGAAAGACCCGCTTTACGTAAACGAAAACTATCTTTACCTGGTTTATCAAGCTCAATATCGTGATGACTGTGCTTGATCAACGCAATTTTTAATCCGTATGCAGTTAATAATGGGATCAGCTTTTCAAGTAACGTGGTTTTCCCTGTGCCGCTAAACGCTGCAAAACCTAATACGGGAATAGGGAATTCAATTAATAATGACATTATTTAACCTTATGCTAACCGAAGTAATTAAGCTATTGTACTGCATCCCTTCGCCATAACAGGAATTATCAATGCCATATCTTCATGAATTCTTAATGATCACAATTGTGCATTTATTAGCGGTGATGAGTCCCGGTCCAGACTTTGCAATTGTTATCCGTCAAAGTATCCGCTTTGGTCGCAAAACAGCGATAATAACCAGTTTAGGGATCGGTGCAGGGATAGCTGTTCATGTGAGTTATACTTTACTCGGGATTGGTTTCCTTATTACTCAATCTAAACCCATCTTTGTTGCCGTACAAATTATTGGGGCGCTTTATCTCACTTATCTCGGAATAAAACTACTGCTAAGCAAAACGAATTTAGATGTGCAAGAAGAGCAATTAGAAAGTATTCAGGAGGACACGCGCCATCATCAAAAAGCCTTCTTATTAGGTTTTCTTACTAATATTTTAAACCCCAAAGCGGCGCTGTTTTTCTTAGCCATTTTTACAACCATAGTAAGTGTAAACACCCCTTTAGCAGTACAATCAATCTACGGTATATGGATAGTTTTAAGCACCATGTTGTGGTTTTCTTTGGTGTCATTTTTATTCACCCGAAAAAGCATCCGCAGTAAATTTATTCGCTATAGCGTAATATTTGAACGTGCGATGGGTATTATTTTACTTGCATTTGCTGCTCGCCTCGCCATCGCACTAATTTAAGATCAAGTGAACATTACAACTGCATCAGTGACTATTACAATGTATAAATTCTTTTATAGATTGTAATAGCGCTCAACCAAAAATAGTATTAAGCAACATCATGTCCTTTTGATGCAACCCAGATCCGATACCATTGCTCAGTCGTCATCTGTAATTGTAATGCGCCTGCTGCCTCTTTTACGCGTTTAATGTTACCGCTACCCACCAAAGCAACCGGTCCCGATGGATGTTTTAATACCCACGTAAAAATAACCTGAGTCATTGAATGGGTACCGAGTTCTTCGGCTATTTGTATAAAAGTATGACGTAAACGGGCTGTTTGTGCGTTTTTCTCATTAAAAATAGCCCCTCCAGCTAAGCATGACCAAGCCATAGGGTGAATATGATGCTGTTGTAATAGATCCGAACTACCATCTTCAAGCACAGAAAAATTAAGAGGGTTGATTTCAATTTGGTTGGTGATAAGGGGCTTATCTAAACATGATTGTAACAATGAAAATTGTGTATTGTTAAAATTAGAAACACCAAAATGTTGCACTTTACCACTATTTTTTAATTCACCAAAAGCATCTGCGACTTGCCCTGCATCCATTAAAAAATCAGGACGATGTACCAACAAAGCATCTAGTTGCTCAACCCCTAAGCGCTGTAATGATCTTTCAACTGATGCGATAATACTTTTTTTACTGCTATCATAATGCGCTACATATTTTGTATCTTGCCCAGATATAACACCATTAATGCCAAATTTCGAAACCAGTTGGATCTGCTCGCGCATTGAGGGATCAAGTTTCAAAGCCTCTCCAAATAAACGCTCACTATCTCCATAAATTGCCGCATTATCGACCGTACTAATACCTAGTTCAACATGTTGTTTGAGAAAAGATAGACGCTCTTGTGCAGACATATTCCACGCCGCCAAACGCCAATAACCTTGCACTATTTTTGAAAATTTAGGGCCTTGAGGCGCCATTAACACTTTCCCAACTAAGCTCATGATCCACTCCAAGTAAGTAATTTAACGTTTACTTTATCATTCCCCCCATGCGTAAAATGTGAAGGGAACAGATCTATTACATTTAGTAACAAATTTATTCGATGCACTTACTTTATAGGAAAATTCGAATTGAACCGAGAATTCCAATATGAATTACCAACTGTAAAGGAGCCTTTAACGAGTAAGATCGTAGATCCTGAGACAAACCGCTGTTCTTTGCTCTGTTAATTGTCTAACGGTGTAGTCTTAACATCCTAAAACGAAAAACCGCTAAGTTAATTAAAACTTAGCGGGTTATTATTAATGTGCTTAGCGAGCAGGAGACGAACCGCTGTTCTTACAGTGCTTAATGAGTCGCATAATACATATAACGAATAAGCATCTAAAAGCAAAAAGCCCGTAACGTATTGAAACGTTACGAACTATTCTAATGTGCTTAGCGAGCAGGAGACGAACCGCTACTCTTTACTTTGTTAATTGTCTAACGGTGCAGTATTAACTAATCAAACATCCTAAAACGAAAAAACCCGCTAAATTAATTAAAACTTAGCGGGCTATTCTTAATGTGCTTAGCGAGTAGGAGGCGAACCGCTACTCTTACAGTGCTTAATGAATCGCAGAATAAGTATCTAAAAGCAAAAAGCCCGTAACGTATTGAAACGTTACGGGCTATTCTAATGTGCTTAGCGAGCAGGAGACGAACCGCTACTCTTTACTTTGTTAATTGTCTAACGGTGCAGTATTAACTAATCAAACATCCTAAAACGAAAAAACCCGCTAAGTTAATTAAAACTTAGCGGGTTATTATTAATGTGCTTAGCGAGTAGGAGACGAACCGCTGTTCTTA
This sequence comes from Psychromonas sp. CNPT3, assembly GCF_000153405.2. Lineage (NCBI taxonomy): Bacteria > Pseudomonadati > Pseudomonadota > Gammaproteobacteria > Alteromonadales > Psychromonadaceae > Psychromonas > Psychromonas sp. CNPT3. The sequence goes on from NC_020802.1 coordinate 2,805,537, forward strand.
CCGTGCTTAATGAATCGCAGAATAAGTATCTAAAAGCAAAAAGCCCGTAACGTATTGAAACGTTACGGGCTATTCTAAATGTGCTTAGCGAGTAGGAGGCGAACCGCTGTTCTTACCGTGCTTAATGAATCGCAGAATAAGTATCTAAAAGCAAAAAGCCCGTAACGTATTGAAACGTTACGGGCTATTCTAATGTGCTTAGCGAGTAGGAGACGAACCGCTGTTCTTACCGTGCTTAATGAGTCGCAGAATAAGCATCTAAAACGAAAAAACCCGCTAAGTTAATTAAAACTTAGCGGGTTTTTCTAATGTGGTCGGTGATAAAGGATTCGAACCTTTGACCCCCTGGTCCCAAACCAGGTGCGCTACCAAGCTGCGCTAATCACCGAAATTTTTATTTAGCGTTTACATTATAAAAGACAAACCTTCTGGTCCAACTCTTCATAAACCCATGGAGGTGCACTAACAAACTGTACTAACCACCGAAATTCTTATTTTACATCTTATAAGATGGGGCGAATGACGAGGCTTGAACTCGCGACAACCGGAATCACAATCCGGGGCTCTACCAACTGAGCTACATCCGCCATTTTTCTTATTACACCACTGGGCATTATCTTCCGAAGTATGGCGCACCCGACAGGAGTCGAACCTGTGGCCTTTGCCTCCGGAGGGCAACGCTCTATCCAGCTGAGCTACGGGTGCTCACGTCATTGGCGTGGCGCGGATATTACTCAATGTTTGCATTTATGTCTACTATTTTCGGCTAATTTTTATAAAACATTAACTATATGCTGATTCTTCGTACGATTTTCGCTAGAATTGAATATATAAGGTGATTCTTTTGTTTTCAGATATACTTTATCCACTTACTTATTAAGAGCCTTCATTATGATCCAAGATCCCCATCAGCAACGAGAAGCAAAAACATACGAACATCCTGTGCCGAGCCGTGAATTTATTTTAGAATTTATGAAAACACAGGATAAACCGATTAGTAGAGATACTCTGTTTAAAACTTTTTCACTCGAGAGTGAAGAAGAAGCAGAAGGATTACGTCGACGCTTAAAAGCGATGGAGCGTGATGGTCAATTAATTTGGTGCCGTAATGCAACTTATGCCTTGCCGGATAAATTAAGTTTGATCCAAGGTATCGTTATTGGACATAAAGATGGTTTTGGCTTTTTAAAATGCGATCAAGAAAAGGATCTTTTCTTACCAGCACATCAAATGCGTTTTCTTTTCCATGGGGATGAGATCTTAGCACAACCGGTGAAACTGGATCATAGAGGGCGCACTGAAGCGCGCTTTGTACGTCTATTAAAAGCTCGTAGCGCAAGTATTGTTGGTCGTTATTTTGTGGAAGATGGCATTGCGATGGTGATCCCTGATGATCCTCGTCTTAACCAACAAATTCTCATCAAACAAGAATGTAATGGTGGTGCTCGCCACGGTCAAATTGTCGTTGTAGAGATAACAGATCGTCCTAAAGCACGTTTCAACGCGATGGGTACAATCACCGAAGTATTAGGCCAAGAAATGCAGCCGGGTATGGAAGTTGAAATCGCCTTACGCACCCATGATATTCCACATACATGGCCTGAAGGACTCGACAAAGAATTACAACAATTTACAGAAAGTGTGCCTGAAAGTGCAATGCTAGGACGAGTAGATCTACGCGATTTACCTTTAGTAACCATTGATGGTGAAGATGCACGTGACTTTGATGATGCCGTTTACTGTCAAGCAGAGCCTAATGGAGGATGGCGCTTATGGGTCGCTATTGCCGATGTGAGTTACTATGTTCGCCATGACACTATTTTAGATAAAGAAGCTATCAAACGCGGTAACTCGGTGTATTTTCCCGATCAAGTTGTCCCGATGCTTCCTGAAGTACTTTCTAATGGTTTATGTTCACTAAATCCACAAGTAAATCGCTTGTGTATGGTCAGTGAAATGTGTATCGATAAAGACGGTCAGCTTAAAGAGCACAAGTTTTATGAAGCGGTAATGAACTCCCATGCGCGCTTTACTTATACTAAAGTCGCGAAGATCCTTGTCGATAAAGATGCAGAGCTTCGCCAGCAATATAAAGCAATAGTCCCCCATTTAGAAACACTAGAGCAGTTATATAAAGCCTTGAAAAAAGCACGTCATCATCGTGGTGGTATGGAATTTGAGACCCTAGAAACGCGCTTTATTTTTGATGAGAACCGTAAAATATCCTCCATTGAACCATTAGTGCGCAATGATGCGCACAAGATCATCGAAGAATGTATGATCCAAGCCAATGTTGCAGCTGCTCGCTTTATTGAAAATGCAAACGCATCCGCGTTATATCGTGTACATGAAACCCCGAGTGAAGAAAAACTGACTAACTTCCGCTCTTTCTTATCTGACTTGGGCTTAGTCTTAGCCGGTGGCGATAAACCTGCACCGAGAGATTATGCCGACCTTGCTGAAAAGTTTGCAGGAAGAGACGATCAAGAGCTGTTACAAACCATGTTACTGCGCTCTATGAAGCAAGCAGTTTACCAAGATGAAAACTTAGGTCATTTCGGTTTGGCGTTAGAGCAATATGCACATTTCACCTCACCTATTCGTCGCTACCCTGATTTAATTTTGCATCGCGCCATAAAATCATTAATTGGTAAACAAAATACTAAGTGGACAAAAACAGGTGGCTATCATTACCAGCCCGCTGAAATAACAAAACTCGGTGAGCATTGCTCAATGACAGAGCGTCGCGCGGATGATGCGACCCGTGATGTAAGCGATGCTTTGAAATGTGAATATATGCAAGATCATGTTGGTGACGTCATGGATGGCACCATCGTAGCAGTAACCAATTTTGGCTTCTTTGTTCGCTTAAAAGCGCTACAAATAGATGGATTGGTACACGTAACGGGTTTACTTAGTGACTATTATATCTTTGATGCCGGAAAGCAAACCCTTAAAGGTGAGCGCACTGGCCGCACTTACCGTATTGGTGATGCGCTTGAAGTGAAGATTTTATCCGTTAATCTTGAAGATAAAAAAATCGACTTTGAATTAAATGATGAAGCGATTGCGGGTAGTCGAAAACGGGCTTTTAAAGGTAATAAAAATGCAATCGATCGCCCAATGGATAAACGTGCTAAAAACAAAAAAGATCGTAAAACAAGCAATAAACACGATGAGCAGCCATTGATCAAAGAAATTAACAAAGAAACTGAGAAAAAATTGTCTAAACCTAAAAAAGAAAAAAAGAAACCAAAATACAAAGTAAAACAAGGTGAAAAAAATACAGCTTCATCAAAGAAAAAGAAAACCACAAAGAAAAATACACGCTTAGGTCGCAGTGCACGCGCAAAAGCAAAAGTATCCAATAGCAACGCGTCATAAGTTAGCGTCAATATATAAGTGCAAAGCGTTTAACGAATCTAAGCAGAGAGAAGAATATGAGTAAGAGTGAAATAATTTACGGTATGCACGCAGTTGATGCATTACTAGAAAGAGAGCCTGAAAGAATAATTGAAATATACACTTTAAAGGGCCGTGATGATCAGCGCATAACGGACATTACTGAAAAAGCAAAGCACTGGGGCATCTCTGTACAAGAAATGCTACGTAAATCATTAGATGAAAAAGCGCAATGCGAGCAACACCAAGGTGTATTAGCACGTATTAAAATTGCCAAAGTATTAAATGATAACGATTTAGAGAGCCTTTTAGAAAATTTAACAGAAGCACCTTTTTTACTGATCTTAGATGGTGTCACAGATCCCCATAATTTAGGGGCATGTTTGCGTAGTGCAGATGCAGCTGGCGTACATGCAGTGATCATTCCTAAAGACAACTCAGCAAGTTTAACACCTGTTGTACGTAAAGTTGCCTGTGGCGCAGCAGAGTCAGTCGCACTTATTCAAGTGACTAACTTGGCGCGTTGCATGCGCAGTTTGCAAGACAAAGGCATTTGGATCTATGGCACCGCCGGTGAGGCTACTGGTAGCGTCTATGATTGCCAATTTTCAGGTGGAATAGCTATTGCGATGGGCGCTGAAGATAAAGGCTTACGACGCCTAACACGCGAACATTGTGATGCTTTAATCAAACTACCCATGGCAGGTAGTGTATCAAGCCTCAATGTTTCTGTTGCAACAGGCATATGCCTGTTTGAAGTGGTTCGTCAACGCAGTTAAAAGGCGTACATTAATTTAATGCCGGTAGATATCTCTTTGTTATGCGTATCTATCGGCACATTTTGTGTATATTTATAATCGACATCAAAATTAAGATATAACTCTCTATACACTTTATTTTGCGCGACGAAACTTAACGAATAGGTATTATTTTCACGCCCGAGCTCTAACACGGTATCCATTTTTATTTGCAATGATTCTGAAATGACACGCTCATAATTGAGCCTTGTACGCACAATAAACTCATCGATTGAAACGGCATCTTCACCCACATTAGGCACCGCCATTCTATAACCAGGGCCCATTTCTAGCTTCAACAAATGTTTTGTGGTATTAAATAATGTATGCCCATAACCCATAGTATAAACATCTTCTTGATCATAACTTGCAAATTTACTACGCTGCAGATCGGTACGTAAAAATAAGATGTTTCTTGCATCTAAAAAGTAATCACCTTGTAATTGCCAGCGATATTGCTCCGTACTTATTTCATCATCTTCCGATTCGATCTCAATATTTAAATCATTATTGATATTATATATATCGTTATATGTATAATTTAATATCAAGCGCGTATATATATTTTGAGTGCGATGGTTATCGCGTTCATAATTAAAACCGAATTCAACCGATCCCGAGACATCATGAATACTCGCGTCTTCATCCGCAGAAAACGCATTCACTGTGCTCGCATCTGCTAAATTCAACAGTGCAGGTTGCACTTCTATGTTTTCTTGTAGGCGCTCACTTCTAGATGTAAATAAACTATCTGTATATATCGCTGATGGTACTGACTTCTTAGTTTCTTGCAAAGATAATGAGCGCGCTTGCTGGCTCACTTTTTGATGTAATTGTGCAATGCTCTTTTGATATTTATCATTTATTTTAAGAGCCAATTCTAGTTGTGCTTGCAACGCTTTGTTTTTTTGTAAAAGTGTTAGGATTTGCGTTTTTTGATGAGATTTTTTTATTTCCGCTGTTTGTATTTTGGATTTGCTCACTGGAGGATGTGGCTTTTTAAAGATATAAGTCGCTTGATCTGGACTTGCTGCGTCATGATAGGGATAACCCACATAATAGAGGCTATTTTTTGCATTTTTGTCTAACAAGGGTGCTTTTTTAGCGTCACTTAAGCCGAGCCAACCGTTACATGCCAATAAGCTAAAATTAAAAAACAATATAAATGAGATGATGGAATTACCCAAAATACGCCTAATAGTAATAAAATACACCCAACATAAATAAAATACACCCAATTCTAAGTCAAAATTGCATTATAAAAAAGAAAATAAATCAATTTCCCGTATAAAAATTAATCGAGGATACCTACGTCATTATGTCCTTAAAATTATCTTTTGTATAAGTGTATACAATAGAATCGATCTATTTATTAACAAAGCTTGCACCTTTTCACTCTAAACAGTATAATTTGTCGCCTTAATTCAGCCAATCTTTTTGTTCCTTGCTTCTATTTGGCCCGGCTGAGCCAATTTATGAAGCTACTAACCCGTAAGGAGCGATTTTTATATGCGTCATTATGAAATCGTATTTATGGTTCACCCAGATCAGAGTGAACAAGTTAATGGTATGATCGAACGTTACACTACTTCTATTACAGAAGCTGGCGGTACGATCCATCGTCTAGAAGACTGGGGCCGTCGTCAACTAGCGTACCCAATCAATAAACTACACAAAGCACACTATGTTCTTATGAACATTGAAGCAGAGCAAAATGTACTCGATGACTTGGAAAATGCTTTCCGTTTCAACGATGCTGTGATCCGTACTATGATCATGCGTACTAAAACAGCTGTGACTGAAGCATCTGTAGTGGCAAAAGCAAGAGAAGAACGTTCTGAACGTGCTGATCGTGCTCCTCGTGCCCCACGCCCAGAAGCTAGAACAGAAACAACTGCATAAGAACACTAGTGACTGAAAACTTTTTGCGTTTATCCGGCAATATCACTGAAAAACCTACGTTTAAAGTGAGCCCGAGTGGTGTTGAACATTGTTATTTTACAATTGAACATCGTTCTATGCAAAAAGAAGCTGAATTACCACGTAACGTATATTGTTATATGCAAATCGTTATTAGTGGAACACTCGCTACTCAGTTAAAAAATACATTATCGAAAGGTATGCAACTTAGGATAAGTGGTTTTATCGCTTATCAGAAAAGCGCCAATAATCTTGGCAAATTAGTTTTGCATGCTCAGTACATAGAACAAATTTGAGGAACTACCATGGCTCGTTACTTCCGCCGTCGTAAATTCTGTCGCTTCACTGCTGAAGGTGTTAGCGAAATTGATTACAAAGACGTAACTACGTTAAAAAATTACATCACTGAAAGTGGTAAAATCGTACCTAGCCGTATTACTGGCACATGTGCGAAATACCAACGTCAACTAGCGCGCGCTATCAAACGTGCACGTTACTTGTCACTTATCCCTTACACAGATTTACACAAGTAAATAGGAGCTATATATTATGGAAATTATTCTACAAGATACAGTTGCTAACCTTGGTAAACTTGGCGATAAAGTAAGTGTTAAATCAGGTTACGCACGTAACTTCCTTTTCCCACAGCAAAAAGCTGTTCCAGCAAACAAAGCAAACTTAGAAGCTTTTGAGGCACGTCGTGCTGAATTAGAAGCTAAGCAAGCGGCGAACTTAGCTGCAGCTACAGAGCGTGGAAATGCACTTAACGCTTTAGAAGCGATCGTGATCACTTCTAAATCAGGCGATGAAGGCAAACTATTCGGCTCAATCGGTACACGTGATATTGCAGATGCAATTACACTTGCTGGTGTTGCTGTTGTTAAAAGTGAAGTTCGTCTTCCTGAAGGCGCTTTACGTAACATTGGTACTTATGAAATTAACGTTTCTGTACATTCAGATGTTACTAGCACTCTTACAATTGAAGTTGTTGCTGCTGAGTAATTCACAGCCATCACTTTAAAATAAAATACCTGCCATGTGCAGGTATTTTTTTATCTAAAATTTAACGTTAGAACGCATGACTTATTCACTCTGAAAAATAACAGCAAAAATGCGCTGAGCTTTTTAAAAGTACAAGACATAACGAAGCGTTAAAATATATCTGTCTACTCTCACCCATATTTCGATTAATTAGTCGCTATCAAAAACAAAATAAACCACAACGCATCTATCTCTCCTAAGCCTATGACATTTAAAGTTTATTGATAAAAGTCTCAGTGTTCACACTGCCAACATTTCAGTTAAAAAGCTTTTTTAACTTTCGTTTCGTTTCGTGTATAGTATTCAAAAGCTTTCTTTTTGTATTATAGTGACGCTCACATTCATGCTCGTTAGAGAGAGCACTATCATAGAATTTATTAATCAAAACTAATAAGTGAAACATAATGAATCAAATAACAGACAAGGGTAATAACAAAAAAAATACAGCCTATTATTTAACTGCTTTGGTTTATCAAGGAGAAAGCGGAGAAAACAAGTTTAAGTATTCTGAAAAATATCCCAGTTATTCCTCAGTTAAAACCAGATTAAAAAAAATAGTCGAGAAAAAACGCAAACAAAAATGGGTTGTTAAAGCCGATTTTAAATCTAAACCACCTGGTGAAGGTAATGTCGAATATATGGCCACAGGTACCGATCCCCAAAGTAGTGATAAAGTGCACTGGTTAATCTCTGCAGAGCCACAAGTTAGAATGGCCGATGGTAATGAATACTCTGAATTTGAGGACGTTACGCCTAAGCAACAGTTTCAACAACAAGAAGAAGAAGAAACTCGCGCTGAAAATAGTTCGGTTATTAAAAAAATCTTGAATAATAAATTACCGGCCATCATCACCATCTGTCTTTCTGGTGCGCTCTTCTGGATCTTTTTTGTTTAATTGACTGTTTATTGTTCAAACTGACGTCCCCTAAAACTAAAACGTATTTACATGTAACGGACAGTTTTTATTAAACGACTCTCTTTTATTTTAACATTTGTTTATAAGGCTATTTCATGACCACTCTCTATTTTATGCGCCACGCAGAAAGCGAAGCGAATCTTGCAGATATACTCGCATCACAACTTGATTTTCCGCTCACAGAAACAGGAAAAAAAGATGCGCAACAAATTGCAAAAGAAGTACAACAAAACCATCCTATTGATCATATTATTTGTTCATCTCTTATTCGAGCGCAACAAACCGCTGCCCCTTTTGCTGAGTTGTTTTCATTAACACCGAGTATTGACTCTCGTGTTATTGAGCAAGATTTAGGGAAATATGCAGGGAAAACCTACGCTGAATTAGAAGATGAGCCGAAATACTGCCACGATAGAAACTTACGCTGGAATTGGGTTCCTGAAGGTAAAGGAGAGTCCTATGCGATGATAGCGTCGCGTTTACAGCCTTTCTTTGACGATATGTTTAAAGCGGAGCAAGAGCATATTTTAATTATTACTCACGCAGTAACCTTACGTTTAATCAAGGCCATTTTACTTAATATCCTGCCTGACTATCCAAAAGATATCGCCCATAATGGTGAGATTTGGGAAGTGAAATTAACCGAAAAAGGTAACGTTCACCACATAAAATCACACTTTTATGGTGAAAGTAAATTATTCGCAAACAAAGCTTAAAAACAAAAAGGATCTCTTGAGATCCTTTTTAACGATTTATCTCTCTCATTAGATATCAACCTCAGTGTGCTGAATTTTAGTTGTTGGCCTCTCCTATTAAAGTGTTTTAGCTTTTACTTCTAATTAAGACTCCCGCTTATTTTTAGCCGAAAAAATACCTCTCTTTTAGACAAAAAAACGCCCTTAATAAATAAGGGCGATAAACACTGCCGGAGAGCAATATATTAATGTTATTGATAGTTAAAATCTGTCTGCTTTAACCTATTAAAAAAGCACGTATAAGGTGCATAGCAACACCCTATACGTAGATCTTATCAATGATTCATTATTACGTGTGTTTTAAAAAATACACCTAACCACTTAAATTCCGTCTTCATCTTCCTTTTGAGGCTCTTTGGATTTTTGTAATTCATCTTTCAAACTTGTCATACCACGATGCCCGGATGCAAGTGAAAATTCTTTAAAATCACTGATCGTTAATTCATCTCGCTCTAATAAACTTTCTAAAATCATTTGTAAATTACAGCCGGTAATAACTTCTACTTTTTCTTTTTCAAGCGCTATCATAGATGCGGTTCTAAATGGCGTGCCGCCTAATAAATCCGTTAAGAAAATAACCCCGTCACCACTGTCTACTTTAGCAAATGCTTTTTTAAATTGACTCTCTAATAACTCACTTGTCGACTCTTCCGGAAAATCTATCGCTTGCACTTGATCTTGTAAGCCCACGATTTGTAACATCGCTTTTTCCATACCACTGGCAAATCCACCATGCCCACTAATAATGACACCTAACATAATTTCTCCTTTTTAAAGTAGCAGAGCGTATGCTCTGCTACTTAGCTCATTTTTATAAGAAACCAGCGTATTTTCCAACAACACCTAAAACCATGGTAAAGAGGATAAGTTTTACTGGGCTCCAGCCACGTTTCACTAAAGCGTACATAAGTAACGTATAGACTAGCGGTAAAAATGCCGGCATTAATTTATCAATAACATCGCCTTGCAATTTAACTACCGCCTCACCCGCATTGATTTCTAATGTGGTTGATAAACGCACATAGGTCGCCACTAAAGCGCCAATAACGGTAATACCTACGATAGCCGCTGCATGAGCCACTTTCTTAGTATTCGCTTTGATAAGAGGGATCGCTTTAACGCCCATACGATATGCATAATGCGCTAAGCCAAAGCGTAAGGTAAAATGCACAACGTTAAACATAATGAAGAAAACGATAGCACCCATTATGGAGCCTCGTAACGCGAGATCTGCGCCAATACCACCACAAATAGGTAAGAGTGTTAGCCAGAACATAGCGTCTCCAATACCACCTAAAGGCGCTGCTACTGCTATTTTAGTATTTTGAATACTCGCGACATCTTGCTTAGAGCGTTCCATAGCAAGAATAATACCCATAACAAAAGTGACTAAGAAGGGATGGGTATTCAAAAAACCCATGTGTCCTTGCATCGATTTAGCTAAATCATTTTTATTAGGTGTGGATCTTTTTGAGCGCAGGTAATAAGCCATATAACCAACCACCGGCTTGCATACGTTCATAGTTAAAAGAGGCTTGTAAAAGTAAAGAGCGCCACGCCATTTTATTAATATCTGCAGTGGTAAGCTCTGCGCCTACTGATTGATCTTCATATTCATTGGCATCAATCAATGCATTTTCTTGTGTATTAGATCCCATCTTCAATCTCCTCTTTCTTTACTGTCGCAGGTTCATTTTTTTTCATAAAATCAATTAAAGCCATCGCTAGCGCTGCACATGCAATCGCTAAAATAGGAAGCTCTAACCAAGCAGCAGCCACAAAACCTAAGATGAAATAAGGAATGTAAATATTTTTCATCATGATTTTCATTAAAATAGCAAAACCAACCGCAGGCATGATCCCACCGGCAACACCAAGTCCATCAATCAGATTTTTAGGTAATGCTTCAACAAATGCGCCCGCATGCTCGGCGCCAAAATAAATCGGTAAAAAAGCACATAAGAAGTAAAACGTACCCAATACACTTAACGCAAAATAGTTAACCAGTTCAATACCACGAGTATTACCTTCTGCCGCCATAACATCACATTTCGACATCATTGGTGACATAGCAGAGAATAATAAAGTGATACCCATTTGTACGGCAACCGCAAAAGGAACGGCAATGCCAACTGCAACTTCAGCAGAAACACCGGTAGTGATCGCAAAGGTTGCGCCCACGATAGTTCCAATAATTACATTTGGTGGCTGTGCGCCAGCAAGTGGTGCAAGACCCATCCACACTAATTCTAAAGTACCACCGACTAGAATACCTGTTTGTAAATCCCCAAGTATCAAACCAACAAGTGGTCCTAAGACCACCGGTCTGTGCATGTGTGTTAAGCCATTAAATAAATCTAAACCTGCGATAAAAGCAAGTAGACCAAGCATTAATGCCTGTATGATGCCAATTTCCATTTTTTATTTCCTCTTAAAGTAATGTATAAAGATCCGTCTCTTTTTCTGTTGGAACACCTTGAATGTAGCTTTCTATGCCTTTTTCTTGCAACGCTTTAAAGGCACTAATATCGTTTTCATCGACAGAAACCGTTTTATGGATCTGCTCTTTACCTTGAATAAAATGCATATTTCCCACATTGATCCTTGATAATTCAATACCACCATTTACTAATGTTAAAAAATCACTTGGGTTTTTACAGACTAATAATATTTTTTGTCTATCCGCTGCTTTATGGATAGTATCGATGGTTTTTTGTAGGCTCCAAAAGCGAATGCCAATACCATCAGCAACAACCATTTCCATTAGATTTTGTTGTATTTCATCTTTGGCAACGACATCATTAGCCACTATCACTAAGTTTGCATTCACAAACCCAACCCACTGCACGCCGACTTGCCCATGTACTAAACGTTCATCTATACGGCTTAACACGATATTTGGCATTGCTCTATCCTTCTTTATTATTCGTTTAAATCAAAAGTTCATATTTAAAAGGCAACATATCGTTCAATTGAACCCTTAAATAAAATAAATATAACTTACAATCAGATAACACCACAATAAAATGAAAGAAATAAAAACAAAACGAAAGTGGCTCGATAATTAGCGTTGCATCACAATAAACACAATAAAATAAAAGGAAATGAAAGGCTCGTCGCTCTTTTAAAACTTTTTTTAACTTTCTTTTTGTTCTATTAACACCGTCATTTTACTTTGCTTTCTTTTTGATAAGATAACCGTATAATGCAAAAAAAGGTTAAAAAGGTATTTTATTAATATGAAAACAACAAGTGAAAGACGTGAATTGATCCTCTTTCATCTGCACCAAAAAGGCAGTGTTCAGGTCGCAGACTTAGCAGAAATGTTTAGTGTATCCACCGTAACCATTCGCAATGATTTAGGTGCACTTGAAAAGAAAGGGATTGTAACCCGTGCTTATGGGGGGGCTTATTTGAATAAAGCAAATATTAGCCTGACGGAGTACAGTATCGATCAAAAAAGTAAATTTAATGATGTGATCAAACAACGAATTGGAAAATTAGCTGCCACGCTTATTAATGAGGGTGATTCTATTATTCTAGATTCGGGTACCACAACATCACAAATAGCAGAGCATTTACAAAATATTAAAAATGTCATTGTGATGACCAATGGGATCAACGTTGCCAATGCCCTGATAAAATCGCCAGGCATAGAAATACTGATCACAGGAGGACATTTACGCCGTAAGTCCTTATCTTTTTTTGGTTCTCAAGCAGAGCAATCTTTGAAACAATATCATTTTAATAAATTGTTTTTAGGGGTGGATGGTTTCCATTTAGAAAAAGGTATTAGCACACATAATGAACCCGAAGCTCAATTAAATAGGGCGATGTGTGAAGTTGCAGATGAAATTATTGTGGTCACTGATTCGTCTAAATTTTCAAATATTAGTTTACATAAAATACTCGACTCTAAACGTGTCGATACCGTGATCACCGATGATGGTATCTCTGAGAATGACTTAGCAAGTTTAAAACAACTGGGTATTAAAGTTCTCTTAGTTGAGAAATAAAGCCGTTAAGTTAAAGATGATAATAAAAAAAGGGTGTCTATATGACACCCTTTTTATATGTCTTTATTTATTTTGTGGACGCATATGCGGGAATAACAATACGTCACGGATAGTATGGCTATCTGTAAACAGCATGACTAAGCGATCAATACCGATGCCTTCTCCCGCTGTTGGTGGTAGACCATGCTCTAAAGCAACAATGTAATCTGCATCATAGAACATCGCTTCATCATCACCAGCATCTTTTTGTGCCACTTGATCTCTAAAACGTTGCGCTTGATCTTGTGCGTCATTTAGCTCTGAGAAACCATTTGCAAGCTCACGACCACCTACAAAGAATTCAAAACGATCTGTCACATCAGGATCATTATCACTACGACGTGCAAGAGGAGAAACCTCTGCAGGGTAAGCCGTAATAAAGGTAGGTTGCATTAGTTTATGCTCTGCTGTTTCTTCAAAGATCTCAGTCAGAACTTTACCCGCACCCCAATTATCTTTCAGATGAATGTTTAAACGTTTCGCAAGCGCTTGTAGTGCTTCCATGCTATCTAACTCTTCTGCTTTTATCTCATCATTGTACTCAAGAATTGACTCTTTCATGGTCATGCGAATAAATGGTTTTCCAAAATCAAATTCTTCTTCACCATATTTAACAACGCTTGAGCCTAATACTGTTTCTGTAATATGGCGTAACATATCTTCAGTAAGGTTCATCAAATCGATGTAATCTGCATATGCCTGATAAAATTCTATCATCGTAAATTCAGGATTATGGCGAGTAGAAGTACCTTCATTACGGAAACTGCGATTTATTTCAAATACACGTTCAAAACCACCAACCACTAAACGTTTTAAATTAAGCTCTGGTGCAATACGTAAGTACATCGGTAAATCAAGTGCATTATGGAAAGTTTCAAATGGTTTCGCCGTTGCGCCGCCAGGTATAGCTTGTAACATTGGCGTTTCAACTTCCATAAAATCACGGTCATTTAGGTACTGACGGATAGAGTTAACGATTTTATTGCGCAGTATGAAAGTACGACGAGAGTTATCATTGGCGATCAAGTCTAAATAACGTTGACGATAGCGTGACTCAATATCGGTTAAACCATGGAACTTATCTGGTAATGGGCGTAGCGCCTTAGTCAGAATACGAATTTCTGAAACTTTAATACTCAGTTCATTGGTTTTAGTTTTAAATAGACGCCCTTGCGCGCCAATTATATCGCCAAGATCCCATTTCTTAAATTCAGTATTATAAAAATCAACAGCCAGGTTATCACGCACCACGTAAACTTGAATACGTCCGCCCATATCTTGAATGGTTGCAAAACTAGCTTTACCCATAATACGACGCGTCATCATTCGACCCGCGATACTCACATCAACAGCAAGTTCGTCTAATTCTTCTTTTGTTTTATCATCATATTTTTCATGTAATTCATCAGAAATATTTTTACGACGGAAATCGTTTGGAAATGCATTACCCTTTTCACGCATAGCATCAAGCTTTGCTAAACGTTGCGCTAAAATTTCACTTAGCTCTACTGTAGGTGCTTCACTTTGATTTTTCTCTGACATCTTTTTCCCTTATTAATTTATACATTGTTCAAATATGGCCATTATATGGCCATAGACTTAAAGTCCTGATTTTAAGCTGGCTTCGATAAATTCATTTAACTCGCCATCAAGCACTCGCTGTGGGTTACGACTCTCAACCCCGGTTCTTAAATCTTTTATACGTGCATCATCTAAAACGTACGAACGAATTTGACTACCCCAGCCAATATCCGATTTATTATCTTCGCTGATTTGTTTTTCTACATTTTGAATTTGTACTTCATGCTCATACAATTTGGCTTTTAACTGCTTCATTGCCTGATCTTTATTCTTATGCTGTGAGCGATCATTTTGACACTGCACCACTATATTGGTCGGTAAATGCGTAATACGTACCGCCGACTCAGTGGTATTGACATGTTGCCCGCCGGCGCCTGACGCTCGGTATACATCAATACGCAACTCAGCAGGATTGATCACTATATCAATATTATCTTCAACTTCAGGGTACACAAAAGCAGACGCAAAAGAAGTGTGGCGTTTGCCTGATGAATCAAACGGTGATTTACGTACTAAGCGATGTACGCCGGTTTCAGTACGTAACCAGCCATATGCATATTCACCCGAGAAGCGAATTGTTGCCCCTTTTATACCAGCGACATCACCTGCCGACACTTCCATTAATTCTGTTTTATAGCCATTGGCTTCGCCCCAGCGTAAATACATGCGCAGTAGCATATTGGCCCAATCTTGAGCTTCCGTTCCGCCAGAGCCAGATTGAATATCCAAGTAACAAGAACAACTGTCATTTTTACCCGAAAACATGCGACGAAATTCAAGGACTTCAAGTTTTTTTTCTAATTCGAGAGTTTCATTAGCGGCCTCATCAAAGGTATCTTGATCTTGCTCATCAACAGCCAACTCAACTAACATCAATATCTCATCACAACCGATTTCGAGTGCTTTGATAGTTTCAACGATAAGCTCTAATGCGCTACGCTCTTTACCTAATGCTTGTGCTCTCTCGGGATCATTCCATACTTCAGGAGATTCAAGCTCACGTGTCACTTCTTCTAAACGCTCCACTTTGACATCATAGTCAAAGATACCCCCGGAGTAATTGCGCACGCTCAGAAAGCTCTTTTACTTTATGTAAAACAGGATTAATTTCAAACATCAAAGCCTCTATTTATTCGACGGTAAAAAGAAGACGAATTTTAACCAATATCCATTGAAATATATAGTCACTTAGGTACTTTTTAAACAACTTAGTACAACAAAAATATTGTTTTATATACTTTTATATAAAATCAACAGTAGAGTCAAAGACATATAATGAATATTACACTCGAACGTGCGCTTTATAAAATAAATTAGATAAGGAAAAACTCTGCATATTATTAAAAAACCGTTATTCTCTATACTATTCACCGAGGAGGCTTTATTTATATAAAATATGCATAACGCAAAATAATCCGTCTTCTCTTGTTAGGAGTTTATATGTTTGAATTAGCCGCTTTTTTACTTTCGGCCTTTGTGATCTTTATGTTTGGTATTTCCGTGCTAAGTTTAAGCATCATCGCTATTATTATGTTCGTTGGCTTTATTCTATTAAGCACTATCAGCTTTGTTTTCCAGTTTGGATTCTGGATCATCCTCGCACTTTGTCTTTATTATTACTTTTTTCATAAAGATGAAAATTAAATGGATAATATTAAAGGCCAAAAATAGAAAAAATACACTAGAAGTTTTTACTTCTCTCACTCTAAACATATTACCTATAGATGCTTTATCCGGCGCACGCTCAGAGAGCAGTTCAAGACACAACATTTATAAAAGATATCCCCTTTCCATCAGTTACAACGCAAAAGTGATATGCGAGCTGGCAGCCTGACTTGAACTCTTCAGTGTTGTGGATATTTTCTTATAAAACATCGATGTAGGATCACACTGCATCACTTTTACGCTAACAATCTAACGCCAATTTGGCTTGCTGATTTTGTATCTTGAAGTATCATAGCTATAGTATGCACAAAAAATGCACTGAAAACAGATCTCAGACTAAAATCTGTCGAGAAGTGCTTGCTATAAATAGAATGAATAATAACGCATAATATAAGTACTGATTGCTCTGCAATTAATATGATGCGATATATTAATATCTGTGGATATTATTTTTTTATGAACACATAGATCTTGATCTGAGTCCTTCATAAAAAATTATTATCTATACAATATCAACTACTTAAATACTTTAGGAATTATAATGAAAAAACAACTGTGTGCCATCGCCATTACAAGCCTTCTTAGCACATCTGCTTTCGCAGATAATATTGGTGTTTTTGCCGGTATTGATTACAGCACAACCAATAATAGTTATTCAGAAACAGATTTAAAAGACAGTAATAATTTTTCAGGCTATATTGCTTTTGAACATTTTATCCCTCTGATCCCGAACGTTAAATTAAAACATGCGACGTTAAATATTGAGCATGAAAATGCAGATCAAGAAAGTTCGATGAGCAATGCTATTTTATATTACCAACTTTTTGATAATGGCATGTTTGAATTTGATTTTGGTTTGGCTTATACACACGCAGAAGATCTTTCTAGCCAAAATACTAATTTACTACAAGGCTACCTAGCGGCAAAAGTACAACTTCCTGGTTTACCAATGAATGTTTTCGCAGAAGGCACAACAGGCTCACTAACAAGTGATAATGCGACTGATGCTATGCTAGGTGTTGCTTATACATTCAATCCTAATTCAGTGCTTCTAAATTTCTCAGTACGTGCAGGGTACCGCATGCAAGATATGACTATTAATTCTGTTAAACAAGAAAACAAAGGCCTATTTGCCGGCGTCGAAGTACATTTTTAAAAAATAAAAAGAGTAAACAACGATGCGAAAACATGATGGTTGTTTGCTCTTACCTATCGTTCCACTCTCTCTTTTTACCTCTACTTAATACCTATTTAAGATTTTCAGCTCTCTGCCGATACGTTAACTAGTCTTTGTTTATAGGAATTACCGATGAAAAAAATATTAATTTTACTTTTCATGCTCATTTATAGTACCACCGCATCTTCTGAGCTCTACAGTAAATTTGATGTTGTACAACTCTACAGCCAAGATGAACTGAACGTTTTAATACTTAATAACAAGCACTTACAGCGCGTTAAAGCGGATGAGTGTCAATTGGTTGAAGATATAAAAGCACATGCTTTAAAAGTAAAAGAGCCCACTTATACTTTCCTCTGGGGAGATATGCTTGCTTGGGGTGTTTGTGTTGATCGAGATGTAAAATTAGGTATGTTTTATATTAATCAGTCTGCAAAACAAGGTTTATTGGCGGCCATTGAACAATTGGGCCGTTATTATGAACATGGCACATTGGTACAGAAAAATAAAACGCGGGCATTAGTTTATTACCGAGAAGCTGCACTACAAGGTTTTGTCAAAGCACAATTACGTTATATCAATCTTTTATTAGCAGGTTACGGTAGCCCTCTTGATTACCCGGATGCCTATCACGCACTGTTTTCAAGCATTATCGCCGATAAAAGGACGCATTTAAAAGCACAAAGATTACTCGCTAAATTAGCCGACAGAATGCCCGAGCAGATTGTTCAACAAGCACAAAGACCATAATACAGATGCTCCCTGTACACTAAATAAAAAAGAGTCTATTTTTAATACTTGCATCTTTACGGTTCAGCGAATGCATAAAAGTTCACTTTAACATGCTAAAAAGAGAGATCCTTATCACATAAAATACAAAAAAATAAGCGCGAGTACATACCGATTAAATCCCTATCTAACAAAGCCGATATCTCGACGTCAAAATAAAGACACAGACAACAAGCCAAGTTCAAAGAAAATATATCTCCCTAATCCTAGAATATGCCGTTAGCATCCAATATCTCTATTGCATTCCATAGCGCACCTAAATAAAGCAGAATGAAAATAATCAAACTTATATCCACGATAAATTTTTTAAGGTTAACCTTACATAATAGCCCCTGTTTCATAAGATGCAAATCTCCACTTTGTTGGTTTGCGTGTTCAAATAAAACCTTGTAGATTATATGCATAACTCAGCGTTACGGGAATAACGCCGGATGCTTGTTTAATATCTTTAGAACATCATAGACGATGTAATTTATAAAAGAATGGAATATATCTAACAGCACCTTGCCAACATGGAAGTCGTGAATTTATAACTAGAATTCTAATATAAAAGGTATTAAATAATGAAAAAACTAACACTCGCAATGGCTTGCACCTCTCTTTTATTGACTCCTCTCGCATTCGCTGCCGGCTCATCTTACGTCACCGGTAATGTTCAAATACATGATCGTGCTGACTTTAATGGTTCAGATACAACTTCCACATTAGAAAGTGGTCATACTTTTGACAGCGGCACGACATTATTAGTCGAATTTGATGGCATCCAATTAGGTCAAACGACACCAAATGGTGCATCGCCTGCTTATATCACATTAGGTGTTGAGCAAATGTTTAACTTAAATGATAACCTTTGGGTTGCTGCGGGTTACCATCAATTACTACATGATGGCAAAGCAACCGAGTACCGCCCACTAGTTAAAATTGGTTATAACTTTGATAACGGCATTGCAATTTCTAACCGTACACGTTACCAAATTCAAGCATATGATGCGTACAACAGCATTGATGAAGACATCACCAATGATAAAATACGTTTTGATAATAATATCGCTTATTCTTTCTCTGATATTGATCTTAATGTTAAATACAACAATGTATTTTACATTAACGAAGGCGATGCCAACCGTAACTCTATGGAGCACGAATTACGCGCAACATGGACTCGTAATGGAGTTCAACCTTATATCGAATACCGTAATCAAGAAGATAGCGCTAAATACAACTATGGACACAATAACAATGTCTTAGTGATGGGTGCTTCGTACGTATTCTAGAGCCTTCCTATAACAAAACCTAAGTATTATATGCTTAGGTTTTTTTATGCCTGCAGTAATGCTTATCAACATACATTAATAACACTACGCCAAGAAAACGTTTCTATTATCGATCCTGCACATGAAAGTTATGTGCTTATTCTCCCGCATCATTCTTCCGTTTTTTACCTCTTCTAATATTCACTGCTATATATATTTAAACTTAAAACGCGTGTTGTAACGCACTTTTTTTATGTCTTTATTTTTATTTAGTCTATCTTGGTTAAACAGGATCATGAGTGATGATACGATCAAAGTTAGCTTAGACGACCCAAAGCGTATTTCTTTATTACGATGTAATACGGTGCTCGTTGCCCTATCATCTTTTTTCGTAAAAAAGAATAACGAGACGCATCTAAAAAAAGGCTCTATGCCTCTATAGACTTATTCCAAAGGAACTAAAAAGGTTACCCGTCTTGCTTGCGTTAATTTTTCCTGTGCAATACATGAGAACTTAATTAATTCCTTTGGTATTACATAATTTATTGGACACTTTATACTCGATATAATTAAAGAAAAACAGAGAAAAAGTCTATATCTCATACTTAGATAGTAAAGGAAATCTAATTAACAATTCAGGGAATTGAAAGGCAAACTTTAACAATTTATCAAAGGATCAATGCAATGAAACACAATTCCCCTCTCTGCTTAATGAACAATACAAAAATATTAATAGCCATCTGCCCACTTCTGCCTTTCTTTTTACAAGCAGCTGAAAATAATACCAATAATTTTTACATTGGCGCAAAGGCTGGCTGGTCAAAATACCAAGATGCATGTCTCTATGGTTACACTAAATGTGAAGAAGATTCTTTAGGTTATGGTCTTTTTGTAGGCTATGATTTTACTGATTGGTTTGCCATTGAAGGTGGCGTAACAAATCACAATGAGGTTAATTCATCATATCAAAATTATGATGTTGAGGCATTAGCGATTAGTAGTGATCTCTCCACTAAATTTGGTTATCGATTAACCGACAATGTACAACTGTATACAAAAGTTGGGATCTCGTATCAACATATAAATAAAACAATGTCAGATCTAGGTGACTTTTCGGGTTCAAGCTTTGGAGGACTAGTCGCCATGGGTATTGATTACAAACTAGATAATAATTGGTCTTTACGTGGTGAGTACCAATTTATCGATGGAATAGGAGATGACACATCATTAAAAGCTGATCTCCATTTCACCTCTGTCGGGATCAAATATAGATTTTCCAGCTCAAAACAAAAAGACATTATCCCGATCACACAACCAAAAGAAACTGTCGTCTCTGAGATCAAAAAACAACCTAAGCTACCTAAAAATATAATACTATTTTTTGATTTCGATTCATCAGAAATCCTGCCCACTCCACTTTTACATCAGATCACGGATCAATTAGCCAAGTTTCCCAAAATTAACATTTCTATTATTGCCCATACAGATAGTGAAGGATCCGACCTATACAATGATAAATTAGCAGCGAAACGCGCGCTCGAAGTATCGAAATATTTTTTACATAAGAATATAAATAAAAACAGGATCAACGTATTAAGTCATGGTGAAAGACTTCCAACTCATGATAATGAAACAAAAAAAGGGAGAGCAAAAAATAGGCGTGTAGAAATTACATTCTCTCATAATGCTTAAATTTATTTTTTGTAAAATCAGGACATAGGCATTGAGAATAAAACCGACATCCTAAACTTTTAACGGATGTGTTTATCCTCGATGCGGGCTAACTGCGGATAAAACCTCAAATAGTTCTATGTCTGTCGATTAATAGCCGCTTCATTCATTTAATAATGGTTTGACGCAAATGCATCTGATCATAGATTTTTGTTTTAATAAAGGATCTGTGATCCGCTTTTCTGGCACATTTACCTCAGGCATGTGCGCGTAACAATGTATAAATCAAGGCCTAAAACATGACTAAAAGCGCATAAAAAGAGAGCTAAGCTCGCTAGTCGGCTTTTAAGTATTTATGCACCTATGTGTTAAATAATCAACAAAACAATACCTGCATCTCCGTATGGCCCTCTACGTGCACATTAAAACGTACATCAGCAGACATTTTTCCTATTGATTCATAACTCCCGGTAATATTCGTAAAAAAAGCATAAAAGAAGCATAAAAAAAGAGAGCCTAAGCTCGCTCAACTGTGTTTAACGATTTATGAAGTGTATTTATTCAATGATGTGATCCAACACCCGCATCGTCAGTACGGCCACCTTCACGGATAGCAAAACGTAGACCGTCATCCCTTGCGCTTATTGATGCAATCAGCCTGCAACACTCACTAAAAACACATAAAAAAGGCATAAAAAAGGCATAAAAAAGAGAGCCTAAGCTCGCTCAACTGTGTTTAACAATTTATGAAGTGTATTTATTCAATGATGAGATCCGACACCAGCACCGTCAGTACGACCACCTTCACGGATAGCAAAACGTAGACCTTCGTCCATTGCGCTTATTTGATGCAATCAGCCTGCTACACTCACTAAAAACACATAAAAAAGGCATAAAAAAGAGAGCCTAAGCTCGCTCAACTGTGTTTAACGATTTATGAAGTGTATTTATTCAATGATGAGATCCAACACCCGCATCGTCAGTACGGCCACCTTCACGGATAGCAAAACGTAGACCTTCGTCCCTTGCGCTTATTTGATGCAATCAGCCTGCTACACTCACTAAAAACTATAAAAAAGGCATAAAAAAAGAGAGCCTAAGCTCGCTCAACTGTGTTTAACAATTTATGAAGTGTATTTATTCAATGATGTGATCCAACACCAGCACCGTCAGTACGGCCACCTTCACGGATAGCAAAACGTAGACCTTCGTCCATTGCGCTTATTTGATGCAATCAGCCTGCTACACTCACTAAAAACTATAAAAAAGGCATAAAAAAAGAGAGCCTAAGCTCTCTTCTATCATGTGTTTAACAATTTATGAATAGTATTTATTCAATGATTGTAGAAACAACACCAGCACCTACAGTACGGCCACCTTCACGGATAGCAAAACGTAGACCGTCATCCATTGCGCTTATTGATGCAATCAGCCTTACACATTCATTAAAACACATAAAAACTATAAAAAAGGCATAAAAAAAGAGAGCCTAAGCTCGCTCAACTGTGTTTAACCATTTATGAAGTGTATTTATTCAATGATGTGATCCAACACCAGCACCGTCAGTACGGCCACCTTCACGGATAGCAAAACGTAGACCTTCGTCCATTGCGCTTATTTGATGCAATCAGCCTGCTACACTCACTAAAAACTATAAAAAAGGCATAAAAAAAGAGAGCCTAAGCTCTCTTCTATCATGTGTTTAACAATTTATGAATAGTATTTATTCAATGATTGTAGAAACAACACCAGCACCTACAGTACGGCCACCTTCACGGATAGCAAAACGTAGACCGTCATCCATTGCGCTTATTGATGCAATCAGCCTTACACATTCATTAAAACACATAAAAACTATAAAAAAGGCATAAAAAAAGAGAGCCTAAGCTCGCTCAACTGTGTTTAACCATTTATGAAGTGTATTTATTCAATGATGAGATCCGACACCAGCACCGTCAGTACGACCATCTTCACGGATAGCAAAACGTAGACCTTCGTCCATTGCGCTTATTTGATGCAATCAGCCTGCTACACTCACTAAAAACACATAAAAAAGGCATAAAAAAAGAGAGCCTAAGCTCTCTTCTATCATGTGTTTAACAATTTATGAATAGTATTTATTCAATGATTGTAGAAACAACACCAGCACCTACAGTACGGCCACCTTCACGGATAGCAAAACGTAGACCTTCATCCATTGCGATTGGAGCAATAAGCTCAACAACGAATTTAAGGTTATCACCAGGCATTACCATTTCAACACCTTCTGGAAGCTGTACAGCACCAGTGATATCTGTTGTACGGAAGTAGAACTGTGGACGGTAACCTTTGAAGAAAGGAGTATGACGGCCGCCTTCATCTTTGCTTAGTACGTAAACTTCAGACTCAAATTTAGTATGAGGAGTGATTGAACCAGGCGCAGCAAGAACTTGACCACGTTCGATTTCTTCACGTTTAATACCACGTAGAAGAACACCAACGTTTTCGCCAGCACGACCTTCGTCAAGTAGTTTACGGAACATTTCAACACCAGTACAAGTACTTTTAGCAGTGTCTTTAAGACCAATGATTTCTACTTCATCACCAATTTTAACAATACCACGTTCAACACGACCAGTTACAACTGTACCACGACCTGAAATTGAGAATACATCTTCAATTGGTAGGATGAATGGTTTGTCGATATCACGTTTTGGAATTGGAATGTAGTTATCAAGAGCATCAGCTAGCTCAAGAATTTTTTCTTCCCATTCAGCTTCGCCTTCAAGTGCTTTAAGAGCAGAACCTTGGATCACAGGTAAATCATCACCTGGGAAATCATATTCGCTAAGAAGTTCACGAACTTCCATTTCTACTAACTCAAGAAGCTCTTCATCATCAACCATGTCACATTTGTTCATGAAAACAACTAAATGTGGAACACCAACTTGACGTGCAAGTAGGATATGCTCACGAGTTTGTGGCATAGGGCCATCTGTTGCAGCAACAACTAGGATACCACCATCCATTTGTGCAGCACCAGTGATCATGTTTTTAACATAATCGGCATGTCCAGGACAATCCACGTGTGCGTAATGACGTACAGCTGTATCATATTCAACATGTGAAGTAGAGATAGTGATACCACGTTCACGTTCTTCAGGTGCATTATCGATTGATGCGAAGTCTTTTACTTCACCGCCGAATTTTTTAGCAAGAACTGAAGTGATTGCTGCAGTTAGAGTTGTTTTACCATGATCGACGTGGCCAATAGTACCAACGTTTACATGTGGTTTATTACGTTCAAATTTTTCTTTAGACACAGTGTGTACCTTCTATTTCAGTTAATACCTTCCACATGCCATCACATGGAAAGATCGTAGTTTAATTTATTTTCTATTTCGCTTCAATAATAGCGTTAGCTATTTTTTTAGGTGCATCACCATATTCGAGGAATTCCATCGAATATGAGGCACGACCCTGCGTTGCAGAGCGTAATGCTGTCGCATAACCGAACATTTCGGCTAGTGGTACTTTAGCATGAACAATTTTCACGTTTCCGAGACCATCGCCCATTCCTTCAATCATGCCACGACGACGATTTAAGTCACCTACTACATCACCCAGCCAGTCATCTGGTGTTGTAATTTCAACTTTCATTACCGGTTCAAGAATAGTTGCATCGGCTTTCAATGCCCCTTCTCTAAAACCAAACATGGCAGCCACTTTAAATGCCATTTCGTTAGAGTCCGTTTCATGAAACGAACCATCAAAAAGTGTAGCGCGCACATCCAGCATAGGATAACCCGCTAATACTCCTTGATTCATTTGCTCTTCACAGCCTTTGCTGATCGCCGGGATATATTCTTTAGGAATACGTCCATCAGTAATTGCATTAACAAATTCAAACCCGCTACCCGCTTCAAGCGGCTCGAGTTTAAGATGAACATGACCGTATTGGTGAGGTCCATCGCCTTGACGAATAAATTTACCTTCCGCTTCCACTGTTTTGCGGATAGCTTCTCGATATGACACTTGTGGGTTCCCGACATTACAATTGACATTAAATTCTCGACGCATACGTTCGACAATAATATCAAGATGTAATTCACCCATACCGGAGATAAGAATTTGTCCTGATTCTTCATTTGTTTCGACATGGAATGAAGGATCTTCTGCGCCTAACTTAGTTAGTGCAATGGTCAATTTATCTTGATCTGCTTTAGTACGAGGTTCAACTGCGATCTGGATCACAGGTTCAGGGAAATCCATGCGCTCAAGGATAATTTTATGCTCAATCGCACATAAAGTATCGCCCGTAGTGACATTTTTAAGACCGATTACAGCAGCGATATCGCCCGCTCTCACTTCTTTAATCTCATTACGTTCGTTAGCGTGCATTTGTACAATGCGCCCTAAACGTTCTTTACTTTGTTTGACTGAATTATAAACATTATCCCCACTTTTCACCACACCCGAATA
Organism: Psychromonas sp. CNPT3; assembly: GCF_000153405.2. Taxonomy (NCBI): domain Bacteria; kingdom Pseudomonadati; phylum Pseudomonadota; class Gammaproteobacteria; order Alteromonadales; family Psychromonadaceae; genus Psychromonas; species Psychromonas sp. CNPT3. The sequence continues at coordinate 2,831,021 of NC_020802.1, forward strand.
AACGCGAATAAACGTTAACGTGCCCACAAAGGGGTCCGTTGCAATTTTAAATGCTAGTGCGGCAAAAGGGGCATCATCATCCGCAGGACACGCAATCTCTTCTTCTTTCGCATTAAGGCCTTTTATAGCTTTAACTTCAGAAGGAGATGGTAAAAAATCAATAACAGCATCGAGCACTGCTTGAACGCCTTTATTTTTAAAAGCACTCCCACAGGTTGCCAATACAATGTCATTGTTTAATGTACGCTCACGTAAGCCTTGTTTGATTTCTTCAATAGAAAGGTCGCCTTCTTCAAGGTACTTATCCATTAAATCATCATTGGCTTCCGCGGCGTGATCGAGCAATTCTTCATGCATCATTTCAGCTTGCTCAAGTAAGTCTGCTGGAATATCGAGATATTCAAACGTCATGCCCTGATCTGCATCATTCCACTTAATTAACTTCATTATGATGAGGTCAATTATACCGCTAAAGTTTTCTTCTGTTCCTACATTCAAATGAATGGGTACACAAGTTGCGCCTAAGCGTTCTCGAATTTGCTCAAGTACCATCTCAAAATCAGCACCCGTTCTGTCCATCTTGTTTACAAATACGATACGTGGAACGTGGTATTTGTTCGCTTGACGCCAAACGGTTTCTGATTGAGGTTCAACCCCAGAGGCTGCGCAAAAAACAACAACCGCACCATCTAATACGCGTAACGAGCGTTCCACTTCAACAGTGAAATCAACATGTCCCGGTGTATCGATGATGTTAATGCGGTGTTTCGCAAACTGCCCTTGCATACCAGACCAAAATGTAGTCGTCGCAGCAGCTGTGATAGTAATACCACGCTCTTGCTCTTGCTCCATCCAATCCATTGTTGCTGCACCGTCATGCACCTCACCCATTCGGTGAGATAGACCTGTGTAGAACAATATACGCTCGGTTGTTGTTGTTTTTCCCGCATCTACATGAGCAACAATACCGATATTACGATATTGGCTAATGGGTGTTGTACGTGCCAAAGTGATGTCCTTTGAAATAACTAATTATTTTTTGAAACGAAAAAACGCAAGCAATAGCTTGCGTTAAGATCTTACCAGCGGTAATGAGCAAACGCTTTATTTGCGTCAGCCATACGGTGAACATCTTCACGTTTCTTAACCGCAGAGCCTTTATTATCTGCTGCATCGACTAGCTCACCAGCTAGACGTAATGCCATTGATTTTTCACCACGCTTACGAGAAGCTTCAACTAACCAACGCATTGCTAAAGCATTACGACGAGAAGGACGAACTTCTACAGGAACTTGGTATGTTGAACCACCAACACGACGAGATTTAACTTCGACGCTTGGGCGGATGTTTTCTAGAGCACTTTCAAAAAGCTCTAATGCATCTTTTTCAGTTTTTTTAGAAGAAACTTCTAAAGCAACATATACGATTTTTTCTGAGATTGACTTTTTACCGTCAACCATTACAACGTTAATGAATTTTGCTAAAACTTCTGATCCGAACTTAGGATCTGGAAGGATTTTACGAGTAGCTATGACGCGTCTTCTTGGCATCTTATTATCTCCGTGCGCTTCAGGATTTTCCCCAAAACATATTAAATTAAAATAGTGTTTGTTTGGCCTTACTTACGGGACAACTTAAGACTTAGGTCTTTTAGTACCGTACTTAGAACGACCTTGACGACGATCTGCAACGCCTGAAGTATCCAGAGCACCACGAACAGTGTGGTAACGAACACCCGGTAAATCTTTTACACGACCGCCACGGATCAAGATAACACTATGCTCTTGCAAATTATGGCCTTCACCACCGATGTATGAAGTAACTTCATAACCGTTAGTTAGACGAACACGAGCAACTTTACGCATTGCTGAGTTAGGTTTTTTTGGAGTAGTAGTATATACACGAGTACATACACCACGTCTTTGTGGGCACGCTTCTAACGCAGGAACCTTAGTTTTTACAACTTTGTCCTTACGTGGTTTGCGTACCAATTGTGAAATTGTTGCCATTATTAAATAGCTCCTAATTTGTGTGTGAAAAATCAAACCCTATAATTTAGGGTTGCAAGAGTTTACGCTGCTTACAAATGCGAGTCAATAATTAAGCAGTTGTGATCCGGCTCAACAAATCTAATGCAGCGTAAAATTCTATTTCGTTACCACGCTATGAGGCTCTTGTGCGCTAGCGTGAGAGAGACAAAATCTGTATATGAACAGCTTTTGCCTATTTTATTTTTTATGCCTCGCGCCTCTAAATCAGGGCGTAACACCATTAATCTACCCTGCTCAGAAAGCGCCTCTAATGCACTATACCATGCATGCTTTGCATGACAGGCAAATACACCATCTTCTAACAAAATCAAGCTGTCAGCATCGTTAAGCAACGCTAAACACTGTTGTAATGCCAAGCTTTGTGATGGAGACGTATGCACGCTATGTAATATCATATTAAAAACTCAATAGTTGATCTTGTCGTGCCAATTGCTGTTGTAATTGATGCTTATCCAAAACACTGACCTCGATCAGTAAATCTTTTGTTTGTAAATGACGCGCTGCCAGTGCTTCGGCGCAGACATAAATATTTTCAACATCGTACAACGCTAACATTTTAAAGAGAGGCGCAAAGTTTTTTTGTAAAATTTCATCAGGATCTTGACCGATTAATAATTGATACACCGCATCACCCATAAAAAAAACGGACAGTGACTCATTAAATGCCGATAACGCTAAGGTCAAATCAAGCGCCTCACGTCCTTGCGCTGAGCCATGAGATGCCGCGCGATTAATTATTCCAATTTTTTTTTGTTTCATAAAAATTGCACCAAACGATCTGATTTTGCACTTAGCTCTGCGAGTTGGCCAAGGCCACTTAAAGCAAAAGGAGGTTTAAGGTTAAAATGACTAAGGGCCAATTGCTCTGCCTCTACACTATCAACAATGCCTCGGCGTAATGCTGCCGACACACACACTTCTAATGGAAACTGATATTGCGTTGCCAAATCACACCATAATTGTTGTAAATTAACTTCATCTGTCGCGGGGCTCAGTATATAGCTACTATTCAGAACGCCTTCTTGATAAAAGAACACCCCTACAATTTCATGTCCACTTTGCAAGGCTGCGTGGCAAAACTGATAAGCACTACTGGCGCCTTGTTGTCCATAAGGCGCACCTGAAACTAATAAGGCTATTTTTGTTTTTGACATAATAACTCTCTGCTTATACCAAAGAAACTAAAAAGGTTACCCGTCTTGCTTGTTGAAATTATCCCTACCTGCGTTGTGAGTTTTGAAGTGAGAACAACTATCTCCTACAACTCATGCTTTGCTAGTGTTAATTTTTCCTGCGCAATACATGAAAACTTAATTAATTCCTTTGCTATTAATTTGTACGATCGCATTTTTAAAATTTATACGCACGTTTAAATAACATCATAAAACAGATATTCACATATGCCTAAGTAAATTAACCCACATTCTGGCACATAAAAAAGTTAAAAAAAAAGGTGCCGAAGCACCTTTTTATGATTTTATCAGTAAAGATTATTCACCAAAATCAACTGCATTTAGTAAGTCTGCTAAGTTTTTCTCAGCAGCATCTACGTCAATAACAGGATGCTCTGGTTTAGGCTCAAGTGCTTTAGCTTTCGCAGCTGCACGTGCTTTATGATAAGCAAAACCAGTACCAGCAGGGATCAAGCGACCCACGATAACGTTCTCTTTAAGACCGTAAAGTTTGTCACATTTTCCTGCAACCGCAGCTTCCGTAAGAACACGCGTTGTTTCTTGGAAAGACGCAGCCGAGATGAATGATTCTGTTGCAAGTGATGCTTTAGTAATACCGAGTAACACGTAATTAAACTTAGTCTCAGATTTACCCGCAGCTTTTAATAGACGGTTATTAATAATAACGCGTACTACTTCAGCTTGCTCACCCACTAGGAATGTTGAATCGCCGGCATCAGTGATCACACATTTACGTAGCATTTGATTAACGATAACTTCGATATGCTTATCATTAATTTTTACGCCTTGTAGACGGTAAACTTCTTGCACTTCATTAGTAATGTAGTTCGCCACTGGGCTAATACCACGTAAACGCAAGATATCATGAGGAGATTCAGGACCATCTGAAACAACCTCACCTTTTTCAATCTTCTCACCTTCGAAGATGTTTAGGTGACGCCATTTAGGGATCATCTCTTCATACGTTTCGCCATCAGCTTTAGTGATAACTAAGCGCATTTTGCCTTTAGTTTCTTTACCAAATGAAAGCGTACCTGAAACTTCAGCAAGGATAGCAGCATCTTTTGGTATACGTGCTTCGAATAAATCCGCAACGCGTGGTAGACCACCGGTAATATCACGTGTTTTCGAACTTTCACGAGGTATACGAGCAACCGCATCACCAACTTGCACTTGTGCACCATCTTCTAGGTTTACAATTGCATTAGCAGGTAGATTATATTGCGCTGTTACTTTCGTACCAGGAATAAATAAGTCATTACCTTCAGCATCAACTAATTTCGCAGTTGGACGCATTTCTTTACCTGCAGTTGGACGCTGCGCTGGATCAATGATAACAATACTTGATAAACCAGTCAGTTCATCCGTTTGTTTGGTAATAGTAATACCTTCAACGAAATCTAGGAACTCAACTTTACCCGCTACTTCAGTGATAATTGGATGTGTATGTGGGTCCCAGTTAGCGATAATTTCGCCAGCTACGATTGCCGCACCATCTAACTTCTCTAATACTGAGCCGTAAGGTAGTTTATGGTTTTCTTTAGCACGACCTAACGCATCGATAATTGTTAATTCTGTTGAACGTGAAGTTACAACAACTTTACCTTCAGAGTTAATAACAAATTTAGCATTATGCAGTTTGATCTTACCTGTGTTTTTAACTTGTACGTTATTTTCAGAAGCAGATCGAGATGCCGCACCACCGATATGGAACGTACGCATTGTAAGCTGCGTTCCTGGCTCACCGATTGATTGTGCAGCCATAACACCAATAGCTTCACCTTGACCAACCATATGACCACGAGCCAAATCACGACCATAACAAGCCGCACATGCGCCAAAGTCAGTTTTACAAGTGATTACAGAGCGTACCCAAATTTCATCGACAGACGCAACTTCAATAAGATCACAAAGTTTCTCATCAAGTAATGTATTACGTTTGAAGATAACTTCATTTTTAGTGCCAGGCTTAATAACGTCACGCGCAACAACACGGCCCAATACACGTTCACGAAGTGGCTCAACGATATCGCCACCTTGAATAAGCGGTTTAATCAATAGACCGTCTTCACTGCCACAATCTCTTTCAGTAATAACAAGATCTTGTGCAATATCAACAAGACGACGTGTTAAGTAACCCGAGTTTGCTGTTTTAAGTGCGGTATCTGCTAGACCTTTACGTGCTCCATGCGTAGAGATAAAGTACTGTAGTACGTTTAGCCCTTCACGGAAGTTCGCAATGATCGGCGTTTCAATGATCGAACCATCTGGTTTCGCCATTAGACCACGCATACCCGCTAACTGACGGATCTGAGCTGGGCTACCACGAGCACCAGAATCGGCCATCATGTAAACACTGTTGAATGATTTCTGTTCAACATATTCACCGTGGCGATCTTTAACCATTTCCGTTGACAAGTTATCCATCATCGCTTTGGCAACTTTATCATTCGTTGTTGCCCAGATATCGATAACTTTATTGTAACGCTCACCAGCGGTTACAAGACCAGCTTGGAACTGCTCATAAATTTCAGTTACTTGCTCTTCCGCTTCTTCTACTAAATGTTTTTTAGCATCCGGAATAACCATGTCATCGATACAAACTGATGCACCTGATAATGTTGCATATTCGAAACCGGTGTACATAAGTTGATCTGCAAAGATAACCGTATCTTTAATGCCCAGTAAACGATAACAAGCATTAAGCACATTAGAAATTGCTTTTTTACCCATATCTAAATCGATATGTTTAAATTCAAGACCTACAGGCATAATTAACGATAAGATCGCACGACCAACTGTTGTTTCAACAATTGAAGTGGTTTCTGTACGTGATTTATCTTCTGCAATATGTACTTGCGTCATGCGCACTTTAACAATTGCTTGTAAATCTACAACGCGAGCGCGGTAAGCTTTTTCTGCTTCCTTAGCACTCTTAAACCACATGCCTTCACCCTTCGCGTTGATGTTACTACGCGTCATATAGTAAAGACCTAATACAACATCTTGTGATGGTACAATAATCGGCTCACCATTTGCAGGTGAAAGGATATTGTTGGTAGACATCATTAAAGTACGCGCTTCAAGCTGTGCTTCAATTGTTAACGGTACGTGTACCGCCATTTGGTCACCATCGAAATCGGCGTTGTACGCAGCACAAACTAAAGGATGCAATTGCATCGCTTTGCCTTCAATTAAAACAGGCTCAAATGCTTGGATACCTAATCTGTGCAATGTTGGCGCACGGTTAAGTAGTACTGGATGTTCACGAATAACCCCTTCAAGGATATCCCAAACTTCAGCACCTTCACGATCTACTAATTTTTTAGCAGCTTTGATCGTGGTTGCAAGACCTAATGCTTCTAATTTTCCGTAAACAAATGGTTTGAATAACTCAAGCGCCATTTTTTTAGGAAGACCACACTGGTGTAAACGCAGCGCTGGACCAACCGTAATTACAGAACGACCAGAGTAATCTACACGTTTACCAAGTAGATTCTGACGGAAACGACCTTGTTTACCTTTGATCATATCAGCAAGCGATTTTAAAGGACGCTTGTTAGATCCAGTAATAGCACGGCCACGACGACCATTATCTAATAATGCATCCACTGATTCTTGTAACATACGTTTTTCATTACGTACGATAATATCAGGCGCATTTAAGTCTAATAGACGTTTTAGACGGTTATTACGGTTAATAACACGACGGTATAAGTCATTAAGATCAGACGTTGCAAAACGGCCACCATCAAGTGGTACTAACGGACGTAAATCAGGTGGTAATACAGGTAATACTGTTAATATCATCCACTCTGGTTTATTTGAAGACTGGTGGAAAGATTCAACCAATTTCAAACGTTTAGTTAGTTTCTTACGCTTAGTTTCAGAATTAGTAGTACCCAACTCTTCACGCATTTCTGCGATTTCATGATCAAGATCGAGTTGTTTTAATAGAGAAAATATAGCTTCGGCGCCCATTAGCGCTTCAAATTCATCGCCCCATTGCTCAAGCATATCAAGGTATTCTTCTTCAAGAAGAATTTGACGACGCTCAAGATCTGTCATGCCAGGCTCAACAACAACAAATGATTCAAAATAAAGAATACGTTCGATATCACGTAACGTCATATCTAGCATTAAACCAATACGTGATGGTAATGATTTAAGGAACCAAATATGTGCCACTGGAGAAGCTAATTCGATATGACCCATACGATCACGACGAACTTTAGATTGGGTTACTTCAACGCCACATTTTTCACAGATCACACCACGATGTTTTAGGCGTTTGTACTTACCACATAAACATTCGTAATCTTTAATTGGACCAAAGATACGCGCACAGAAAAGACCTTCACGCTCAGGCTTAAAGGTACGGTAGTTGATTGTTTCAGGTTTTTTTACTTCACCAAATGACCATGAACGGATCACTTCAGGTGAGGCCAAACCAATTTTTATTCCATCAAACTCTTTGCTTTTATTTTGTTGCTTCAAAAACTTAAGTAAGTCTTTCACGCTATTCTCCCATAGGAGTTAAAACGAGGCACCTTACCCAGTAAGGTGCCACTTATTGTTAACTAAAATAAATTCTAGTTTTCTTCGTCTAACTCAATATTAATGCTTAATGAACGGATCTCTTTCAACAATACGTTGAACGATTCAGGAATACCTGGCTCCATTCGATGATCTCCATCAACGATGTTTTTATACATCTTAGTACGACCATTAACATCATCTGACTTAACAGTTAGCATTTCTTGAAGCGTATACGCCGCACCAAATGCTTGTAGAGCCCATACTTCCATCTCACCGAAACGCTGTCCACCGAACTGCGCTTTACCGCCTAGAGGCTGTTGCGTAACAAGACTGTATGATCCTGTTGAACGTGCATGCATTTTATCATCAACTAAGTGATTCAATTTAAGCATGTACATATAACCAACAGTAACAGGACGTTCGAAAGGAATACCTGTACGACCATCTGTTAAGATCAATTGACCTGATTCAGGTAAATCGGCAAGTTTTAATAACTCACGAATTTCTGACTCATAAGCACCATCAAATGCGGGTGTTGCGACAGGCAGTCCACGATATAAATTCTTCGCTAGACGCATTACTGCTTCATCATCAAATTCACTGATGTCAACGTGACAAGGCGCTTCACCAAACGAGTAAAGTTTCTGTATAAACTCACGCACTTTAGCCATTTCAACTTCACGTTGATTTTTGATCATACGCTCAAGTTTTTCACCTACGCCTTTACAAGCTAGACCTAAATGCGTTTCTAAGATCTGACCGATATTCATACGTGATGGAACACCTAGCGGGTTCAATACGATATCAACTGGCACACCAAATTCATCATGAGGCATATCTTCAACAGGAACGATATTTGAAACAACACCTTTGTTACCATGACGTCCAGCCATTTTATCACCAGGCTGTAAACGACGACGAACGGCTAAGTAAACCTTAACAATTTTTTGTACACCAGGTGCTAAATCATCACCTTGTGTAATTTTACGACGTTTAATATCAAACTCTTTCTCGTAATCTGCTTTGATGTCATCATATTGTGCAATGATTTGATCTAAGTATGATTGCTGAGTTTGATCATCAACGATGATCTCTAACCACTGCGCACGAGGCATCTGTTTAAGACGTTGCTCATCTTGTCCAGCACTCACTAAAATCTTTAATGCTTTTTCAAAGATTGCATTTTCTAAGATCTTGAATTTTTCATTAAGATCTTTCTTAGCAGATTTAAGTTGCATCTCTTCGATTTCAAGAGCACGTTTATCTTTTTCTACGCCATCACGGGTAAATACTTGTACATCGATAACCGTTGCATAAGTAGAATTGGCAACACGTAAAGAACTGTCTTTAACGTCTGACGCTTTTTCACCGAAAATAGCACGTAATAATTTTTCTTCTGGTGTAAGTTGTGTTTCACCTTTTGGTGTCACTTTACCTACTAGAATATCACCCGGTTTAACTTCAGCACCAACATAAACAATACCAGACTCATCTAGTTTGCTTAGGGCAGCTTCACCGACATTCGGGATATCTGCAGAAATCTCTTCACAACCCAATTTAGTTTCACGTGCAACACACGAGAATTCTTGAATATGGATAGTAGTAAAACGATCTTCTTGCGCAACACGCTCAGAGATAAGGATTGAATCTTCGAAGTTAAAACCATTCCAAGGCATGAATGCAATTTTCATGTTTTGACCTAGCGCTAACTCACCCATATCTGTTGACGGACCATCAGCTAACACATCACCTTTAACGATTGGCTCGCCAGGTTTACATGTTGGACGTTGGTTAATACAAGTGTTCTGATTTGAACGTGTGTATTTAGTCAAGTTGTAGATATCGATACCCGCTTCACCAGGAAGGAGTTCAGAATCATCTACTTTAATCACGATACGAGACGCATCTACATAATCAACAAGACCACTGCGTTTTGCAATAACCGTTACACCTGAATCTATCGCGATACGACGTTCAATACCTGTACCTACAAGCGGTTTATCCGCACGTAATGTTGGTACGGCTTGACGTTGCATGTTCGCGCCCATTAAGGCACGGTTAGCATCATCGTGTTCTAAGAACGGGATAAGCGATGCTGCGATAGAGATGATTTGCTGTGGAGATACATCCATGTAATCAATTTGATCGGGTGCCATAAAGGTAGTTTCACCTTCGTGACGACATGGAATAGACTCTTCGTTCAAGAAACCATTTTCATCAATACGCGCAGATGCCTGTGCGATGACGAATGAGCCTTCTTCAATGGCTGATAAATATTCAACTTTATCACTTGGTTTGCCATCAACTACTTTACGGTATGGTGTTTCTAAGAAACCGTAACTATTAGTACGCGCAAACGTAGCTAATGAGTTAATTAGACCAATGTTTGGTCCCTCTGGCGTTTCGATTGGACATAGTCGACCATAGTGAGTTGGATGTACGTCACGTACTTCAAAGCCTGCACGTTCACGTGTTAAACCACCGGGCCCTAACGCTGAAATACGACGTTTATGCGTCACTTCTGAAAGCGGGTTATTTTGATCCATAAACTGAGACAGTTGTGATGAACCAAAGAACTCTTTAACCGCTGCAGAAATTGGTTTTGCATTAATAAGATCTTGAGGCATTGTTGCATCAAGGTCGCCTAATGATAAACGTTCTTTAACCGCACGCTCAACACGTACTAAACCAACACGGAATTGGTTTTCTGCCATTTCACCTACACAACGAATACGACGGTTACCTAGATGATCGATATCATCTACAACACCATTACCATTGCGGATATCAATCAGTGTTTTCATTACACTTAAGATATCTTCTTTAGATAAAATGCCCTTACCTTCATCGCCTTCATTACCAACACGACGGTTGAACTTCATACGACCTACTTTAGATAAGTCATAACGTTCTTCAGCAAAGAATAGGTTTTGGAATAGACCTTCTGCTGCATCTTTTGTTGGTGGCTCGCCTGGGCGCATCATGCGGTAGATTTCAACTAACGCTTCTAAACGGTTAGTTGATGAATCGACGCGTAATGTATCTGACATAAATGATCCACAATCTAATTCATTAGTGTAGATAACTTCAAAAGCTTTAATGCCAGATTGCGCTAGCTCAGCAAGAGACTCAAGTGTCAATATATCATTAGCATTAATGATAATTTCACCGGTTTCTGAACTGATGTAATCTTTTGCAGAAACTTTACCTTCAAGGTACTCAGCAGGTACTTCAAGGTGTTTAATTTTGTCTTTTTGTAATTGGCGGATATGACGTGCTGTCACACGTTTACCAGCTTCAACGTATACTTTACCTGCGCTTACGATATCAAAGGAGAGTTGTTCACCACGTAAACGATCGGCAATTAACGCCATTGAAATTGCGCCATCTTTGATCTCAAACTTCGTTGTATCAAAGAACATATCTAAAATATCTTGCGTAGAATATTCTAATGCACGCAACATAATAGTCGCTGGCAATTTACGACGACGATCAATACGAACAAAGAGATTGTCTTTCGGATCAAACTCAAAGTCTAACCAAGAACCACGGTAAGGGATAACACGTGCGTTATACAGTACTTTACCTGAGCTATGCGTTTTACCTTTGTCGTGATCGAAGAATACACCTGGACTACGATGTAATTGAGAAACGATAACACGCTCTGTACCATTGATAACAAACGTTCCGTTATCAGTCATGAGTGGCATTTCACCCATGTACACTTCTTGTTCACGAATATCTTTGATGGTACCAGCTGGTGCATCACGATCGTAAATAACGAGGCGTAATTTTACACGCACTGACGCTGAATATGTAACGCCACGGATTTGGCATTCTTTGACATCAAAGACTGGCTCACCCAGACGGTAGCTTACATATTGCAGTTCTGATGTGCCTGAATAGCTAGCGATTGGGAAGATGCTTCTAAAAGCGGCTTCTAAACCAACCTCTCCAGTTAAATCGACTTCGATGAAGCGTTTAAATGAATCTAATTGAATCGACAACAAGTATGGTTTTTCCATAACTTGTGGACGTTTCCCAAAATCCTTACGAATAAGTTTTTTCTCAGTATAAGAGTAACCCATGTGGTTCCTTTGCTCGCTGATTAAGTGATCATAGCTACCGGACCTATTATTAGGCCTTCATTATTAGGCAGCGGCGAACATCATTTTAGTATGTCTCAATGCTTTTTTACATTGAGTGCTTATGATCCCGTAATTAAAATAATGAAAACTTACAGAATCCTATAGCGCAAAAAGGCCGGTGATTAAATAATCACCAGCCAGTGCCATTTGCATGGCTAATAAGTTATAAAATATAACCTATTTAAGTTCAATCGTTGCGCCGATTTCTTCTAATGTTGCTTTAAGTGTTTCAGCTTCTTCTTTAGAAAGAGCGTCTTTGATCACTACTGGGCAAGATTCAACAGTCGCTTTAGCTTCTTTCAGGCCAAGACCTGTAGCTGCACGAACTGCTTTGATTGCTTTAACTTTGTTCTCACCGAACGCAGTCATAACAACGTCAAATTCAGTTTGCTCTTCAACTGCTTCACCAGCTGCAGGGCCCGCAGCAACAGCAGAAGCTGCAGATACGCCGAATTTTTCTTCCATTGCTTCGATTAATTCAACAACTTCCATAACTGTTAACTCTGCAACAGCATCAATGATTTGGTCTTTAGTAATAGACATGAGTCAATTCCTACTTTTAAAAAAATTAAATAAATGACAGCGATTAAGCTGCAGATTCTTCTTTCTGGTCGCGTAATGCAGCCAGTGTACGTACAAGTTTGCCCGCAGCAGCTTCTTTGATGGTAGCCATCAATCTTGCAATTGCTTCGTCGTACGTTGGTAGTGTCGCTAAACGGTCGATTTGATCGGCTTCAATAAATTCACCTTCAAATGCCAACCCTTTTACTTCAAACGTTTCGTTTGCTTTAGCGAAGTCTTTTAAAAGACGCGCAGCAGCACCCGGATGGTCGTTTGAGAATGCAAGGATTGTAGGACCAGTAAACGTATCTACTAGACATGCAAAGTCTGTACCTTCAACAGCACGACGTGCCAATGTATTACGTATTACACGTAAATATACATTGTTAGCACGCGCTTGTGCGCGAAGTTCAGTCATTGCACCAACTGTTACGCCACGTGCATTGGCAACAACAGCAGACAGTGCAGCTTTTGCAGCCACATTAACTTCAGCGACAATAGCTTGCTTGTCTTCGAGTCTTAATGTCATTTGGTTTTACTCCTGGATTCCACTGGATTTAACTCCAGCTTAAACACCCTCGTTGCTTAAACAGAAAATAACGAGGCACTATTTGGTCATCGGATCCAGGTAGAATAATTCTTTCTGGGGTCCGGCACCATCTACGTAGGATATTAAGTAAAATAAATTTTACCCCTACGGTCTAAGAAGGGACCTAAGGCCCTCCAAAGTAAGGCCGCAAATTATACAGATAATTTGTGACCTTGTATAGAGTGAATATCACTAAAAAGCAATATTCAATCTATACCGAAAATTACGCTACCGTAGTATCAAGAGATGCTTGGTCGATTTTAATACCAGCACCCATTGTTGTAGATAGAGCAATTTTCTTCAAGAATTGACCTTTAGCACCTGATGGTTTTGCTTTTTTAATCGCAATAAGCAGAGCTTCTAAGTTTTCTTTAATTTGTTCAGCAGTAAAGTCAACTTTACCGATAGTAGAATGGATAATACCATTCTTATCGTTACGGTAACGTACTTGGCCAGATTTAGCGTTTTTAACAGCCGTTGCAACATCAGGTGTTACAGTACCCACTTTCGGGTTAGGCATTAAACCACGAGGACCTAAGATTTGACCTAGTTGACCAACAACACGCATTGCATCAGGAGAAGCAATAACAACGTCGAAGTTCATTTCGCCAGCTTTAATTTGAGCTGCAAGATCTTCCATACCTACGATATCCGCACCAGCTGCTTTCGCTTTTTCAACGTTAGCGCCTTGTGTGAATACAGCAACGCGTACTTCACGACCTGTACCGTGTGGCAATACTGTTGCACCACGAACATTTTGATCACTACGACGAGAATCAACACCAAGGTTGATTGCAACATCTATGCTTTCTTTGAATTTAACTGTTGCTAGCTTTTGTAAAAGTACAACAGCTGCATTGATTTCGTACTCTTTAGTAGCGTCAACGCTAGTACGGATGTTCTTCATACGTTTAGATAATTTAGCCATTGTATTAACCCTCCACTTCCAAGCCCATTGAACGAGCAGAACCCGCAATACAACGTACCATCGCATCAAGATCGGCACCCGTTAAATCAGTTTCTTTTATTTTAACAATTTCTTCAAGTTGTGCACGTGTAACTGTACCCACTTTGTCTTTGTTAGGAACGCCAGAACCAGACTTGATACCAGCAGCTTTCTTAAGTAAGTAAGATGCAGGTGGAGTTTTAGTCACAAATGTGAAAGAACGATCGTTGTATACTGTAATTACTACAGGTACTGGAGCGCCTTTTTCCATTTTATCTGTTTTTGCATTGAATGCTTTACAGAATTCCATGATATTAACACCATGTTGACCAAGAGCTGGTCCAACTGGTGGTGACGGGTTAGCCATACCAGCTGAAACTTGCAGCTTGATATATGCTTGTACTTTTTTAGCCATGATAATATTACCTATGTTTGGGTATAACGCTCATTCCAAAAGGATAAGCTCCCCGGTTAAAATAAATACCTATTCTTACTTCTGAGTATATTTACTCATAAATAAAAAAGGTGCCGAATTATACCTGTAATTCGCCACCTTCTTCAAGATATTTTTGTTGATTTTTTAAGCTTTAATCTTTCTCAACTTGAGAAAACTCTAAATCGACTGGTGTTGCACGGCCGAATATAGAGACAGATACTTTTAAACGACTCTTATCGTAATCCACTTCTTCAACAGTACCGCTAAAGTCAGAGAACGGTCCGTCAACAACACGCACGATTTGACCCGCTTCAAAGAGGGTACGTGGGCGAGGAGAATCAACAGACTCTTGTAAACGATTAAGAATGTTCTCTACTTCTTTAGGAGAAATCGGAGCTGGACGCTCTTTTGTTCCCCCAATGAAGCCCATGACGCGGTCAGTATTTTTAACTAAATGCCAACTTGCATCATTCATTGCCATTTGCACTAAAACGTAACCAGGGAAGAACTTACGTTCACTCTTACGTTTTTGACCGGCACGCATTTCTACAACTTCTTCAGTTGGAACTAAAATTTCACCGAAATATTCTTCCATTTCGTTTAATTTAATATGCTCAATTAATGTTTTTTGTACGCGCCCTTCATAACCTGAAAAAGCTTGCACAACATACCATCTCATTTTTTGTACTTCATCTGACATATTAAATCCTTAGATTGCTGTAGTGATGTATTCGATCACTCGAACAAAAATACCGTCTAAGCCCCATAATATCAAACCGACAATAGTTGATACAGCAAGGATTATTAAGGTTGTTTGTACTGTTTCTTGGCGTGTTGGCCAAACCACTTTACGTACTTCAGAACGAGCATCAGTCGCAAACTCGATAAATGTTTTCCCTTTTTCTGTCATCGCGGCAGAGAAAATAGCTAAGGCAGCTAAAACTAAACAAATCAAGATGCGAGCAATAATATGCACGCTTTCACCGTAAATATAATTACCCGCAATAATAGCGACTAATAATAAAACTGTTATAACCCACTTTAATCCATCCAGTGAGCTTTTACTGCTTTCAGTATGTATTGCACTCATAGCTTGTTTTTATCCAATGTTAAATATTCATAATATTTTGTATATTATCACTTTACAAAATATACGGTAGCACACTAAGGCGATAACCTAAATTCAGTCTCGATAAATAAACAAAGCATTATTCTCGATACTGAGGAAATAAAGCTCGATAGTATAAGGATTTTTAAGCAATTTGTAACGTGATAATCCTTAGTTTTTATAAAAAAACATATATTTAATGATTAAACGTTATAATTTTGCTTGGATCCGTCCATATAGCATTGACGTGATACTCTTTTATTCTTTTACAAAAAATATCACTCTGTCACTAAAAAATAATATTAATCTTTTGTCGGCATTAATACATAGGTCTTTTTATTTTGGCCAAGCAATGCTTTGGCCAAAATATTTAAATCACTGACTTGCACTTTCTGTAAAATATTACGTTGCTCTCTTATATTCTGATAAGGCAGACGTCTAAATGCATCTTGACTAAGCGCTTCGACCCAATATTGACTATATCGCTCACGTTGGCTTTGATCTATTACCCATGTTTTTTTAGCTTGTTGCATTTCTTGCTCTGATACGCCCTTATCTCGCATTTTTTCAACCACCCTATTTGCCATTTCTGCCAAGGCATCCGAGCGGGTAGGATCACAACTAAAGTACATACGCCCTAAATAATACGCACTTGGATCTCGCACCAACATTTGTGACATACTAATCGCATAAGTACCCGATACTTTGTCTCTTAATGCAGACTGTAAACGTTTATTCATTATCTGCTCTAATAATGACGTTTTCACCTGCATTGCAATCGACCACGTCACTTTTCGACTGTATTGGATCTCCACCATTGCTTTATTACTGCTCGACATATAAAAGCGTTTACTTTCAGTCCCTAATTTAGGTTGTACATTTCGTTGTAGCACTTGCATCAAAGGACGAGCTTTTTGAGGTAAGCTTGCTAACCATCTTTCAATCTGTTTTTTAACGTTTGCAATGCTTTGCGAACTCACAATTGTAACCCGCATTTGTTGCGTATCGCTGAACACTTTATCTTGCCACTGCGCAAGTTGCTTTACAGAAAAATTCCTCCATGCACCTAATTTATTAACACTTAAACGCTCACTATGTGTAAATGCAGAGGCACTAACTAAATCTTTAAATTTTCTTTCTACGGATGATTGCTTAAGGCTTTGCAACATCCCCTTTTGCATGTTTTGTAATTTTTGCTCACAAAATTTCGGTTGTGTCAGTTTCAAGTGCAATAATTTTAAGGCATCTTGCATCGGCCCTAATGGCGCATTTACATGAAATCCATGTGTAATAAAGCCAACATAAGGTGTGACGCTCACATTATGTTTTTTACTCCAGCGGGCTAATTGAGAGGCACTATATTCCCCATAACCACAACGTTCACCCATTCTACTGGCCCAAGAAATGACGCCAATTTGAGGATCAGGCTCAAGCGATGCACCGCCTTTAAATTGCACATTTATTTGGCTCCCACCTTGCAATTTCGGATCACTAAAAAGCATCACGTTAATACCATTGCTCAATTGATATTCGAAGCTGTTTACTCCCTGCTTCAAGTGCACTTCCTTAGTGTTGGTGATTTCTCCAGCACCCAGCGCATTAACCTTCAAGGTCAACTTAGTCGCCGTTAAATTAAAGGGTGCTAACCGAGATAAACGTATTTTTCCCCATGCATGTGAGAGTGTTGCCGATGTGATAGTTCCCGTATCAGTACCGGGCCCCACTAACGCCACTTTATGCAGACTAGATTTTAATATATGTTGTACTGCTTGTTGAATGTTGTCTCTACTTAACGTTTTCAAAAAAACATCTAATATTTTAAATTGTTGTTTATTGTCCAGCATGGCTAATTGATAACGACTCGCTTGTAATAATTGACTCACCACGTCTGTATCTGATCCTATGTGACTCATTTTTTGACGCGCGTTAGCAAGTAACGCGCGCTTCGCATTAAGTAGCTCTTGCGCGCTCACTTTTTGCTGCGAAAGGCGTTCTAATTCAATGGATACTCGCTCAAAAGCTGATAAATAATCATTAGAAAACGGCAATACAGTCAATAGGATTTGCTTACGATAAGGACTCAACAAGTGCCCTTTCTGCCCAACATAAACCCCTTTTAAAAGGCCTTTATCCACTAAAATCGCCAAACGTTGAGCTAATATATGTAGCCATACGCTATCAAGCATCTCTGCGTGAAGCCCCTGTTTAGTGTTACTTTCAAACAATAAATCTTGCTGTAACGTTAATTGTATTAAACGTTGGCTATTTTCTTTTTCAAAAATCAATGCGCTCTGGAATTTTTTTGAACTGCTAAATTTTTGCCAACGCTGAGGATCTGCACTCGTCGCGCCTCTTTTAAGTCCTGAAAACAACTTATCTATTTCTTGATGTACTTGTAATGCATCAAACTTACCTGAAACAATCAAAGTCATACGCTGTGGTTGATACCATTTTTTATAATAAGCAATCGCATTTTCTCGTGCCACATTACGAATAGCGTCCAGCGATCCAATCACATTTCGATTTAGGAAACGACTGCCTTGATAGCGAAAATTTTCTAAACGTTTATTGATCAGCCCCCCAACACTCTGGCTTAAACGCCATTCTTCGATAATGATCGCACGCTCATGCTCAAAAGCATCACTATCAAAATTAAGCTGATGACTCCAATCGGCTAAAATATTTAAACCTAAAGAGAGGCTTTTCACCGAGGCATTAGCGAACGATAAATTATAAATAGTACTGTCGTAATGCGTAACCGCGTTAATGTGCACACCTAACGTGCCACCTTGTTGCTGCAGTGCATGGATCATACTTTTTTGAGGGAAGTTTTTAGTGCCTTTAAATGCCATATGCTCGACAAAATGAGCAATACCCCGTTCCGAATCAGATTCTTGTAAAGAGCCAGCATGTACTAACAAGCGCATTTCAAGGCGCTCACTCTGACCTTTATGTAGGATGATACGCATACCATTTTCTAACTGATACTGCTCAATATCAACACGGGGTGCTAGGACGTTCGATATTTTTAATGGCACATTTTTCGACGTTTGGCAGCCAAAAACCCCGATAACACTGAGGATACAAATGACTATGCGGATGCGATATAGAAGCATCTAATATTCCTTTTCAATTTACATTTGATAACTAATAATGATAAATCGAATACATATTAGAGGATCAGATCATATTACTAGGAGAGTTTTAACTCTCAAATAGTAATTGTTATCAATCGCATTGGCAAGTATAATCCCATCTCTATCAGACCCTATGTCTAAACCCTCTCTGTATTTACAATATTAAAGGTAAGGCTCTCAATGCTCAAATCAATCCCTCTTTCTTTCTTATTTTTTGTCTCTCTAATAAGCATGACAAGTTATGCCAATAGCGAAAATTTAGGCGAAACGACACGTATTATTAATGGCGAAAACAGTAGGCAAGATGCATGGCCTTATATGGTATCCATCAGTGTTTATGGACAACATTTATGTGGTGCATCATTAATTGCAAATCAATGGATTTTAAGCGCTGCGCACTGCTTGGTTAATTCGCAAGGCCAGCGCTATCCCACCGATGTGATAAAAGCGATTGTTGGGGGCGCCAGCCCAAAATCTGCCTCTATCTCTAGTGGCGTCAATGTTAGCGCCTTATATCTGCACCCCGATTATAGTAAGCAGACAAAAAATAATGATATTGCTTTATTAAAATTGGAAAAACCAATCCGTTTTGATACCCCTCTTCCTCATTATTTTTCACGAGTAAGTGCTGAAAACACCATAAATGCGTTAAATACTGGCCGACAAGTAACCGTACTAGGATGGGGATCAACCGTTGCATATTCCCCCGCAGAAGACGTCATTGCAAAATACCCCCGCGTATTACAAGAAGTGCAATTATCATTAAAAACAGAAGCTGACTTTCCTGATCTCAAGTACGCCAAACAATGTTCAGAAAACACCTTGATATGTGCGTTTACACAAGGCAAAGATGCTTGCCAAGGTGATAGTGGAGGACCTTTACTACTACAAGTAAATAATACTTGGAAACAAATTGGTATTGTCAGTCGAGGCAGAGGCTGTGCATCCAGCTACCCAGGTATCTACACACGAGTCGCCACATATAAAAAATGGATAAACAGTTATGTACAAAATGCGACGATCACATCACATGTTGAATTTAATGCGCAACCAATAGGTAAACAAAAAAGTAAAATAATGATGGTACGCAATAATAGTCACTATGATGCGACATTTACTTACCAAGAAGATATCAAAAACTCCCCTCAATTTTCTTTTGATTCGAGTCTTTGTGAGTATATTTCAGCACTAAGTACCTGTACTTTTAATGTCTACTTCACCCCCCTAAATACACAAAGTAAACACGCCAGCATCACCATGACATCAACGATCCCTAACTCTGCAAGTGTGCGTAGCGAACAAACAGGTCGAGGCATCGTAATGCAGAGCAAAGCCTCTGCTGGCGCCTTGAATTTCACGTCCTTTTACTTGTTGATGATATGTTGTTTGTTTAGGTATGCTTATAGCAAAGGCGCCTTTGTTAATACCAAAGGAAAAATAACAGTCTAAAAGTCAGGGGCTCTATCGGACTCTAGCTGTTTATACTGAGCAGCTTTATGGCAGGGGCACACATACGACAAGAAGAGCATTCCACGATCAGCCTTTAGACATAACTAGACTGTCACTATAAAGAAGAAATAAATCGCTAAAAATGCCAAATACCAGCCACTAAACGGCTGGTATTTGGCATCATCTGTGTAAGCATATTATGGATTAAATAAAAGACTCGGATCTGTTTTTATACCCTCTTTTATTTTTGTCGATGCATCTAAATTAATAAATTGATCCGCAAGCGTCCATAGCTCTCGCTGATGGCTTACCATTAAAATAGCACTCTCTGGTAGAGAGCGACGAAGCATTAATAGCAAATTAACCGCCGCATCACTATCTAATGCAGAGGTTGTTTCATCGAGTAGGATCAAACTCGGCTTATTAATTAATAAGCGTGCAAACATCAGCCTTTGTTGCTCACCAACAGACAAACGTGTCGACCATGACATCGATTTATCCAACTCTTTTTGCAACTCAGATAAGCCCACTTTGTTTAATACTTCAATACACGTTGGATCGTCAATATTTTGAGTGTGCTGAGGATAGCAAAGTAGTGCTTTTAATGATGTGGGTGCAAGATATAACTTTTGCGGGATCCAAATACAATCTTGACGTTTAATATCTCCCGTATAATGCGCCCAATAGCCACTGAGCGTACGTAACAAACTAGATTTACCCAGTCCAGAACGCCCTTTTATCACCATCAACTCACCACTATGTAGCAATAATTCTGGCAGTTTTAATAACGGTTTTTTATCTTGATGGTAAATTTCTATGTGCGCTTGTAAATACACTTTATGACATGGTTTAACAATGTCATTTGGAAGCTGAATAGACTCTATTTTTTGAGTGAAAACAGAAAGCCTTTCAACTGTTGCACTTAATTTTGCGATGTTTTGATAAGAATAAATAAACCAACTTAATGCGCCTGATACTTGTGTAAAAGCCATTTTCAGTTGCATCAATCCACCCAATAAAATAGCGCCTGATAAAAATTGTGGTAAAGCAAAAAAAATGGGGGCTAAACTGGAAACTTGACCATAACCGACCGTAAAGAATCCTAAATTTCTTTCTTTTAACATTAATTTATACCAATTTGTAGACACTGCCTTAAATTTGTTTTTAAGATCTTGTCTTTCCACTCCCTCACCTTTTTGGGCCGCGATAACTTCACTGTTCTCACGACATGAAATTAAACTCGCACGAAAATTGGCCTCATTTTTTTGCTGATAAACATTAAGTTGTTGTAATGATTTTCCTATCCAATGTGTAATGATCGTCCCTAAAGATGTATAAACTAAACACATCCATACCATATAGCCTGGAATACTCCACTGTATAGAAAACATTTCAAATTTAAAATCACCCGATAATGCCCATAAGATCGCAACAAATGAGATCAACGTCAGAGTCGATCGTAAAAACGACAATAATAAATCTAATGACAGATCGATTAAAAGGTAAACATCCTCAGCAATACGCTGATCCGGGTTATCTGGCTCTTCCTGAGTCAGTTTTAAATGATAATGATGTTGCGAAGAAGATAGCCAGGATTGCACCAATTTCCCTGTCATCCATGTTCGCCACTCGATTAACAACTTTTTTTGTAAATAAAAGCTATAGACAGAGAAAAGGATCATCGCAATGATAAGTTGAATAAATTGACTTAAAAGACGATAAATTTGACTACCATCTAATTGCTGTAACGCATTATAAAAGTCACCATTCCATTGATTAAACTGCACACTAAGCCAAACAGATCCTGCCATCATTGCAATAATGATAAGCAGTAAAAAAAAACTAGATAAACCTTTTTCGGAGAACCAAAAAGGTTTAACTAATTGCCAATATTGAGATAATAATTTCATAAAATTGCATTCAGTTAACTAATTGAAAAGGGGTATTTTCATACCCCTAGTAGATTAATAATCAAAACTAACTTGTAGCCAGAATTGACGACCCGCTTCATAAGAGCGATATACGTTTCCACCACTCACAAAAGCATCTGATGCATTTTTATTATTAAGTAAATTAGTCACCTCTAACGCTAAACTCGCACCATAAGCAAACTTTGGTTGCCATTGCGCTTTAACATCCCAGCGCAAAGTATCCTCAAAATCAACCGCTTCATATTTCATCACTTGGTTGCCCGTTGCACTGTCTATCGCATATTCATTTTCATGACGAGTGACTTGCTCACGACTACTTTGCCATTGTAATAAGTTATAGAAAGTAAGATCATATGTAGGTAACTGCGACGTCCATTCTAAATTCACGCGCCACGGTGCATTAAAATCTGTACTCGGCAAATCATCTGCATCAATAATTTTTCCATCGTACCAAACCTTCGTTCTGTCTAACGACATAGAAGGATCATGGAAGGCATAGCCTTGGTTAGATGGGCTATTACTGGTTGTTTTCTGCCAGACCACTGAAGCGCTCATCTGATTTAAGCTTTGGGCTATCTCAAAAGGTACTCGGTTAGCAACGGTTAAAGCGACACTATCATGGTATGTTTTACCTTGATTATCAAAACTGCGGATTTTAGCTTCAGCGGAGTATTTATTCGCGTCTGGATATTTATAACGTGCTCGCACCTCATCGCGACCTAAACGATGTACATAATTCAACGACCAAAGACTATTGTTTATCACTTGCGCAACGCCCAATGTTAATTCATCGTTATACGGCGTTTGCAGTTCACCCATACCTTCATAATCAGGTGTATTCGTCCACACATTCGCACTTTCACTGTTAGGAGTACAATTCATCATACAATGTTTTAAGCCCGCATTTTGCGCTTCATACAGAGCATAAGTCAGCATTGAACGCCCGTAATAACGGCTCGCTCCCGCGCTTAATGTTGTCGAATTATCAGAGAACACGTCCCAGCTACTGCTCACTCGAGGCGCTATATTAGTTCTTTTAATAAAATCATCTCGATCAATACGCAGACCAGCACGTACCGTGACATCCCCTAATTTAAGAGTATCTTCGATAAAAGCCGCGATGTTGGTATAATTTGTCTTTTTCTCTCCGGCAAAAAAAGCATCGACACTTGGCGTCGGCATGTATGCGTTATAGGAATTTCTAAAGTACGTTTTTTTACGACTCGATTTTGCATTGCTGTGCGTCATTTCAGCGCCGGTTACGACTTGATGCGTCACGCCTGCAAGCTTCACAGGATTAAACGAAATTTTGGCTTTCAATGAGCTGTTTTGTTGCTTACTCAAAAGATCGCCCGGTCCTCCCGACGAATATGAGGTCGGATTTTTCCAGTCGCTATAATCAACTAAAGAAACAAAATTGTTTTGTTCACTTGTGCGTTTATCTTGCATGCTTTGAAAACCAGCACTCACATCTAATGTTGCAAAATCAAACATATGTTGCACTTGTAACGTCGTTGATAAACCATCATGTTTATCACTGTAATTTGACTTGGCGATACCATTCATAAATAGCTCAGCATCATAGCCTGAATAGGTCACACTTAAATCAGCCGTCGTTTTCGGGGAGACGTACCAAGTTAATTTACTAAAAATATTATCGGCCGTACGTGTTTGTGTTTGCATGCTATCTTGCATTTCAAACTCATAGAAAGTATCGCCATTTAAGTTAACTGATTTTCCACCAACACGTTGCATTGGGATTGAAGATGAACGACGCGAAAGAGAAACAATCATACCTAAATTATCTGTGATACCCGTTTCAAAACTCACCCCATAACTATTTTTAGAATATTTCGGTTGGAAACGCGCAGGACGACTCGCATCATTATTTTTACTGCTAAAATCAAGCTTTTCATCAACGAATAAATTATTCCAACTGGCGTCTGTAGTGCGGTAATAAACATGCGCACTCGTCTCACCTTGCCAGCGGCGACTTTTCACTTCAACGACGCCGCCGGTGAAACCACCAAACTCGACAGGGACATTCGCATCATAAACCGTCACGCTTTCAATCAGTTTGCTGTCTAAATAGAAACCTTGTTCATCCGAAGAAAGTTGACTGTTTGTTACGCCTAATTGGCCACTTGCGGGATCAATGTCATTATTGATATTCATGCCATCTAACGTAAAGGAGTTTTGATAAGCCGTTGAACCATGAATAGAAATATCTGCTGGCTTGATTTCACCTTGTGTCATCGCATTATTAGCGCTATTTGAAAATTGTACTGCAGGATTAGTTTTCAATAAGTCAGTGACATTGCCATCGCCTGTTGGCCGTTGTTTTATCTCTTCTGATGTTAATATTTGTGTACTGCTAAGAGGGGCCTCTATTGTATCTTTAACAACGACTTCAACGTTATTTTGCATATCAGTCGCACCGACATATGCACTACAAAGTATGCCACTAAGAATAGTAAGTGGGTATTTCATTTTTTGCCTCATAAATTTCATGTATCTTCCTTGTCACATTTTCTAGGCGATACGCTTTTACTTTTTAAACTGCAACAATTTACCTTTGTCACAAGAAATATTACCGACCATTTGGTGATAATGGTTATCATTATTACAAGAAAGTGTTACGATTGCGACACTTAAATTTTACGTCTCTGAATTAATCAAGAATCAAGTGACTAATAAAATAAATATATACATGATTGATAATGGAGACTTTCTTTTGTTTTTTTGTAGGATTAAAACGTATTTGATGTTCGCTTCTTTGTGTATTTCATTACACACTCCGAACACCTTTGCACAAAATATAGAAAAGGTATTAGCAACTGAGCGAGAAGGATTAGCATTGAGTCAACGCGCACAAGAAAAAGTAAATGTGCTAGATGATCAAGCGCAGTTTGCGCAAAGACAATATCGACAAATATTACGTGAACAGCAGCTCGCAAATAAATATCAAAGCTTATTAAGCGCTCAAGTTAAACATGCAGAGGAAGTCCTACAAGGCATACAAAAAAAACAAAAATCACTACGTCATACGCGCATGATGCTAATGCCTTTAATGCAAGAAATGCTTAAAACACTCAGCACAATGATTCAAAGTGATACGCCATTTTTGCTCCCCGAACGACAAGCTAGATTACGTAACTTGCAACAAAAACTACAAGATCCGAGCTTAAGTTCAGGTGAACAAATGCTTTCATTACTTGATGCTTACCAAGTCGAACTGAGTTATGGCTATAGCATTGAAAGCTGGCAAGGTAAGTTTCAAAATAAATTGGTTACTTTTGTGCGAATTGGACGCTTAGGTTATTACTATTTTTCAGTTGAAGCTCAACAAGCGGCCGTATGGCAGGATAAATGGAAGCCATTACCAAAGAAATGGATCCCTTATCTGAAGCAAGCACAACAAGTTGCAAGCGGAGAGATCCCACCTCACATTCTGACTCTTCCTCGCCTTGATATGGAGAGCCTGTAATGAACAAATATATCGGATTTCTTCTCTTTTTATACAGCTTAAGTGTGCCTGCTACCCCTCTAGATGCAATATTAGAACAGGTGAAAAAAGGCAACTTAATTGAACAAAAACAAGCAAAAGCACAAATTTATAACGCTCATATTGACGTTAAAAAAATAAATAAGCGTTTATTTAATGCCCGTAAAACACTAAAAAGTACTAATAATGAAAATGTGATATTAGAAGATCGTATTTTACAATTACAAGCACAAATCAAACAACGTCGGGCGCAATATCAGTCGCAACAAGAAGGTATGCAAGGAGTGTTTAAGAGCGTGGCAGATCATGGCGACATAATGCTGCAACGCACGGCAGCTTATGGTCTGTGGAAATATGATCGATCAAATTTCATACAAAAAGACAAAGGCAACATTAATAATCTGCACATTCGCCAATTATGGATAGCCTTGATTGAGCAAATTTTAATGAGCAGTAAAATAATCCAGGATGAACAACAAATAGTGCTGACTAACGGCACCTTAACAAGCCAATATACAGTGCAATTTGGACCTTTTAATGCCTATTCTCAAATCCAAAAACAATACCACTGGTTAACCTTTTTGCCGGGTCAAAAAATATGGCAACAAATTACCCCAGAGCCAACAACGCAAATAGATACTACAACAATGCAAATTGATCCCTCTTTTGGACAATTATTAATAAAAGAAAGCCGAGCACCTAACTGGTATGAACGTTTAAAACCAGCGGGCACCGTGGGGGTACTTATTATATTACTCGGTATTATTGGTGGTCTTATTTGTGCAATAAGAATGTGGGCTTTACACCAGGAAGAACAAAAAATACAGTTTCAATTAAAACACTCCAAAGCGCTCTCCAATAACGCGTTGGGCCGAGTTATCCTTGCAACTGAAAAAAGCGATCTCTTATCCTTAGATGCACTCCTTGATGAAGCGATATTAAAAGAAGTGCCTACCATTAAAAAAGGTATCAGCACACTTGCTGTTATTGCAAGTATACCGCCGTTACTTGGCTTGTTAGGTACTGTCGCAGGCATGATTGAAACGTTTAGAGTGATCACGGAGCAGGGAAATAGTGATAGTCAATTGCTCGCGGGGGGCATATCCCAAGCGCTACTTACCACAGAACTTGGCTTAATGGTGGCAATACCCTTGTTGTTATTACATTGCTTGTTACGCTCAAAAAGTATTCGTTTAATTGAAATATTAGAGCAACAAAGTGCAGGGTTATTAGTACTTCGCCAACATGATTTACGAAATATAAATGAATAGTTTTATACTCAATGCTGGCTTTTTATTTTGGTGCATTATTGCGATATCCAGCATAATGTGGTGCCTGATCATTCGCTCTTATTGGGTTTTGATAAATAATAAAAATAAAATAAGCCAATATTTTTTAACACAAAAAAACAAATACAACTCGCTGTCAAAGGCGTCAAAATCACACCTGTCTCAAACATGGCTAAATCAAGCGGATCAATACTTCAGTTATACTTTTGCCTTGATCCGTGTTTTTATTAAAATACTGCCTTTATTAGGCTTACTCGGTACCGTGGATGGCATGGTTGAAAGCTTTCAAAACATGCAACAAACCAACTTACAGTTACATTTAGCAGGCGGTATTTACCACGCTTTACTCACAACCTTAGCCGGTCTAGTAACCGCGCTCTCAGGACTTTATTTAATACACGATTTACAACAACGAAAAAATAAATATATACACAAATTAAAAATTAAATTGGAGATAACTCATGCGCTTCGGCCATAGCAATGATCTCACCGATCAAGCTAATATTGATATGACACCTTTAGTTGATATCGTCTTTATTTTATTAATATTTTTTATCTTATCGGCTTCATTTCAAAAACAAAATCAAATAAAAATAGACCGACCACAAAGCCAAATAAGCGATAGCGTCACCAGCCTAGTCTTAATGGTTAGCATCGACAAACAAAATATTATTTGGATGGATAAAGAGCAAATTAAAGCGTCTTCATTAACCTCTAAAATAAAACAAAAAGCAAAAAACAGCAATAACCTCAGTGTCGTTATCCATGTCGATAAACAAGTAAGCAGTGGAAATTTGATTGAAGTAATCGATAAAATTAGAATTGCAGGAGTTAATAATGTTGCAGTTGCCACGCAAATTAACTGAGCAGCACAAATCGTCAAAATTAGTGTGGGTATTTTTAAGCTTAAGCTTTAATACTTTTTTAGTCTATCTCATGCTCTGGCTTACCTCTGCAGGCGAGATACAAAATAAAAAAACTCAGATTTTAATGGGCGTTATTTTTTCGCCCCATCAAACTAAAAAAGAGTTAGCTCCTTTGGAGACATTATTTAAGTTAACACAAGCACCTCAATCAGCGCCTGCGCCTGCCCCCCCTATTGCATTAAATTTAGCCCTCGACGCACTTGAAAAAACATTGAGTCTCCCACAAAATATATTACTACAAACAGAAAATGCACTGCATTTAAACAATATCAATCTAGATATTAGTGCACTGGGCGATCAAACTATGAGCCTTATGACAAATAAGATCACACAAGCAAAACCCATTTTTCAAATACCCCCTCAATACCCTCTTTATGCTAAACGGCACGCCATTGAAGGATTTGTAACATTAGATTTGCATATAAACGCAGATGGAAGAGTGAAAAGTATTAAGGTATTTAAAGAAAAACCGACGGGTATATTTTCTCATTCGGCCAAAAAAGCAGTACTGAGGTGGCGATTCTTAGCGCCTAAATCAACGCAATGGCAAAGGATAACCATACGTTATGAATTGGAAAAATAGTTTATTGTTTGTGTGCTTTTATTGCAGTTTCAGTAGCGTACTGGCCAGTACTTCACAAAATTATCAAACTTATCAGCGCCTACAAATGCAATTACAACAAGATGCATTACACACGTTACCGGCTTTATATTTATTTGAAAAACAAGTGCAACGAGATGACATTAAAGCAAAGAAGATGTCCTATCATCTGCTGATACAAGCTTGTATCAGTTTACAACGTTACGCCTGTGCCAGCCATTATGTCGATATTATGTTAGGGATCATTGAGCCATCCCAAAATAAAACGCAATTACTGCGTTTGGCCACACAACTGCATTATCAAATACAAGAATACAGCATGGTTATTGATAAAGCTCAGCAATGGTTAACAAGTTTAAACGCTTTAAAAAACCGCCCTTCTCATACCTTAGTTGCAGATATATATACTCTAAAATCTTATAGCTATTATTATCAATTAAACTTCGATAAGGCTCTACTTGCCATAAAAAACGCAATAAAAAACAAGGCAACTGAAGGCCGTTATTTATTTTTATTAAATATACATAAAAAAAGAAAAGATAAGGTCGAAAGCCATCAGGTATTAAAATACTTAGTCAGTCATTATCCAAATAAAAAACAATATTGGGAACAATACAGCCAATCTTTTTTACAATTAAAACAAGAAAAAAAAGCACTCGATACGTTAGGCAGTGCCTACAAAGCAAAACGCTTATCAGAGCATAACATTTTACTTTATACGCTTCTTTTATTAAAAAATAACGCCCCTAACCGCGCGGTTATTATTTTAGAAGAAAACCCTAATTTGGAAAAGAAAAAAGAATACCAGCAGTTACTTACACAAGCTTACTTAAACTCAAGGGATACGGATAAAGCAGCACTTTGGTTAGAAAAATATTCGGAAAATGATAAGATCTCAACTCAAGCTTTACTTGCTTACCAACAAGGTAAGTGGGAAAAATGCATTCAACTTACTAAGCGTTTAGATAAGCATCATAGCAATCGAGATTATTGGTCTTTACTCCAAGCAATGAGTTATTTTGAATTACAACGATGGGAACAATCACAAAAAATATTTACGCAACTTTTAGAAACCCCGTATAAAAATGTTTCTAAAAGTTGGATAAAGCAAATACTCTATTTAACGCAATAAGCAGTTAGCTATCAACACGCGCAGTAGATAAAAAAGAATGCGCTTGCTTATGTTCTTAGTGACTGTTTGTGCATCATAAGCCATTGCGCAACCTCATCTGATGATCCTGAAAACTGTATGCGCTGCGTTTTAGACGCTAATTGATATTGATACATAGGATCATAATAATCTCTCAATATAATTTCTATCCAGCTTTGATGCGCAGCACAGCAGGCACGCGTTTTTTGAGCCTGCAACGCTTGATCAAGTAGCACTTTTAACATTTTAAAGCGCTCTAAACCTAAACGTTTATGGATCCCCCACAAGCCTTGATGTAAATAATTTTCATAAGCCGTCCAACCCTGCTCAGCACCTAATTCGGCTTTAAATTTAAGCCACATATCCGCACAATATTGCTTGCTTAAGCGTTGCAATCGCAGCTCTAAAGGATCATCTATGATGACCATTGGCGCCTCTTGCATATTTTTAAACAAAGGCAGTGGCACCATTAATTGGCCAATCCTTTTACTTTCATCTTCTATCACTAACGAGCCTGCACGGTTTGCTATCTGTAGGATCTTTAATGCGAGTTGATGTTCATAATTTATCTGCCGAGGCTGAGGGGTCACTTGCTTCCCAAAACTAGAGCCTCGATGATTAGCCATTCCTTCAATATCTAATCCATTACTTAAACGTTGAATCAGTTCGGTTTTAGCGCAACCGGTATTTCCGCCTAGCACGACAATCGGTAATTGCTCTTGCTCTTCTAAAATGCCCATCAAATAACGGCGTACGCTTTTATAACCCCCTGGAATAAGGGATATATCAACGCCATTATCTTTTAAAAACTGCACAGATAAACGCGATCTAAGCCCCCCACGAAAGCAATATATCAAAGCATTACTCTGTTGGTTTTTTAATGTGGCCCATTGCTCAATGCGCGCTGGCATCTCATTTTCAACTAATTGATAGCCTAATTTAATGGCGGCATCTTGACCTTTTTCCTTATAACAAATGCCCACCAAATGACGCTCATTATCGTTCATTAAGGGTAAATTAGTCGCATTAGGTAAAGCGCCTTGTGCAAATTCAACAGGCGCTCGCACATCGATTAAGGGAGTGTTAGCAAGTAGCATCGTTCGATAGTTCGCCTGCTCTGGCGTTAACTTTTTCTTGTTATTATCCATTTTATACAACACTAATTAAGGGGCTTTGTGCCTCTAAAGTATGCATTGTACCAATTTGATAAAGTTCACAGCCTACTTGTTTCGCTTTGTCTAACAAAGCCTCTTTGTGCGCGGGATCAACGGCAATTAACAATCCGCCTGATGTTTGAGGATCACACAATATCATTTTCTGCGCTTGCGTTATCTGGCTTACCTTATTTTCATAACTCGCAAAGTTGCGATGAGTGCCTCCGGGGATAGCGCCCAAAGAAATATAATGCTCTACACCGCCTAAAACAGGGATAGCCTTAAAATCAAGCGTTGCACCGAGTACACCCTCTTTACACATTTCCGATAAATGTCCCAATAAGCCAAAACCGGTCACATCCGTTATCGCGTGAACAAAGGACATGTACCCTAATTGCTGCCCAAAATCATTTAATTGACACATGCTATCGCGCGCTATGTTTTTATGCTCAGCTTGTAATAAGCCCTTTTTTTCTGCGGTGCTTAAAATGCCCACGCCAATCGCTTTAGATAAAAATAAAAGGTCACCCGATTTTGCGCTCACATTTTTCTTAATATGCTCTGTTGCAACGACGCCCGTTACCGCCAAACCAAAAATAGGCTCAGGTGAATCAATACTGTGCCCTCCCGCTAAAGATATCCCTGCGGCATGACAAACGGATCGCCCACCATCGAGTACTTGCGCTGCGATACTTGGATCTAATTTCGCAATCGGCCAACCTAAGATCGCAATGGCCATAATAGGTTTACCGCCCATCGCATAAATATCACTTATTGCATTAGTGGCCGCAATGCGCCCAAAATCAAAGGGATCGTCAACAATCGGCATAAAGAAATCAGTGGTACTCACAATGCTACTGCCATTACCAAGATCATACACTGCAGCATCATCATTCGTTGCATTACCAACCAGTAAATTAGGATCTGAAAAAGGAGGTAGAGAGGATTGTAAAATCTTTTGTAATACTTGTGGGGATATTTTACATCCGCAACCAGCGCCATGACTATATTGGGTTAAACGAATGCGATCATTGTTTGTGTTACTCGGCATTTTTATCTCCTAAAGCTAAAGGCGATAGCTTATTTTCATAAACCGAGCCTAAAACACTAGATTATACCTGTCGCCTTATATATGCAAAAATAGGTGTTAATCGTACAACAAAAAATAAAAATACACTGTCAAAAGGCTTATCTCCTGTATTTAATCGTATGATCTCTATTAAAAACCCTCAAAGAATAAATACAAAAAACCTTTACACTTCAAACATTAAGAATGTTTATTGAAAAAAATCATTAACATAGAGCTGTTTTTTAGTTATATTTACATAAAATACAGATCTACATTTTGTGAAATTTAAGGTCTAAATGTAAAATTTAAGATCTAAATGTAAAATGCCATCTGAAACATTAAAATATTATCATTATCATTATCATTATCATAAGTGAACATCCTCATGAGCCAAGAGCAATTATTTACTGAATCTGAAAAATTATTATCAACTACCGATCTTCACGGTAATATTAAATATGCAAATGAAAATTTTTGTAATATAGCAGGCTACCCATTAAATGAGTTAGAAGGTCAACCACACAATATGGTGCGCCACCCCGATATGCCCAAACAAGCATTTAAAGATTTGTGGTCATTTACACAAGCGGGGAAATCATGGATGGGCCCCGTTAAAAATCTCTGTAAAAATGGGGATTATTACTGGGTTAATGCCTTTGTTACACCGATCAAAGATAGTGAAGGCAATATTTTTGAGTATCAATCCATTCGCACTAAATTAGATGCTGAGGTTGTAAACAGAGCAACACAGGTTTATAAAAAAATTAAAGCGGGTACGCCACCGGCAGCATTAAACAGGACAACCGATATAAGTGCACTATTTCAAGGTTTTTTTATTGCGACTTTCCTGTTTTGCCTCGCAAATGCATTGCTTAGTGATATCAATATGTGGGTAGGTATTGCAAGTACCCTTGTCTCTGCCATTTTTTGTGCTTTATTTATACATTGGCGCACTCAATATAAAAAAATCATTACGGTTGCTATCTCTACCTTCGACAACCCTTTAATGCGCTATCTTTATACCGGAACACATGACGTTATTGGTAATATCGATTTAGCGTTAAGAATGCGTAAAGCCGAGCTGAGCGCTGTTGTTGGCCGCGTTTCTGACGTCTCTGACAGTATCACCGAAAAAGCCAAAGATGCATCAGAATGCGGGTTAAAAGTGTCGAGCATTTTATTGCAACAACACAATGAAACAGATCAAGTGGCTACCGCAATGAATGAAATGTCTGCCACGGTGCAGGATCTGGCACAAGTCGTCGAACATGCATCAACCACCTCACAACAAGGCCTAAAAACAAGCCAAGAAGGCCAAGATATGGTGCAACAAACTATTGTTGCTAACCATGATTTAGCAACACAGCTACAAGACGTTGAGCAACAAATCATTTTATTAAGTAATGATTGCCAATCTATTGAAACGGTCCTCAGTGAAATAAGTGGTATTGCCGATC
This sequence comes from Psychromonas sp. CNPT3, assembly GCF_000153405.2. NCBI lineage: Bacteria > Pseudomonadati > Pseudomonadota > Gammaproteobacteria > Alteromonadales > Psychromonadaceae > Psychromonas > Psychromonas sp. CNPT3. Next base: position 2,864,260 of record NC_020802.1, read on the forward strand.
AAACCAATCTATTGGCTTTAAATGCAGCCATTGAAGCGGCCAGAGCCGGTGAATTTGGACGAGGCTTTGCAGTGGTTGCCGATGAAGTGCGCGCCCTATCAAAACGCACGCAACACTCCACATTGAAAATTAATGATCTATTATCTAAACTGCAATTAAAATCAGATATCGTTAATAAATCGATGCAAAAAGGTAACGACCTCTCTGTGATCTGTATTCAACTGGCCGATAAGACAGGCGTTTCACTCGAAGCCATTACGGGTGAGATAAGTGAATTAGCCGATTTGAATATGCAAATTGCCACGGCAATTGAGGAGCAAGCAGTCGTTAGTGAGCAAATCAATATTAATGTGGTAAGTATTTCATCAATGGCATGTGACAGTGAGAAAAACAGTCGTCAATCTGTCGATTTATCCCATGATTTACTCGATAAACTCGAAAGACAGCAAGCCTTGATCTCACAATTTTCTTGATAAGATGCGGATATTAAAAACAGCCTGCGCGGTTTTTAATATCCCTTATACCCAAGACTAAAGGGGATACCTTAAACAAAAATTCGGGAGTACCCCATAAAGAATCTTTAGCTTATATCCGTATAACGCGTATTAATTACAGGCCTAAATCAAGAAGCAGTTTCTTATCTTTATGTTGCACGTTACTCAGAAAAGGTTGATAACCCTGGGCACCGAACCAAAAATCAAAGCTATGTTGTACCGCTTGGCTGGTCATTGTTGCCCCCGTTACACCATCAATTTCATATTTTGAATTTTCTAATGCAGGCCTCTCATTGACTATTTTTATGGCCATTTCGCCTTGATCATTAAACAAAGATTTGCCAGCCCATTGCTTACGCCAACGCTCACCTTCAATTTTTCCACCTCGGCCCGGCGTCTCATATTGTTCATAATAAATCAATGATTCAATATGCTGTGCATCGGTATTTATGCCAACAAAAGCGGACATTGTTCCTAATAATCCACCACTGCCGTGAATAGGTAGAATAAAACGCTGTAATTTTCCCGCGTCGTTAAAAACTAAATAGATACTTGCCCAGTTAGCTCGGCGCTTAATTTTTGCCACATCGCGTTTTTTTGATAAGCTTTTACTTTGCGCAGGATCTTCGCTGGCAAGGTGCTGCTGATAACCTTGGGTAAGCACATCATCAACCTCCACCAACATGCCACTATCAAGATCTAACAATCTTTTTTTAATGTAATGCTTAAAGATAAAATAACGTGCTTTATCGGTTTTTATGCCTGAGGCTAAAATCAATTTATTTTGTACAATGGCTTCTTTATTGCCATCTATGATCATATTAATACAATAGTAACCAAGCCCTGCAAGGCCACATAAAATAATAAGGATCACCAGGGTAAGCTTTCCCTTATGGCCTTTTTTGTTGTTACTTGGCATATTAAAAACTCCTTTTATCAAAAAATAATTTATAAAAACACGCCATTGCGCAGATAAAATGAAACGACAAAATAGGTGCACAATACGATGAAAGCGCAATGACTAATAAACGCATATTTTTGTAAGGCATCTGTGTTTTGTGAGGTTAAATAAGAACAAACGATACTCGAAGCACCTATAAATAGACCGCTAAATAACAACCCCCAAACGACATAGCCAATATAATAATAATCAGCTTGAAAAATACAATAAGGGCACTGATGCGTTGGGATCTCATAAATATAGGTACAAAAAAACAAGGTAAAACTATAATAAGAAAACAGTGAAAATAAGCAGGTAAGAATAAGAACAACGCTTTTTTTCTTTAAAAAATAAGCCAAGCCATAGAAAATAAAACTAACGTAAAAGCCGACGAGAATTTGTGAGGTTGAAAGCCCAAGCAGAAACGCATTATTTTTATTAACACCAAAAATAGCGTTACAACAGAGTACGACTTTATGTATATCTAACCCGCTAAAAAATAAAAACTCACCAACAAACTCAGCCAGCATCAGGCCTGCCAATATAAAAAAACAACAATAGCGTTTCTTTAAAAAAGCAAAACAAGCACTGTCGATATCAAATTTATTTAACAATAGCCATAACACACTCAACGCGACCACCGCGAGTTTGAGTTGCATGACTGGCACCCCAAATTCATTTGCACTGAGTACGCCAGCGCCACACATTGCACCGGATATTCTCTCTGATAACTGATCTAATAAACGCACAAAAAAGGGTAACAATATGATTTTAGTCGCCAATATAAAGAGGCATAACAATGAAACGAGATGATCGCTACGCTCGTAAGCATATTGCCTTTGCGTACTTTTAGAGAAATCCCAATAACGATAAATAAAGTAGCAACGTGGTAATAAACACAGCAGTAATATAAATAGCAGTAATTCTATAAACACAAAACTAAGCATTAACAAAGAGAACATCAGCGTAATTGACCTTGATCGATATAATGCACCTGTGCGTTTGGCAAAAGCTCAGAAAACAGTGGATCATGAGTTGCAATGAGTACCGTCACACCTTGTTGATTTAACGATTTAAGAAGATTGATAATAATGATTGAATTATCTTTATCTAAATTGGCAGTCGGCTCGTCCGCCAATAATAGTTTGGGCGAATTCACTAATGCGCGCACAATCGCGCAACGCTGCTTTTCCCCTCCGGATAAATCTTGCACATACGCATTTTTTTTATGACTAAGCGCCACTAATTCTAAATAGGTTTCAATTTTTAGCTTTGCTTGCTGCGTCTTTTTAAGTGGCACTAAGGCGCAGTAAATGTTTTCTAATACCGTTAAATTATCAAATAGATTAAATTGCTGGAAAATAAAACCAATACTTTGCTGTCTTAGTTTTGACGCATGCTTATCTGGCATTTTAGAAATTGCGCATTGATCTATTAATACCAGCCCAGAGCCAGGGCGAGTAAGGCCGCCAATAATACTCAGCAATGAGCTTTTCCCACTACCACTCACACCCGATAAAATACATATCTCTTTCTTTTTTACGTGTAAATTGATTAAATCTAAAATAGGCCCCGCATTGGCTTGAGGATCCGGATCAAAGACAATATCTTCTAGATAAATCATTTCATTGCCTCACTCGGTGAATGCACCGCCACTTTCCAAGCGGGGTACAATGTACTGCCGATAAAAGGCACGATCAGCAGTAATGCCAATAAGAAAATATTTTCGATAGAGACATGCGCCAATAAGACAAAATCATTATTTAAGTTTTCAGTGCCCATAAAAATACCGAGAAAGACGTTGTCGTTTACCAAAAAAACATACAAATAGGCACATGTAACGCCCAGCACAAAAGCGCTAATAGATATCAGTAGCGCGGTACATAAACGCCAGCGAATAATATCGCTAATAGACCAGCCAATTGCCCTTAAAATTCCTACCTGTTTCTTCTGCGCACCACCTTGCACGCTCGCTTGAATATAAAAAATCATCATAAACCCAAGAAAAGCCATTAAATATAAACAAAGAAAAAGCCCCCCTTTATATTCATAGAGATCCATGGCGTCAGAAATCGCTCGTTTTTTACTGCGCCCAGAAAGCCCAAATACGTGCAATTTCTCGATAATATTATCCACTTCATAAGGGTTGGGCACACTTAACGTGACATCGGTATATTCATCGGAGGCGTAACCGAGTAATGACTGCGCGAGCTCTATATCAATCAGGATCGTATCATTTAAAAACAGCTCTATTCCCGGCTTAAAAGTGCGATACAAAGAGACCTTCGTAAAGTGCCCCTGTTGATTTTCAAAAACGAACTTATCTTGGTAATATTGACGTTCGAATAATGCTTTTACCGCATCCGATACCAACATATTAGGCTTTGATAAAAAATCTTTTAAATCGAAGTTTTCCACTAATGGCGCGATCGAAGAGGCAGTGTCGGCATCATAAAAATCAATCCCATTAATACTAATTTTATTACCACCTAGATAAGCATCATAAAACCCGTAAACACGCTTATTGATTTTTTTAATACCATCAATCAATTCGATTTTCTCTATTTTATCCTCGGTTATCGCACTATTACGCCCCGCAACTTCAAAGCTAACGACAATATCATCTTGATTTTTAACGCCCTGCAAAAAGGTATATTGCAATGAATTGGCAGTAAAAATCACGCTACTCAGTATAAAAACCAAAAAAAGATAATAACTAAATAATAACGCGTTTTTGCCTATATCACGCTTTAGCATTAAATATGAAAAATAAAAAAACTGCATGTTAACGCCCTTTATTCTCTGCCGCGTGCTTGTTTTTAGCGTGTTGAGATTTATAAATAAAGCTTAATTTATTCGCACTTAATGCATGTAGTGAACGCTCGTTATAACGCACAAAACTTGCATTCGTTGAAAAGGCGAGCGCCGCCGGTAAGCACGCCGGTAATTTTACATTGCGCGCAGATACGTTATAAACGCCTACTCCGGCAAGTATCAGTAGCGAGAAAAAAGAGAGCCCAATCAACTTATTTTTCATCTAATGCAATGCATCTGATTTTAATAAATCAGCCCACAAGTACACACCCGATCCTCTATGATCAACGAGGAACTGATAAGCCTCGTTTTTATTTTCAAAAGGAATGAATTCTGCGCCCATCGGGCCACTGACATTAGAGCCGACAACAAAATAAGCCTGTTTTGCATCTATGCCTTGTAAGGAGAAGTAATCAAGCACCACTATTTGTTTAAAATCTTCTGCTTTATAGTCATAGCCATATTTACTCGGTGTTAAATAAAACTTAACTAAATCTTTCACCCCATCAAAGTAATGGATCTTGCTATCGGTTACTCGGATCCAAGTTGCCCAATGCGGGTGTTTATACACAAACATGCCACAAACGGGGCATTTAGCATCTTTAGGAATAGCGCGGGATAAATCAGCTTGCAGATGAGGGGAGTGCGTAAGTACTTTATCGTGGTAATAAAGAGCCGCCATTTGTAAGCGCTTACCTTTTATTGCCGAGCAAATATTATTATCGATCATTAAAGCCTTTAATGCGCCAACATGTAAATGCTTACCTTGTTGCCCTTCTTTTTGTAATGAAATAAGTTTTGTTGCATCACACTGCGTTTTAAAAATCATTTCACCTTTGGCATACATCATTTTACTGCGTTTTTTAAAGATCCTTTTATTATCCATCGCAAAGTCGTTATCAGCATTGAGCAGCGCCGCCTTAAAGCGCGTCAATTGCCCGCCCTCTTTTTTAATAAACGCCAACGCATCATTCTTACTCGCAAAGGCAAGCTTACTGGTTATAGACATGGTGCCTTTTATATTGCTACCCAGCACATAATAAGCATCTTGAGTGTCTATAAAACGTTGCGTATTAAAATCAACAACGCGAATAGCATCTACGTGCGAAAAAGGAAACTCTTTAAGTAGCGCACTGACGCCATGTATCGAACAAACTTGTTTTTCGTCTTTGCCTTGTAAGCTCACGATATAATTTGTTTTGTAAAATTTTTTAAGATGCATACCACACAGCGTACAAAAATGTTTCTCTGAGCCAGAGTTGATAAACACATGCTTCACATGGGCCGTTGCGCCCTGCGCCAAAACGATGCCACTAAACATTGGCCCGCTCAGTAATAGGCATAATACATAGATACATTTTTTCATTAAAAGTCCTTACTCTCTATTTCAACATTAGAATATTTATTTAGCGCAGTTTCAATAAAGTCACGCAGTGCAGCGTGGCTCATCATCCCTTGAAACGCTTCACGAATAATGCCTTGCTTATCGATAATAAAAGCGGTTGGCGTGCCGATGATGCGATAGCGCTCTTGGGTTATCTGTAATTGATCTTGTAACATTCTAAAGCTCAATCCATATTTTTTAGCCAATGTTTGTAGCGCAACGATATCCGTATCAACATTGATAGAAACAATACTTAAGGTGCTTTGATATTGTTGCGACAGTTGCTCTAACATGGGTAGCTCCGCCAAGCATCCCCCACAATTAATGGACCAAAAAAACAGATATTTAACGCTTTCAGGATAATCATGAAAATCAACTTGTTGACCCTGTAAATCAACAGCCGCAAGCGATGGCGCAACCTTGTCGATTGCTACAATTTCTTCCTTACAAGCACTGAGCACACAAACGCTAAGACTTAGTAGCAACATTGTTAATATTTTACGCACTGTTTTTTACCTCACTCATTATTTTGCCGTGCTGCAATGTAATAATGCGATCGCTTTGTGCGCCCAATTCAGGGTTATGCGTCACCATAATAATGGTGCGCCCCGCCTTATTGAGATCTTTTAACATGGCTAATATGCGCTTCTCATTTTCTTCATCTAAGTTACCGGTTGGCTCATCTGCAAAGATAATGGGTGGCTCATTAATAAGCGCACGCGCAATACAAGCACGTTGCTGCTCACCACCAGACAACTGTTTAGGTAAATGCGTTTCGCGGTGCGACAGGCCTACATGTTGCAATACTTTACGCGCGGCGCGCTCATCGACAACGCTGTGGTAATGTTGTGCTAACATAATATTTTCAAGTACATTTAAGTACGGAATAAGATGGAATTGCTGGAAAATCAGGCCCACTTTATTTGCCCTGAATTGGCGCTGGCTATCCTCATCTAAGCTACCAGCATCAATGCCATCTAAAATGACTTGCCCACTACTCGGTACATCCAAACAACTTAAAATGTTCAGTAAGGTTGTTTTTCCTGAGCCAGAGGCCCCCATAAAGGCAACAAACTCCCCTTTTTTTATCTGTATATCTAGATTATCTAACGCCAATACATTGCCAAACCTTTTACTCATAGCGCGTGTTTCAATAACAAATTCATGCATCTGTTATTCTCCTTTTAGCAAGATAGCAACTTGTACATTAATCGCTCGCCTTACCGGTATAATGGCAGCAATGAAAGCCGAAACCATCGCTGTTATAATGGTAATAAAGCAGGCAACAAGCCTAAAATTAATACTCGATGAAAAAACGGTCTGTCCTAATATTTGCGCCAGTACATAACCGAGTAGGCAGCCCAAAATAATGGCGACCGTGGTGATAAAAAATGTCTCAATTAAAATTTGCAGGATAATTTCTTTATTGCGCGCGCCGAGTGATTTTTGTAATGCAAACTCACGGCTACGCTCCGCTATCATGGCGGTTAATGTGGTATTCACACACAAGGTGGTTAACGCAAATATCATCAAAGCAATAAAGGCCATTAAACCCTTTATTTTATCGAGAACTTGACCCTCAGAGGCAGACACTTTACGAATGGCGCTGGCATTTAATTGTGCTATTTTTGCATTTATTTGCAGCGCGAAGGCCTCGACCTGATCGTTATCATTAGCGAGGCTCATTAATATATGTTGAAATTTATTGGCTTTATGCAGTAGCTTTTGTGCTAATGATAAGTTCACGAATAAGTACTGATCACTACTGTCTCCCGACTCAATGATCCCTTTTATTTTTAAATGTATCGGTTTTTCGTTATCGATAAGAGTAAGTAAACTGCCAACACCCACATCTAATTTTTTCGCTAAACGCTTACCGATCATTGCATTGCGCTCATCAAAATCTACCGTTACCCAAGCGCCTTGTACTTGCCAATATGGACTGATCTTAGGCAGGGCGCTAAAGTTAACTCCCACTAATACAACCTCTTGTAATGATGCGCGAACTTGCCCAAATAAATACGGGCTAGCGCCCATCACTAAGTCTTTATCTGCCAATGCCAAGACTTGTTTAAAAAGATCCATCTCAAGATATTCGTTAGCATCTAAGGACGATCCCTTAATAAAAAAGTTAGCGCCATAAGTGCGCAGCTCTTGGCTCATCTTTGCATTGATATCAAAGTAAATAGAGGTCAAGGCAAAAATGGTCGATGATCCCACTATAAGCGCGCCGATCACCACGAGCACGCGCTGCTTACGTTGCCACAAGGCTTTAAAAATAAGCGTCCAAAGGAACACACTTTGGATTTTACTCGCAAATATGCGCATTTTCTTACTGCCCATGTAGCACCTCCACCGGATATAACTTGGTAATATTTTTAGCGGGGAAAAAACTACCAAATAGGGCAATTAATAAGGAAACAACAATAACAACCGGCACCACAATCCAGCTAAATTCAAGTGGACTATTAAAAAGAGACCAGCCAATAATTCGCGCCAGTAACGCCCCCGCAACGCAGCCCAGTGATGCCCCGATAAGGCTACAAATCATCGCTTCACAATAAAAAAGCCCATGGATTTCGCTGTTGGTTGCCCCTAATGACTTCATTAAACCGATTTCAGCTGCCCGTTCAATAATGGTGGTTGTCATTAAGGACGCAATACCGAGACCGGCTGCGATAAAGGCTGCTATCGTGACAACCAACAATAACAATTGTAATTTCTCTATGACTAAGCCCTCAGAGGCAGCCACTTGCCAAATGGGTTGCACAAGCGCCCCGCTCATCGCCTCTTCTAATTGCAATGCAATCGCAGACACATAGGCAGTGCAGTACCATTTGTCATAATCGGCAGAATTTAATCCGGCTAGATCCTTACGCGCAGCTTTCGAGAGTGCATTTTCAGGCACCGTTAATGCACTGACTTGTACTTGTTGCATTTTCCCCGGCAGATTTAATATTTTCTGCACTAACGCAAGCGTTGCTATTATCTGCGAATCCTCCTCGCCACCCGTTGTCACAATACCGCTCACGTAAACCGGGTATTGTTGCTGTTTATAGACAATGTTTAACTCGCTATTAATCGATATTGCATAACGCTTGGCAATCTCAGCACCAACTAACACTTCATTGATTTTACTATCATCAGGCCAGCGCCCTTGTATCTCCCAGAAGGGGGCAATAATTTGCATCCCAGTGTGATAATTTGGCTCATCATCGACGCCAATTTTTTTATTGAAGTAGGTACCCAGTAAGCCGATATTAGGCAGTGTTTTTTGTGCGGATTTCAAACTGACTCGCGCGTGTAATTTTGGCGCAAAACCAATAATATTATTACGCCAAAAAATACCTTTTATTTTTCTTAGCTCTCTTGCATCTAAAAAGGATTGTCCCGATAACGGATTATAATTAATACCATTAACATGCATCGCTAACGACTCACTGGCACTTTGAATCAATATATTAGCCCCATAGGACTTCATTTCCCGCGCCATTTTATCGCCAATGTTAATGGATACGGCAAATAACGCGCTCAGTAAGGCTGCGGATAAGAAAAAAGTAAAGATCGATAATATTTTCCGGTTACGACCACGCCACAATGACTGTTTCAGGCAGAGTAAAAACATTATTTATCTCCTGTTGCTGAGGCGGTATTCTCAAGATAACGTTCAGGATCATCCCTAAAATGCGTATAGTTTGCATCATTAATAAAGAACCATGTTTTGCCTTTGTATTTATACTGGCTACTGGCTTTCGTATTTAATAATTTGATTTTTGCAACAGGATCCCAGACTTCTATTTCAAGGGTTTGCGTAAAGTATTGATAACCTTGAAGTAAACTTTCTTTGCTAATACGCACCTCTGTCGCATCTTGGGTGAACTGCATGGGAATAGGGTTACAACCACCGACTTTACCGATTGAGGGGATAAAAATACGTACCCCACAGGCGAGGCAAATAACTTGATTGCCTTTTTGTACGTAGCCTTTGTCGCCACATAATAAACAAGCATCAAAAACCACGCCGAGTTTCAATTGATCTTTATAACGATTGATAACAAAAAAACGGATAGCTTTACCATCAGACGCAACCCAGATAAAGCGATATAATTTACCACTGCCAAGCTCAAGTTTCTTTATATCAAGATGGATAGCATCATCACTTTCTAACGTAACAAAAGTAGAGGCGGATAAACTGGCAGGCCGAGATGCATAAAGATCCCAAAATAAAAGAGACGATAAACAAAGTAATAAGGTCAGTACAGTCAAACGCAATAACCTGCGCTTTTGATAATACTGCGCTAACGCATGCCGATATTTTATCGCCGTTAACGTTTTAAGAGGCTCAACTAATGGCGCAATAAATTTAAAGTGATAACGCACGCTAAAAACGCATAAGAAGAGGATCGCGCTGTAACTCACAAATTCGGTGAAATAAATACTTTTACTAGCAAACGACAAACGTAAACTGGTTAAGGTCGCAACATGTAACTTCATCATCGAAAGCAGCAATTGACCACTTAATGAAAAAGCCCATAAGAATAAGATAAGTAGCCCAAAAAACAATCCCAACTTCGGCTGAAATTTACTCATTTTATAACTGCTTAATTGGCATAACACCAACAAAAACACGGCAAAAATCAAGGCACTCACATTTAATATAAGCGCAGTGTTAAGTACGCTGGCACTTGTTATTAGCAAAATTTCTGGTTGCAGGAAAAAAAGGTAGCTCGCAAGCGTGAGTAAAAGAACTTGCCAAAGCGCGCACAAAATACTGAAGTGTTTTGGTAATAAGAAGGTTAATAAAATAAACACAATAAGGATGCATTCAAATACCGAGATAGATAAACGGATCAACAACGAAGAGGGTAAATAAAGAGATAACAATCCCCCTATAAAAATAGCGCCTACAGATTGTAAGAAAATACTTTTTACATTGATCGTGATTGATCTTGCATGTAAAAGCCCAAGCAAGAAAGTAAATAGTAAAAATTTATGCAACAGACTCGCCGCAAAAAAACTCATAGTAAAATCACCTTTTAAAGTGCCGATCACGATGCTTGATCGTCATCGACACTTTTATTTTATGAGGTTGGTTACTTTAAACCAACGTATTTGAAGTCATATTTAACTTCAAATGATTTCCACCAACGACCCACACCCGTTTCTTTATCTGTATGACGGTAAAGACCCGCTTTTGATGGTGGATCAATACGGTAAGTCACAGTGTAATTACCAATTCCCATCATTTTAACGTTGGCACCGTAATGTGTTCCATCTGATGCAACCATTGGCATGAATGTGCCAGTTTGTTGTTTACCTGTATCGGTATTTTTCAATGTGTATTCAATCGTTAGGTAAGGGATCCATTGTCCTGCACCAAAACCGTTTTTATTACCTTCTAATGCATGAATATCCGCTTCTAAATGGATATCAGCTTGAGAGGCAGGTAAGCCCATACCACGAGGCTCCATCACGATAGGTTGTAAATATACCGCAGCAATTTCCATTTGATTGATATCCACAGACTCGCCCGCAGGATATTCAGTAAATGCCATTACCTGACTAGATGCAGCAAGTAATGCTCCACCGGCAAGGATCTTAACTAGTTGGTTCTTTATCATTTTCTTCTCCATAGATAACAAATAAAATATAAATACGCCGGCTTAAACAATTTCTTGCACCTTATTTTTCTTTAGTAAATAAAGAGCAAAGAACGCAGCCAACAAGATAACAACTTGAGGAATGAGCGTTTCTACATAAGGGAAAATGCCTAGCACCGTGATTTGTGGAAAGTCACTTACCAAATGGGGTTGAAATACTTTCCCTTCGATAAGTTCAAGAACACCTTTACCTGCAAACACAAATGCCATTAAATACAGCAATGCGCTGGTAAAGATGAAAAAGGGTCTTAATGGTAATTTAACTACGCTGTAGCGAATAATTAAATAACAAAGTAATAAAATAATGCAGCCACATGCAAATCCAGCCGCTATCATCCAATATCCATGCAGCTGTGCATCAAGGATCAAGGCATAGTAGAACAATGCAGTTTCAGCGCCTTCTCGGTAGACAGATAAAAAGCTAGCAAACCACAAACCGATAATTGAGCCAGTGCTTAATGATTTACTTAATTTTCCATCAATATATGCTTTCCACCTTGAAGCTTCCGCTTTTGCAATTAACCAATAACTGACAAAGAATAAAACCAAGGCTGCCAAAAGCATGGTCACACCCTCGAGGATCTCTTGTTTTGCACCTGAATTATCTAAAATGAATTTGAAAATAAGCGCCGTCACCACACTGGCAACCAAAGCAACAACAACACTGTTTTTGACGATAGTGAGCTTGTCTTCATGTTTATTTTTTATTAAGTACGCAATGATAGCAGCCACTACCAACATCGCCTCTAAACCTTCACGCACAATGATCATCAAGCTATATAAGAAAAGCGACCAAGGTGTTTGATTTTCTTTACTTAACATCTGTACGGCTATGTTTAAGTTGATCTCTAATTTATCTATCTCGTCTTCAATGGCGCGCACCGATTTACCCGCGCGGATCAAACTCACGATTTTAGTAAATGAGCTTTCTAATTCGGCTTTAAACGTCGCATCACGCGCTCCGATTTTGGCCTCCATATCGCTGGCTTCAAACAAATCAAAATAAGTATCTTGTACTAAGAAAATAGCATCTTGGGTTTTACCCTTTTGCTGTAACACTAAAACGTCCGAGAATGCGCCCAGTATCTGTTGTTTAACGCCATCCCAATCTTTGCTCTGCTCGAGCGGATTATTTTCTTGCGTTTTTTGACTTTGTGGCACTTTAAGGCCGGGCAGAAAATCATTTAACTCTAAAACCAAATTCGACGTTTGATAGCCAAATTCAATTAATTGATCATCACTTTGACATAAATCTAATAACACTTTAAAACGTCGATTAAAGGCAGCTGAAATAGCCCCACTGACTTCAATACCAAGGTATGTTTCCAATTCAGAGTTTTTATAGCCACTATATTGAGCTTGGCGAACATACGCTTTGGTTTTTTCGTATTGGTGTGTTTTGTAAGCAATAACAGCAAGGCCTAAGCGTTCATCAATAAATTCAATTTGTTTTAACCAGTAAGGCGCTATTTCATCGTTTAAGTCATGGCGACTCTGCGCTACTATTTGATGGCCATTTTTTAATGCTTCAGGTAAAGCTTGTAATGCTTTTTTTAAGGTCAGGATCTCATTTTCAACTTGCGCTAAAGGCGCCTTATTAGTAATTAATTTACGAATAAACCCAAATTTACTCTCTAATTGATAACTTAAATCGGCCGAATAATTAATACGAATGGGGCCTTCTAAGTTTTCAAAAACTTCAAAATAAGCCATTTGTACGGTGCGTTTTGCCGTGGTTATTTGACCTTCTTCATAGAGTGCCAACGTTTTATCTAAACGCTGGGAAATATCATCTACAAGCGCCTGATAGTCTGGACTTGCATATGTATTAACTGAGATCATAAGAGAGAAAACAATCAAGACACCTTGTATTACTTTTAAAAACATAGCTCACCAAAAGACCACTAAATAGAAAAAAGAGGTTAATTGATAATAATTACCATTACAACAGTGTTTATTTATTGCGCAACAAAATACTGTATTAATTGACTTTAAAGATAAAAAAAAATGCTATTTAATAATTTTATACTTTTAATTAAGCTCACAAAATCATGAACCACATGAGATTTTAACAAAAAATAATCAATAACTTTTTGGCCGTGACACTTTTAAATCATTTTTTCATATTCCACGTTATTATAGGAAAACAAATACCAATCCTCACCTTATAAGGTTATAAGAGGTAATCTAAAGTAAAAGAGAAGTTAAACTGAAGTTAACAGGGGGTTAAAAGATAAAACATTCATTAAAATGAAAGGCATTATAATGTCTATAAGATCAGAGCAAAAGGTAGCGGGGAACAGCTAACATGATTTACATCAGTATTTTAAAAGTGTAGGCTCTCGGATTGGTACTTACGTGGTACCTCTAATAAATACATAAAAAGGAACAGTAGATCACATTGCGAATTATTTAGTTTGATTTTTTAGCATTAAACATACATTATCGTTTTGCCCTAGATATGATGTAATTTATAAAGATAGCCTTGCTTTTTTCATTCCATAAAATTATTAGCAGTGGTAAACCTACCACTTTATCCTTCTGATCAATGCATCAGATACCCATAAAAAAGCGCCGAGTTTCATAACGCGAATAACGAGTATTCACTACAATACTCGCGCTATCAAACTTAGTATTCCCATACAGAGTTTTATCAAATAGAAATTAGTTATAAATAGACTTCTACAAAAATAAAACTCAACATGTTCAATTAGGAGTTTCATGAATACAATATATTCAATAGGTGAAATTGAGTCTTTTCTGATAGCCATTTTGGTTTTATTTATCGGTCATACCGTCAACCGTCATGTTGCCTTTTTCAAAAAATATAATATTCCCGAACCCATCGTCGGTGGGCTTATTGTGGCCACCATTATCACTATTTTACATTTTTATCAGATCACATTGCAGTTCTCACTGTCCATGCAAAATACATTGATGCTGATGTTTTTCAGTACCGTCGGCCTCGCCGCAAACTACAAATTATTATTAAAGGGTGGTAATAAAGTCTTTATCTTCCTTGGTATTGCGTCTTTTTATATTGTGATCCAAAATATTGTCGGCGTTAGTATGGCAACAACATTAGGATTAGATCCGATAATGGGCTTAATTGCAGGCTCTATTACCCTCTCTGGCGGACACGGAACGGGCGCGGCATGGGCGCAAACATTCTCTGACGATTACGGTATTAACACCCTTGAATTTGCGATGGCATCTGCGACCTTTGGTCTTGTCATGGGCGGTATCATCGGTGGGCCAGTAGCGCAGCGACTTATTAATAAAAATAATCTTGTTTCATCTTATGGTGCCGGCGGTAACTCGCATAAAGATCACCCTGATTTGGTTACTTATGATCAACTTGAAGAAGATAAAGTCACCGCAAAAAGTATTTTAGAAGTTCTCTTTATTCTACTTATCTGTGTCGTAGGCGCTAAATGGGTTGGCTATGCCATCTCAAATCTAGGTATCAGCTGGTTGAAAATGCCGAACTTTGTTTATGCTCTTTTTATCGGCGTGGTGATCACCAATATTACTGAAATTTCACGTGGCTATAAAATAAACAGTGAATGTATCGATATCTTAGGTACCGTTTCACTTTCTTTATTCTTATCGATGGCTTTAATGAATCTAAAATTATGGGAGATCTTTAATCTGGCGATCCCATTGTTATTTATTTTATTAATACAAACGGTTATTTTAGGTCTATTTGCCTATTTCATCACTTTTAGAGTCATGGGTGGTAATTATGATGCCGCAGTAATGGCAGGTGGTCATTGTGGCTTTGGTATGGGCGCAACCCCTACCGCTGTTATGAACATGGGCGCATTAGTCAGCAGAACAGGACCGTCACCACAAGCATTTATGGTTGTACCTATCGTAGGCGCCTTTTTTATTGATATTGTGAATGCCATTATATTACAAGGCTACCTTAACTTTATTTACTAAATCATCATAAAAAAAGAGAGGCAAGCCTCTCTTTTTTTATTTCTACTATTACTCCATAACAACAAACAGTATCTTATCTTTTATCTTAAATGACACGTTACCTTTTATCTGAGCGCCCACTATATTCAGAAATTCTATCTCAGCATCCTTCCAATCATATTGGTATAGATAGGGTTTAATATAATGATCTCGTAAATTCAAAACCCGCTTAAAAGAATTTGAACCGGTTTTTTCCCACATATAGTGACTCATCTTTTTAGCATCCACACGCACTACAATTTTATCAAAACGTTGGGGATTTTTTAATGCGTTTTGATTGTCATGTTTCTCTAGCATCTGCGCCAATACTTCTCTGTTATACGCATAGCGTGAATTATAATTATACGTTTGCAATGCAAAAGGGATCATAAGACTCAGCAACGTCAGTAAGCGCCAATATTTATTAGGGATAATAAATAACAACATCACCATACCTATCGGGAAGGTAACTCCCGAACGTAGGGGAACCGTTATGCCAAGGGGAAGCACGCTAACGTACAATGAGATCACCACTAATAAAAGCATCACTGTATATTTAAAATGTGTTCGCAATGCCCATAATGCGGTAACGCCAATCGGGATATAAAGCCATAGGCTTAATCGCCCAATATAGTTAAAGTTACGCATAAAATTACCGGCACTACTTTGTATATTTCCAAGCAATGCAGATAGGCTATGTGATGGTGTTTCATGTCGCCAACTCACAAACTGAATAAAGGATGCCTGATCAGAGAAAGCAAAGGTATATAAGTACACAAATGCATTGGCAACGACATACCCAAGTACATAACCTAAAATCCAAAAACACAAAAATTTAAAGTTATCAGAATAAGAAGCGTGTCTTAACGTTGATAAATACAATAACGGCATCAAAAAATAGAAGACGGGATAGGTAGAAAATAACAAAATCCCTGCCAGTATTAAAAATAAGGGCATTTTTAATTTATCTTTGTTGCATGCCAACACGGCCAACATAAAGCAACTTGGCATTATCGTCATCGGCCATTTAAGCAACATAGTAAAAGAAGGTATATTGATAACTAACAAAGCAACCATGATAGCCAACCAATACTCTTTCTTTATACCCATTGCTACTTTGTAAACAAATATAAACATAAAGAGGTTAGCTAAACTGGCTGCAATAAAAGCAGGTAATGCACATAATGGATAATAGAAGGCAAAATTTATCCAGCGCCCCTCTGTGGTGAATTTACCTATATAATTCTCCATATAAGGTAATGCGTCATGCGCTACATTTGCCGACATCGCCAATTGTAGATTAAATAATGTCACGCCAGTAAATACAATGAGAATTCCCCATTGCAGCATGATAAATGGCTTGATATTTCTCTCTTTATCATACAAATCTTTAAAGTGTTTTTGCATTGAAACTCCCTCTGTAAATACTATTTTATAACCTAAATAATTGATCCCCATAGACACACATACCGCCAATCCCTGCCCTAAATAGACATGTAGCATTGCATAATGTACCAACAAAAATAACGTAACGGTTGAGATCGCTAATGAGGTAAAATTAACCACACAAAAGGGAATAAATTGCCCTTTTTCTTTCTTACTTCTAAATACAAATGTGCGATTAAGGGCATAACTTATGATCATCCCAATGAAATAGGAGAAGATTGAGGAAATCAGATAGCGCGCTGATAGTTCATAAAAGATCATAAAAGCCAAATACGCCACAACCGTATTAATAACACCTACCGTTGCAAAACGTATTTTTTGTTGTAAATCTGAGGTCACTAAATTACTTAGTAATTGAGTCTGTTTCTTGAACATCCACTTCTCTTTGTTGCTTGATAATATACAGCGGACGCTGCTTGGATTCGTTATAAATTCGCGCGACATATTCACCCAGAATACCGATAGAAATCAGTTGTACTCCCCCCATAAATAAAATAGAGACTAATATTGAGGTCCAGCCAGTCTCCCAATGATCCGTCATCAAGCGAATATATACTGAATACAGTAACATCAGCATCGCAACCCCTGAACATGCAAAGCCCATCATAATCGATAATTTTAACGGTTTAACTGAAAAGGATAAAATGCCGTCGATGCCAAATTTAAGCATCTTTGCTAACGGATATTTAGATTCACCCGCAAAACGTGCAGAGCGTTTATAACTGATTGCCGTTTGATTAAAACCAATCCAACTGACCATACCTCTAATAAATCGAGATTTTTCCGGCATTGCTATTAAATGATCAACAACCTGCCTGTCCATTAAACGAAAATCACCCGTATCAAGTGGAATTTTAACCTCTGACAAATAGTTTAATATTCTATAAAAACTTTTCGCGGTGAGAAGCTTAAACCACGATTCACCTTCACGACTTGCTCTTGTTCCATAAACAACATCGAAACCTTCTTCCCACTTTATTATCATTTCTGCAATAACTTTTGGAGGATCTTGCAAATCAGCATCGATCAAAACCACAGCATCACCCGTACTAACATCTAAACCGGCGCTCACTGCTTGTTGGTGACCAAAGTTACGTGAAAATGAAATAGTACGTACATTGTTATAACGTTTACTATGCGCCAGCAATTTTTTCTCTGTATCATCAGAACTACCATCATTGACAAAAATCAGCTCAAATTCATAATTTTTGATCCCCTGTGTTACCGATATCAATTCTGCAACGGTGGTATCTATAACCTCACTTTCATTAAAGCAAGGGATAACAATAGAAACTCTTTTCATATTTCCTCCATAAAAACATTTAATGTCCATCCTTATACTGATATAAATATTTTTATAATATTCACCAGTACCTAACGCCTTCTGTCTTAAAATCATTCGATTTCATTTTATAGGTCATAACGTAATTTATTACTAAGAGTACAGATTTATAATGTAACTTCGCTTTTATAACCTAGGAAATTAGCTAGACAAAACGAATATAAGCTTAATCTTTTCTTTATGAGTCTCATAGTTATTATTTACTACGGCGTTTTGAAAGATCCTCAAAAAGACCGTATAGACATTTGAACCTTTACTCTAAAAACCCTATCTCATACAAACAATACTTAAAAACAAATCTTTCCCGTAAGTTGATCTTTCTAACTAAGTGCATTAAAAACTCTCCTATCATACATTTGTGCTTTTAATATTCTGATTTAATTCTTTTTGCGATGCGCTATCGTGATTTTAAAGATATGCTTGTTGAATTAAAAAATATCAACAATAAGGAAAAGTAATGCAAGCAATATACTCAGATAACGTCGCTCCCGCTGTTGGGCCATATGCCCATGCTATAGATGCCAATAACACTCTTTATATGTCAGGACAGTTAGCATTAAATCCCCTCACCTTAAAACTTGAAGGTGAGTGTATTATTACTCAAGCAACACAAATGTTTAAAAATGTTAAAAGCATTCTTGATACAGCAGGCTATGATAAAAACAAAGTCGTTAAAACAACCGTTTTTTTATCTGATATGGATAATTTTTCTAAGTTAAATGAACTTTATGCTGCATTTTTTGGGGAGCATAAACCAGCGAGGTCTTGCGTGGAAGTTGCGCGTTTACCAATGGATGCTCTGGTTGAAATAGAATTAATCGCTATTAAATAATTAAAGAAGAAACACTGAAAAGTCATTTCGTAAGCAGTGCAATAGTATCTAATATAAGGGCGGAATAATAATATCCGCTCCTATTTAGCCTTGTAGGTTCCCTTATACACCCACTATTTTTAGTACTTATACTTTTCGTTTTATACGATTAGATCTATCTTATTTAATGAAGATCATTCAGAACAAGATTACCAAGTGTATTTAATACCCACACGATAACGCGTTTGTCTGTTATCTGTAGTACGACTCTCTCTTACATTACCGACTTCAACAAAAGGACGCCATTTTTTACCATTAAGCCCATGAAATGCATACATAACTCTAAAGTTATAGAGATAATCAGAATTGCCATTATCAAATTCACTTATCGCATTACTTTCCATTTGTTGCCAATATTGCATCTCCATTTGGAAATCCCAATTACCACTTGCATAAGCAACCCAGGTATCTAACTCTTGTATTTTAGAACGAATATCCGTCGTTGTATCCGCATAATCCCATAACTTCCATTTGTAACGAGCTTGAGTACGAAACCCACTATCAAAAGAGTAGTTTAAACGAACATAAGGAACGTACACTAATCCATCCGGATTAAAGTCCATTGACAGTCCGACGAGACCAAGTAAGTTACGGTTAAGTGCTTTATAATAAAAAATAGAAAGCTCTGATCCATTCATCGACATGTCATTAAATGTTTTATTTTCGTCTTCATTATTATAACGAGCATCGAGCTCAAGGCCCAAATTTTCACCTGAATCTAAAAATATTTTAATCCTATCTGAATGTTTATTATTACCATCTTTATATTCATGCCTATATTCTAATGTGGTTTTATAATCATTACTAAAAGATGGTGTAGCTATCACTATCAATAGAGAAAATAGTATCGCTCTTTTCATTTTCAATATTCCTTATGTTGTTTTATTTATTCGCTGAAAAGATCAGTATCAGAAAGAGATCCCTTTCTAAATGCAGAATATGAACTTTAATAATCAGCACATCAATAAAATTACAGTTTATTTTTAATTTTTGTGACATTTAGGCGCTTTTATTAAAAGATCGTTTTATTTTTATTGAAAAGGCGGAGTTTGGTTTCTATAGCCATTTTTTTGAAGTGTATTGATAATGAAATGAGGCATTCTTAACTTACAAACGTCAGAGAAAATGAACAGATAATGTAGAGATTTAAGATGAGAAATAAACGAATAAGCTTATCCTGAAACCTGTCATAACTTACAATTCTTTTTATTTATACCTATTCTCCTATTTGTGCGCAGTATCTCCTTTCTAAAATAAGTCAAAGCATTTTATAATTGCTAATGCTGTATTGATATAAACTAGATTGGTGTGATCTTATAAATTATAGTAACGTGTTGTTATATTGGTGCATATAGCGCCTTTTACTTTAGGTATCAGTTAAGAGAAATAATATGGAAATCAAAAAAAGTGCGCTAAAAGAAAAAAATCATGACAGTGAAGCTTTCAATAATACAGAGTTAGAAGAGTCTAAAAACAACTCAATTAATGAAGAAAAAGAAATATCAATGAATTCTCAGAGCATACTAGATGATCATGTTCCTTCTAGCTCTAAACACATGTATTTCATTGAAGATGATACTCAACGTATTTTAGAAAACTTAACTGAATTAAAAAAACAAATATATCCTTTACATGATAATTTTTCGGTCGAAGATCAAACCAATGCACCATTCCCATCTGTTTGTTTAATTGGTTTAGGACGCTGTGGCTCGAACATCTCTTTAGATCTTGCTAATCTGGTTTATAACGCGCGTAATTATTACCTTAATGACTTCCAAAAATCAGGAGCCAAAACAAAGAATCAAAGCTCACTGACGACTCAATGGATAAAAAACACATTAGGCATTAAAGATAAACACAATAAACACGCGGCGTTTTTAATTGAACCCTTTGTGATCTTAGGCGATTTAGACCAAGATATCTCTGGCAGAGTACATTATTCTTACATGGATGGTAAACATAGCCTTTTAGACGGTTATCCTAAAATGAAAATAATGGACCTTTCCGAAGTACATGCGGGTGGATCAGGTAACGCACCTGTATTAGGCCAATATTTAGCAAAAATCATTCTCAACAAAGGTGCGGAGAAATTTTTAAATAAAGATTGGAAATCCATTCATTCTTACCTTATTGATTCTTGTGGTATTAAAGCCAATCAATCACGCTTATTCTTTTATATCTTTAGTGCAGGCGGTGGTACAGGCTCTGGTATGGCATCAGAATTTGGCTTAGCACAACAATATGCTTATATGAGCAAAACATTACACACTGAGAAAAAAATACAGAGCGAACGCCGTAGTGATGCGCATTCCTTTGTATTTGAGCCCATCTTTAGTAGCGGTATCTGTATATTACCCAATATCGCTTGTCAGAGCGTTGAAATCTCAGAAGCCTTACATATCAATGCGGGCCGCTTATTATGTAAATACCTCTCTGAAGAGTGGGACTTTTCTTATAATGTAGATCGCGAAGACCATGAAAGTGACCGTACTATTGTAGATCGATTACGCCCTTGGAATTCAATGATGCTGATATCAAATGATATTATGCGTTATGCCGAAGAGGCCGATGGTGGCAGCATGGAAAATGTTGATGTAAACACCATGGAAAAATATGCAAACCAATATATTTCACAGCAAATATTTAATATATTAACTGCGCAAGCGGTAACTAAAGATTACGACCAAGATTACTTCCGCCGAGCGGGTGTGGATATCAGTGATACCATTCGCTTAGATGCCAATGATTTATTTATGAGTTTAGCAGGCCCTGTGACCATCGCTTATGCAGAGTCAACGGTTAAGAAAACCGCTCCCATTATTAATGGCCGCCAAGAAGACAGTGAATTAGTTGAATTAGATATTGACGATCTTTTCTTCCGCTCCATCGATCTTCCTCATTTTAATAAAGATACACGCGCGATTGAAGGCGTGAGTTTATTACCCATGAAAGCTGAAATTTACCGCGAACATCTTGCCGAGTGCCGTGATAATAATTACGATACCAGTAAACTAAAAGAGATCCTCTTTTTTAATAAATGTTCATCTGTGGTCTCTATTATCTCATTACCAAAAGATTACAAACTTTCATACATGGACTTAAACCGTTTAAAGACGCATCTTAATAGTTTATTCCCGAACACGACCTTGAAACGCTATGCGTTAGTCATTGGCGCATCCGAAAATATTTCATTAACCACCTTAATTGCAAAAAGCCCTTGTTTAAGTGATGATTTTTTAACTTTAATTGTCTCTTACGTAAAACGTTGCTTTGCAAAAAATGAATATTGCTTTGATGATAACTTTGATGATGCCTTCTTAAACTTTATTACTAGTGATGATTTTGACGAAGCAGGGCTTGATAAAATGATTTCTGAGTTTGAAAATCCAGCGAAAATTTTAGATACTAACTGGCACGCCATCAAACCAATGTATGAAAAGAAATATCGCGAAATATTAGGTGATGAAGAAAAATTCATTTCTATTAATGATATCCGCTTAACCTCAACAAACGTTAAACGCGCGATTAAATACTTACGTGAAATTTATCGTTACCGAGTCAGTAAAACAAAACTTATCTCACTGAATGGCAAAAAGAAAACCAGTAAATAAATAAGTAAGCACTCCTCTGTCATTGTAATAAAGGCTCAAGCGCACTTAAGTCGCTTGAGCCTTTAGCTCTTCGCACCATCAGCTTGGCTTTTCTATTGCCTTATACGTAGCCAATCAAAAAAAACAGCGCCCAAAAGCAGTTAAAGTGGCAGAGTGCTATTACAAATCCTCAAATCCTCAAATCACGGGATTATTCTAAATTAAAACAGCCTAGTGAACGATGATAAATAGACTCTTCGGCTTTTTAATTAAACAAAGCCTTTGTGGATTTATAACAAAATACATTGATTTAACGCAAGATTAACCTATAGGTAACTCTTTATGATAAGCCCTAGCATAATTCTGCTTGTTTTTTTGAGAAGCAGACGTTAAAAAGATGGAAGTTGATGAGGTCTGGTGGCCTTCTCGGTCTTCAAAACCGATGTAAGCCGAATAGGCTTTGGCAAGTTCGATTCTTGCCTCTTCCGCCAAATAGCTAAACTCACTCAAATCGATCTGAAAATGATCGTAATGAGATATTTATAGCAAAGAAATTAATTAAGTTTTCATGTATTGCGCAGAAAAAATTAACACTAGCAAGGCGTGAGTTGCAGGAGATAGTTGTTCTCACTTCAAAACTCACAACGCAGCTAGGGATAATTTCAACAAGCAAGACGGGTAACCTTTTTAGTTCCTTTGGTATTATTGCCTATATCCCAACTATTAACCGCCACATTGAGACTTTCTCTGCGTGATAGCATTATGATTAGGCTGGCGCTCTAAACGAATAATCGCATATAGGTAAATCTTATGACCTCTCTCTCCTCTACTATTAATTATCGATTACCTCAAATTGAAAAAGTTTTACAACTACATGAACTTCAATTTTATATCAATAGTTTAAGTCGCCCTATTGTCACTCGTTTAATACAAAAAGAGTTAGATTCTATCCGCCAATCGGATGAATTTAAACAGCAAGGTTGTGATGCTATCAACGTCATAGAGCGTATTGTGTCTCGTTGCTCTCAAACTCAGTATAAGAAACTGCAACGCGTGATAAATGCAACGGGTACGGTGATCCACACTAATTTAGGAAGATCTCCTATTAATGCTGAGATTTGGGACAGTGTTCGTGGTATTAATATCGGTTATAACAACTTAGAGCTACAAATTTCATCCGGAAAACGAGGCGGACGTAAAGGTATCATGGGTGAATTATTACAAGCACTAACCGGCGCCGAAGATGCTGTGATCGTTAATAATAATGCCTCTTCGGTTTATCTGATTTTAGCCGAGCTTGCAAAGGGTAAAGAGGTGATTGTTTCCCGCGGTGAGCAAATTCAAATTGGAGGAGGATTTCGTATTCCCGATATTCTCGCTTTAACGGGCGCAAAAATGGTTGAAGTGGGTAGTACCAATATTACCACTGCAGATGATTATATTAACGCCATCACGCCCGAAACCGCATTAATACTGATGGTGCATCAATCTAACTTTACAATTCAAGGGTTTACTGAAAAACCAGATATTGCCGATGTCGCCAAACGCCTGCCAGCACATATTATTTTAGCGGTTGATCAAGGCTCAGGCCTTAGCAATGAGACGCTTTCACAAAGTGAGATATGCATTGCACAGTACATAAAATGGGGCGCTGATTTAGTGTGTTTTTCTGGCGATAAGATATTGGGTGGACCACAGTCTGGTATTATTTGTGGTCGTCATGCTTTGATAGCTTTACTTGAAAAAAATCCAATGATGCGCACATTTCGACCAAGTCGTATTATCTATTCCTTACTCGAAGCATTACTTATCAAAAAACTCAATAAAGCTAATTCGGGTAAAGGCATCGCCCAACGAACCATTGACGATCAGCAAAACATCCATGACAAAGCTAAGCGCTTAGTCGCCCTTTTTCCGCAATACTTAACCTTAAAATCACTGCCCTTAGTCATTGGCGGTGGCACCTTACCCAATACACAATACGTATCAACAGGTGTCTCGATAAAATGTGAAGGGCACTGCGCTGAAGCAATAAGCAG
Organism: Psychromonas sp. CNPT3; assembly: GCF_000153405.2. Lineage (NCBI taxonomy): Bacteria > Pseudomonadati > Pseudomonadota > Gammaproteobacteria > Alteromonadales > Psychromonadaceae > Psychromonas > Psychromonas sp. CNPT3. The sequence continues at coordinate 2,888,803 of NC_020802.1, forward strand.
TGCACTGCGCCAAGCGCCAAATCCCATTATTACCACCATTAAAAATGCTGAGGTTCTTTGCCATTTAGCAGCAGTAAATGATGATGATTACCTTATTTTGCAGCAAAAACTGCAATTGTACTTTCAACAATTATGAAGACTATGAGCCAAAAAATACTTTCGACGTATCATGCTTCTATTGGCATTATTGGCCATGTTGATCATGGAAAAACGACGCTTATTCACGCGCTTACCGGCATTTTAACGGCCAGAGAGCACGAACAAAAATGCGGTATGACCCAAGATCTTGGTTTCGCTTATTTTTGTGATCCACAGGGTAACAATATCGGCATTGTTGATGTCCCGGGCCATGAACGTTATATCCGTAATATGGTGTCTGGCATTGCCAATTTAAACGCGGTGATCTTAGTTATTTCTGCGACGGAAGGTTGGATGCCAATGACCACTGATCATGTGCAAATTGCACAAGCATTAGGTCAAACCAATATTATTATTTGCATCAATAAATCAGATTTAGTCTCAGAGAAAGAGCTCCTTGTATTAGAAGAGATCGTTTTAGAACGTCTTATGGACATGACAGATATTGTACCCGACATTGTTTGCGTCTCAGCGCGTACAAAAAAGGGCATAGATTTACTTAAAAATCTCATTATCAAAGCAGTCTCGACTTCTGCATCAGAACAATCCATACAGCCTCAATGCCCCGATAATAAAGAAAATAGCATTCCAGCTCGGCTTTATATTGATCGCAGTTTTACTATCAAAGGCATTGGCACAGTCGTAACCGGTACGCTGGCACAAGGCACTCTTAATGTTAATGATAAAGTCTACATCGCCTCTTCTTCTATAAAAAATCAACAATCACAAGCGTTTAAAGTGCGCAGTTTACAATCTTATCATCAACAATGTGACACAGTACAAAGCATCAGCCGTGTGGCCATTTGTTTAAAAGGTGTCAAACGTAAAGATATTAAACGCGGGGATTGTTTGATGTCTGATGCAAGTGCCTGTGAAATGACCGACCAATTGATTGTACGGCTCTCCGATAGCATCAAATTTGTACCTAAATTAAAAAGTTATAAAAACATTGAAATTTCGTTAGGCAGTTGGCATGGATATGGGCAGCTTATCTACCTTAAAGACACAAACCTTGTCCGCCTAAAACTAAGCCAACCTGCCCCTGTTTATTTTGGTCAACCTATCGCATTAATTCGCCATGGTGGCAGTACGTTAATTCATGGCGGTTTTATTGTGTGGACGTCAGAGGTTACCGGATTTTTACGACGTAAGTTATATCACGTTCTAAATACCCTTAGCTTACCGATTAAAACGCAACAATGCGCTCAAATACAGTTTTCACTGCGCGGTTATATTGAGCGTAAAGACATTGCTAGCAACGCAATCACTAGCAACATGATAACTCATCAGCAATGGCTTCTTGATAAGCAGTGGCTAGAGACGCAAACAGAGCTGATTAAAACTCATTTGTTCAGTGCTAATGTTGCCATGGGAAGTGCCGAATTAAGTCAGCATTTACACCTCGATATACAAGCCATTGAGGTGCTCACACAATATTTGAAAACACAAAAAGTGATGCATTTAAGTTACGCTAAATGGGTGTTAGGTGATGGCGATTCTGAAGATGATCTCAGTGCTGACGCGCAGAGCTTCTTATCGATCATTCGCGATAAAGGAAAGGCAGGGTTTGAATTAAGTAAAGAAGATCTTACAACTGCTGAAAAAGCACAACTTCGAAACCTTGCTCGCCTCAAATATATCGTACACATCGAAGGCGATATTTATTACGATCAGCTACTCTACCGCACTTTAATAAAAGCCATTATTGCAACGCATGTAAAGGGCGATAGGATAAATATGAATGATATTAAAGAGCGCAGTGGCTTAAGTCGCAAATACGCAATTCCACTCGCTAATCGCATGCAACAAGATGGCTGGGTTCGGCGCCAAGAAAATGAGCGCATTATTTTAAAAGCATACAGTGAAGAAACTCTTATTATTAAATAATACGTTTCACGAAAAAAGGGCTAAGATTTTTAAATCTTAGCCCTTTTTTGTAGGTGATGAGATATGCGCTTAAATTGGCATTTATAAAACAGGCATTCCTGTCTCAACGGGTCTTTGACTGTCCATACTCCACTGAAACCAACCGCCATCAAATAAACTGATGTTTTTCCATCCCATCATATAAGCATAAAGAAAAACTTCTGATCCACGCCAGCCAGTACCACAATAAAAACTGACTTTTTGATCTTCGCGTATATTCCATTGTTGCCATTTAGTCTTAATTTCATCTGCACTGCGCATTGTGCCATCCGGGTTTTTAAAATCATCTAAATTATTCGCATCACGGCCACCTTGGCCCCATTTGGCACCCGCAATCCGCCCTTTAGGCTTAATATAAGCATAACCACTGATCTCACCCTTGTATTCAAGCCAACTTCGTACACTCACAACTGAATTTTTCTCTGCATCGTTGAGCATCGTTTTCAATTGTTTGATATTAGTAATGTATTGCGGATAAACAGGTATGGTTACGCCAAAATCAACCGATTTAACATGCCGACTTTGCCCCGCTTCGCTTGGTAATTTTTGAGCGAGCCATGCATCCCAGCCACCATCAAGTAAACGTACGTCTTGCACGCCCGCATACATAAGTATCTGCGCAAGACGCGCTGCACTTAAATTAAGTCGGCCGTAAAGCACCACCGTACTATTATGCGTGATACCTAATGCTTCTATTTTTTCTTTTAACTGCTTTAAGGGCACAATATTCCAAAGTGGTTCAACTTCAAAATCATTAGTATTTGCGTAACGGGCACCTTTTACGTGCGATGCGATAAAATGTGTCATATCATCACGCCCCACTTCAAGTATGACTAAATTATCTTTTGGCGCTTCTGAAATTGGTTGAACACCTGCCGAATAAATCAGCTTATTTAACCAATTAGCACTGACTAATGTCCGAAAATATGGCAATGCTATCAGTTGATGACTATCGTCATCCAATGCTTGGGTTCGGATCTCAACCGTTTTAAAATCAAGCTCTAATAGTTGCTGTTGCAGTTTTTTTGCGTCTGAATTATTACAATATATTTGTGTGGGTTTATCTTTATCTAGTTTTTTTTGATTGAGAAGAAAATGTTTTCTTTCGCCTAGCGACATTCTCTCTAACCATTGAGGACGCACATTGATAGCACCAGGTAAGTGTCCACCGACGCTCATCCCTTGCTCTGGCCAGCCATTAAAAAATTCACTTGCTCGGCAGTCTATTATCTGAAAAGGGACTGAAATCGATGTAAAGGTTGCGGGAGTCATTAACAGTGAAACTGAAAGTTGAAACGTAACAAGTACTTGTTGTTTTTTGGTGCTAAAAACATAATGTTTTCTCTATTAATCGATAAACTCAATTCGCTCTGCGTGTGTATATAAATTCATTCGCCCAATTCGGCAATAACCGGCTAAGGTAAGATTTAAGCTACGGGATAAATCGACAGCCATACTCGTTGCGCCTGAAATAGCTAAGAGTATGCCAACATTGGCCGATGCTACTTTTTGAACCATTTCAAAACTGGCGCGACTCGAAATTAAAATAGCCCCATTTTTATAATCGGCGCTTAAATAATGTCCAATTAACTTATCTAACGCGTTATGCCGACCAACATCTTCACGAATAGCCAATATTTCACCTGTCGATGAAATATAAGCGGCAGCATGCGTCGAACCTGTGATCTGATTGAGCAATTGATGCTGTTTGAAGGAAGATAAGGCACGTTGTACAGCGCTATATGGTAACGAAGTGATATTTGAAACGGGCGTCACCGGACGCACCACATGTTGCAAACTTTCAGTGCCACAAATACCGCAACCGGTTCTGCCACTCATATTGCGACGCGCACGTTTTAAACGTTCAAAGTGTCTGTTTGCTAATGTCATATGTACTTCAATACCATTGCATCCGATCACAACTTCAATATCATGAATATCCTTTACGCTATCTATAATACCTTCTGTCACCGAAAAGCCAATGGCTAAATCTTCAAGATCCGTCGCACTACACATCTGCACGGTATGCGCGATACCGTTATAGATCATTGCCACTGCTGTTTCGACTGCAAGCTCATCATTTTCTGCCTCAAAAACCTGACCATCATGAAAGCGCAAACACGGATAAGTAGTGCAGGTTGATGACGTAAGAGAGATGCTATCAACAATGGGCAGTAGCACAGATGGGGAGTTCACTTCGTTCATTTACAATGGCCTTTTCTAAATTAAAATATACTGATACATGTACTTATACCAAAGGAACTAAAAAGGTTACCCGTCTTGCTTGTTGAAATTATCCCTACCTGCGTTGTGAGTTTTGAAGTGAGAACAACTATCTCCTACAACTCATGCCTTGCTAGTGTTAATTTTTCCTGCGCAATACATGGAAGCTATATTAATTCCTTTGGTATTAAACGCTGATAACTCAGCGTTTAATTATATAAGATCATTCGAGGTGATACCCAATCGTTGCATGCGCGATAATAGCGTAGTGCGTTTTAAACCTAATCGATGCGCCGCGCCTTTAGGTCCGGCGACAATGCCATTGGTTTCTTTAAGCACCTTAATAATCTGCTCTCGTTCCATACTTTTAACAGATTTAACCGCACTAACATTCTTCGGTATTGTGTTTTCCCCGTACAGATCTACGGTATCAGGAAAACAACCAGCTTCCTTTTTCGTGCCATCTTGAACACACAGCGGGCTAGGATCGATGTCTGGAAAATACTCTTTTAACTCAGACATCGGCAGATGTAATACTTGCCCTTTATTCATAATAACGGCCCGTTCTATCACATTTTTTAGCTCTCGAACATTACCTGGCCATGGTAAAGAATAAAGAATACGTAGCGTTTCAGGAGAGATACTTTGAATATCTCGATTCATTTTTTTAGAAAAAAGTTGCGTAAAATGTTTTGCCAGCAGAGGAATATCTTCACGGCGCTCACGTAAAGGCGGAATACGAATAGGAAAGACGTTTAAACGATAATATAAATCACGACGGAAAGAATTATCTTTAACCATGCTCAGTAAATCACAGTGTGTGGCAGCAATCATACGAACATCTACGGGTATAATAGTATGCTTACCAACACGCTCTATTTCGCCTTCTTGTAAAGCGCGCAACACTTTAGGTTGCAACTGCAAGGGCATGTCACCAATTTCATCGAGAAAAAAGCTACTTTTATGAGCTTCTTCAAAACGCCCGACTTGTTGATTCACCGCCCCCGTAAAGGCGCCTTTTACATGTCCAAATAAATCACTTTCGAACAAGCCAGAGGGTACTGCAGAGCAGTTCATCTTGACCATTTTTTTATGACTACGATTGCTGGCATTATGGATCATGTTAGCAATCATTTCTTTACCCGTACCCGTTTCACCTAATATCAACACAGTGCTATCACAATCTGCAACCATTAATACCCGTTGAAAAACCTCCCGCATCGCTTTACTTTGACTAATTATACCGCCAAACATTGCCTTACTTTGTTCAGTTTTATCTACTGACATTAGGTCTTTTGGCGTCGATTTCATCATGAATTTGCTACTGTTCTGAAAGTAATTGATCGCAACAGAAATACGCGCAGCTATTTGCTTAAGCAAATCTAAACGCTCTTCAGAAAAATATTTCTCCGCTCGATGTCCATATTTGATAACACCTAATACTTGCTGGCGAAATAATAACGGAAACACACATTCAGAGCTCAATTTATGAGACATGTAATGATCATCAACATGTAAAAATTTATGCTTAAGAAGCGGATAATCAGAGCGACTTAATTGCAATGTTTTTTTAGATTGAATAACATGTTCTTCCATCGTTTTTGCTTTGGGTTTTTGACTCTCTATATACTGTGCTTTACCCTCTTTACCTTGGTTAACTTCATGGCAACTTAGGCTTTCACTATCCGACGAAAATGACATAATACTGATAAATTCAATACCAAAATGTTCTTGTAAGTGCAAAAACAACACGGTCGCTAAACCTTCGAAGTTTACTTGTCCGATCACTGCTTCAGTGACCTCTACAAGGACATGATTATGCAAGGAATTCCCTTCTAAAGCAGCATCTACATCCGCCCTATTTTCCTCTACACTTAAGGGCTTAGCATAACCAAGTAATTCGTCTTGGAATCCATAATGATGATTTAAGTTACCATCGAATATTTTCGCTAAAACAAGAGAAACAACAGTCGAAATTTGCTCTAAATCACTAATTCCTGATGCACTCAGTGGTGCTATATTAACGACTTCTATTTTACCAATATAACGATTAAATGCGCTCAGTGGGACGTGATATATACTGTGTGCATTAGAGAAGTTTTTGAGATGTGAATAATCGTTAAACTTGTCAGTAAACGTTTTTTTATCATAAGTTTGATATTTTTTTACAAGGAGAACACCATTAGGTTTTGGATCTATTTCAAGCCGGCCTAATTGTAATGAATTTACTTTATTTTCTTCAGGGTAAAATAAAATATGGTTTTTTTTATCAGCATGATAAATAAGAAGGTGAACCGATTGCAAAGATTCAGTAATAGCCGAAAGAGTATTCAGTTTTTTAACTAACTCTTGAAGGTTATTCGCTGTACATAAGTGCGCAAAAATGGGGCTTATTTTATCATTCGGGGCAAACTCATCATTTAGATGCATAAATCTCGCTATCAAATACCAATTTAGGATGGGCATTATAATGAGGTTTTTTTTATAAGATTTGATCTTACGCAATAAATCCATAATATTGATATGGTTTTATATATGTAAATAAAAAGTCACTGCCTTTCATAAATGACAAGCAGTGACTTTTTTAATAAAAATAGCGTTATTCCTTAAGCGGAAAACTATCCTTTAGCTGCATTACGAAGCTTGGTACGTAATGCACTATACTCAACTTGAACGTGATTTTCAGCCCAACTTTGATCTTCTATTTTCTCAACTTTCACCGCACAGTATTTATACTCTGGCGTACCGGTGATTGGGTCAAGGTGTTCAATAGTGAGTTCATTACAAGCACCTATCCACCATTGATAAGTCATGTAAACAGCCCCTTTATTGATACGTTCGTTATAGTTAACGCGCGTGATCACTTTTCCTCGTCGAGATGAGATCCAAAGCAGTTGCTGATCTTTCATGCCATGTGCTTTTGCATCGGTTGGATGCATTTGAACATATCCAGGTTCATCCGCTAATGTTTGCAACGCAGAACAATTTCCCGTCATTGAACGACAAGAATAATGACCCACTTCGCGCACCGTTGATAGCACTAAAGGATACTCACGATCAGGCAATTCTTGGGGTGGACGCCACTCTGAAGCAAACAACTGTCCGCGTCCATTTTCAGTGGTAAATTTGTTTCCTTCAAATAAGAATGAAGTCCCCAAATCATGATCACCTTCATCGGTACATGGCCATTGCACATTTTTTAAGCCATCCATTTTATCATACGTTGCACCCGCAAAATCAGGACATAAACTACGAATTTCATCCCAAATTTCATTGGTGTTTTCATACGACATTGGATAACCCATTGCCGTTGCCATTAACGAGAAAATTTCCCAGTCAATTTTTGTTCCAGCAGGTGGATTTATCGCTTTATTAAAACGTTGGAAACCACGATCAGCACAACTATAAACGCCCTCATGCTCGCCCCAACTCGTCGCTGGGAAAATGACATCTGCCATAGCAGCCGTTTGCGTCATGAAAATATCTTGAACAATAACAAGATCAAGTTTACCCATCATTTCACGAAAGGCAGCTAAATCTGCTTCGGTTTGAGCGGGATCTTCACCAAAGATATAGTAAGCCTTCATTTTGCCGTCATGAACTAAATGGTTCATGTTGGTTATTTTATCGCCTTCTTCCGCTGATAACGGGACGCCCCATTTACTCTCAAATTTTTCACGAACAGCCTCATCCGTTACTTTTTGGTAGCCCGGGTAGATATTAGGTAACATACCCATATCACAGGTACCTTGTACATTGTTTTGTCCGCGAACAGGACCACAACCTACGCCTCGACGACCGAAGTTACCGGTGATAAGTGCAAGACTTGCAAGCCCTTTTACCACATCAACCGCTTGTCCGTATTGTGTTACTCCCATTCCCCAAAGGATCATAGATTCAGAAGCACTTGCATATGTACGCGCAACGCGGCGAATATCTTCAGGTTCAAGACCGGTAATAGAGGCCACTTTTTCAGGTGTATATTCACTGATGATCTTTTTATATTCTTGCAAACCATCGGTATATTTATCGATATATACTTGATCCTGTAAATTTTCAGCAAAAATTGTATTAGCCAATGCATTAACAAGGGCCATGTTAGATCCATTCTTCAGTTGTAGCCATTGATCAGCTACGCGTGCACTTTCAATCTTACGAGGATCACAGACAATGATTTTTGCACCATTGGCTTTGGCCTTAAGAATATGTTTTGCCACAATAGGATGTGAATCACCCGCGTTATAGCCAAAAATAAGTAAGCATTTTGCATGTTGTATTTCAATAATGGCGTTGCTCATTGCACCGTTACCTACAGTTGTCTCCAGACCGGAGACTGATGGAGCGTGTCACACCCTAGCGCAGTGATCCACGTTATTGGTACCAATAACCGCTCTCGCAAACTTTTGCATCACAAAGTTTGCTTCGTTACCAGGTCCGCGTGCACAACCGGTGGTCATGATCGCATCAGGACCAAAGTTTTCTTTGATTGATAATAGACGAGAACTGGCAAATTCAATGGCTTCATCCCAAGAAACTTTTTCCAATTTCCCGCTTTTTTCTCGACGGATCATCGGGCTTTTAAGACGTGGAACTAAAAGGTTTGTATCATTGAGAAAATCCCAACCATAATATCCTTTGAGGCACAATTCACCTTCATTATTACGACCATTGGCCGCCTCAGCACCTACCACTTTACCGTTTTCAGTCAGTAAATTTAATTTACATCCTGTCCCGCAATATGGGCATACTGTTAGTGTTTTTTCCATTTAAAAATCTCACTTTTATCGCTTTATTTTTACTTCAATGACACATAGCGTCATGAACTAATAGTATTAAAAAGAAATCACTTAACCGGCTGCGCATGCTGCCGCCAATTGTTTTTTCTTATTCATTTCATCTAAATCTTCAGACGTTACTAAACGTAACGCGTTGGTTGGGCAAACTTGAATACAAGCAGGACCGTCATCACTATGTGCACATAAGTCACACTTGAGCGCTAGAGATGTTTGTTTTTCTTCTTTGAACAACGACGATTCTGCGCCTGTGGAAATCGTAGCTGTCACCACCGTCATTGCCCCATAAGGACACGCGACCACACAACTCTTACAGCCAATACAAAGCTCTTGAATAACTTTAATATGATTGTCTTCAGAAATAATCGCGTTATTAGGACAGGCTTTAGCACAAGGAGCATCGTCACATTGACGGCATAATATAGGTGTCGAAACATCTAGCGTTTTAACCACCGTTAAACGTGGCACAAAGTTTTTCTCTGTTAGCGTATAACCTGATCCCTGTTGATGTGAAATAACACAGGCGATAGTACAAGTTGTACAGCCAATACACAGATTAGGATCCGCATAAACAAATTTATTCATGATTTAACCTTTTCTTAACTCAGAGATTCTTATTTAACAAAAATAGACTGAATGACCTCAGAATATTTCTGCTGATTTGCTATCATTAATAGCAAATCATTTTTGCATAAACCGTGCCAATGAAACCATATCAAGAAATATATATAACCGACTGAATTTAAAGTTAAATTTAGATTGCTCATTAAAGTCGGTAATATTAAATATTAAATATCGACAGTCGTTAATTTGATTTCGTCATTAGTGTCGACAGTAAAAAAGACAAGGAATATACGATCTTCTCGCGATAGCGAGGGAATGAAAGGCTGACATTTCAATTCGTATCAGCATGTTCATTGTCTTGAAAAATAAACACTTGCTACTCAGACCAAGCGCTCGGTAATAACGCATCTACCTCGTTCACTTTTTGCAATGCTTGATAGATCTCTTCCACCGCACTTTTTACCATTTCAGTCATCGGAAAAGAAAAAGCAACAATCGCCGGCTGAACGCCAATAAATTCAACTCTTGGAATAAACAGTTTAAGCTCATCAAGTAAGAAATTTAAAGGTAGAGAATGCGTCGACATGATGAACATATCCGCAATCGTATCAGGATCAATAATACGCACAGTGCCCGCTTTTTCAGACATCTCTGCAGCATCCACGAGCACCAACATTTTTGGCTGTAAACGACGTAAAATATGAATGTTATCCTCCGGGATAGTGCCTCCATCAATAACAACCCAGCCTTCTATTGGTAACGTCATCATCTTTTGTGCTAAACAAGGGCCCGCACCATCATCACCCATCATACTATTACCGACGGTTAGTATTACTTTTTCGCAAGGCTTATCAAACAACGCAAGATCCTGCATTGCGGCGCTCGCGCAAGAGGGGGTTATCCCACTGGTGATCCCTGCCATTGCCATATCAGCCATGGATAAATCGACAATAGATAAATTAGCCGACACTGTATTTTGTGCCTGCAGAGCTAAAAAATCCGCATCATGGGAGAAACCCGCATCAAAAGATAGCGTGCTCAATTGAGTACCCTTTGCGTCTTTTTTACCTTGCACTTTTCCAAGTTGATTTCGCATATTATCTATCTCTTATCATCATATACATGGTTTGTTCATGATAAATCGCAGTCAGTACTTTAATAAATGCGTCCGTCATCGTCTGCTCTTTCGTACTCATTTTAGCTTTATCAAGTGCAGAAAAAGCACACGCTAGCATGTGTATATGATCGGGATAAATGGTGATCTCACCAAAGGTAAAATAACGGATCATCTTTCGATGTGCTTCCGTGCTTGGATCAAGCAAATTTACCCATTTTTTATACTCTGTCGTCGTCGCTTCAAAAGCTACTTCTAAACAATCCACAATTCCCAGATGATGCCCAATTGCTAACGTGTAATACAACACTTGTTTAGCTTCTTCAGGCACATCAAATCGTTCATCAACAAATTTACGTTTTAATGCATAAAAAAGCACTTTACCCGTATCGCGTTTTTGCGTTGCCTCTTTATATATTTCGCTGCTCATAACTTGCTTATCAGGCATCGAAACTTGTTCATCTTCAGGTGTCAAAGCCGGTTTTTGCACTATATCTGTCGTTACATTAATCATATTAACCTCGCATAAACGCGAGCGCTTCATGATGTAATATTTTAATGATCTCACTAATACGTGGATCGTTTCTTTCTGACAAAAAGTCTTTTAAATTAGCATCAATCGTCTCGGCGGTGCTCTTAGCGAGCAAGGTCATAAACTCATCGGCTAAAATTCCCCCTTGACGGTATCCAGAAAGAAGGCGCGCTTCGCGTTCAATAATTGTTTTCAACGCCAGAGGAATACCTAAATGTTGCAGCGTTGCTTTTTCATTTTCAGATTCACTGTGACTACGCGACTTTAATTTTTGATCTAGCAAACCTAATGCCATTGCAAATCCGTAAATGGTGGCAGCTGGCGTAGGTGGACAACCTGGAATATAAACATCAACAGGCACTATTTTATCAGTGCCCCCCCAAACGCAATAAAGGTCGTGAAAAATACCACCATCACAGCCACAGGCGCCATAAGAGATAACAATTTTTGGATCGGGCGCCGCTTCATATGCACGTAAAGCGGGCATACGCATGGCACGCGTCACTGCGCCTGTAAATAATAAAATATCTGCATGACGCGGTGATGCGACAATTTTAATACCAAAACGCTCTGTATCAAAAACAGGTGTTGTTGCTGCAAAAATTTCGATTTCACAGCCATTACAACCACCACAGTCAACACGGTAAACATAGGCGGAGCGTTTGATCTCTTTGAGTAACGTCTTTTTTAATTTTCGTACGTTAGCATCTTCTACAACAGGGATCGTTTCTGTATGATCATTGCCAACTAATGACTTAATTCCTTTCATGTTTTTACCCTACTCGCCTTGATTACTGCATTCATCTTGAGATGTTTTATGCGCAGATACTGCGTTTTCTAAACTATCCTTAGCTAATGCATCATGAAAATATTGCCCATGAGAAAGATTCTTGCTATCGAGCATATTCGCGCTACGACAACAGCTTGGGCAGGTGTTTAATAGTTTACTTAAGCGTGGATCATCGCTATCTAGACCGGACTGTAAGAGTAAGTCATGGACGTAAGATACCGCTTTAGTGGGAGCATATGCCTCACCACATTCAGCGCAATGAGCTAGCGTAAAGTTAGCTTCTTCATACAAATCGGCTTTGTTTGTAACGGCCAATTCAAACTCTTGCGATAAAGTGATGGCATTTGTTGGGCACACCTCTTCACAGCGACCACAGTAAATACAGCGCGCAAATGAAATTTCCCAACGGCGCAAATTATTTTCCGTATCGGTTTCCATAATTAATGCATTCGCAGGGCACGCTTGAGTACATGCAGCACACGCAATGCATTGCTCAGGATCATGCTCTGGCTTGCCACGAAAATCGTCGCACACTTCAAGCGGTGCAAAAGGATACTGGATGGTGCTATGAGTACCTGCTTTTGCTATGGTTTTAAATAACTTAAACATGGATTTGCCTTAATTCTTAGTGACAGCCTACTTCAATGGCGAGTTTTTACGTTCAATACTGTAACGTTCGATTTCTTTATACGGTATTGTTTTGCTTGTTCCTTTTTTCTTATCAATAATCGTTACCCTGTCTGTACATGAATAACAGGGATCCAAACTACCAATGATTAAAGGTGCATCCGATACCGTATTACCACGTAGCATATAACGCAGTGTCGGCCAGTTTGCATAGGTCGCAGCACGACAACGCCAGCGGAATAATTTTTGGTTATCACCGGTCATACTCCAGTGTACATTTTCACCACGAGGCGCTTCTGTAAAGCCCAATGCAAATTGGAACGGCTTATAGGTAAAACCTTCTGTCAATAAAGGACCTTCGGGTAGATTTCCTAAGCCATACTCGATCATATTGAAACTATCTAATAGCTCTTTTATACGCACTAAAAGACGCGCTTCAACGTCACAGGTATTTAACGTTTGAATTTCCATCGGCATATCAGCATAAGCTTCGACACTATCACCATGTGTACGACGTACATCACGAGCAAAACCACTACCACGCACCATCGGACCAACAACACTAAAGTTACGTGCGATTTCAGGCTCAAGACGCCCAATTCCTTTCAAACGTTGATCAATATTTGGCGTGCTTAATAGCATTTCCACAAGATCTGTGAACTCTTTACGAATTTCACGAATTAATTTAATACCTTTAAGACGGTGTTCTTTTTGAATATCGCGACGTACTCCGCCAATCAGGTTTAAGCCATACGTTTTACGCGCGCCGGTTAATAATTCAGCAAGCAACATGGTTTTTTCACGTACGCGGAAAAATTGCATAAAGCCCGTATCAAAACCGACAAAGTGACTTGATAAGCCGACGTTGAGCATATTACTGTGCAAACGCTCGACTTCGAGTAATACAGTACGGATCATCTTCGCACGGGGTGGCACTTCAATGCCCAATGCATTTTCAACCGAATTGGTGTAACCAACACTGTGAGTAAACCCGCAAATGCCACACACGCGATCCGTTAAAAAGGCGACTTCGTTATAACCCATACGCGTCTCTGCCAATTTTTCCATACCACGATGCACATAAAACATACGATAATCGGCATCGATAATATCTTCACCATCAACGAATAAACGGAAATGCCCAGGTTCATCGGATGTAATATGCAAAGGTCCGAGCGGAATAATACGATTACTTTTATCACCAAGCTCATTATCAAATGCGTATGTTTCAGATTCTGTCGTTGGCATTGGGCGCTGGCGATAATCCATTGCATCTTTACACAGTGGATGTAAATCTTCAGGCCAATCATCAGGTAGAACAAGACGTCGCTGATCAGGAAGACCAATCGGTCTTAAACCAAACATGTCACGAATTTCTCGTTCGCCCCACACTGCAGCAGGTATCACTGGCGTAATTGAAGGAAACTCTTTTGTTTCAGCATCAACATGAATTTTCACCATGATCCAACATTTTTCATCACCTTCCATCGACAAAGTATGATAAACCGCGAAATAGCCACTTAAGGTGCGTTCATCGTTACCAAACGAAACACTTAGCCAACCATCTTTTTCAAAGTACAACCATTTCATGACCTCGATTAATGCCGTATCTTTTACCGTGATCAATATTTGGTTATGTGTACGCCACTCTTCTTCTAAAATCGCATTTGGAAAAAAGTGATGTATTCCAGCAATATAGCTACTGCCTATTTTACCGTTGTTTGGAGTATTTTCTTCTAACATAATCAGTTCTATCTCTATTCTTAATTTTTTAAATTAACAGGTTCGGTTGCATATAAGTTATTGATTGTTATGCATAACGCATAACAACCACTTACTTTAACTGAGCCACGTTGATGCTATAAAGCTTGAAAACACCGACATAATAATCAAAATCACAATCACAATTTTCATTGATATCGGTAATGGGGATGCTTTTTGGACCGCTTCAGAAGGATTTCCGAGTACCGTTTTTCCGAACCAGTAAAGGAGCCAACCAAAACTTGCCACTGATTCCAGCAATGCAATAAGCATGACGGGTATTAACCAAGGGTGTTGTTGAGATAACTGAAATCCCGCTTCAAATAACGGGAATTTACTGAAAAATCCATTAAAGGGGGGAACGCCACTTATCGCTAGCGCCGCGACGCCAAATCCAACGGCTAAAAGAGGTGAAGTTTTAATAATACCCTTCAGAGAAGGCAGCATGCGAGTACCACAGGTGTAACCCAATGAACCAGCGACCAAGAAGAACAGGGTCTTAGCAAAGGCATGATTAAAGATATAGGCGACAGCACTTTCTAGTGCGAGATGTGATCCAAATATTGACAGTGACAATGCAAGGAAAATATACGCAAGTTGCGTGATCGTTGAGTATGCGAGCAAGCGTTTCATATCTTTTTGTGGTAAATACAAAATAAAGCCGTATAGCATTGTTAAAATCGCCCCAATCACGCCAATTACACCGATAATGTGTGGGATTTCACCTGCCGACAAAATAGCACGCGCAAAAATATACACGCCTATTTTTACCATTGATGCAGCATCTAAATAAGCACTCACCGGGGTCGGAGAATCCATCGTTTCAGGTAACCAAAACTGCAAGGGTAATTGTGCAGATTTACCCCAAGCGGCGAGCATGATACCTAAAAATACAATGATTTTGGTTTGATCGCTCAGCTGCGCCAGTGCAGTGATCGAGAAGGTCCCCGTTTCTTTAAACACGATAACGGTTGCGACAAACAAACCTATCGACGCAAAATGTGTCACTAATAATGCTTTTAACGCAGATTTAAGTGACGTTGCTTTTTGATAATAGCCAATTAACGCCCAAGAGCAGACACTGGTGATTTCAAAAAATAATAATTGGCCGACGAACGTTGATGACAGTACTAAACCTGCCATTGCACCGATAATGATAAGCAAAAATGCGTAATAACGCGGTTTAGCCTCATGCGGATGTTCTCGATTACTTTCGGTCATATAGCCAAGTGAATAAATATTCACTAAAAATCCAAGTATGACGACCGCTATTACGGTCAGAGTACTGACGGCATCAAAAGTGAAGCCCAAAATTTCAGTATTATCTATGTGAAATAAGGTGTAATGCAGTGTACTTTGCCCGCTCGAGCGGTAAAGAAAAGCTAAGACAAGTACCCCAAATGCAGCGATACCCGCAAAAATCTGAGATACCCATTTTGCCAGCGGAGCGGCAACCAACATAGTGATAATTGCCCCCAAAAAAGGCAATAATATGGTCAGAAGGGCCACATTTTTCATTAAAGCTAGGTTTTCCATAATATTCATCAGCCTCTATATACCTGTCAAGTAGAACAAGAATCCAAGCACCGCGATCCCAAACCCTATCCAAGTCAATTCGTGCGTTTGTACGTAACGAACACGTGCCATGCTGTTTTCCAACACACTTGCAATGCTGAAACACACAAATAACTTAACTAAAAGCCATAACGTCGCGATGAGTAAAGCAGACACAGTAAGCGTGTCGGCTTTGCCAAAGGGAACGAAAATAGCAAGAAATAACATCACTACAACCATTTGTTTTAAGCCAAAACCAATTTTCATCAACGCTAAACTAGAGCCTGAATATTCCGTCATAGGACCTTCTTGTAGCTCTTGCTCTGCTTCTGCAACATCAAAGGGCAATTTACCCATTTCGATAAAAATAACAAATGCACAAGCGGCACCTGAGACCACAGTTGCAACCGGCATACTCCAAGGGAGTGTTGCCAATGTATTGCTCATGTTACCTAAATCGGAAGAGCCCGTGATAAGTGCCACGGTGAAAATAGATAAAATTAAGATAGGCTCAACAAGTACGCCCAAGGTTAACTCTCGACTTGAGCCTAAACCGGCAAAAATACTCCCGGAATCTAAACCTGCCAATGCAAAAAAGAAGCGGAAAATAGCAAATAAATAAATATCGGTGATCACATCTCCTGCGATAGGAAACGGTGAGTGATTGGTCACAGCGGGCATTGCCATTGCAACGAGTGCCATGGTAATAATTAACACCCAAGGTGTGATAGCAAAAATAATGCCTGAAGGTGAAGGCGCGACATCTTGGCGACGCAGTAATTTATATAAGTCACGATAATCTTGAAGTATACCGGGACCTTGTCGTGAGTGCATTTTGGCACGGATCACACGGGATAAACCAGTAAATAACGGAGCGAGAGCGACCATTATTAAAGCTTGAATAATAGCGAGAGTTATCATCCCTAAGCTTGGGATCTCAAGTCCTTGCATTATTTCACTCCTAAATAAAATGGAATTAACATTAATACAACCAACGCAATAAGCAGATAGAGGCCATAAAATAGGACACTACCCCCTTTCATGCGTCGCAGCATACGTGTCATTGGGCTAACAAGATGATCCTCAAAACAAGCTTCGATCGCGACTGCAAAGGCGGTCGTTTTGAGTAAGATACAAGTAAAGAGACCTGCTGGATCTAATTTTTCTCGTAATGTATAAAGCGGGGCATACATAGCGCGAAGCGTACATGTAAAGCTACCCGCATCTACGCTCATACGCTGCTCATAGCCATAGCCACATGCCCATGGATCATTACTATGTCGACGTTTGAGTTTCTGACCTTTAAAACATGTAATGAGTGCATAAGGGATAAGTAGCAATAGTAATAATGAAATTGCAATAATAGGGGCTGACAAAATAGCTTGGTGTGCAATACCCGGCACGAGCGCAACGCCCTGTGATACCGTCACCTCTACACCGCCTTTTACTAGGCTTGCAGCGACGCCTTTGATAACAGGTGCTATCCAAGGCGATCCAATACCAAGTACAATACACATAAGTGCAAGTAAACTTGTGCCTATTAGCATTGCAATAGGCACTTCTGTTGCGTTAGTACTCGCTTTGCTTTTTGGCGCGCCGGCAAAACATACGCCGTACACTTTAACAAAACACATGCAGGCGAGAGCCCCAGTTAAAGCTAACATCACCACCGCAATAATACTGCCAATCGACATCATTAAATCACCTTGACGGCCCATGGTCAGTAGTGATTGGTAGATAAACCATTCACTAATAAAACCATTTAATGGCGGTAGCGCTGAAATCGCCATCGTACCAATTAAAAAGGCTATCGCGGTGTAAGGCATTAACTTACCAAGCCCTCCCATTTTATCCATGTCTTTAGTATGCAGACGAAAGACTATCGAGCCGGCACCCAGAAATAATAAGCCTTTGAATACAGCGTGATTTAACATGTGGTACAACCCACCTAATAAACCAATTGTCGCAAGTACGGGATGATGTGTTGCAATGCCCACCATACCGACACCGACACCCATTAATATAATGCCGACATTTTCAACCGTGTGATAAGCCAATAAACGCTTAATATCATGTTCAGCCAGGGCGTAAAGTACACCTAAAACGGAAGATACCGCGCCGAAGGCTAATACTAGATACCCCCACCATGGCGTATCTGCACCGAGAAAATCGATACTGACTTTAATGATCCCGAAAATACCAATTTTAACCATCACACCCGACATTAATGCCGAGGCATTAGAGGGAGCCGCGGGATGCGCAAGAGGTAACCAACTGTGCAGAGAAATTATCCCCGCTTTAGCGCCAAAGCCAAAGAAAGCCAGTAAAAATACTATCGAAGCCATGCCGGATGACAAATTCGCCGTGCGGAAATCTTGAAAATTTAAACTCCCTGTCGCGCGGTACAAAATGAAGAAAGCGATCATGATCAGCACCGACCCTGCGTGCGCAATCAAAAAATACTGTAAGCCCGCATTGATCGACGTTTCTTTTTGTTCCGATATAACCAAAAAGTAAGACGCGAGCGACATCATTTCAAAAAAGACAATAAAATAAAAGGCATTCTCTGAAACAACGAGTGCAACCATGGATGCAATAAAAACATTCATGAAGAAGCCCATTGCCCATGCACCTTTTCCTTTATATTCTTGCATATAAGAAAGGGAGTAAATGCTACAAGCAATCACCACTAATGAAATAATAAATACCATTAATGATGACAGTGGATCGAGGCGTAACATGCAATCTGCAAAGTAAAAAGGGGATGAGATTTGATAACTAATCGCATCACTGCCAAATAATACAGGTAATGAAGCACATACTCCCAATACACCACCAAGGGTCGAAACAACGCCAGAAAGAGCAATACCAATCGATTCCTTCGATGAGAGAAGAAGTGATATAACGCCGGCAACGACATACAGTGCGATGGATGCAAATAATAGATTAAAAGAAACCATATTATCTCTCCTCCAAAATCATGTGGGTAAGCAAAGAGCCCGCATTAGCTGCATCATCTCGCTTTTGCTTTTGCATCGCTAAGGTATTCTCGGGATCTACGAGGAATAATGCTTTGGTTGGGCACGCTTCAATACAAGCAGGTCCACCTTCAAGGTGTGCACAAAGATCACATTTAACCGCAATATTTTTCACCCCAGGTTCCCATGCTAAAATATCATTACCAAAACAGCTGGGTGATGAGGTCGTCGGATTACTTGTTCTTACATTTGAAGGGATATACGTATCATAGGCATGCGCAAGTCCGACACCTCGACTACCACTAAACGTAATTGCGCCAAAAGGGCAAGCAATCGAGCATAATGTGCAGCCAATACAGAGACTTTCATTAATATGAATACTACCATTTACATGGGTGATAGCATTTACGGGGCATACCGTCGCGCAAGGAGCGTCTTCACAGTGGCGACATAACACAGGTGCTGTCGCATCTTTATTTCGTGTTACGGTTAACCTTGGGTGGGCTTGCAATCCGATAGTTTTATGAGTGGTTGAACACGCAGCCATGCAGGTATCACAACCAATACATAACTTCGGATCAGCAATTACAAAGCGATTCATAATTAACCTTAGTTAATGAGTAAAATTAGGAAATTCACACCTTATAAGCAAAAATCAAACCAACTTTTAAAATGCCCCAATAAAGACATTAAGCCATTGTTTTTAATAACAAAAAAAACAAAATCATTAACTAAACAGGATGTTCGAAATACCTTTTTCGACATATGTGACGAGACAGTACGCAGTGTGACGAAGGTGACACTTAGACATAAAAAAACCGCCACTTCAGAAGTGACGGTTTCATGATTATATTGAGTGACACAACGTTTTTAATTTTCTTTTAGCCAATCTAGCCACTCTTGCATACCCTCACCTGTCGTCGCAGATAAAGTGATCACCTTAATATAAGGATTCACTTTTTTAGCGTTAGCAATACAAATATCAACATCAAACGTGACATAAGGTAGAAGGTCAATTTTATTAATGATCATCAATTGAGAGGCTGCAAACATATTGGGATATTTAAGAGGCTTATCCTCCCCTTCTGTCACCGATAAAATGGCGACTTTATATTTTTCACCGAGATCAAAGCTCGCGGGGCACACTAAATTCCCCACATTTTCGATAAAAAGCAAACCTCCCTTACTAAGTTGTAATTGATGATAAGCATCATGCACCATCTTCGCATCTAAATGACATCCCTTACCCGTATTCACTTGCACGGCAGGTACTCCCGTCGCACGTACGCGATCAGCATCATTAGAGGTTTGTTGATCACCTTCAATTACCGCACAAGCACGATCCGCTTGAATAATATGCAACGTTTCCGTTAATAACGTCGTTTTACCCGAGCCAGGACTTGATACAAGATTTAATACAAGTTGCTTCTCTTGCTTAAAATGCGCTCGATTATGTTTGGCTAATTGATTATTTTTATCTAAAATATCGGTTTCAATTTTAAGTAAACGACGTTGGCTAATACCTGGAACATGTACACCTGCTTCACCACCGCCATAATGTAAATCATTTTTTTCATTGCGCGTGGCTTTAAAGTTATCGCTCTTGTCGAGAGTGCTTTCTTCGTGCGTATGATGAGGATGAGCATGGTGGTGCTTATAATGGGCCTCTGCATGAGAATGTTGATCTGCGTGAGAGTGCCCATGAGCCTGATGCTCTGTTGCACCTACGTAATAATGGTGATGATGAATGATAACCTGTGTCGCTGCAGGATAATGATGGTGCACCTCATCTGCCCGTTTATGTTGCGATCTATATTCATTTAATTCTTGATAAGATCCCTCATGCTCATGTCTATCTTCATCATGTCGCACATGAGAATGATGATCATGCCCTTCGATTTTAGTGTCCCCACATCCACAGACTCCACACATATTTTATTCTACCTCTATTTCTTTAACACGTAATTCCTCACCCTGAATCACTTGTAATTGAAAACCATCGCAATTTGGGCAAGCATTACCACGCTGGTTTAAAATGACGTCTGTTGCGCAAACAAAGCAATATGCTTGGCCCGCGACAGACTCTATATGTAATATTGAATGTTCAGCAATGGTATCTCTTGCTGCTATTTCATAACAAAACTCAATGGTCCCTGCTTCAATACACGACAGAGCCCCTATTTCTAACCACACGGCAGTTACTTTTTTAAAACCTTGATTTTTAGCCGATTCGACCACCAAATTAACGGTATCTAGGCTAATAGACATTTCGTGCATACGGATCCTGATGTGTACAGTAGTAATTTATAGCTGCATTAAAACACTTAATTTCCGACTCGAAGTTGACACTAATCAAAACAACTACGGTAAATCGCTAAATTTTTAAGCTTATAAAATACGCTTTAAATTCAATCATACAGAGGCGCCGCCAAAGGTGTCGACATACGATCATAAATGTCGACACCTTACATGATCACTTTGAAAGCTGGCAACATAACCCTTATAAAACAACGTGATACAGCGAGCTTTATCTTATTTTATATCTGGCATGAATCATGCTAATTGTGTAGTTAACTTTTGACAGTGTTTAAATCGTTTTCGATCCCGCTATCGTAATAACCTATCTAACATTGACTCGTACTTTCTAAGGATCTCAAATGAAAAAAACAACCCTCGGCATGATCACAATGAGTGCACTTTTATTATCACCCCTTGCATCCGCTCATGTGGGCGCTATTCATCTTCATAATTCATGGCTAGATGGCGTTATTCACCCTTTTACAGGTTTAGATCACTTAACTTTGCTACTGGCTATCGGTGTTATGGCGCAACATTTAAAAAACACTAAAAAATCGTTGATAATGATGGCGACAACAGTTGCCCTTATGCTCTCAGGTTTAGCGTTAGGCGCTCATTTTACAGGCGCCAGCGTTGAAAGCCTTATTGCTGGCTCTTTGTTTGTTGCTGCATTTGCCTTATGGGGACAAGCGCGAACAGCAAGTGACTTCAAAAAAACATTGCTTAACGTCGTATCTATTTCCTTTATCTTATTCCACGGCTGGGCACATGGCACTGAATTTAGTAGCTTGAGTTTAAGCGCATTTGCCCTCGGCATGTCTTGCTCTGCCATTATTATTATGTCTATCGGCTTTTACTTATCACGTTTTATTCCAACAAAAATCTTAGCAAAAATGACCGCCGTTTGTGGTGTGATCGTTAGCTTTGCTTAAAATTTTAAGCACATAAACTCGGTGAATAATCTACATGAGTAAAAAAGAGGCACCTAAACTACAAACTCGACGCTTAATTGAAGTCTGCGGTATTGTACAAGGTGTCGGCTTTCGACCTTTTATCTATCTCCTTGCCAAGCAACATCAATTGCAAGGCTGGGTGCTTAATCACCCCCAAGGCGTGCACATTGACGTACAAGGCCCAGAAAATGAGCTTGATATTTTTATCAAAAATATCCGCCAACAAGCGCCACCATTAAGTCAGATTGATAGTATCACTTGCAAATCATCTGCCGTGCACAGCCTCGATGATATGCCAAAGCCAGGTGTATTTTCGATACGTCAGAGTAGCCTCTCTTTAGCAAAAAATAAGAGTAACGATACGCAATTTAGCACCCATATTTCTGCGGATTTTAGTATATGCAATGCCTGCTTAGACGATATTCGCGATCCAAATAGCCGTTATTATCGTTACCCTCTTACTAACTGCACACACTGCGGACCACGTTTTAGTATTATCAACGCATTGCCTTACGACAGAAAAAACACCTCTATGGCCGATTTTGTAATGTGCCCTGAATGTTTGCAGGCTTATGAAGATCCCGCCAATCGGCGCTACCATGCACAACCTATCAGCTGTCCCCGTTGTGGCCCTCAAATTCAATGGAGAATGTCAGACGGGAGCACTTCGCCAAGCTCAGATTCGATGCAAGTATTACAAAAAGCTGCGAGCGCTATCCGCGCGGGTAAGATAATTGCCATCAAAGGCATTGGAGGTTTTCATTTAGTCTGTGATGCCAGCAATCAAAAAGCGGTTAACAAATTACGTATCAGTAAAAATCGCCCCCTTAAACCTTTGGCAATCATGGTTAAAGATCGCACGCAAGCACAACATTATGTGCAAGGCGGAGAAGCCGAATGGGCGCTGCTTGGATCACAACAACGCCCGATAACATTACTACAAAAACATGATGCTTTATCTCTGCAATCAGTGTCGAATAAGCATAACAAAATACTTGATTTGGCGAGTAATATCGCCGAAAACGTACCTTATTTAGGTATCATGCTACCGTACACACCATTACATTATTTGTTATTTGATCATATTGAAAGCGCGCTTGTCTTCACCAGTGCCAACTACTCAGGTCAGCCAATATTAATAGAAGGTGATGACGTTGCCACAAAATTTCAGCACTGCATTGCAGGGTTTATCGATCATCCAAGAAAAATAGTTAATAGCTGTGATGACAGTCTCGTGCATTTTTCAGGTGGGCAACGTCAAATGTTACGCTTAGGACGTGGCTTCGCCCCCTATTATTTCGCATTGCCGAACACTTTAACGCAACCCGTATTAGCGACTGGCGCACAACAAAAAGTCAGTTTTGCCCTTGGCGCGCCACAAAATGAAAAGCAAAGCCAAGCGCTTATTAGCCCTTATATCGGCGACTTAAATAATTTAGAAATGCAGCAAGATTATCAACATCGCGTCATGAGCCTTACATTGCTACATCAGATTAAAGTGGCTCATTATTGTTGCGATAAACATCCAAGATATGCCACACATCGATGGGCACATCAGCAAGTAAATGATAACTCTGCTGATATTAGCACTGTGCCACATCATTATGCGCATGTGTTATCGGTGATGGCAGAGTACCAATTGCAACAGCGTGTATTAGGTTTTAGTTTTGATGGGACAGGCCTCGGAGATATCGATAGCACACAACACGCGCATAATCCTTTAACGCCAAGTAAAAACTGTACATTATGGGGTGGCGAAGTATTGATCGCCGATATTAAAAATAGCCATCGATGCTACTCATTAAAAGCATTCCGTTTAATTGGTGGGGAGCAAGCGATCACCTCACCGGCTCGTTTATTATTTGCTCTTTTACTTGAATATTATTCGATAAAGCAAATCCAAATGATGCACTTAAGTGCGTTCGAAAAATTAGGCGCGCATCAATTAGAAAATTGGCACGTACTCTGGGAAAAAGGGATTAATAGCCCCTACACCAGTTCAATCGGCCGTTTTATTGATGCCTATTGCGCTCTATTAAGCGGATTAGAAACAATCAGTTTTGAAGGTGAATGCGGATTATTACTCGAGCAATTAGCATTAAATGAAGGTAATAAAAATGCGCTTAGCAAACGAGAAAAGTCTGCGCCTCTGTTTACTCTCAATGCAGGTGAATTTGATTTTCTGCCTTTACTTAAACACGTTATCGAGCGTTTAACGGCAGATAAAAGCACCTCTCTATATCAACAAGGTGCGTCATTATTATTTACACAATTAAGTGCTTTAATTATCACCATCAGTGATCAATATCCGACGCTTCCCATCGTATTGTGTGGTGGTGTATTTCAAAATCGAGTATTAATGGACTGCGTTTTGAGCCAATTAAAGAGGCGCAAAAAAACCTATTACGTTAGCCAAACTATTCCCTTAAACGATGGCGGTATTGCAGCCGGTCAACTTTGGTTTGTCGCCCATAAAAATACGTTAGAAAATAAACTAAATACTAAAAAAAAGATGAGAGCTGTCCCAAACAATAGTGAATAACGATCACTCGGCAGACTTAACTATTTAACCTTTAACATTAAGAGAAAACCTATGTGCTTATGTATACCGTCGAAAATTTGTGCCTTTCACGACGACGAAAGCCTTGTGACAGTGGATACCTTAGGTGTCCAACGACAAATTAGTATTCATTTGATAAGCGAAAAACTAGCCATTGGAGACTATCTTCTGATCCACGTTGGCTTTGCCATTAGTAAACTAAATAATGAAGAAGCACAAGAAAGCCTAATTGAATATAAATCGATGCTTGAAAATATGTCAGCAGAAGATGCACAAGCCTTATTTAATTAACAATATGACATTAATATGTGGAAAATAGCATGGATTTAAAAGAGCTCTATCAAACCTTTCGTGATCCTTTGATCATGAAAGCACTGGCGAAAAAAATTAACACTAAAGCGAAACAGTTACCTTATCCCCTTAAGGTGATGGAAGTGTGTGGTGGGCATACTCACACCATTATGAAATATGGGTTAATGCAGTTATTACCTGACAATATTGAATTTATTCATGGTCCGGGTTGCCCCGTATGTATCATGCCAAAAGAGCGCATCGATCAAGCGATTGATCTTGCTATGCTACCTAACACTATTTTAGTCACGTTAGGTGACATGATCCGCGTGCCCGGTTCAAAGGGGACATTAGCACAATGCCGCGCCCGTGGCGGTGATGTCCGCCCTATTTACGATCCCATGGACACACTCCTGATTGCCAAAGAAAACCCGACTAAATCAGTCATTTACTTTGCAATTGGTTTTGAAACGACCACGCCGATGACCGCGGTTTTAGTACAAATTGCCGATCAGCAAAAACTGTGTAACTTTTATGTGCACTGTAATCATGTTCTCGTGCCGCCCGCTATTAACGCGGTGATGTCAGATGGTCGCGCCAAAATAAATGCTTTTATTGGACCCTCACATGTCAGCGTTATTACAGGTGCGAAGATATATCAGCACATCGCAGATAAATATAAATTACCCGTGGTCGTCGCGGGGTTTGAGCCTGTTGATGTTATGCAGTCAATACTCATGTTAGTAGAGCTTAGTATCGCAACGGATCAACATGATGTGACGCCTGAAATGTTGATCCAATATAGTCGCGCAGTGACCCTAGAAGGTAACCTGATTGCGCAATCTAAAATCAATGAAGTCTTTGAACTTCGTGATGTATTTCGCTGGCGCGGTTTGGGCGACATTGCCAATTCAGCCTTAAAATTACGCGAAAAATATGCGCGCTTTGATGCAGAGCTTATCTTTAAAACGCATTTATCAACGAAGCCAATAGACGATCATAAAGCGTGTCAATGTGGCGATATTTTACGAGGTTTGGCAAAACCCAATCAATGTAAAGTGTTTGCTAAAAACTGTACCCCAACCCAGCCGATGGGCAGTTGCATGGTAAGCTCTGAAGGCGCATGTAATGCTTATTTCCGTTATTTAGGCTTAAATAATAATGCGCTTAATAAGCAACCGAATACACAAAAATAATTTAGGTAACAATATGCAACAAATACAACTAAGCCACGGTGGTGGCGGTCAAGAAATGAATACTTTGATCAAAGATCTGTTCTTTCATCATTTCGAAAATGAAATTTTGCTAAAAACAGAAGATGCAGCCATTTTACCCACGACAGGTAAAATTGCATTTACCACTGATAGCTTTACGGTTTCACCCCTTTTCTTTGCTGGGGGTGACATTGGAAAACTCGCCATTGCAGGAACCGTAAACGATCTTGCCATGATGGGCGCTAAACCTGAATATTTAAGCTGTAGCTTTATGATTGAAGAAGGATTTAGTTATGCCGATTTAAAAACAATCGTACAAAGCATGCAAAAAGAATTGGCGATATCAGGCGCAAAAATTGTCTGTGGCGATACAAAAGTCGTGCCGAGAGGGACTTTAGATGGCGTATTTATTAACACCACAGGTGTCGGTAGTTTTTATCATTCACAAACGCTATCAGTCAGTGCGATCGAAGACGGTGATGCAATCATAGTGTCACGCGATATTGGCTGCCATGGAAGTTGTATTTTAATGGCGCGTGACGCATTGAAACTAAATTCTAACCTACACAGTGATTGTGCCACTTTATGGCCTATTGTCGAAATGTTACTCGAGAAAAACATCACACTGCGCACGTTACGTGATGCGACGCGAGGTGGTATATCAGCGGTGTTAAATGAGTGGTGTATTGCTTCAAAAGTTCAAATCGATATAAATGAAACCGATATTCCCGTGAGCGATGAAGTACAAGGCTTATGTGAATTATATGGCTTTGAAGCTTACGATTTGGCAAATGAAGGCACTATGATATTGGCAGTGCCACAATCAGAACTCGCTGCCACATTAGCGGTGTTAAAACAGTTTTCCGCAACGGCGAGTCACATCGGTAATGCTTGTCACGATAACGAAGGAAATCATAAAGTCATTTTACATAGCCCTTGGGGTAGTCGTCGTTATCTTGAACTACCACAGGGCGAATTACTCCCTCGAATTTGTTGAAGACAAAAAAACAGGTTAATAAGATTAACCTGTTTTTTTAGCATCCACTTTCAACGTTTTAATTACACATTAAACGCGTCAAAAACCAACTCAACAGCGACTGAGCCCGGATCTTTAACACCTTTTAAACTCTCACTGTTTAAATAAGAAGAGCGTCCTGCTTTGGCTTCGACCATAGTGGCTGTGCTTTCTGCCCCTATTTTAGCCGCAACAATGGCAGCTTCAAAACCTTCATTTTTCCAAGCGATAAAGGCTGGGTACATTGCATCAATCATCGTACGATCACCCGGTTTTGCTCCACCGTATTGCATCATTTGTTGTAAACCGGCTTGTAATGCTTGTACTGTATCACCATGTTGCTGGTAATGATGACCCGCTGCTGTGAAGAAGATAGAGAATAATACGCCTGACGATCCCCCCATAACGGTAGCAAGTTGTTCCCCAATGACATTAAGCAACGCGCCAGTATCATTAAGTGGTAAATTACCCGCATTGAGCTCAGCTAAAACTTGTCGAGCACCCGCAGAGAACGTTGAACCGGTATCCCCATCGCCCACTAACGTATCCAGACGATTTAACTCTTTTTCTGCATTAATCAAAGCCAAGGTTACTGTTTTAACAATACTTGCAACCTGTGCATTTTCAGACGCTTCAAATGCAAAGTTAATGGACACTTTATCTTTTTTTATCACATTTAATGGGCGCAATGGAATGGCTTCAACCCATGCATCCACTTCAACAGGGGCGCACAGAGCTTGAGCATGATCGCCTGTTAATTCAATCACTGAAATTGAAAATCCTTTCATATCAATAGCCGTCATAAATGGAGCAGGCCCAACCACTAACTCAATATTATTTTTTAACTCAGATTCCACGATGTCTTTACATATAAGGCTCATCTCTAATGGAGAAACGCCACCTAAATTGTTGATCATCACTGCAATTTTAATATCTGGAGCAGAAAACGATTGTTTTAGTTTATCAACCATGATCATCACAAGATCACGACAACATGTTACATCAATTGTTTTAATGCCAGGCTCTCCATGAATACCTAACCCTAATTCAGCCTTGCCTTCTGCAATACGCTGCGTTGATTCTTCTCCCGGTAAAGAGCAACTTGTCAGTGCGAGGCCAATACTTGCCGTTGCATCAATCGCACCTTGGGCTGCCTTTTTAACGACATTTAAAGAAGCGCCTTGCTCTGCTGCATTACCTGCCACTTTATGGACAAACAATGTGCCAGCAATACCACGAGGTTTAAGATTGTCAGGAATAGAGATATCATCGTCTACTATTACCATTTCAACGTTTAAACCCATTTTTTTGGCTTTTTCACAAGCAAGGCCAAAGTTCAAACGGTCGCCGGTATAGTTTTTAACAATGACCAAACAACCTTTCTCTCCTGTGACATGGACTATGGCATTTAACACCGCATCCACACTTGGTGAGGCAAAAACATCGCCACAAACAGCAGCCGTTAACATACCTTTACCAATAAAACCAACATGAGCAGGCTCATGCCCAGAGCCACCACCAGAGATAATGGCAACTTTATCGTGATGCCAATCATTACGCGTCACAATTCTAATTTGCGGATCAACATCCAAACGAACAAGGTTATTATGCTTATTGCTATATAAGATGCCATCAATCGCATCATGGACTAACGTTGCTTTATCATTAATAAATAAACGGCTCATAATTACTCCAAAAAGTAGTTTAAAATAAAGTAGGTTAAAAAATAATATAACCATCTTGCCAGAACAAAATAGGGATGCAAAAAACAACGATGGTTCCATTAAGAAACCAAAAAACAAGGGCTAATCGTTTCAGGTTGAAACGTTACAGCCATTTTGATTGTTGATAATGAAGTAGATCACTCTTATCATTTGATCTAGGTTAAAAACGACTTTAGAGCGAACAAAAAAGGCGCCAAATAGGGTGTTTATGATCATCTCCGCATTAAAAAATAGTTGAAAATAGAGATCTAGATCTCACCTTTTAAAGGTTTAAAATATTTAAAATGAGATGCTTAGAAAACGTTATCCCCTTTTAACCCTCTCAAGTAAAAAAACCGACAGCGCCTACTATCAACACGACTGGATAATACCAAAGGAACTAAAAGAGTGATCAGTCTTGCTTGTTGAAATTATCCCACCCTGCGTTGTGAATTTTGAAGTGAGAGCAACTATCTCCTGCAACTCACGCCTTGCTAGTGCTAATTTCTCCTGCGTAATACATGAAAACTTAATTAATTCATAAGCGCTTTTGTCATCATATATTTGAGGGTTACATTGGATATTTTGACTAAAAAAATAAGCCATCAGCCCCTTTAACACCTAATGAAAAAGGGTTAAATGAACGGATGGCTTATTCAATAAATTACAAATTTAATAGGCAGAGGTTATTAACCCACTTATCGTGAGTAAATAATAAATTAGCGTTATTTCTTAGAGCCTAATTCATGTGCCACTAATATTGCAGATAACACAGCAATCGGCGTCACGACAAATGGCATGTTATGGATGGTTTCACCTTCAGCACAAGATGCTTTAGCAACCTCTAACAGTTTATCTCTATCTAACACTTTGACGCCCATCGCATGTAAATTGGTTGGTAAACCAACACTATGACAGAATTCAAGCACCGTATTAATTTCTTCCATTGGTGCATTTTCTAAGACTAATTGCACTAAAGTACCAAAGGCCACTTTTTCACCATGAAAAAGGTGATGGCATTCTTCAAGCTTAGTTAAACCGTTATGTATCGCATGTGCGCCGGCTAAACCACTGCTTTCAAAACCAATCCCACTTAAGTAGGTATTAGCCTCAATGATATTTTCTACTGCTTGTGATGACAATCCATTTTCAACGGCTATTTTTGCTTGTAGGCCGTCAGCAAGTAATGTTTCATAACAGAGTTTCGCTAATGCTTGTGCCGCTTTAGTTGGCGCACCGCCTGCCATTGTCTTACCGCCAGAGCGAGCATTCGCACGCGCTTCAAAATGAGTAGAAAGTGCATCCCCCATACCAGACACTAATAAACGCACCGGTGCGGCCGCAATAATCTTACTGTCCATGATCACCATATTAGGATTCGTTGGGATCATTAAATACTCACTAAACTGACCTTCAGGTGTATAAATAACCGCTAATGCACTAGTAGGTGCATCTGTTGAGGCGATTGTAGGTACTACCACGACAGGTATTTTACGATAAAATCCAATTGCTTTAGCGGTATCTAATGTTTTACCGCCTCCAATACCAATGATCACATCGGCATTGGCCTGCTCACTCAATAGTAATAAACGTTCGATTTCAGTACGTGAACATTCACCATTAAAAATTTCCATGGTTAACTCTGAATCTTGATCTCTAAAACTTTGTTTAACCGTTTCACCGACTAGCCCAGTGACAAACTCATCTGCAATGGCCATCGCCTGACGCCCAACGGGTAGTACATATTCACTAATCGCCGCTAATACATTTTCGCCTTGGATATACTTACTTGGAGAAATGATGATCTTATCCATAATTAATGCCTCTTATATGATTACATTGACTTTTTGTGTTATAAAATTTGCGCCTTTAGATGGCTTGTTGTTATCATAAACGTAATCAGAGCAAGGACAACTAACATCACGTTCTCCCATCATTATCCATGATAACAGGCACAAATATGTCGTCTGAGCAGTGACCTAAAAAGTGAAACTTGACTCAGTTCACAAATATTTAAGCAGCAAAAAAATCGGTTTCATTTAGAACCACGATATAAATTAAAACGTTTCCAAATGAAACATTTAACCTAATATTTACAACTTGCCCGACGACACAGATACTGTCATCTATCCCTCTTTAACGATGCGTCATAAAAAGGTTTGTAATGAAAAAGTTTATTAATAAAGTCGAAGATATTGTGACAGAACAACTTGAAGGTCTTTATTTAGCTCATCCCGACTTAAAGGTATCAACCCACCCTCGTTATATCTGGCGCGATAATAATAATCACGTTGCGCTTATTGCAGGTGGTGGTAATGGTCATGAACCCATGCACGCAGGTTATATTGGCAAAGGTATGCTTACGGGGGCTTGCCCGGGCGAAGTGTTTACCTCGCCAACCCCCGATCAAATGTACGAATGTGGCCAACAACTTGATAATGGTCATGGGATCCTCTTTTTTATTAAAAACTACACCAGCGATGTACTCAATTTTGAAACCGCGGTTGAAATGTTGCATTTTGATGGTGTGAAAGTGGGCGCGGTGCTTATTGATGATGATGTCGCAGTTAAAGACAGCTTATATACCTCCGGCCGCCGAGGCGTTGCAGGTACCGTGATCATTGAAAAAGTGGTGGGAGCTGCCGCTGAGCAAGGATATGATTTAACGCAGTGTGAATTATTAGCGAGGCGTATTAATAATGGTACACGAACTTTTGGGGTTGCCTTAACCGCTTGTACGGTTCCTGCTACGGGAAGCCCCTCTTTTATACTCGCTGATAATGAAATCGAATTTGGGGTGGGTATTCATGGGGAATCGGGTATTGAACGACGTCAATATACAGATCTTAATTCTCTGGTTGAACAGATGCTTCAGCAGATCATAAATAGCCCTCTTTATACGCGTGAAATTAGAGAATGGGATCGTATGCTTGGGGTGTGGCAAGAGCATCAAGTAACTAGCGAACCTTTTTCAAGTGACGATCAATACATTGTATTAGTCAATGGACTTGGTGCAACACCGAATGCTGAATTATATGGCGTATTTCGCTGTTTACACCAATCTTGTCAGCAACATTCTATCAATATAACACGCAACCTGATCGGAAATTATTGTACCTCTTTGGATATGGAAGGCTTTTCAATCACCTTTGTAAAAGTAGATAAAGAGATATTGACGCTATGGGATGCGCCAGTCAATACACCGGCTTTACGTTGGGGATGCTAGATGAATAATGAAACTATCAGCAAAGAACAACTACTGGCTTGGCTTTTCTATTGCGCGCAAAGTTTTAACAAAGAGTGTCTGTTTTTAACGCAACTCGATACAGATATTGGCGATGCCGATCATGGTATTAATATGAAGCGTGGTTTCGATCGCGTTGCAGATAAACTATCCGGATTAGAAAAACAACAAATAAGCGATATACTAAAAACAACGGGCATGATCTTATCCTTCAGTATTGGTGGCGCAAGTGGTCCTTTGTATAGCAGCTTTTTTATGCGTGCATCACAAGCGGTCATTAATAAAGAAAAGCTTAACTTAGAAGATTTACTCTGCATGTTAAGTGCAGGTCTGGACGGCATTATTGAGCGAGGCAGGGCCCAACCCGGTGATAAAACGCTGTGTGATGTTTGGTGGCCAGCTATCGACGCAGGCCAACAAGCTCTTGATAACAATTTACCCTTAAATATCGCATTACAAAACATCTGCCAACGTGCAGAAGAAGCCGTCACCCGCACGATTGAAATGCAAGCTAAAAAAGGCATAGCAAGTTACTTAGGCGCCCGTAGTGTGGGTTACCAAGATCCGGGAGCAACCTCGACGCTGTTAATCTTAAAAGCACTGAAAAAAGCACAATTAGAAAGCTAAGCACCTTTTAAACCAAGGTAATAATGCCAATTCAACTAGAATAATGACCTATAAATCATAAAAAATATGGGTGTTAAACACCCATATGAACATTAATATTAGTTTTTATATTTAGAGGGTTTCGTTGCGAGAGGCTCTCTGTTATGCTCTACACGCACCATTAATTCACTCCATGTAGCCACTAACGGCTCTTTAAATAAACGATGTGTCCCGTTATAAATAGGATTTATCACGCCTTCAAATTCACCACGACACGCAACTTTTCCATCGATACACTCACCACGACGAATATCGAAACGTACCCATGCATGCTCGCTCATATCAAACTGAATATGCAACGATTTAGTGGAGAGCGGATAATAAGCCACTATTTTCCCATCGATAAAACATTCGGCGTAATAGGCGATAGATTCATCTTTTACGGCCAGCATAAAATCAATACATTCATTGCCCACATCCTGTCCGGGCAAAAAATCACCATTATTGATAGTAAAATCTAACTGGCATTGACGCTCTAGGTAGACATTACCACTACGTAACCCATTAATAATGGCATTACCACTTAACCCTTGTGCATAGACAAAAGTAGCAGGATCGCCATAAATAGAAGGTACAGTTGCATTGGCGTAACGCTCATGTGGTTCAAGGTGTGAATCACTGCCCCCTACCGCTGCAATACAATGTCCTGACTTCCATATCTCTGTAAATATTTCTAATGCTTCTTCTGTGGCTTTTGGAGAGGTGGGCCAAGTAGGATCACAACAAACCTCTAATGTATTAATATTGGTTAATAACATTTCACTATAAACCCAATGCCAAGGTTTCATGGCAGGATGATTAACGCTGATATTACACGGCTCTCCATCGCCTAATGTCAGCCCTTGCTCAATCAACGCACTGGCACGGTAATCGGCATTAAACATATTTAAACCGCGACGGGCCCCGTGAACATTAAAATGCCCTTTACCCGTTGTTATCTCAAGACTGGGGAGAATTAATGTGTTTTTTAAAATAGGTAATTCAGGATGACAAATATTGTGATCTGTTAAAAAGAAAAAATCGAGGCCTTGTTGCTCAACAATCTCACCCGCCGCTTCTAAACTATTATTACCATCCGAAAGTTGCGAGTGTGCATGTAAATCGCCTTTATACCAAGCTGCACCCGCACGTTTTTGTTTATCATAATCAAAAACAATCTGATTGTCTTTTGTACAAGATAACTCTGTGGCTACTTGTAATGATTTTTCAGGCACATTAAAATTAACTTCAACAGCATAAGACATCGCCTTAGGGTTGCGGTTCTCACCTTCCAGATTATAAATCTGTAATTGCCAATCTCCCTCTGGGATCTCTCCCGAAAAACCACCTAATGAAGCACAATCTTTACTGATCACTACGTCGGTATTACGTTTTTCAAACATTAAATTTGCACGCAATTTTTTATTACTATCATACAGATAAGCGTATAAGAGACCTTTTTTGACTGTGGTGCCAGTTAACTCAATTGAATGCGTATGAGCGGGCACATTAAACGTAAGAATACGATGGCCAAAGGTTAATTCGTCAGAAAATGTAAACATGATAAATCCTTACTCGTCACAGGTGAAATGGCCATTACAAGTGGCCATCTGTTATTTGAGGGTAGTTCCATTATTTTTTTGTAAAAAGGCTAATGAAAATGACTTATAACGTAGCAAGTCACTTCCATATAAAATACCCGTTATCGTTGATAACGGGTAAATACTACTCTGACTCTGTTGTGGCCAGTTCCGGTTGTTGATCTGCTAATGCTTGTTTCTTTTTCAATAACAGTAGAAGAATAGAAAATACCATACCGACGAGTGAAACAATCGCACCAATGGCAAATATCATTTCATACGCTTCAATAGCAGGATAATTATCGATGATCCAACCGTTTAAGGTATATGCCCAAAAGATAGAAGCGTAAGCGGCAAACGATCCGACACTCATAGCTGCACCGCTGTATTTTTTAGGGACACCTGATTCTGCAATGGGGGCCAGAATGATACTTTTTGCCAAAAATGAGCTGAAAGAGAAACACACTAACAACACCATGTTTATCATCAACATATCTGCAGATTTAGGCAACATGATGGTAATGGCAAGACACGTTGCGGTGAGCGCAAGCGCCACTAGCATCATTTTTATGGATGACTTGAAAATAAAGTCCGCAATAAAACCACTCACCAATCCGGCGAGGATCCCCATGGCAGCAGTATTGACGATACCAAAGAAAGCAGCTTGAGTGGTGGTTAAACCAAATACCGCTTGTAGATATGGCACCGTGTAAATAAGGGTAATATAAGTCCAATATACGGTTAAAGAAGTTAACGCGGCAAGCCATAGTGTCGGCATTTTAAATACATACGCCAGACCTTTTAACGCTTCTTTATTTTTGTTTTGTCCCGCTTCAACATCAAACTCATTGTTCGGCACAAATTTCCATACACAAAAAATCATAGGTAAAATAAGCAAGGTATAAAATACAATCGCACCTTGGAAGACTAAAATAGATCCCCCTAAAAGAGCCATCACTGCAATAACACCGGCATTCATTCCCATTTCAGCACCACGACGTACCGATTCAAGTAGTCCAAATGCCATGCCTTTATTTTTATCACCCGACATTAATGTCACACCATTAAGTACCGCGGGCCAAAATATGGCATCTATCACGCCCCATAATCCTGCGATCACAACTAAGTAACTAAACCCAGGAGCAAAAATTATGATTGACATCAAACTTAAAAAACGCACAAACAAACTGATCATCAGAATGTTTTTTACTGGGAAACGGTTGTTGACCCACCCAGCAGGTATGTAGAAAAACATTGCGGATCCAATCAAGGTAAATAACACCCCAATTTCTGTATTAGTAATGCTTAATACTTCCAATAACAAGTTATAAAATGTGCCTTTAAAAGCCTCAAAAGCAGAGTACATGATCTGCCCAGACATCACTATCGATAGAAAGCCATAAAATTTCTTATTGGAAGTAAAACCAATTTTTTCTAATATTTTCATTGTGTATATCCATATATAGGTTAGCGTTTTATCGCAAGCAGAAGGAGCGCGTACTCATCTGCCATAAGCTAGCAATACTCACATTTTTAATCATTTAATCTTAATGTTGGTATTACAACGGTTGAGGGTACGATAAACACAATTGACACAAAGGTAACGATCTACTAGATAATGGTGACATTATTCTTGAAGAGGTGCACAACGCTCCCCGTAAACATACTCAGAAAATCAACAAAGAAGGATAAGATCACACTATCAGAAAATGCTCACAGAAACGTTTCAATTTGAAATATACAGCCAAGCAAAAGGTTTCAAGGTGAAACCATTGTGAAGATAAACGGTCATTATTGCCCCATTTACCATCTCGCTTGCTGTTATTTTTAGCTATCAGTCATTTATTTTTGGGGATATTTGATATTTTTTTAATTTACGCCACAAGGTTGTGCGTCCAATTTGTAATGCCGTCGCGATTTCATTCACTCGCCCATCAAAATGATCCCAAGCCTGTTGAATCGCTTGTTTCTCGATCGCTTCAAGGCTTTGAATATAACCTTTAGCAGATAACTCCCCTTTAATTGGCTCTTCCAATAATTGACTTGGAAAGTCATCAATAGTGATTAAATCTCCAGAGCGATTTAATACTATTTTTTCTATTTTATTTTGCAATTCAGAAAGGTTACCAGGCCATGAATAATGAAGCAGTAGTTGTAATGCTTCATCTGTAATCGACAGACTCGTCTTGTAACGCTTTTCTAAACGTAGAAGTTGACGATGTACTAACTCAACAATATCTTCTTGGCGGTGCCTTAGAGAGGGGATGTTGAGCTCAACAGCACTGATCGCATAATAAAGGTGACGTCTAAAAGTACCTTGGTTAACATACTGCTCTAGATCTGCACTGGTAGAGGTGATCAATTGGAAATTAACGGGGATCATACGATTACTACTGGTACGCATGAACAGGTTGTTTTTTAGCATCTGCAACAAAGCAGACTGTACTTCGGAGCTCAGAAACTCCACCTGTTCTAAATAAATCGTCCCTCCATTTGCTAATTCAAATTTTGATAATTTTCCCTCACCTTCATCACACCCGAGTAACTCTCGCACCATATTTTCAGCTTGAATAACTTTACAATTAACAATGATAAAAGGGCCTTTACTATTGTCACTAAGGTGGTGCATCGCTTGTGCAATTTTATTTTTTCCGACGCCATCTTCACCGCGTAATAAAATAGGATTTTTTGTTTTAGCCGCTCTTTTGGCAATCGTTTGCACTTTTTTCATTTTTTTAGAGTGAGTCACTAAGGAATCAAAACTAAGCTCAACATTGTTATCAATATTACGCTGAGCAAAACGGCGAATCGTTTCAAGTGGATGAATAAAAAAGAGAAAACCCGCATTAGAAAGGGGTCTTAAAGTGACTAACGCCTCTATAAATTCACCTTGGCATTCAAAGGTAATTTCCAGATGAGAAAGCTTTTCTCTGTTTTTTATACCTTGCTTAATAACAGGAGGTAACATGATGATTTTATGTAATAACGAGCCAATAATATGTTCTTTTTTTAACTTAAATTTACTGGCTGCTTGATCGTTCATTAAGGTAATACGCAGATCTTTATCCCAAGCAATAATGCCATCATCCATACATTCTAATACCGCATTGCGCTGGTTTAAAATTAGATTTGAATCAGATAAGCTATTCTCTAACTGCACTAAACTACTGACTTCTTTGGCACAAGAGGTGATTAAAGCGGCATCGGACGGCTGATAATTTTCCATATCAGTAAATAATAAAAGACAAGCTTTAAGGCGCCCATCAATATCAAAAACAGGCGCCGCATGACAACCATAACCATGCAGGTTTTGATTAAAATGTTGCGCTGAAAAAACGGTTTCTGGCTGATGAGTATGCAGGCTAAGGCTGACTGCATTAGTACCCACTCGCCCTTCAGTCCAAAATGCACCGAGTTTAAATCCAAGTTGCTTTGCTTGTTCAATGCTTTTCTCTGAGCCTAAAATTGCGAGACTACACCCCGTTGCATCGGTCACAAATAAGGCACAATCTTTGGGCTCTAACATACGATAAGCATCTTCTAATACCGTTTCAGAAATAGCGACTATTTCATTATTACGATGCACAAATGAGCGCAATGTATTACCTGATGCAACATTGGGTTTATGCCATTCATAAGCAGAGCATTGACGTATGCAGCGATCCCAAGAGTCATGAATTGGAGAATGAGTAAATTCAGGAGAAACCCAACGGTGCTTTTGGAAAAACTTCCAGCACGTGAATACACTTTCAACATTAAAAGGACTACTATTTGGCATAATTTAAACTGCGTAATGGAAAACATGCTATAAACGTACTATGCAGCAAGTTCAACATCAAGACATTTTAGTTTCATTTTGAATCAATAGTGAGCACTAATTGGCTTAGTATTTATTGTTCATCTAAAACGTAGAGCCGAGTATATTCATTGTCTATCGATTGCTTCACTTGCTTACCCCCTAGAATTCCATTAACGAATTTAACTATTTAGCAGCATTTGAAATATTTGTTAATGACGCTTTTCAGCATAAAGTTAAAGTTATCGCATGCTCTCTCTTTTACTATTAGTTAGCGCTCAATTTCAAATGACATTATCCCTCCAATACCATCATGCGGACGCGACGCTCTTATCTGACTTACAAGCCCAGTTGCCATGAAATATAAGAGGCATTCGCGCAGCGACGATATATCGAGAGGTTACTTTTAAATTCTCCGTTTTTTTTGTTCCAATTTCGTTAAGTTAACAACAGCCACGTTTTACCCTTCGCAGGCCTTACAGTTACTGCGCTGTTGATTCAGTTTTTGCGCCGCATTCATACTGTGCTGGTAATACAGCGATTTTATCCCCATCTTCCAAGCTGAAAGATAGAGTTGGTTGATATCTTTCACGGGAGTGTCAGGATGTATCATAAGATTTAATGACTGACCTTGGTCAATATAGGTCTGCCGCGTCGAGGCTTGATCAATAATACTCATTTGGTCTATTTCAGGGAACGTTTTAAATACCTTTTTTTCTTCCTCGGTTAAGAAGTCTAAATGCTGCACTGAGCCATCATGATCTCGAATATCCAACCAAACTTGTTTCGTATTAAAACCTTTTTCTTCTAATAATTTTTCTAAGAATGGATTTTTAATCGTCGTTTTAATTTTAGAGATATCTTTAACATAACAATTTGACCATATAGGCTCAATGCCTTGCGACACTTGCCCAAGAATAAAGGCGGATGATGTCGTAGGAGCGATGGCATTGAGTGTTGCATTTCGACGCCCATAGCCTTCGAGAATACTCGGTTCACCGAATTTATCCGCCAAAGATGCAGACGCTTGATACGATTTTTGTTTAATAAGTTTGAATATTTCTAAATTTAACTTAGCGGCATCTCGACCTTCCCAAGGGAGCATTTCTTGTTGCAACAAAGAATGCCAACCTAATACCCCCATTCCCAATGCACGATTACTTTTACAAAAATTATAAGCTTTCTCCATAAACAAGAAAACCAATTGATCGGCACGCTCATTTGAATCTCGATACTCTTCTAATTTATCTAAAAATTCTGTCACCACGGCATCTAGAAAATAGATGAGCGTTTCAACGGCATCTGTATCTTTCCATTTTTCATAATGGAGTAAGTTAATTGAAGATAAAACACAAACAAATGACCATTTATCATGCGCCGGAAGCATAATTTCAGTACATAAATTACTCGCATTAATCTTTAGATCATGTTTTTTGTATGTATCTACCGTTTGATTATTCGCATTGTCAGAAAACAAAATGTATGGATAGCCCATTTCATTTCTACGTTGTATCACTTTCGCCCAAAGTACCCGCTTTTCCTTATCACCCTCTATCATTTTTTGTAACCAAGCATCTGTTACCGTGATCCCATGAGTGAGATTTTGAATCACATTGCCTTCACTACCAATATCTAAAAATTCATTAGCGTCTTTATGTTCAATCGGTAAATATGCAGCGAAACGCCCTCTTCTTACCGAGCCTTGACTGACCACATCAACCATTGTTTCAAACAGCTGCATAAAATGCGGTGCGCCTGATGAAACACCATTATTTTTGATCGTGGCCCCTCTATGACGTAAGTGCCCAAAATAAGCAGAGGTACCGCCTCCTAATTTTGACATCATGCCGACTTCTGCTTCAGTAAATAAAATATTACCTATATCATCCGTAATACTAGAGCCGAAACAACTGACAGGTAAGCCACTGTCTTTACCGAAATTAGACCAAACAGGGGATGAAAGTGAATAAAATCCGGCTTCCATATAACCATAAAACTTGTCAGAAAAACCTTCCATGCCAAGTATTTTCTCTGCGCGATCTGCTATTTCACGAATACGCTCTTCAGCACTCTGCCCTTCACTTAAATATCCGCCAGCCAAAAATTGACGGCTATGGGGTGTTAACCATTCCATATCTTTCCCTTGAATAAATATTAATAATCCACTGACTTATACCAAAGGAACTAAAAAGGTGATCCGTCTTGCTTGTTGAAATTATCCCTACCTGCGTTGTGAGTTTTGAAGTGAGAACAACTATCTCCTACAACTCACGCCTTGCTAGTGTTAATTTTTCCTGCGCAACACATGATCACTATATTAATTCCTTTGGTATTACATGCCTAAAACAGATCTTCGCTAGTCACACTTTTACTGCGTTTATTATAATTAATAGAACGTTTTACAAAGAAATCCCCATGTTTTGTACCAATTATTTCATCATCAAACCATTCAGTTTTTTCTAAAAGCTTTTCATCAATTTCAAATACTTTTTCAATATCTATACTTTGTAATGATTGATTAAATCGGTTTTTAATAAACTCTTTCACTTGTGCTTTGGGAATGAAGTCAAGCTCACCTTCTGCATAAATCCAATCGATAATTTTTGACTCTGATTTAAAGGCTTGTAAGCATAACGTCCGCACACTCTGTTGGTATTCCTCATTAAACCAAGATGGGTTTTCTTGTTTAATAATTTGAATTAAATCTATACCAAAATTGCCGTGTAG
Organism: Psychromonas sp. CNPT3; assembly: GCF_000153405.2. NCBI lineage: Bacteria > Pseudomonadati > Pseudomonadota > Gammaproteobacteria > Alteromonadales > Psychromonadaceae > Psychromonas > Psychromonas sp. CNPT3. The sequence continues at coordinate 2,929,829 of NC_020802.1, forward strand.
CTGTTCTTCTTTTGACGTCGCCTCGACAACATTCGATATCCCTTTGAGCATGTTTTTATACTTATTGAAGGACATAATAATGAGAAACTGAGAGAACAAAGAGACATGTTCGATGAAGAGTGAAAATAATAAAATAGATTCAGAATATTCTTTATTGTCCTCACTATTGGCATGCTTCAACGCCGACTCGAGGTAACGAACGCGTGTCATAATGTCAGGGTTTTCTTCTAATTTGGAGAATTCATCATTTAACCCCAATATCTCTAACAGGTGCGAATAGGCATCATGATGACGTACTTCAGATTCAGCGAATGTAGCACCTACAGAGCCGATTTCGGGTTTTGGCATTTTCGTATATATGTTTCCCCAAAAGGTTTTAACTGACACCTCAATTTGAGAAATAGCGAGCATAGTGCGTTTAATCACTTCCCTTTCTGGGTGACTTAAGCGGACTTTAAAATCTTGAATGTCACTCGTAAAGTTAAATTCTGTATGGATCCAGTATGAATGGCGAATAGCATCGACATATTCTAATATTTCGGGGTATTCATAAGGCTTTAAGTTTATGCGTTTTTCAAAGATATTATGCTTACGATCCTTTGAATGCTCATTGCGATAAAGTATGTAAGCTTTGGCTACCTTATGAAATCCTGATCCCATCAATTGTTCTTCAACAATGTTCTGTATGCCTTCAATTGAGGGAATATAACGACTATCTGTATGTTTAATACTTTCAATGACGTCTAATACCTTCTGACTAATATTATCGACATCATCTAGATTTCCACTATCTGCAGCCTGCATTGCTTTATGTATCGCAACTTTAATCTTATCAATTTTAAATGTTTTAACTGAACCATCACGCTTAGTCACATGTGAAATATACATATGAAATCCTCTGCTAGGTGCCACAATTACGGTGTCACTACCCGTCCTTAAAAAATAAAAACACAATATATTGTGTTTGATTTAAGAACAATACTACAGAGGGAGTCTTGAAATGTAAATTGTATTGATAACTATTATCAATACTAAGTGGTGACACATAACAGTGATCCCGGCGTTATGACACATTGAATATGATGTTATTTTAGCGTGAATTTTACCGATGAAATCCTCTCCCTAACGCCCCTTTAGCCAGCTACAAATTTAGGGCGAATATGGCTTAACCAATACACTACCACACACTTTAGTACTGCATAAGTTAGGGAAATCAGCTGCGTAGCACCGCGATGATAGACGCTCATTAAAGATAAATTATGCGTCCCGTTTTAGCTCTTTTATCGTCTTAGAAACCGGTAAATAGGTGTCTAAGATGACTTAACTACAATACGGTTACTCGATATGCCTATATAAGCTAAGCATAACCACGTAGGATGCACTGCATATTACTTTAAGCAATGAGCAACGTTATGTCGATCACCACAGCAGATCACTCTGTTACCCGCGCCTTACTAATTTCTATTCGTACGCCTGATCTTACGCAATTGGACGTGGACGAGTCATTATCTGAATTAGGTCGATTAGTGACGACCTTAGGATTTGTGGTCGTTGGCAAGCAAACGCAGCGCCAGCAATCTACCAAGCTGCTCTCGGTATTAGGCTCTGGTAAACTCGAAGAGTTAGCTACGATGACTAATGACGAAGAATTACCCCTACAAGATGAAGCTCAGGTTAACTTTAACCAAGAGCAAGTAAGCGATTTATTAGCCGAGTCCGAAACCCAAGAGATGGCTAATGTAGTGGTATTCGATTGCGAACTAAGCCCTAATCAATTACGTAGTGTTGAACTGGCATTAGGTGTTGAGGTTTACGACCGTACGCGCGTTATTATCGAAATATTTAGTAAACATGCACGTACACGTACCGCTAAATTACAAGTAGAAATCGCACGACTTAACTACTTAACGCCACGTATCCGTGACGAAAATAGTGGAGATCGTGAACGTCAAAAAGGGAGTTGGATTGGTGAATCGGCCTTTGAAATTAATCGTCGTCGTATTCGCGATAAAATCGCCAGTTTAAAACGTGAGTTAATAAAGTTACAAGGCGAGATGCAAGGTCGCCGTAGTGGTCGTGTTGAGCAGCAGTGTGTCGCGCTAGTAGGTTACACCAATGCCGGTAAGTCATCATTAATGCGCGCCTTAACTGACTCCGAAGTCTTAGTAGAAGATAAGTTATTTGCGACCTTAGATACGACAGTGCGTACTCTACAGCCTCCCACGCAGCCACGTATTCTAATTTCAGATACGGTTGGTTTTATTAAAAAACTGCCACATGATTTAGTGGCATCATTCCATTCAACCTTAGAAGAAGCTAAAGATGCGGCGTTACTGCTTTATGTCGTCGATGCATCCGATGTCAATTTCAAATCACAACTGGCGGTTGTTGATCATGTATTAGGTGAATTGAATGTTGATTTGAGTAACAAGATACTGTTACTCAATAAGGTTGATTGTATTAGCGAAGAACGTCAATTAGAGCTATTAAACGAATACCCTGATGCCTTACAAATCAGCACCCGTGATAAAGCCGATGTGGCGATGGTTCATCAGGAAATTCAAACCTTCCTGGAAAAGAAAATGTGTGCAGCTTGTTTTAATATTCCATATACCGCTAGCGGTATCATGGGAGAGATCCACAGTAAAATGCAGGTTATCGATGAGCAATATCATGAAGATGGTATGCGTTTAACGGTTAAAGCAAGCCCGGTTGCGTTAGAGCGTTTGCATAAAATGTTGCAAACGTCTTTTAATAAGTAAGCCCCATGGAATTAATTAAGCTTTCATTATTGCGCAGGAAAAATTAGCACTAACAATACGTGAGTTGCAGGAGAGTATTATTCTCACTTCAAAACTTACAACGTTGGTAGGGATTAATTTTTCCAGCAAGACGGATCTCTTATTTAGTTCCTTTGGTATAAGCCTTAAATCAAAGGTTGGTTGTTTATGACTATATATCGTAGCGCCTGTACGGCAGTGAACAAACCGTATTTTACCATGACACTTTTCTGTACCTCTATGATTGAGTATTATCATTTACTAACTGACAAAAAAATGTCATTATAATTATACTTTTTAAAACAGTATTTGATTTTTTAATTTAGCTATACCTCATTATCTAATTAAGGTGTTTACATAAACCATTATTGAAATTATATTAATACACGGAGGTAGAAGACAGTTAGGAGTCACATGAGCCAACTTACGTTCAAAAATATAGAAACAACTAAGATCGTTACTCTTGACGTTAATTTGAAAATGTTAAAGTCCTCCGGACAAGAAATATTTATACAAGATGCTGCCGTATTAGTTATTTTACATCATCTTTTTACACTAAAAACAAAGTTTATCCTTTATAGCGATATAGCTTGTATTGTTAAAGAACAAAAATCTACATTCCACATGGAAGGTTGTCCCGACAATATCATCGCGAACAAGTATGTATTTAAATCGAGATCCATCTTAAAAAATCTAATGCTAGACGATTTCATTGTTCTTGTTCGAGGAATTGGATATAAAATTTCCAGTAAATGGCATCCTGTTTTGGAAGGTAAACGAGATGAACAGAACAAAAATTCCTTTTTGAAAGAAATCACGAAAATTATTGCAGACTGTATTGTATACAGTGAATCAGTCGAGATTACTAAACATAATAGTGGGTTGTCCTTTATCAAGCCGGACCAAGAAACAGCTTTGGATAACTTCCGCCGTATGAACGATTGCTACCATACATTCTTAAGCAGGTATTCAGCCCCAGGAAACAGCTACGAACTGTTCGAATTAAGAGAAAAAATCACCAAAGTGCTTATTTATACAATATATTGGAGGGTGGGGGATAGCCTGAGCGATACAAAATTCCGCTCAGACTACAAGAATGAATTACAAATCCTACTTAGACAGGTAAAACAGGCCTTAACCTTACTTGATTAGTCTGTATTTAATTAAGTCGTAAATGTTAGGATAACAGGCTCTGTCTCAAACTCATATTGTGCCCCATAAATTAAAGGGGCTCTTTTCCTCAGATACAGTTATGTAGCTATAGGATAAAATTAATCACATGGCGTCCAATAACCAAATTAATATATTTTACTTAAAAATGGTATAGGTGACGATCATGTAAATCCCCATCAACCCCATTACCCCCCCTAACGTGCGGTCAATCAAATAGACGTTACGGTCAAACTTAACCCTTACACTTGGTAACGTTACAATAAAAATAAATGTCAGATACCATGCCATTTGCACCGAAATTATCGAGATAATGACCAGTAATAGCTTTTCTATCCCCAAAGTAGGAGAAATGACAATTGAAAATAAAGATATTATATATATTGCAGCTTTAGGGTTTAATAGATTCACAATCAAGCCACTCCAAAAAGCCGATTGTACTGCGATATTTCTTTCCTTTTTTATCCGTATTTTTGTTTTTTCTGAGAAAGAACCCTTTATCGATTTATAACCAAGGAACACAAGGTAACTTCCACCGAAGACACCTATTCCTTGAGCTATATATTCAGAGTGTCCAAACGCTGTTGTTAACCCCGCCACGGAATAGCTGATGTGGAACAATAGTCCAACACAAACACCTATGCCACAAAAAACACCCGATTTTCGGCCTTGGTGTAGCGTTTTTTGAGAAACTACAATGAAATCAGGCCCGGGTGAAATCGACGCCATTAAATGAATAGTCAATATAGAAAATAGTGCAGTTGTGAAGTCCATTTTTTTCTCAATTTATTAAATAGCTAACTTTGATACGGTTTTTTTTGCGTTTGATACGCGTTACCCGTAACCCTTTTAGTTTTGAAGTACAGTTTACATGCGTCCCCCCACATGGTACGGGTGTAAAACCATCAACCGCAATCATTCTGATGCGAGTGCTTTGAGGTATGAATGGGCTTAATAAAGGACGAAGGGATTTGACCTCAGCCAGATCCAATTCGAATGACTGAATTTTTCTGGGGGATGTATCTACAAAAGCATCGATTTTCTCGTTAATCCATTCGACCAAGAAGGTGTCGTTAGTTTTTTTACTTTCTATCATTTCAATGTAGGAACCGTTGGGATAATGATGGCCCTTTACTGGAGATAAATTATGATCCAACGTTTCTACAATATGAGAGATCAAATGTCCTGCTGTATGTAATTTAGCATTAAATAATCGACGCTGAATATCAATATGCTGAATACACTGCTTACCAGTGCACGTTAAAAGTGAAGGATGCGATTTTAACATATGTGAAATACCCTCCACTGTTGTTTCCGTGTGATAAACTTGGTGAGCACAACCGTCAATGATAAATACGCCAAGGTCACAAGGTTGACCTCCGCCTTGGGGGTAGAAAATCGTATTATCACAATATACTGCTACAGCGCCATCCATTTCTATCACTTTAGTGATTTTAACCGTAAATTTTTCTAGATAAGTGTCCGAAAGGTATTTAAGACTTTTCATAGTATTAGCTCCATATTTGAAGTGCTTTTTTATCGCTCTCTAACCCACAAGTAAGTCTAGAGCCTTGGCTGATTTTTCCCACAGAATGGATGCGCATTGGGTTAAACAAAACAAGTTCACCTATTTCTGGTGTGATTTCAAGGTAGCATCCGCTCAAGTGCTCCGCTTTAATCCCATAACTTCCTTCAATACGAATAGCTTCGTATTCTTCTTTGGTCTCTGGACATTGCTTCCAAAGCCTAAGTTCGCCACCTTTGTTACTCGTTTCCAAATACACATTGGCAGCAATCTGGTCGGTGATGTTCGTAAGCATTCCATTGACCAGATCCCATTTTAAAACGTCATTATGTGGTTCAGCGAATGATCCTTTTTTAAACTCTCTTACTAATCCTGCGAAAAGTTTACGTTCGCCTATCTCAGCTAGGTGACAATGAAAAGGCCAAATTTCATCTAGCTCTAACCGCAATCGATCGATTGGTGTCAAAAAAGGACTAACTGTTTTCCGCATTTCTTTTATCCAAACAGCCGAAAAGTCTCTATAGAGTTTTAACGAAACTTCGTCGTTTTGACATTCGAAAAATGCTTGTCCAATACGTCCAATATTTGGAGCGTTTACATAGTTTCCAAAGAGCTGACTTTGTTTGATTTTACTGGAAATCTCTTTAGCGTTTTGTTTTTTCAGATATCCAGGTACGCGTACTACATCAATAGTTCGATTGAATAACCCTTTTAAGTGACACAGCTCAAGTTCCTTTGTGATTATTATGTTTGATGTTTGATGTTGAGATCGCGCTGTAGTTACATTTGATGAAGGCATCTTGATCCCTATAGTTTATTTAGCTGTTTAAATGTTAAATAATTGTTTGCAATGAATCAAACCCAGATAAATATAAAATATAAAAATAAAAAGGGAATACTACAAATTAAAAAGAAACGAGGTCCGTTTGCGATACTTGGTATTTGGATGAGGTATTCATCAAAATAAATGGAGTATTACATTACCTTTAGCTCGCGTTGCTCAAAATGGTGATGAGATTGATGTTTTAGTTCAAAAGCACAAGGATAAAGGAGGCGCGATACGTTTTTTTTCAAACGCTTATTGAAAGGAGAAGGCTTTACACCATTGAAGATGGTACTGATAAATTGGCAAGTTACTCTGCCGCAAAAAAACAATCTCAACGCTAGAACACTCAACAGTTCAGTATAAAAACAATAGATACGAGTTATCACATCAACCAACACGTCTACAAGAAAAACAAATGCGAAAGTTCAAATTACAGGGTCAAGCCCGCGGTTTTTAAGTTGCCATGGAGTAGTAAATAACCTGTTTCGTTTTGGGCGTCATTTAATGCAGGCAAAACATTATAGGGCATTTAGAGCTCGCTCTTTTTCTGAATGGAAGTGGGTTAGTTGAATCCAAAATTTAGATTAAACTAGATTCTACTACCTTTAATCATTCAGAGAGGATAAGTGACAATACCTACTGTCACGAGATTTTTTCATGAGACAAATAACCGCATTGATTTTGAAACGTTAGAACTGCTATGTCATTAGTTAGAGTGTACTGTAGGTGAACTTTTAGAATTTTGTGAGAGTTAAAGGAATGATTACTTATTGAAGAGAAAAATAGCTTCGGTCTATAAATGGGCGACTTTTGGTCCCTATGTGTATTTATTAGAAAGCCAGAAACGAAAAAATCAACCTTAAGAGGTTGATTTAATATAGATGAAACATGGAGCGGGCAGTGGGAATCGAACCCACATTATCAGCTTGGAAGGCTGGAGTAATAGCCATTATACGATGCCCGCATAACTGCATCTATTAGCAATAATTTTTCGCCTTTCGGGCGTTTCACAAGGCCGTTGTGAAATAATATGGTGGAGGGGGGTGGATTCGAACCACCGAAGCTTACGCGGCAGATTTACAATCTGCTCCCTTTGGCCACTCGGGAACCCCTCCAGACTTAAATGGTGCCGACTACCGGAATCGAACTGGTGACCTACTGATTACAAGTCAGTTGCTCTACCGACTGAGCTAAGTCGGCGCCGTCTAAGTGCGGTGAATAATAGAGACATTCATTCCATCTTGCAACTGTTTATTTATAATAACTGCATGTTTATGGTCTGACTGCTCAAAAACAACTCAACTGCTTGTGTTTGCGCTTATTTATCCAACAATCGCAGTGATATTTCACCACCAATAAATTCTTTTATATCTCCATCAACCTCTAGTAATAAAGCGCCTTTCGCATTTACTCCTCGGCAAATGCCTGTTTGTATTTTATCGGCGATCAGCACATTGACGCTTTTGCTTAAAAAACAATCTAAACTAAACCAACGATCTAAATAAGGTTGTAGCCCCTGCTTTTCATATTCACCTAATAATAATTGTAACTCTACGATAAGATGTGCACTTAACGCATTACGATCGATGGGCTCCGCGCTCAAACTATTTAAGTCTACCCAAGGTTGGTCAATTAACGCACCCTGCTCTGCTGACATGCGAACATTGATACCAATACCTATAACACAATGGCATGCTTCTGTTGCTTGCGCGTTAAGCTCTATCAATATGCCTGCGAGCTTTTTATTCTGGTAGTAAATATCATTGGGCCACTTTAGTGTCACGCCTTGTATACCCATCTTTTCAAGCGCATTGACGGTTGCGATACCCACCAACAAACTTAACCCGGATAATCTATCGATACCGCTATCAAAGCGCCAATAAAAAGAGAAATAAAGATGCGAGGCAAAAGGAGATACCCACGAGCGTCCGCGACGCCCTCGTCCATTTGACTGATATTCTGCAATACACGTTTGGCCTTTTTCAATACTGCCGATTTTATCGAGTAAGTATTGATTAGTAGAGTCCACTATTTGTTCTACATGTACCCGCTTACTTTGACTGTGCATCTCTATTTTTTTAGCATCAAGTAATTCAATCCCACCGGCGCAGCAATAACCTTTGCCCGTTACTTTATAGATATCAATACCAATACTCTGTAATGCTTTAATATAGTTATTTACCGAGGTACGCGACACGCCAAGCTCTTTACCTATGGTCTCACCCGAGTGAAACTTTCCATCGGCAAGTAGCTTAAGTAAACAGGCACCTTTATCATTTAATTCAGACATTCTGTATCGCCCTTGCTAAATCTGTTTCACCTAACTTATCCATAAAACGCACTTCATGTTGTAGCTCTATATTAAATTTGTCTTTAATACTTTGGCGTACCAATTCAGCTAACTTGATCACATCTTGGGCGCTCGCATTACCTTTATTGATCAGCACTAATGCTTGCTTTTTATGCACAGCAGCGCCACCGATTTGTCTACCCTTCAGATCTGCTTTTTCAATCAACCAGCCAGCAGCCAATTTTACATGCTCAGCATCCTGCGGGTAATAAGGCATATTCGGGTTCTCTGCGCGTAATTTATCTGCGACCTCTTTCTTAACGACAGGGTTCTTAAAAAAGCTGCCCGCATTACCCAGTTCACTTGGATCTGGCAACTTTTCAGCGCGCACCTGACAAATAGATTGATAGATACTTTTAGCACTCACATCAAGTGCATCACTTAATGACGCGTTGCGCTGTTTAGGTTGCCATTGCTTCGCTAGTTTTAATGTGACCTGCGTGATCAAGGCACTGCGCATATTCGCCTGTTTAAAAATACTGTCTCGATAAGCAAATTGACATTGCGCATTGCTCACTTTATGTAATTTACCGGTGTCTAAATCAAGGTATTCAAGTGCCACACAAAAATCTTTAAATTCACTGCCATAAGCACCGATATTTTGTACGGGCGCGGCCCCTACTACACCGGGTATGAGCGCTAAGTTCTCAAGCCCGCCCATGTCATTATCAATACAATAGGTGACTAAGTCATGCCAATTTTCACCCGCACCCACCTGTAAAATATAGTCGTTTTCAGTTGTCTCTATGCTGATACCTAATAATTCAACTTTAATGATCAAGCCGGAGAAGTCATCACAAAAAAGAATATTGCTTCCCGCACCTAATATTAGTATTGGCTTGTTTTGCACGCGCATTTTTTTTACTAGCGCTGATAACTCCGCTAGTTGCGTTAAATCGCTAAGATGAAATAAGATGTGCGCCGTCGCGTCTATTGAAAAGGTGTTAAATGCCTTGAGAGAACAATTAGTTTCAATCATGATGATCCTTAACTTAAAGAGAAAGTGCAGTATACAAGGAAAACAATGATAAATTTAGTCGTACCAGCCATTGAACTTGAAAAAGTGAAATTTCCTTTATTGGTCAAGTTTTATCAGCGTGTTTACAAAAAAGGGCGCAACCTGAAAGGCTCCCGAGCTTTTGTTCTTCAACGAGCGGGGATAACTTGTGCCGCTAAATTACGCGATATTGACTCACACTTACTGCTTTGTAGCGTAGCTTGCGACCCTGCGTTTCGTGGACTAGGTGACGCATCACGCTTAGTAAAATACCTGTTAACGCGACAAACGGCGCCCGTTTATTGCTTTGTAACACCCACCTTACATACTTTTTATCAGCGTTTAGGGTTTATCCTTAGCGATGCAAAGCAGATCAATATCCCTTTAGCCATCATCAAAAAACATGCGGCTTATCAAAAAAATCGCCCATTATTATTAATGTCTTATGGCGTTAACAGTGGCAAAAATTGCGCATAACCTTCTTCTTGCATCTGCTCTTTGCCAATAAAACGTAACGAAGCTGAATTGATGCAGTAGCGTAAACCGCCGAGCTCACTTGGGCCGTCTTCAAAGACATGTCCTAAATGTGCATCTGAATTCTCACTGCGCACTTCGGTGCGTTGCGAGAAAAGCGTGTTATCTTCTTTTTCAATGAGTAAGCGCGCTTTTAATGGTTTAGAAAAACTGGGCCAGCCACAATGCGAATCAAACTTATCCAAAGAGCTAAACAGCGCCTCTCCAGAGACAATATCCACATAAATACCCAGTTCGTTATTATCCCAATAGGTATTATTAAACGCAGGCTCTGTTGCATCTTCTTGGGTCACACTATATTGCATCTCTGTTAATTGTTGACGTAACTGTTGCTCTGTTTTCTTTTGCTGTGTCATAGGCCAAATCCTTACTGATATGATGGTCATTATCTGCCTCATAACATTTGTTTAGACAGAAGACGCGTATCTTCATAATAATCATTTTTCTGGATGTAGAGCAAGCTTTAACGCAAAGCAAAAATGTCATTTGTGCATTGTAAGCATGCAAATGCAACAATCATGACATTTAAGCCGTTGTCCAATCTAGTGCCTGATCAAGCATTTTGAGGTAACATGGGTGCAATAATCTGTATAAATATTTCAACTGACTCCATTCCTTTTTATAAAGAGATAAGTGATGAAAATAATAGTGATCCCCGTCACCCCGTTTGAGCAAAATTGTAGTTTAATTATTTGTGAACAAACTAACAAAGCAGCTATCGTTGATCCCGGTGGGGATGTACAACGCATTTTAGATGTTGTTAAGCAACAAAACGTCATCATAGATAAAGTGATTTTAACGCATGGGCACTTAGATCATGTCGGTGGCGCGCAGCGCATTGCCAATAAATTAAAGGTTTCGATCATTGGCCCTGAAAAAGAAGACTTATTTTGGCTGGAATCTTTAGAAGAGCAGAGTCAACATTTTGGTTTTCCCATGCACACTAGTTTTTTACCTGAAAAGTGGTTAGAAGAAGGTGAAATTGTTAATGTGGGTAATATAAAATTACAGGTATTACATATCCCTGGACACACGCCAGGGCACATTGCATTGCTCGACGAGCAAAGCCAGCAAGTGATTGTCGGTGATATTTTATTTTGTGGGGCCGTCGGTCGTTCCGACTTTCCACGTGGCGATCACAATCAATTGATCCGAGGCATTAAAAGTAAACTATTAACTCTGCCAGGTGCCACCCTTGTGTATCCGGGCCATGGCCCAATAACCAGTATTGCGAAAGAAAAACGCAGCAACCCTTATCTGCGTTAACCTCGCTTTTATGCAGATAACAATCCGGCGATAAACGCACTTTTTGTTATCTGCATATGTTTCAGAGGCTTTATCAACACTCCTTCGATAACCCTTCAAGGCACAACCTTGTTAATAGTTATCGCCTTTTCATTGTTATACCAAAGGAACTAAAAAGGTTACCCGTCTTGCTTGTTGAAATTATCCCTACCTGCGTTGTGAGTTTTGAAGTGAGAACAACTATCTCCTACAACTCACGCCTTGCTAGTGTTAATTTTTCCTGCGCAATACATGGAAGCTATATTAATTCCTTTGGTATTATTATCTAAACGCGATTACAGTGGGAAGTTCTTACCATTGACCACTAACTCACCTTGTTTTAACTGTGCATCCAAGATCAACTGACCATCTTGTTTTTTTAATATTTCACTGCGTAATGCAAGCTCTAATAAAAATGCAAAACTAGGCTCTTTTAAAAAATCATCGGCTAAACGTAGATCCGCATTACCCTCAACATAATCAAGTAACACAAAAGGGTTAAGCATAATATTGCGTAACAATGCACCTTTTTGCACAGAAAGCGCTAACGATCCTTGCACATTTCCCCAAGGCGTCGTTGATTTTAAGCTTTCCAAATCAACATCAAAGCCTTTTTGTACTAATTCAATGAGCAAAGCCTCAATGTCTGCACTGTTTTCAGTGGCTTCATTTAATTTCTCTAACGTATCGGCATCAAGGTTGCTGATATTAAATTGGATCTCATTATCCGTATAAATATTTTTAATCGCACCCACTTGATAAGACGCCATTTTTAACATATTGGTACTGTTAATTTTATCTCCACTGGCAGATGCCTTACTATCACCTTCAAAAATCATATCTTGTAGATGGAACGTCTCACTTAATATATTGCCACGAACATCTTGCACACTTAATAAATAGTTAGACGGCGCTCGCATTGATTTCGCATTAAACTCAGAGCTTAAAAACAATTTATCTAAAATAATATTCGTTGATGCATTGGTCGCTTTAAAAGACGCTAAATCAACAGAAAAAGAGCCAGATTGATCTTTTAAATTAAATGAATAATGAATATTTAAATCGTTATTGCTCAGCATCTCTTTACCTTTTTGATAAGTACCGGGCCCCATCAATACATCACCACTGAGTTGCTCCCACAATGTGACTTGCATTTCTGAGCTTAACCATTGCGATGTAGAGAAATACTCTTTTGCTTTTTTATTAAGCTCTGCTGACTTAAATTTAATTTGGCTAGTTAACGTTGCTTTATAAGGGTAATTTCTTATCACTGTATTGATGACAAAAGTCACCTCAGGCTCCAAATCAACTTGCACGCTTACCGTACTTTTTAAGTTTGATTCAAAAAATCCTTTGTCATAACTTATCATCTGGTACGAAATGCCCTTAGCACTTGGCGTCGCAAAGAGCTTATTGGTTTCTTCTTGTACTTTTTCACCCATAAAATAAGTACTCAATAGCAACAGAGCTGCAACGACAACTACGCCGATTAATCCTTTTTTCATATTTAATTCCTGTTAATAAAACAAACTGTTTTTGACTTAAAATGTCACTTTCTGACTTAAAATGTCACGATTTAACTTCAAAGTTAAATGAAAATACGGTAGATTACTAATATATAGCAATGATACTTCAAGATGCAAAATCAGCAAAACAAATTTGGCTTAGCTTCTCGGCATAAAATTGAAACTTAGTTAGTTTTATAACAACACATCAATAACAAAGACAAGTTCAATTTGACTTGCCCTTTGGGCGCTATCTCGCATGTCACTTATGCGTTACAGCCCATGAAAAGGGATGATCATTAACAAGGTTGGCGCCTTGAATTGCTATCCGGGCTGGCGCCTGCTCAAGCATTTTGAAGTAACATGGCTATATACATCGCAAAACACATAATTTTGTCTACTCTATAGACTATAAAAATTAAATTGCTTCTACAGGAGAAATAATGAGTTCACATAAACATCATTGGTTGCACAGTCCCATTACAGGGGGTGTTTTACTTTTGATTGCCTCTGCAATCGCTTTATTATGGGCTAATATCGTCCCTGATAACTACCACTATGTTTGGCATCATACGCTATGGGAAATTTCAACAGGGTTAAGCGATAAAGTACATCAAATCAGTCTACATAAGGTTGCCAATGAATTTTTAATGGCCATCTTTTTCTTCTTTATCGGCTTAGAAATAAAACGAGAATTACTCGACGGTGAGCTTTCAAGTATAAAAAAAGCGGCGTTACCTCTTTTTGCGGCCCTTGGTGGGGTTATTTTCCCAGCTGCTATCTATCATTTCTTTAATAACGGCCTTCCTAGCGCCGGTGGTTGGGGGATCCCAATGGCAACCGATATCGCTTTTGCATTAGGATTACTTGCAATTGTTGGTAGCCGTGTACCGTTATCTCTTAAAATCTTCTTATCGGCACTGGCCATTGGTGATGATTTAATGGCAGTGATCGTCATTGCTTTATTTTATACCGAACAAATATTTGTCAACGAGCTATTAGTCGGCTTATTAGGACTTGGTATCTTAGGCGTTGCCAATCGCATGGGCGTACGTAACCATCTGTTTTATTACACTATTGGTTTAGTCATTGTATGGATCAGTTTTCTTGCCTCAGGCGTACATGCAACTGTAGCCGGTGTTGCGGTGGCATTTACTATTCCATCTCGCCGAGAGATTTCAATGGACAGCTACCTTAATAAAGCAAAATTATTATTACAAGGTTTAGAAAAAGAGCGCCAATGTGAGGAAGATGTTCTGAGTGAACACGCGATACATTCACTTAAAGAAATAAAAACATTAAGCTATCAAGCTGCTAATCCTTTGCAACTCAAAGAAAAAGCGCTTCATCCTTTAGCCACTTTATTTATTGTCCCGTTTTTTGCACTGGGTAATGCAGGGGTTATCATTGATAAAACCATGTTGGCAGAGCTAACTAATCCCATTGTATTAGGTATTGCCTTTGCACTGATTATTGGTAAACCGTTAGGTATTTATCTCTTTACTAAAGCTTTAACACTGCTTAATTTTGGGAAGCTACCGACCGGAGTCACTTGGACGCATATTATTGGCGTCGGATTCTTAGCAGGAATGGGCTTTACCATGTCTCTTTTTATCACCGATCTTGCATTCCAAGAGCCTGAATTTAAAATCATCGCCAAGGTCACCGTGTTATTAGCCTCGGTCATATCCGGTCTTATTGGTTACATTATTCTGATGCGCGCTAAACCCGCACAAATAATAGAGTAAAAACCGCGTTATTTTAAATGAAAAGCTTAGATGCATACTTGTGTCTAAGCTTTTTTTATAGTTACTCAGGCCTAAAAGGCTATTTAATATAAAACAACACAATCGAGGAAAGGCAATGGACGACGCCAAACATGTAAAAAAAATGCGCGCTATAAAAGAAAAACAAGATCAAAAAATAGCAGCAGCCAATATTGAGCGAGGCGTCAGCATATTGCTTGCAGGCCCCGGTAAAGGGAAAAGTAGCTCCGCCTTTGGTATGTTGGCGCGATCGCTTGGGCACGGGCATAAAGTCGCTGTAGTGCAGTTTTTAAAAGGCGCTATGCACACCGGAGAAGAGATTTTTTTTGCTCAACAAGAAAATGTGGATTGGTATGCAATGGGTGACGGTTTCACCTGGGAAACCCAAAATAGAGCGCAAGATATTAAAAGCGCACAACAAGCTTGGGAAAAAGCGGCACAGTTATTAAGTGATGAGCGTTATCAACTCGTTATTCTTGATGAAATAACTTATATGTTTAAATACCAATATTTGCAGATTGATGGCTTATTAGAGGCTTTAAAGAATCGCCCTAACAAAATGAATGTCGTACTGACAGGCAGAGGCCCTAGCCAAGATTTAATTGCAGCCGTTGACACTTATAGTTTGATTTTAGATGAAAAACACGCGTTTAAACAAGGCGTCAAAGCGCAACCAGGAATTGAATGGTAGCCGTATAGCAGTGGAATTAATTAAGCGTCCAGGTCTTACGCAGGTAGGGATAATTTAAACAAGCAAGACGGAAGCTTTTTAGTTTCTTTGGTATTAGTAGGGATGCATTACGCATCCCTACTCAGTTATGCAATATGCTTATTCAATACCGCTATGGCGAAGTAGCGCCTTTATACTTGGCTCACGCCCCATAAAGTTTTTAAATAATTGCATTGGGCTGGCACTGCCCCCTTTTTCAAGGATAGCCTCTAAAAAGTCATGTCCCGTTGAAGTATTAAAGATACCTTCTTGTTCAAACCGAGAGAATGCATCGGCCGATAAAACTTCAGCCCATTTATAGCTGTAATATCCCGCCGCATAACCACCCGCAAAGATATGACTAAAGCTATTTTGAAAACGATTAAACTCAGGCGTGCTAAGCACTGCAACCTGTGCGCGCACTTCACTTAAAACACGCATCACAAAACCGCTATCCTTTTTTGCATCTTGGCAGTGCAGAGTAAAATCAAATAAAGACAACTCTAACTGTCTCAACATCATTAGCCCACTATTAAAGTTTTTGGCTTGTAGCATTTTATCAAGTAACTCTTTAGGGAGTGTTTCGCCCGTTTTTACATGTCCGGATATCAAGGCTAATGCCTCTGGCTCCCAGCACCAGTTTTCTAAAAATTGACTCGGTAACTCCACCGCATCCCAAGGCACACCGTTAATACCCGATACACCTGCAGATTCAACTTTGGTGAGCATATGATGCAAACCATGACCAAATTCATGGAATAAAGTGATCACTTCATTATGCGTAAACAAAGCAGGATTATTGCCGACTGGCTTATTAAAGTTACACGTTAAGTAAGCAACCGGTAATTGTAGCGCCCCATCACATTGACGGCGACGGACGCGGCAATCATTCATCCATGCACCACCGCGTTTAAATTCACGCGCGTAAAGATCTAAATAAAAACTACCAATATGTTGTTTTTTCGTATTATAGATATGGAAAAAACGTACATCTTTATGCCAGCTATCAAACTCAAATTGCTCGCTAATTTCAATAGAAAACAAACGTTTTACGACCGCAAATAAACCACTCACAACTTTATCTTCAGGGAAATAAGGGCGCACCATTTCATCAGAGATTTGATAACGTTGCTGCTTTAATAATTCAGAGTAGTAACTCATATCCCAAGCTTCTAAATGCTCGATATTATCTTTACTGCTCGCAAGTGCAAACACGGCGTCACGCTCAGAGCGTGCTTGTGATTTTGATTTTTTTGCAAGATCAGTTAAAAAGTCAATGACTTGCTCTGGCGTTTCCGCCATTTTAGTGGCCAAGCTATATTCGCTATAAGCATTAAAATCGAGTAATACAGCAAGCTCGTGGCGCAAAGCTAATATACTATTTATACTATCTGTATTATCAAATTCACCCGCGTTAGGGCCTTGCTCAGATGCGCGTGTTGCAAAAGCCGTATACAGCTCCTGGCGTAACTCTCTATTTTGAGCATAAGTAAGTACGGGTAAATAACTTGGAATATCTAAAGTGAATAAATAACCGTCTAAATTTTTCTCTTTAGCTGCCTGCTGCGCGCCTTGTAGTGCGCTTTCAGGCAAACCTTTTAATAGCTCAACATCACTAACCAACTTACTCCAAGCCAATGTTGCATCCATCACTTGATTGCTAAATTTTGATTGTAATTGTGCAAGTTGGGTTTTAATTTCACCATAACGTGTTTTTTTGTGAGAGCTAAGCGCAATACCCGCTAAGGTAAAATCACGCAAAGCATCTTCAATCACTTTCTGTTGCTCTGTTTTTAAACTTTTAAATGCAACGCTTTTTGAAATACTTAAATACGCTTGATATAAACCTTCATGCTGACCAACATAAGTGCCATATTCGGCAAATAAAGGTAAACAATCATCATGGGCTTGACGTAACGCCGGCTCACTCACCACTGCATTCATATGCGAAATGGGCGACCATAGTTTTGATAAATGATCTTCAGCCTCATCTAAAGGCATGATCAGGTTTTGCCAAGTAAACACCTCATCGCTATCTAATAAACGCGTCATTAATTGTTTATTTTCAGCAATACAATGACGTACGCTACTCACAATCTCAGTAACGTCGATTTGGCTAAATAAAGGTAATTGATTTGTTTTTTGCAGTGCAGATTCTTTTTGAGTATTCATATATTCCATCTTTTTTTCATTACAAAAATAAACTTACGCTATGCTTGCTAGAGGTCTTGCAATTATTAGCAATAGCATACAGTTTACACTGCGAGCCTCTCAATATGCAAAAGTCGCCATGAAATTTATATATTGTGACTAGGCAATAAGTAGAAAACGGATTATGGTACAGCGCCAGAGAAATTTCGATAGCAAGCGTATTCTTTAACGTCTCGATATTATTGCTTTATTAACGCTAAATTCACCATGACAAAGAATATTGTGTCTGATGTAGGTTTTAAATATGAATACAACAATAACTTCATTTTTCAAATGGTTAAGAACAGAAAACAGCCTGTCCATGCGTTTGCTCACCTATATTTTATTATCGTGTACCGCGCTCGCTTTGATACTGACACTTATCCAGCTAAGCTGGAATGTTAAAGAAGATATAGAGCACGTCAAACGTAATCTCACACATATTCACCCTGTCGTTTTGAAACCATTAGCGACTAATTTATGGTCTTTGAATCATACAAAAATTGAAAATCAACTCAAAGCCATGATCAGTCTTTCCGATATGCAATATGTGAGAGTGAGTGAATTCGATAAAAATGGCAATGAAATATTAGTCAATGAACAAGGACTTTTTAAAAAAGACTTTGCTATCAGTGAAACCTTTGATTTGATCTATAAAAATAAAGCCATCGGCACACTCTTTGTTGCCACCTCCTTAGATAGTGTTTACTCACACCTCATTAAGCGCTCAATTATTCTTTTATTCTTTCAAATGATTAAAACCATGCTGGTGTCTTTTTGCGTATTATTTATTATTTATTATTTTGTTATTCGCCACGTTAATAAACTAGCGCATTACACACACACACTACAACTACACGAGGCTAATAGTGATTTAGTTTTAGATGGAAAAGCAAAAAAATCGACAGATAAAAACAATGAATTAGACGACCTAGTTAACTTTTTCAATAAGCTACGCAGCAGAATATTTGAAGAATTAACAAAAAAAGAAGCTGCCATTATCGCTTTACAACAAGAGCGGGATTTATCAAAATCCATCATTAATGCTTCAAATTCAGTGATCTGCTACTTAAACCCTAATTTTTCAATTGAAAGCATCAATCCCGCGGCGGTGATCCTCACTGGATATAGCCAAGAAGAGCTATATAAAAAAAATTGGCTGAGTATTTTTTCATTACCAAAACAGCATATCTCCCTGCTAAAGAAACTGACCCGTAATGAGCCAATACAAAATCTTGAAATTAAGATGCAAGACCAACTTGGTGAAACCAATACGTTACTCTGGACCTTCTCGGCCATTTATGAAGGAATGGACATAAAGTATTTAATCGGTTTTGGCCATGACATTACAGCACAAAAACACGTTGAGTCTAAAATACAACGCCTTAACGATGAGCTTGAAGAAAAGGTAGAATTTCGCACCGCTGCCTTAACAGAAAGCCATAAAAAAATAACTAAAACACTCACTCAACTTCGAAATACCCAGCAAACGTTAGTCGAGTCTGAAAAAATGGCATCTTTAGGCGAACTAGTAGCTGGTATTGCGCACGAGATAAATACTCCCGTGGGAATAAGCGTGACGGCAGCATCGTTTCTAGCTGATGAAGTTAATGATTTCCAAAATAAATTTAATGACAAAACACTTTCTCGTTCCTATGTTCAAAAATTAATGCCACGCTTAAACGAGTCTTGCTTACTCTTAAATTCGAATTTAAAGCGCGCTGCCGATTTGATCAGTAGCTTTAAACAAGTGGCAGTGGATCAAAGTAGTGAAGCCTATTATTTATTTAATCTGAGTGAAAATATTGAACAGGTGGTACTGTCTCTAAAACATAAAATAAAACAAAAACAGAGCAATATTTACATTGAATGTCCTGATGATTTAAGTATTTTTAGTGTGCCAGGTAGTTTTATCCAAATTTACGCTAATCTGATCATTAATTCATTAGAGCATGGCTTTGATGATTGGCAAGCAGATCGCAATATCTATATCGATATCAGTTTAAAGGCTAATCGATTACATATTGATTATCGTGATACGGGCCAAGGTATTCCCGCTGAAATAGCGCAGCGTGTTTTTGATCCTTTCGTGACCACAAAACGCGGTTCTGGGGGAAGTGGGTTAGGCACACATATTATTTATAATATTGTAACGCAACTGTTGCATGGCGATATCCAATTGCTAGAAAGTGAACAGGGCGTACACTTTCATATCAGTATGCCCCATCAAACGCAGGCTATTTCCTAAAAAAAAAGACCTTTAAAAGGTCTTTTTTTTTTAATCTTCTTGTACTTGACGTTGATCCTCAAGCGCATACCAATGCGCTATCTTTTGCTCTAATATCTCAACCCCAATGCCTTTCAATGAAGAAAACAGTTGCACATCAACTTCACCTTCAAAGTTTTTAGCTTCTTCGCGCATTTTTAATAAAGTCGCTTTACGCGCACCTGATTTTAATTTATCGGCTTTCGTTAATAAGGCCAACACCGGAATATTTGCATCAATAGCCCAGTAAATAAGTTGCTGATCTAACTCTTTAAAAGGATGACGAATATCCATTAAAACAACTAAACCTTTCAATGAACTTCGATTTTGTAAGTATTCACCCAAAGAACGTTGCCATTTTAACTTCATTTCTAAGGGCACTTTAGCAAAACCATAACCCGGTAAGTCAATCAGACGTTTGCCTTCTTCGACTTCAAAAACGTTAATTAATTGGGTACGCCCTGGCGTTTTACTCGTTCGAGCTAAACTCTTTTGGCGTGTTAAGCGATTTAATGCACTGGATTTCCCTGCATTTGAGCGTCCCGCAAATGCAACTTCGATCCCGGTTTCAGGTGGCAAATGCTTATCTAAATGCTTAATATCTGGTGCACTAATTAAAAAATGTGCTTTTTGAAAATGTATTTTTTGAAATTCCAATGTAGGCCTCGCTTTAGGCATGTAGCAAAATTGTTAGTTTTATTAATGTTGTGTAAACTACGTTATAATTTATACGCGCAGCGATCGACATTTAAACACAAATAGATCCATCTGCTCTCGAAGTCACCTTATGGTTTCGCGAGTATTGTGGCATTGTAGCATGATGTATTAATGCATGCTTAAACATACTTTAATTAAACTGGATGGTTATGAAAAAACTATTGATCCCATTATTTGCCTTACTTAGTTTTACCTCAGCAGTACAAGCACAAGGTGATATTAATGCCGGTAAAGAAAAAATAAGCACATGTAGTGCGTGTCATGGCGCTGATGGAAATAGCCCTTCAAACCTTTATCCTAAATTAGCAGGACAACATGCCAGCTATTTAGAAAAGCAGCTCTTACAATATAAAAATGGACAGCGTAAAGATGCGATCATGAATACTATGGCCACCATGTTATCAGAGCAAGATATCAAAGATATTTCAGCTTATTACGCCAGTCAGCAAGCAACTGAAGAAAGCACCACGGCTGAAATTGCTAAACAGGGACAAAAACTTTACATGGGAGGTGATGTTAAACGCGCGTTACCCGCCTGCACAGCATGTCATGGTCCTCGAGGTAATGGTTTAGATCTCGCAAAATTCCCAAAGTTATCCAATCAACATCCGGCATACATTGCAAAACAACTGCATCTGTTTCGCGATAAAGCCCGTGATAATGATATGAACGGCATGATGATTGACATCGCAGCCAAACTCACGGACAAAGAGATAACATTACTCTCTGAATATATAGCTGCACTGCATTAAACTAAAAAAACGCTTCTTTATTATCAACATACAAGAAGCGTACTGACCTTATCAAGATAATGAAGATTAAATTCTTAGCCACATAGAGTGAAAATTTTCAGTACCTTTTAATGTTTGGCCGTTAATGTATTTATTTCTACACTAATATGAATAGATATACGCTTTTTTAAACGCGCTAATTCTGCTATTCTGCGCAACTATTGATCTTAGCCGGATCACTCATTATTAAGGTTATAAATTATGTCTCGTATTAAAAAAAGTCGAACAGCAGGAAACTCACAAGAGGGTTATACCGGCAAACGTAAGGAAACGTCATCACAAGCACAAGAGGCTAAAGAGCGTAAACGTAAAGGCAAATTAAAAGGCAATAAATCTGGTGCTCGTAATGTACATCAAAGCGCCAAAAGTGCACAACAACATGCACAAAACGATCTTAACCATAAACGTCTTGGTAGCAAAAAAGCAATTTCATTAGGCCAGAAAGAAGTAATTAATGTCAGCAAAGATGTAAAAGCAAAAGTAAAAGTAGAAGTAAAAAAATCACAACCAATGCCAAAAGTGAAACTTATCAACGAAACGGTTGAAAATAAACTGTCACCGGCAAAAGAACTCGAATTATTAGAAAATGATCCGCGTTTAAATGACCTACTCGAACAATTAGACAGCGAAGAAAGTATTGATGATGCTGACCAAATATGGGTAGAAAAGCAAATGGCCCGCCATCAAGTATTAATGACAAAACTAGGCTGGATCGATGAAGATGGTGAAGAAGATCTGATCCAACAATTTGAAGATGCTAGCTCAGCCCTTGATGAATTCAAATAAAGAGATAAAGGTATGAACCTGCTCATCGTATTATCTATATTCGCGACACTTATTATTATCGCTCTTACTGTGTATGTGGTTTTTTTGGTGCGTAAGATAAAGCAACAAAAAAACCAAATTGCAGAGCATAAAATACAACAAGAGCTGCAAAGCAATCAACAAAAGCAGCTACGTAATGAAAATATCTGTGCCAGCATTCGCTTAATTGCACGTGCAACATCTGAAAAGCAGTGTAATATTTCAGAGGCAGCTATCCGTTTAAACGTATTGTTAGAAACCTTGCTCATTGAACCAAAAATTGATATCGATTCAACTTACCCTGCACTCGCGCAGTTATTTGAAAAAATAAAAGATTTTGCAACACACGCGGGCCGTCAGAGCATCGATAAAAAACAGCTCAAAAAAGAAGATCAGCAACGCCATCTTTTGGAAACCGAACTTGAAAGTGCCATTCTAAAAGAAACAAAAGTATTAAGTACATTTTCGATATAGATAAAAGAGAGAGATAAATGAAACAGTTGGTTTGGGATCAAAAAATTATCGAGAAATATAATTACAGTGGACCTCGATATACTTCTTACCCTACAGCGCTCGAGTTTAATGAAAGTTTTGACTATAAGCAGTTTCTAGAGGCAACGAAGGTATTCCCTGAAAAGCCTTTATCTCTTTATGTACATATCCCTTTTTGTCATAAACTTTGCTATTTTTGTGGTTGTAATAAGATCATTACTCGCCATCAAGAAAAAGCGGACGTGTATCTAGATCACCTTGAGCAAGAAATTAAACTACAAGCACCACACTTTAAAAACCGCTTAGTGACGCAGTTGCATTGGGGTGGTGGTACGCCGACCTTCTTATTACCCGCTCAAATTTCACGTTTGATGGATATACTGCGTGCCCACTTTAGCTTTGCTAAAGGCGCTGAGCTTAGTATTGAAGTTGACCCTCGAAAATTTGAGCTCAGTACGATTGATTTACTTGCTAAAGAGGGCTTTAATCGCCTCAGTTTAGGGGTGCAAGATTTTAATAAAGCAGTACAAAAAGCCATTAATCGCGAGCAAGATGAAGCCTTTATAGAGCAACTTCTACAGCGCGCGAAAGAACAAGGATTTCAATCAACAAACCTGGATATGATTTACGGGTTACCTCTGCAAACCAAAGACACTTTTGCGCATACCTTAAATAAAGTCCTTGAACTCGATCCGGCGCGCCTGTCTATCTTCAATTATGCACATATGCCCTCTATTTTTGCAGCCCAACGTAAGATAAATGATGAAGACATGCCGAAACCGGCTGAAAAATTAGCGATGCTTCAATATACCATTGAATTTTTAACGCAGTCTGGCTATCAGTTTATTGGTATGGATCATTTTGCCAAACCCGATGATGAACTGGCCATTGCCCAAAGAGAAGGTACATTACATCGTAATTTCCAAGGCTATACAACACAAGAAGATGCGGATTTATTAGGTCTCGGTGTTTCTGCAATTAGTCAAATAGGGCATTGTTATTCACAAAACCAAAAAGTGTTATCTGTTTATTATCAGCAAATTACAGATAAAAAACACGCGCAGTGGCGCGGTGTAGCACTGAATCAAGATGACTTGATCCGCCGCCAAGTGATCAAAAAACTGATCTGTAATTTTAAGCTTGATATCAAAGAGATAGAATCTACCTTTAACCTTGATTTTAACGATTACTTTGCACAAGATATCAAGTTATTACAATGCTTTATTAAGGATGACTTACTCAGCATTGATAACCAATATATTACCGTGCACCCCAAAGGACGCTTACTTATTCGTAATATTTGTATGAGTTTTGACGTCTATTTACGCCATAAAGCGCGTCAACAGCAGTTTTCACGAGTCATCTGATATGAATAAGTATTATATTGGTTTAATGTCCGGCACCAGTTTAGATGCCTTAGATATTGTGATCGCAGAGCGTAGCCCGGCAGGCTTTAAACAAGTCGCCCAAGATGCGGTGCCTTTACCCGCCTCAATGCGCCAAAATATATTACGTATTTGTGAAGACAAAACAGTCGATTTGCAAACGCTCGGTGAAGTAGATCATCAATTTGCACTGCTTTGTGCTGACGCTATCAATAGCTTATTAGCAACAAGTAAACTACTCGCAACACAAATCTGCGCCATCGGTAGCCATGGACAAACCGTGTTTCATAGCCCTTTAGGTGCCTACCCTTTTACCCAACAAATTGGTGATGCAAACCTTATTGCAGCCAAAACAGGGATCCCTTGTGTTAGTGACTTTAGGCGCATGGATATGGCGTATGGTGGACAAGGTGCCCCCCTTGTTCCCGCTTTTCATCAAGCCTTATTTGCAGACTCACAAGCGCCTCGCATTATCTTAAATATTGGCGGCATTGCTAATATTAGTATTTTGGATGCTCAGAAAAGTAGCTTAGGTTACGATACCGGCCCGGGTAATATCCTGATGGATGCTTGGATAAACCGATGTAAGAATAAAACCTTTGATAAAGATGCACTTTTCGCCTTACAGGGCCATGTTTTACCTGATTTACTCGCAAAGCTCTCTGCCGATCCCTACTTCACACTGGCGGCGCCTAAAAGCACCGGCCGTGAAAAATTTAATGTGGCTTGGCTTATCGATATCATAGCAAAAAATATTTATCGCGACGAAGATGTGCAGCGCACTTTATGTGAATTAACGGTGCTAAGTATTAGTGAAGAGATACTAAAGGAAGGTGCTCACGCCGATATTTTTGTCTGTGGAGGAGGCGCATTAAACCCTTTATTAATGCAACGCTTAAGCGAAATATTAAACACTCAGAAAATACAAACAACACACGCTTTGGGTGTTGATCCTATGTATGTTGAAGGCATGGCTTTTGCTTGGCTTGCAGAGCAGCGCATGTTAGAAAAACACATTGAATTACATTGCGTCACCGGTGCACGTCAAGATGCTATTTTGGGTTGTGTTTATCTTGCGTAACTTGATAATAAATAAATGCGGCCACATGGGCGAGCATCAATAAAGCACTCGCAAAGACAGTAAATAACAACGCAATACTCGCCACTTGAGTTACATCATCTAAAAAAAATACGTACCACAATAATGCACTGCCCAATAATAAAACAACATTTAAGGTAATACAGGATCGGCATCGTCCCAGCTTCTCTTTAAATTTATCTTCCAGACATACCTTACAGCCCATCAAGGTTCACCTTATTTGTCTACGTTACAAAAAAAATATATCTGCACTCTTTTCTTCTCTCTCCCCATGATACTTCAAGATGCAAAATCAGCAAGCCAAAGAGGGCCTGCTTTAATAACATAGTCTCATTGCAACGCATATATACCCATGATATTTCAAGGTGCAAAGTCAGCAAGGAAAATCGTGCCAAGATGCTAGGCATAAAATTGAAGCCTAGTCGTTCTAAGTCGAGATTTTATAACAACGCAGATGGGTGCGAGTTACCTTGCCCTTCGGGGCGCAAGCTCGACACCCCCCCCTGCGTTGCAACAATCACAAAGGGAATAACCATTCGTTCATGTTACGCCTTGCTCTGGTTACCAGCTTGTGCCTGACAAAGCACCTTGAAAT
This sequence comes from Psychromonas sp. CNPT3, assembly GCF_000153405.2. NCBI lineage: Bacteria > Pseudomonadati > Pseudomonadota > Gammaproteobacteria > Alteromonadales > Psychromonadaceae > Psychromonas > Psychromonas sp. CNPT3. Next base: position 2,955,614 of record NC_020802.1, read on the forward strand.
AACATGGGTATAAAGGCCAATAAATATTAACTAATGCTTTAAGTATGTGCCCATTATTATTGAAGATAAAAATTCAATAAGGGCAACGCCTTATTATCCTATTTGCATGCTTCTCGGATCAAGTTTACAACACGGTAAAGTATCTTGATTGATAATGGTTATATATACTGGCTCCCTGTCATAAGCGAGACTTAATAAAACATTTATATACCCAGCTTACAGTGCATAAAAGGTGCAACGATCACAAAAAAAGGTATAAAATAGACACATACCTATACGCTTTTTTACGTTCCTACCTATAAAGAGGCGGTTGACTTTATCTGTTGCTGTAATATAAATAGGTATGATCGTTATCCAAAATTAAGATCAGTAAATGCATTAACGTTAGTAAGGATGTTCAATGAAATATATCGGTGCACATGTCAGTGCTTCAGGGGGGGTCTTTAATGCCCCAAAAAATGCTCATGATCTTGGCGCGACTGCATTTGCGTTATTTACTAAAAATCAACGTCGCTGGGAAGCCAAGCCACTTGATGAAGACAGCATTAAAAAATTTAAAGCTGCCTGTAAACTCTATGGCTATTCTGCCGAGCAAATTTTGCCACACGATTCCTATTTAATAAACTTAGGGCATCCCGAAGTTGAGCCCTTAGAAAAATCACGTCTTGCTTTTGTCGATGAAATGCAACGTTGTCAACAACTCGGACTCACACTGCTTAATTTCCACCCCGGTAGCCACCTTAAAAAAATACCTGTCAATGATTGTTTACTACGTATAAGTGAAAGCATCAACTGGGCATTAGAGCGAACCGAAAATGTCAAAGCTGTCATAGAAAACACAGCAGGCCAAGGTACCAACTTAGGCTATAAATTTGAACAATTAGCCACCATTATTGAACATGTAGAAGATAAAAGTCGTGTCGGCATATGTTTAGACACTTGCCATACTTTTGTATCCGGTTATGATTTAAGAACGACACAAACCTGTGAAGATACGTTCCAAGCCTTTTCTGATATTGTTGGCTTTGAGTATTTAAGTGCGATGCACATCAATGATAGTAAAGTGCCTTTAGGTAGTCGCGTAGATAGACATGCCTCTCTCGGCGTAGGCGAAATTGGTTGGCCTTGTTTTGAGTATATTATGAAAGATAGTCGTTTTGACGCTATACCAATGGTTTTAGAGACATCAAACCCCGACATTTGGGCTGATGAAATACGACAATTACAACAATGGGCGAAATAACATAATGTTTACTTCGCCACGCTCATTCCTTTAACTTAGAGTCAATAATGCTGATTTTTAATGCCTTGCATGATGTGATACAAACCTACTTAACGCCTGATGAATGTGATTTCATTGAGCGCGCTTATCATTTCGCAGCAAAAGCACATCAAGGCGTGACTCGCGCAAGCGGTGAGCCTTATATTACTCATCCGGTTGCTGTCGCCAGTATATTAGCCTCCATGAAGCTAGATCCGGATGCGCTGGCAGCTGCATTATTACATGATGTCCTAGAAGATACAGACGCTACCTATCAACAATTAAGCGATAACTTTAACCCTGTTGTCGCCGAATTAGTTGAAGGCGTCACCAAACTCGATAAAATTAACTTTAAAAATCGCGAACAAGCACAAGCCTCGAATATTTGTAAAATGTTGATCGCGATGTCGAAAGATTTTCGGGTGATGTTAATAAAACTTGCCGATCGGGTGCACAACATGCGCACCTTAGACTCTTTACGTCCCGATAAACGTAAACGCATTGCGCGTGAAACATTTGAAATATTTACCCCGATAGCGGACCGACTCGGACTACACTTCTTAAAAAATGAACTCGAGGAATTGGCTTTTAAAGCCTCTAATTCCAGTCGCTATTACGTATTAAAAGCGGCCATTAGCAAAGCACGTGGTAACCGCAAAGATTTTATTCAACGTATTTGTGATGAAATATCACTCAAACTCGATAATATAAGTATTGAAGCCAAAGTCGTTGGCCGGGAAAAGCATTTATATAGTCTTTATCGAAAAATGCGTAAAAAAGGTTGCCAGTTCCACGATGTGATGGATGTTTATGCTTTTCGTATTATCGTTAAAGATCTCGATACCTGTTATCGCGTTTTAGGGCAAATGCACCATTTATATCAGCCTAAATTAGAATTTTTTGAAGATTATATTGCCATACCAAAAGCCAATAGCTATCAATCGCTACATACCACATTGATAACCCATCATGGCGTTAATATTGAGATCCAAATTAGAACACACGATATGGATATGGTCGCTAAACAAGGGATCGCTGCCCATTGGAGTTATAAAAATGGTGGAGGTGATTCAAATATCATCGCCCAATTACAAACTAGAAATTGGTTTCAAGGACTCAGTGAACCTGATGAGAACTCAACGAACTCACTCATTTTACTTGAAAATATTAAAGCTGAACTGGGTAACAATGAGATCCATGTATTAACGCCACAAGGCAAGATACTGGTACTGCCGGCCCATGCCACTGCCGTTGATTTTGCTTATGCCTTGCATACTAAGGTTGGGCATCGCTGCATTGGTGCAAAAGTCGATAATGAATATTCCTTATTGAGTAATAAGCTCGAAAGTGGGCAAACAATAGAAATCATTCTGCGTGAAAACTTACAGCCCAATGCCACGTGGTTGAATTTTGTTGCCACACATAAAGCGCGTAGCAGTATTCGCCAGTTTCTAAAGCAACAAGAAGATGATGTCAGTATTCCCAATGGCAGACGCTTACTTAAACAAGCATTAAATCAAACGAATTTAGCAGATATTCCACAAGAAAATATAGACAGCGTGATCAAAGATCATCGCCTTGCAGATTTTAATAGTCTCTTAAATGCCATTGGTAAAGGGCAGTTATTAAGCATGATCATTGCGCGTCGTTTACGAGGGAATTCTGACCAACTAACTGAATCTGTACATAAACAACCGTATCGACAAAGCGCTATTAAAGGTGCTGAAGATATGATGATAACCTATGCAAACTGTTGTAAACCTTTGCCGGGGGATCCGATTGTTGCCCATGCCAGCTCAGGAAAAGGCCTTGTCGTACATTTGAAGAATTGTCACAATGTGGCAGGATTTGAAAATGAACGCGATAAATATATCCCTATCGAATGGGATATGAACTTTATGAATCAATACGAATATGCCAGCGATCTTAAAATCTTGATGGTTAACCATAAAGCAGGCCTTGCCAAACTATTTACCATTATTGCAAAAAGTAATGCGAATGTGGGAGGCTTACAAACAACTGAGCTTTCTAATGAACTGTACGCGATTAATATTACGATCACTGTCATTAATCGCATCCATTTATCACGTATAATGCGCCAGATAAAAAAATTATCGAGCGTAAAAAGTGTCAAACGTAGTAATCAAAAAAAACAAACTAAAGGAGAGATATAATGAAGAAACGTCATGTAGTCGCTTTACTTGCAAGCACGTTATTATTTGCCTGCCAAGATAAGGCTACTCAATTACAACCAAGTAACTGGACACTCAGCAGCATTGATGGTCAAAGTATTAATAGTAAGATCCACAGTAATTTATCAATTGATACAGACGGTCGTGCGCACGGCGTACTGGCGTGTAATAATTTCTTTGGTGAAGTCGTTACCCAAGATAAAAACATCCGTATCGAAAAAATGGGTAGTACACGTAAAATGTGTGTGCCTCCTGTGAATAAAGTTGAAATGCAAGTTTCTCAAACCTTAAGCAATTGGTCAGAGATACAAGTAAGTGGCACACAACTAACGCTTAGTGGTGAAAAATACACTTTAATTTATCAATTAAGTAGCCCTGAAAGCGAGTCTAAATAAGCATTAGCTTAACCTGACTGCGTTCTTGCTAATCCAATCAATCGCGCAAATAAACGCTTTAATAATGGCGGAATGGAATCTGCTCCTCGCTCAGAAGCCGCACTCGTAATCGCTAAAGCCAACTCTGGTTTTGAGTGTTTATGTACTGCTTTATAAATCACTTTTTGTCGACTTAAACTCCCCAATTCCCTATTGTTTAAACCCGCCGCCTGGTAATAAACATCTGCAAAACCATTTTCAAATAAAAAATGTTCAATATCGAAAGCTGGCAACAAGGTCAGTCTATTGGTTAACGGATCCCCCGAATGTAGCATTTCAACGACACGTGAAGCATACTTTTGCCCCGCCATGTCACCATCGGTTAAAACATGCCATTCTATGTTTAAATCTTGCGCCAATTTAATTAATGGCGACAGTCCACATTGCGCAAACTCTATAATTTGCACACCTTCTACAATAAAATGCTGATCGCAAAGGCGAGCAAGCTCTGTTAATAACCACGTTTCTGTTTCACCCTCTACCAATAACCAAGCACGCGCAAATAAGCTTTGTGGGCGATTCATTCGCACATGAAATGTTATTTTACGGAGATCTGAGTCCGAAAAGTTCTCGACATTCAAAGCATAGCTTTTAATTACCTCGGGGTAACGGACTAAGCGCTGGATACGACTTAGTGGAAAAAAGGAGAGTAATTGACTCGAGTTGGTAAACACTAATTTTTGCATCGGTAACAAGGAGAAAAAACGCCAAGTGATAGCTAAATTTACTGGGTGTAAATCATTTTCAGGATCTTCTAATAATAAGATAGGGGTTGCCCCACGGCGTAACAACTGATTTCCCCGCGCTTGTAAAAATTCACCTAAAATAAGTAGCAGCATCGCACGATCTTTTTTATTGCCCGATTTTAGCAACGCATTAAAGTCCGTTAAAACGGAAAATGAAAAACCATGTGGCGTCTGAATGTCATGTTTAAAATCGATGCCATGCTGATCAATACCGGCATAACGTTTAAAGAGATAGTGATCAAATAAATAAGCGAGCGCCTCGTAGCCCTGCCCTCGCTGATTATCAGATAATTGCTGAGAAGAGTGTGTTAGGTTGGTAAAGATATGCCTTATGCGCGCTTCACTGCGCTCTCGTTGACTACACCTTGTAGCTTCACAATCATCTTGTTGCACCCTTTGAGGCTCTCCGCCCATGCGCAGCACCGGCACAAAAGATAAGAATTCATTTACTAATGAAGCGAGGTCGGTTACACCGCTAAATTTCTCTTCTCCCTTATTATTTAAAAAATAACGGCGCGTAATAAGGTTAGAAGACGCATTATATTCAGCATCTACTTGGTAATAAATGTAACGTAGACCCTTTTTTTCTTGATTCCATATTGGATAAATACTTTTATAACGATTTTCTAACGACTCGCCTTGATGTTGCTCTTTGAAAGTAAAAACTAAATGGATGGATTTAGCTGGCGCGAGTGTCTCATTAGGGGGCTGATGAAAATCTTCCGCTGTAAATTTATAACTTTTATTGCTGCCCGATAAGAATAATGAAAGCGCATCAAAGAGACTCGATTTCCCCCAACTATTCTCACCTAAAAAAGCATTAAGCTCCTTAATCTGTAAAGATAAACGATTGATCCCTCTAAAGCCGACGATTTCTATTTTATCAAGTAGCATTGATGCTCCTTTTTATCTCAATCGAGACTAAAAGAAAATAAACGTTAATGAATTTGTGAAAAAATGACAATAAGGTTAACTATATGATGAGACTAGCTTAATAATATGTTTTTCGCGCTAAATAGCACATGTTATCTGTTTAAAATATAACATGTGCGTAAAACCTTTATGACGATGCCTCATATTCTTTAATTATCTGTAAAAACTCTACACCATATTTTTCTAATTTTATCTGACCAACCCCCGTAATATTTAAAAATTCACTTTGATTGGTCGGCATTATTTCACTCATTTCAGACAGTGAAACATCACTAAAGATCATATATGGCGCCCGATCTTCTCTGTCTGCTATCTGTTTGCGTAATTGGCGTAAACGTGCAAATAATTTATTATCCGAAGCCAAACTTAAACGTTTTTTATTTTTACTGCTTTTAACCATTTGTAAACGTGGCACCGCAAGCTGTAAAGGTAACTCGGCACGTAATATCGGGCGCGCTGCTGGCGTTAATTGCAATGCAGAGCCCCTCGTTAAATTTTGCATCAATAAGCCACAATGGATCAATTGTCTTAATAAACTTAACCAATACTCCGTACTTTGCTCTGCCCCCAGCGCATAAACGCTTAACTTATCATGGCCTAAACTTTTGATGCGGGCGGTTTTTGCCCCTCTTAAAACTTCGACAATATGGTGCATGCCAAAATTTTGCCCGCTACGGTACACACAAGATAAAACCTTACGCGCATCTTCTAGCGCATCATAACGCTTAGGAGGATCCAGACAAATATCACAGTTACCACACGCATTACGGCTATATTCGCCAAAATAATTCAGTAAAACTTGGCGCCGACACGTTTGCGCTTCAGCAAAAGCGACCATTGTATTTAATTTATGTAATTCAATACGCCGTTGCTCTTCATTCTCATTTTTTTCAAGCATCGCACGTACACGTGCAGGATCGGCTGGATCATAAAAAAGCATCGCCTGAGCGGGCAGTCCATCACGTCCCGCACGGCCCGTTTCTTGATAATATGATTCTATATTTTTAGGGATCTCATAATGCACCACAAAACGCACATTAGGCTTATCAATACCCATTCCAAAAGCGACCGTTGCCACCACAATATCAACTTCATCTTTAATAAATTTATCTTGCACTAACTGTCGTTCACTAAGCTCAAGCCCAGCGTGGTAGCAACGTGCATTCAAACCTTTTCCCTGTAATTTTTGCGCGATCTCTTCAGTGCGCCGGCGACTCGTACAATAAATAATGCCACTTTCGTGTTGATGCTCCGCTAAATAATTAAACAGCTGGATCAAGGGTCGATACTTTTCTATTAAGAGATATTCAATATTGGGTCTATCAAAACTGTGAATAGATAAAAGGGGATCGTTAAATTGTAACCGTGCAAGGATATCTTTTTGTGTGGCGTGATCTGCCGTTGCTGTCAGCGCTACTAATGGCACCTGTGGAAAATGTATTTTTAATTGTCCGAGTAATGCATATTCAGGGCGAAAGTCATGCCCCCATTGTGAAATACAATGCGCCTCATCTATCGCGAAAAGGTTAATGGTTAATGTTTTTAAGCGTTGCATGAAATCATGACGTAACAAGCGCTCTGGTGCTATATACAAGAGCTTAAGCTTACCTTGGTGCATATCATTGAGGATTTGATTTTGCTGAGGGTAAGAAAGACTCGAATTCAAATAAGCGGCCGCAACACCACATGTTTGTAAGGTATCAACTTGATCTTTCATCAGTGAAATTAAAGGTGAAATCACAATACAAATCCCAGGCTGAATTAAAGCAGGTATTTGAAAGCATAAACTTTTACCGCCACCCGTTGGCATCACCACTAACGCATCTTTACCCGCACATAGTTGCTCTATGACTTCTTTTTGCCCAGCTCGAAAACTCTTATAGCCAAAACAATCAAATAATATTTGCTCAGCGCTTGCTAATGAAGGTACGTTCACACACGACTCATTTAACGATAAAAAATATATTGTATACAATATTGAGAGACAATTCGATTTCTTAACAAGGTTAACGTTTTTATTTATTAAAATAATATTCTTTTATGCTCATATTCCACCTTTTTTAAGGTGCACTGAGGAGATACTTTACTCTCAAATTAATAAGCAATACGGTTTCTTCCTAGTTGCTTGGCCAGATACAATTGCTGATCCGCCATTTTTATATGTCCATCCATGCTTTTATCTTGATCATACAACGCCAGACCAATACTCACCGTAAGTACACTTTTACTCAGCGAGATCAAAAGTGCATCGTTTTCAACTAAAAAGCGTAGTCTTTCAGCTACTTTAACGCCTTCATCGAGTGAACTATCAGGTAATAAGCCAATAAACTCTTCGCCTCCCCAGCGCACTAATATATCCGTAGGCCGTAAGCCATCTTTTAGTACTTTCGCACATTGCTTTAAGACTTTATCGCCCTGCAAATGTCCTTGCGTATCGTTTATTTGCTTGAAAAAATCAATATCAATCATCAGTAGCACCATGCTCTGAGAGGTGCGCTGTAAACGACTCACTTCGATAGGATACTGCAGGGTGAAAAAATAACGATTTGATAATCCCGTGAGCACATCACGATAAGCGACGTTTTCTAAGTTAGATTGATAACGATTTATACGTATTATCACAATAAAAACAATTAACAATAATAGTAATGAGCTACTTATTAGGTTAAAGGTAAACGTATTGATAAAGGTAGGGTAAATATTATAAGTAGGGATTTCGACGCAAATAAGAATATTCAATTTTTTTATATAACGTAAACTAAATAAACGTTTTTTGCTTTTATCTTCAAAGAAAAAGGGGCTATTAGGGTCTTTTTTTATTTGTTGATAAAATTTCTTTAATTGCGCAGCTGGAAAAACAAAATTATTACGCTCAGATTTCGGATTAGAAATAAGCGCTTTACCTTCATGGTTAAGCAAATATATATGATACCCATATTTCGTATTGTAATGATCAAAACGCGTTAATATTTCATCAACATTGGCGCCAACACCGATAATTCCCAGTAGATTTTTAAATTTATCTTGTACTTTAAAATTGACATAAATATATAACCCATCGTTTCCATCAATCGGTTTATCGATATTAATAGATTTATCGATATTAATATTCGATGGGAAAGGACTATTTTTCAATCGGTAATACCATTTATCCCGATCCGACTTTTCAGATATTTTCTTATGTATGCCCTCAGAATAAAAATAATCAGCACTTTTTTCAGAGACAAAAAAAACATTAGTAAATGCATAACGTTTTTTCATCCGCGCAAGATAGGCCACCATTTTATTTTTATTCTCTGGTAGATTCGTTGCCCATTGTCGCACAAAAGGATCCTCAGACATTAAGGAGGAAATGATAATAGGGGTTAATAACTCAACACGGATCCCTGCATCAATGTAATTTAGCGTAAAAGCGAGGATTGTATCTTTAAAAGCATGCAAAGCACGCTCTTGATGAAATTTATAACTTGAAAAAGCACTGATGGCAAAACCAAAAGCAATGAGAGCTACCACCCCAAAAAACATTTTCTGTTTAATGTTCATCCGCCCTCCTTAGCCATTATTTATGCATAGGCAGCCTAGAAAATTGCTGACTGAAGACTTTAACTGTAGACCAATTTGTTAATTCTATATCTTGACTACTGTCGGTACTGCCCCCGGTAATTTTCATGATCAACTGGATGATCAGGGTCTGCCACCAGTTATACTTAGAATAAAGAAGCGCGCCTGCAAAAACAGCACTAAGCTTAGGTTGCCATTGTGAGTTTTTGATAAATTTTTGCATATACGTATTATTTTCAACTTTCGCTTTTTCTGGGTTTCTTGCCGTTAAGCAAACCAGAAAAAAAGCATGCGGTAGCTTATCTAATGCTAAGTGATGTTTATTCACAAACGTTAAAACGTTTTTACGCACATCGCCATAACGCACCGACGCGCCGATCAAAACCTTGTCATACTGCTCAAAATTAATGTCTGGATCCTGATCAATATCCAATAAATCCTTTTCTCCCTCAATAAATTCATTGATATAATTAATTATTTTCAAAGTTTGTCCATCAACAGATGAATATAAAACTAAGGTTTTCATTGTCATTTAATTCTTCCAAAAAACAGGTGTAAATAACACCAATAATGTAAATATTTCTAATCGACCGAATAACATTGCTATGATCATTATCCATTTTGAACTCTCATTCACTTCATTAAAATGCACGGCGACTTGCCCGAGTCCGGGTCCTAAATTATTTAACATAGCAACCGTAGCAGAAAAAGAACTCAGCTCATCCATACCCGTCATCGCCAGCGCCAACATGCACACAATAAAGACTAATGCATACGTTGAGAAGAATCCCCACACCGCTTCAATGACGCGATCTGGCACCGCTTTATTCGCCAGTTTAATTTTATACACGGCCTTAGGGTGAACAAGGCGTTTTAGCTCACGCAGTCCTTGTAAATTAAGCAATAGAATGCGAATAACCTTTAAACCGCCTCCCGTTGAGCCTGCACAGCCACCGATAAAACTCGATAAAACCAGTAACACCGGCAAAAACAAGGGCCAATTAGAAAAGGACGTAGTGCTAAATCCTGCGGTAGTCGAAATTGAAACAGCCTGAAATAATGCTTGTGAAAAAGTGCGCTCTATCGAGGTATACACTTGATGATTCATCAGGGTGATAAAGCAAATCGACGTTAATATGATTTGTATATACAAAAACATACGCACTTCAGGATCTCTTTTGTATATATTTAACGAAAATTTTGGTGCGGAGAACGCGCTAAAATGTAGCGCGTAATTAACCCCAGATATCAGTAAAAAGACAACCGTAATAGTATTAATAATATCACTGTTAAAATAACCAATACTGGCATCATGAGTAGAAAATCCACCGATAGACACAGTCGAAAAGCTATGCCCAAGCGCATCAAAAAGGCTCATGCCCGCCAGCCAAAATGCCAACATACAAGCCACCGTTAAACACAGATAAATATACCAAAGTGCTTTCGCCGTTTCAGCGATACGTGGCGTCATTTTAGTATCTTTGATTGGCCCCGGCGTCTCTGCACGATATAACTGCATCCCCCCCACACCCAGCATAGGTAAAATGGCCACTGCCAATACAATGATCCCCATGCCACCGAACCACTGCAACATTTGCCGATAAAAAAGGATGGATTTAGGTAAGCTATCTAAATACTCAATCACCGTCGCACCGGTCGTTGTTAACCCCGAGAAAGACTCGAAAAAAGCACTGGCAACACTCATTTCAATACGCGAACTCATTAAAAAAGGGATGGCACCAACACTGCCTAAGGTTATCCAAAAAATCACCACGATCAAAAATCCATCGCGCACTCTTAATTCTGTTTTTTTATGCCGATTAGGCGCCCAAAGTAAAAAACTAATAAACAGCGTCACCGCAAAGGCGGCTAAAAAATCATCCCCACCACCGTCTTGATAAATAGACGCGACGAAGACGGGTGGCAACATTGTTAAACTAAATAAACCAATGAGTAAACCTACGATACGTATTATCGAACGAAATGCCATCTAGCTATTCCACTGTGTCTGTAATTTTTGTAACATACACTTTCCCTTGTGTTAATGATGCGATTTTAAGTAAAAAAGAGGCACATTGGCGTACATCAATCGCCAAAATAACATCCACTTGATACGTATATTCAATGTCTACAATATGTGCAGAATAATCCTTTAAAACATTTTCGATAAGCGCCATTTGACCATGATCACACTGCAGTTTATATTGCGCATAAAAGCACTTTTCTTGCACCTGCATTGTTTTTATTAATTGGCGTATCCCGTTTGAATAGGCATGTACTAAACCGCCCGTCCCTAATTTTATTCCTCCCGAATAACGAACAACGACCGCAAGGACTTCACCTATTTTAGCCCCTTGTATCAGACTTAACATCGGTTTTCCTGCGGTGCCTTTAGGCTCGCCATCATCATTGCACCCCATTTGTACACTGTCATTCGGGCTCCCTGCAATATAAGCCCAGCAATAATGACGCGCATCCGGATGCAAACGCTTAATTTTCTGTAGCGCGAGCATCGCCTGCTCTTTACCTAGTGCATGCATTAAATAGGTAATAAAACGGCTTTTTTTGATCTCTTCTTTATAACTAAGATCTTGCGTTAATATCGGGTAAGCATCAAGCACGCTTATACGCTCCAAGTAGATAAGGAGGGCGCTTAGCCAACATTATAAATACTTGCACATTATTTGTGCGCTTTAGTATGCTTTCTAATATGCTTTTTTGCATAACTTTCTATTAAACCTTCTTCAAGAATGGCACGTGTGTATTGATTTATTCTCGGTAACTCTTTTATAAATGCTGATTTTTTTGATAACGCAATGTGCACTGCCGATGTTTGAGACGGCGCATAATCCAGCTTTTCGATTTGCTCGCTATTATCACTATTATCAAGCATATGATCCATCTGAATTTCTGCTGCGATGATCAATTTAAAACGATGGTGTAATAACATTTTTAAAGCATGCTCATCGGAGGCTGTCGCATGCGTTTTTATTTTTGCATCTAAATCAAAGTTTGGATAGTTAGCTGCATACTCTACCGCACCTATTTCATACTGATAAAGATCTGCGTGTTGCTTAATGCGCACACCACTCTTTTTATACGTATAAAAACGCATATTCATATTTTCATAATAAGGTATTGCGAAAGTCATCGTTGAGGTGCGCGCTTGCGTAAAATATAAGTTAACCATCGCATCAACCTCACCCCTTTCAAACATCCTAATCGCCCTTAACCATGGTAGTTCATGCAACACCAAATTAACGCCTAAACGCCGACAGAGCTCACGTACATAATCGATGCTAATTCCTGTGGCTTTACCCTTTGTTATCATAATAAAAGGGTCCCAACGTGCAATGGCAACATGGAAATCTTGAGCACAAGTCAGTCCGGAAAAAACAAATAGAATAAGAAAAAGCATACTCTTTTTTAAATTAGCTAACATTTTCACTGCATGTCTCCCGTTGATCCTATTTAACGTACTAATCATGACGTTAAACCCTAAAAAAAGACAGGGGAATCTAAATATTCTGTCAACATGATTGGGTTTTTTTAATACATTAATGGCGCCTAAAATTTCTTAAAATATTAACGTCACAAAAAATGATTATAGAATTAGCTCAAACGCCTTTCAAAATTAAAAAGTGGTGCTGAAAAAAATCATTATATAATGCAAAATAACACCTAAAAAAAGAACATAAAGAGCCGTGATCTTAAGCCGTGATTTTGTTAGAGTATAGCGAATCATTCTGCCTTTGCAGAGCACACTGCCGGTGTATACCCGTGTTATCTTAAGATGCGTTATTAGACACTCGCTTGATAGCAGTTCAAGGTACCCCCCTTGTTAATGGTTATTCCATTTTCATTAGTTACAACGCAGATAAGGGTATTTGAGCTAGCGCCTCAAAGGGCAGTTGTAAGGTATATATTAAGATAATAAACACCTTGCAAGTTACTTTCACCAGCATAATATTTATAATTTAAGTACTTAACATCAAGCTTAAGCATCTCATGTATTTAAGAAACAGATAAATAATAGTAATACACTCGCATTCACATCATTAAAATATTAGATCAGGATAAGACATGGCAGATAAAGCCCTTTATAAAACATCAAAGAAGCAACCCTTATCAAGCACTAAAACGGTGCCTCATTCTTTTGAAGCAGAGCAAGCGATCATTGGTGGCTTATTGCTCAAAAATGATGCCTGGAATGATGTTGCGGAGCGTGTTGTTGAACGTGATTTTTATCATCGCGCGCATCGCACTATATTTGCAACGATTGAGAAACTAAGCAGTGAAGATGTACCCGTTGATCTGGTGACCCTCTCTGAATCACTCGAAAATAACCAAGTATTAGAAACAGTAGGTGGTATTGCCTATCTTGCCGAGTTATTACAAAATACGCCAAGTGCCGCTAACATTAACAATTATGCGGATATTGTTCGTGAGCGCGCTATTGTCCGAGAATTAATTGGAGTCGCCAATGAAATCGCAGAAGCCGGTTATGAAACAGAAGGCCGTAATAGTGCTGATTTACTCGACTTTGCAGAGACAAAAGTTTTCCAAATTGCAGAAGCAAGACAAAATAAAAGTGAGGGCCCACTGCCCATTAAAGATATCTTAAAAGCCACCGTGGCTAAAATTGATGATCTTTGCAAAAACCCTCGTGATGGCATTACCGGCCTCTCTTCTGGATACAATGATTTAGACCAAATGACCACAGGATTTCAGCCTGGCGATTTAATTATTGTGGCGGCGCGTCCTTCTATGGGCAAAACAACGTTTGCCATGAATATGGCAGAATACGCAGCCCTCAACTCTGACAAGCCCACACTCATATTCTCGCTCGAAATGCCAGCTGAGCAAATCATGAATCGTATGCTTGCCTCTTTGGGACGTATTGATCAAGGTAAAATCAGGACTGGTCAACTTGACGAAAATGACTGGGCTTCATTATCTTCAACCATGTCTATTTTACTCAACAAAAGTAAAATGTTTATTGATGACAGTTCAGGCCTCACCCCTACAGAGTTACGTGCGCGAGCGCGCAGAATTGCACGCGATCATAATGGTATCGGCTTAATTGTTATCGATTACCTACAACTCATGCGCGTCCCATCTTTAAGTGAAAACCGAACATTAGAAATCTCAGAAATATCTCGCTCCTTAAAAGCACTGGCGAAAGAACTACGATGCCCAGTGATAGCACTGTCACAACTTAACCGTGGTCTAGAGCAACGTGCCGATAAACGCCCTATTAACTCAGATTTACGTGAATCCGGAGCGATTGAGCAAGATGCTGATTTAATTATGTTTATTTACCGTGATGAAGTCTATAACGATGACAGTAACGATAAAGGTATCGCGGAGATTATTATCGGTAAGCAACGTAATGGACCGATTGGTAAAATTCGCTTAACCTTCCAGGGGCGCTATTCACGTTTTGATGATTATACGGGTACGGCTTACCACGGAGAAGATTAGATGAATATTACACGTGCAATCATTAATCTTAAGGCCTTACAACACAATTTAAAGGTACTTAAAAAACAAGCGCCAAACAGTAAGATATTGGCCATTATTAAGGCCAATGCTTATGGTCATGGGATGATCGAAATTGCAAAAAACTTAACAGACATTCATGGCTTAGGCGTCGCACGCTTTAATGAGGCATTAGTGTTACGCCATGCGCACATTAAAACGCCCATTGTGTTGTTAGAAGGTTTTTTTGCAAAAGAGAACTTACCCTTGTTAGTACAACATGATCTACAAACGGTGATCCACAGTGAAGAGCAAGTACAAGACTTGATCAGTGCAACGCTCGATAAGCCCTTAACCATTTGGTTAAAACTCGATGTTGGAATGCATCGCTTAGGCTTTCATGCACATCAATTCAAAAAGATGTATCAACTATTAAAGCACTCTAAAAATGTCAAACTACCTATTAATTTGATTTGCCATTTTAACTGTGCAGATGAACTCGATAACCCCATCACTGAAAAACAAATTCAATTATTTAAAGTGCAAATACAAGAAGATAGTGGTTTAAATTCACTTGCAAGCTCGGCTGCCACACTTGCTTGGCCAACATCACATGCCGATATGATCCGCCCTGGTATTGCTTTATACGGTATCTCTCCTTTTGCAGATAAAGAGGCCGAAGAGTTTTCATTACAACCGGTAATGACGCTTAAATCACGTTTAATTGCAGTACGTGAACATAAGAAAGGCGAAGCCGTTGGCTATGGTGCAAACTGGGTAGCCCCTCAAGACACTAAACTCGGTGTTGTCGCTGTCGGTTATGGAGATGGTTACCCGCGCATGGCACCTGAAGGCACGCCTATTCTGGTTAATGGCCGTATAGTGCCTCTCGTTGGACGCGTCTCGATGGATATGCTGACCGTCGACTTAGGCCTTGATTGCACTGATAAAGTTGGTGATGATGTGACGTTATGGGGTGAGGGTCTGTCGGCGACACGGGTCTCTAAACACATGGGCACCGTTGCCTATGAGCTGATCACAAAATTAACAGCGCGCGTTGAATTACAATATTTATGATGCAATGGAAATTATTCCACTATCAAATTCCCTTTGTTTCGAGCCTCGACTTTAAAGGCCATTTATTAACCCAGCGCAGTGGCTGTATACTGCAACTTAGCGACGAAAATGGACGGCTAAGCTGGGGCGATATCTGCCCTTTACCCGGTTTTAGCCAAGAAAGCTTACTACAAGCAAAAACACAAATAATAAACCTACTAGAGCAGAATATCCCGCCTTTAGTCAATCAAGCACGCCTTTATCCAAGTGTTAAATTTGCATTAAATTGCGCTTTACAAAAAATCCCACTCGGTTATCAATCTAATAATGAAATAATCTCAACGCCCTTGTTACAAGGTGATATTTACTCACAACTAGCACAATATAAAGCCCTTGGTTGCCCTCGATTAGTCAAAATAAAAGTCGCAAGGGCCTCGCTTACAGAGGATATTGCGTTATTTCATGCGCTTATTAACTTAAATAACAACATCCAGATCCGTTGTGATGCAAATCAAGCGTGGAGTTATGCTCAAGCAGCCCAGTTTTTCACTCAGATCCCACTTATACACTTAGATTATATTGAAGAGCCCACACTAATTCATCAGCAAAATATAGCACTCGCACAGTCCTATCATATTTCCTTAGCCCTTGATGAAACGTTACAAGATCCTTGTTTTACTTATCAACCCCACCCCTACATTAAAGCGTTAATATTAAAACCTTCATTACTCGGCTGTATTTTAAAATGGGTAAAAATTGCGCAAACTGATAACTTGCATATTAACCTTAGCGCGAGCTTCGAATCGAGCGTGGCACTACAACAAATTCGTTATTTAGCTGAAAATACCTCTTGCGTAGCAGGCGTTTCTCTCGGTATCGACACCTTAAAATATTTTCAAGCGGCTCCCCTAGCAAAAAATAGAGATCTTGAAAATAAAATACAACATTTAGAGTGTATATGGCACAAAAACTAAATCTCTGCCCGGTACGCTATTGGGCGAAACGAACCCCTAATGCCATTGCATTTATTGAGGATAAAGAGTCAACGACCTTCTTACAACTAGATGCTTACATCGAAAGTGTGCAGTTACAATTAACAGCGCAAAATGTAAGGGCGGGAGACCGATTGGTGGCGATACAAAAGAACGCCTTATCCTTAGTCATACTGCAACTATGTTGCCTGCGTTATGCCATTATATTTTGTCCGCTTAATGCACGCTTTAGCCCTCTTGAAATCAAGCAACGTGTCGATATCTTAGCCAATCCTAAAATATGGGATCCCAGTGCTAACGATCAACAATCAACCTTGCTATTAGACTTCACGATCTCAAAGGAACTCGCTAATGCTACCGCCCTTGATGATATACACATCAACAGTGAAGATATTTGTAATATTATTTTTACCTCTGGCAGTAGTGGCCAAGCAAAAGCGGTCATGCACAATTTCAGAAACCATTATTACAGCGCACTTGGCTCATTAAGCATTATTGCACTGCGCGCGCCCAATATAAATTATCTTTCTTTACCACAATTTCATATTAGTGGTTATGCCACCGTGATGCGCACTATATTAGCCGGTGCCACCCTATTTTTAAGCCCTAATTGTTTATCAGTATCCCTGCTGAAACAACAAAAAATAACCCATTTATCTTTAGTAAGCACCCAATTATATCGCTTACTAAAAGATCCCGAATTTCAAGAAAAGGGATTATCTATCAAGCATATTTTATTAGGGGGAAGTGCTTTTTCTGACGCTTTGCTAGTTGAAACTAAAAAACGCGGTTTTGTGTTCCATTTAAGTTATGGCAGCACAGAAATGAGCTCACAAATAGCCACATCCACGAATGACACCAATCTGTCTGTTTTAATGTATCGACAATTGAAAATAGACAATAATGAAATATTATTACGTGGTAAAACACGTTTTATGGGGTATTTTAAAAATCAGGTCGCAAGCAGCCTCATTAACGATAACGTCTGGTTTAAAAGCAAAGATGCAGGGAGCCTTAACAATCATCACGTCACCGTGCTAGGACGTAAAGATAGGCAATTTATCAGTGGCGGTGAAAATATACAGCCTGAAAAAATCGAAGCCTTGTTGTTAAATCTCACCTATATCGAACAAGCCTATGTTGTCCCTATTACAGACCTGCAGTTTGGGCAACGCCCTGTCGCTTTTATAACCTGGCGAGCAGAAGAGCCGACAACAAAAACAATCAAACGAGACTTAAAAAACAAACTAGCCTCTTTTTTACATCCTATACATTACTTTGCACTACCTCCTCAAATTGGATTTAAAATTTCATTAAAAGAACTCCGTGTCTACGCAGAGCAGCATAAAAATGAAATAGGAGCAGAGTAACAATAACGTAAAAAAAAACCAAAAAACTGCAATCTTAAGAAAATATTAAAACAGCCGTTTCTCCCGTATATTGAGCTAACATGGATATATAATATAAAATATAAAAGAATAATGCAGACAACACAGGTTTTTCCCGCATAATTCGGTAGAATATTTATATCCCATAAAACAAGTTGGATCCTATGCGCGAATACAAATTAAAACTCAGCTTCTGTCATCCTAAATTCTGGCTAGCCTGGATCTCTATTTTACTGCTCTTTTTATCTTCATTATTACCTTACTCATGCCTCTTGTTTTTAGGGAAATGGCTGGGTAGAGGCGCTTATTTTATCGTGAAAAAAAGGGCTCAAATAGCAAGGCGTAATCTGGCGCTGTGTTTTCCAAGCCTCAGTACTCTCGAAATAGAAGAAAAAGTAAAACGTAACTTTGAAAACAGTGGGATTGCACTCTTTGAAATGGGCATGGCGTGGTTTTGGCCATCGTGGCGCGTACATAAACGCTTAAAGATAACGGGTATTGAGCATCTACAACAAGCCAATGCACAAGATAAAGGCATCCTTTTTATGGGGGCACATTTTTTAACGATCGAAATGGGCGCGCGCGCTTTAGGTCTATTACACCCAAGTTACGCCGTGTATCGCCCGCATAGTAATGCGGTATTAGATTATTGGTTTTATAAAGGTCGGATGCGTGAACATAAAGCCATGTTAGATCGCACTGATTTTAAATCCATGCTCCGCGTACTAAAAAAAGGTAACGCCCTATGGTACGCTCCCGATCATGATTATGGCCCGCATCGTAGTAACGTTTTTGCACCTTTTTTTGCTGTTGAAAATGCCAATACAGTTTCTGGCACCAGCACTTTAGCGCGTATTAAAAATACCTGTGTGATCCCTGTATTTTTAAAACGCTTACCGGCATCTCAAGGCTATGAACTGATCTTTTATAAGGCGCTAGAAAATTTTCCAAGCAAAGATACACAAGCAGACGCAGCACAAACGAACCAACAGATTGAAAATATGGTTTTAGAATGTGATGAACAATATATGTGGATGCACAGACGCTTCAAAACGCGTCCTGATGGTGAAGCGTCTTTATACCTATGAGACTTCAAAAGGCAACACAAGTGATGCTCAATTGAGCATCACTCCTCGGTATCAATAAGGCTTTATAACAACAAATCACAACAAAGAGCAGCTCAAATAGCGTTACTATTGAACGCCTCTTAGCGATGATCTGTTTGGTTTTACTTAAACAGATCCTTCCATACCTTCACGCTTAAAAAACTGATCCCATATTTTTAGCACGCCATGCGCTTCATTTTCAAATAAAGATGCCTCTACGATACGAGTCTGCTTATATAAGGTTAAACGGTGTGCGCTGTCTCGAAATTGACAATATGCATCCGTTAACAGTTTTGCTTGCTCCGCACTCAATATGTCAAGCTTCTGACAGGCTTCAAAAATACGTAAATTATCAGAATAGCGTAACAAAACATCCCCTGCCTGATGTGCATTAGCAAGTACCAAATATTGCGCAATAAACTCAATATCAACCATTGCGCCTGCTGACTGCTTAAGATCAAATTCACCCTGCTTCGCCCGATCAAGGTGACTGCGCATTTTTTGGCGCATTTTTTGGACTTCATGAGCAAGTTTATCAACATCTCTTCGCTGTGCTAATACTTCACCTCTCACATTGTTAAACGCATTCATAATTTGCGTATCTCCAAAAACGGCGCGCGAGCGCACTAAGGCCTGATGCTCCCATGTCCATGCACTACTGCGCAAATACTGCTGATAGCCTTGCATACTGCAAACCAGTAATCCCGCATCGCCTGATGGGCGCAAGCGAATATCAATTTCATATAATATCCCTGCATTGGTGCGCGTACTAAATAGGTGGATAATACGCTGCGCTAGGCGTACGTAAAAAAGTTGATCGCTAATGATGCGTTGCCCATCCGTTTCACCCTTAGTTTCGCTATCGTGTAAAAAAACAATATCTAAATCAGAGCTATAACCTAATTCAAAGCCCCCCATTTTTCCATAACCTATCACCGCAAAGCCTTGTCTATCAGTGCCTGAAACGTTACTCGGCAGACCATATTTTTCAGACATATGCGCCCAAGCAAGATGCACCACATACTCCATTAAAGCTTCACTTAAATAAGTAAGATGGTCGCTGACCTTAGGAAGTTCAAGTGCACCGACTATATCGGCAGCTGCTATATATAAAAATTGCATCTGCTTAAATTGGCGTAAGCCTTCCATTTGTTGCTCCATATCCTCACTCGGGATACGAAGCATAAATTGGCGAAGATCTTGTTTATAATTGCTCAGTGCTGTGGGGTTATAGAGGTGCTGAGGATCTAATAATTCATCGAGTAAAATGGGATAATAGGCTAATTGCTCACTCACTCGAGGGCTAGCATGGCATAATCTCAGTAATTGATTTAATGCGCCCTCATTTTCATTGAGTAGTTCTAAATAAGCAGTGCGGCACATTATTTTTAATAATAAGTGCCTAATACGTTGCATCAATTCTATCGCATGCTTATAAGTACACACTTTAGTCACTATTTTAGGCAATAGCTTTTCGATCGTCTCTTGCCCTCGAGGACCAATAGGGCGCTTATCCATCTCTTTTTTAAATGTTAATAATTGCTCTGCCATTGGCTCAACTAAGCTATTATCAATACCTTTTTCAACTAAAATCGCACACATTTCAGATAACTCAAGAGGGTGCGCCCAAAGCTCTAAAAGTTCTTCTGCCTGAGTTTTTTGATCTTCTTCGCTTTCACCAACCACCCAATTGAATTCTTCATGCACAGAGCGCATTAATGCTTGTAAGTGATCAGCAAAATCATCCCACTGCGTAAATCCTAAGACGTCAAGCAAACGACCTCTATCGAGTTCATTCTCCGGCAATGTTTGTGTCTGCTGGTCGCCTATTTCCTGTAATATATTTTCAACACGTCGTAAAAAATGATAAGCATCCAGTAAGTGTTGTGCTCGTAGCGCCGGTAACTCGCCAATTTCTACCAGTACCGCTAATGTTTCTTGTAAGCCATGACATTGTAATTCCTTAATTCTGCCACCCCGAATAAGCTGAAAAGATTGGGCGACAAATTCAATCTCACGGATCCCGCCCATGCCCAGTTTTATATTATCTTTTAGCCCCTTACGGCGCACTTCAGCCATTATCATTGCTTTCATTTTACGTAACGATTCAATCGCACTAAAATCAATGTAGCGCCGATAAACAAAGGGCTTTAACATCCGCTCTAGCTCATCTTTATAATGTCCAGACTCGCCGATCACGCGCGCCTTAACCATCGCATAACGCTCCCATTCACGCCCATGGCTTTGATAATAATCTTCAATCGATAAAAAATTAGTGACCAGAGGCCCGGAATCTCCAAAAGGACGTAGGCGCATATCCACGCGATAAACAAAGCCATCGACCGTTACTTGATGTAACGCGGCAATTAAACGCTGCCCTAGTTTAATAAAAAAAGGTTGGTTATCTATGCTTCTACGCGCACCGACTGTTTGCCCGCGCTCGGGATAGCAAAAGATCAAATCGATATCAGACGAAAAATTCAATTCTCTGCCACCGAGTTTCCCCATCACAAAAATGTACAAATATTGGCGTTCGCCCTCTTCACTCATCGGTACGCCGAAATCTGTGCACATTTTTAAATACAGCCAGTTCAGGCTTTGCTCCAAGAGTTGCTCGGCTAAATAAGACAAATGCATAAAGCTTTCTGTTAATGTCGACTTTTGTAATAGTTCTCGCCATGCAATAACCAACATATGCCGACGTCGAAATTTCCGTAAAACGCGGTGCAACTGCACCTCATCTTTTACCGTCGCCAATAGATGTGTTAGCTCCGCCTTGATTTGATCAAGGCGATGCACATTGTCTAAAAATCCACTGTCAATAATTGAGCTTAATAAGCCCTCTTCTTTTAATAAAGCATCCGCAATAAAATCACTAAGGCCTAATACCTTTTTTAGCTCAAGTTGTTGATTATGATTTAAAAAAGAAAGATCTGTTGTTTGCAGCAAGTTTTTATAATGCTTTATTGAGCAAGCTTGTAATAGAGGCATCGACAATTATCCAATCAGAAAACAATAAAACCTAATTTAACAGTTGCACTAAAAATGATCAGTAATAAGTTAATTTTATAATTGAAAAAAGCAGAGGGGGCCTCATATTAATAAAGCGATTCAGCATAAGAAATAACCCTTCACAAATACAGCGCCTGATAAAGCATCTTGAGGTAACATGGGTATATAATATAAAGCGTAATAATTACCATGAATACATAAGTGTATAAACAAAGCGCTTAAATAGACGACAAAGCACTTGACATATAATGCCAAGGATACTAAATTAAACAGCGTAAAGACATTTAATGTCAAACGCTATTAAGGAGTGTTATGAATATTCATAAAATTGCCATTCATCTAAATCAATTAGAAGATAAAACAGAAACTGGTTTTAATTTTGATTGTACGCCTATTGATGGTGAGATTGATGTATTACAAGTCGATGTGATTGGCCGTGAAGAGATCCCTATTTTTCTTTCTATCAGTGATAATCAAATATTGTGTATTGCTTATCTCTGGGGAGAAGAAGAGATAAAAACTGATTTAAAAGCAAATATGATGGAAGCCATGCTTGAAATGAATATCCCTATGCCCCTTTCTTCTTTTGCTAAAGTGGGTAATAAATATGTCGTTTTTGGCGCATTATCTATCCATTCCAGCCTAGAAGATATTGAATTAGAAATCGTCACTTTAAGTGATAATAGCTTAGAAGTCATAAGCGCCATGGACAGTTACTTAAATTAATTCGGAGATCTTATGAGTATATTTAAAAAAATTATGAGCGCAGTTAGAGGTGGAGCACGCGAAGCTGGAGAAGCTATTGTAGATGCTAATTCAACGCGTATTTTTGAACAAGAGATCCGTGATAGTGAAAAACACATCACTATTGCGAAGCGCAACCTCACTGAAGTGATGGCGAAACAAATGCAAACCGCGCGTGAACTTGCACAGTTACAAAACAGTATAAAAGAGCATGAAGGTTATGCGATACAAGCTTTAGATCAAGGCAATGAAGCCTTAGCTATCGAAGTGGCAGAAAAAATTGGTGAACTCGAAACGAGCCATAGCGAGCAGCAACAAGCAAATGAAAGCTATTTGAAAAATGCACAGCGTTTAAAAGACTTAATCAAAAAAAGTGAACGCCAATTAATGGACTATAAACGTCAATTAAGCATGATCAAAACCACAGAAAGCGTTCAAAAAGCGACCTCTGCTATCACTGACAATTTTACGGCGAGTAACTCTAAGTTACTAAATGCTAAAGATTCTTTAGAAAGAATTAAAGCCAAGCAAGCACTATTTGATGATAAATTAAAAGCGGCTGAACAACTTGAGTCAGAAGATACAGATCAATCACTCAAAAACAAGCTAAAAGAAGCCGGTATTGGC
Source organism: Psychromonas sp. CNPT3 (assembly GCF_000153405.2). NCBI lineage: Bacteria > Pseudomonadati > Pseudomonadota > Gammaproteobacteria > Alteromonadales > Psychromonadaceae > Psychromonas > Psychromonas sp. CNPT3. The sequence goes on from NC_020802.1 coordinate 2,979,147, forward strand.
GCAAAAGCCTCCTCTGCACAATCTATTTTAGATCGTTTAAAGAGCAAATAAAATCGCCTTTTCAATCGCACACTAGGTCTGATCTTAGTGTGTGATTTTCTATTTTAGGAGCCCCTATGAATTTTTTCACCTCTCTCTTCAACAAAAAAAAAACACCTGAAACACGTCAACTAACACGCCCTAATGATCTACAACTAAATGATATATTTACTTTTAGTGATAGTTTTTCGCTACCAGAAGTCATGCGCAAACAACAACTACAAGTTATCAATATCAACAGTATTGAATTTAAACACCAACATTATTCACAAATAGTCGCACAAGGCAGTTCAGCGCAACTTATCTATCTTAGCTTTCCTAATAATGCACAACATTTAATGCAACTCAGTTTATTACTAACACGCGCTGATGTTGAGGCGTTGTTTGACATGCAAGATTTTTCAGAAATATTTGAAGCGCCCGGTAATGCACACTTAACCTCTTTACTCAAACAACATAGCTATGCAGACATGCTCAGTGACACCTATATCCAGCAAGAATTTATGACCACGGGTTATTATCATCAACAAGATTTTCGTAATAGCCCTCCTCCTCAGTTTACAGAAGATGAGCACGGACGCGAATTCGAATATTACACATTAACCGGAGGCGAAGAGAAACGGAGTATTGAGATCTTTATTTTTGAAAATGGCGATACCGATATATACTTATCTTATTTACGTCCGATCAATGAAATTGCGGAGTTATGGGCAAAAGGAGAATAACGTGCCAACGAGAGAATTGCCTAAAAAATGGCAACAATCGGTGAAAGTGGTCAATGCGGTGCAAATCGCCTTTGATATGGATACACGATTACAATACAGCATACGACGGAGCGCATTAGATAAAGGCATTAGCCCTTCGGAGCAGATCCGTTTTTTATTGGGCCTAAGTACGCATAAAAAGCCTAAACGCCCTCGTTTAACGGTCAGTCTTAATAATGAAGATTACCAACAGCTCAGTAAGCGCTATGATATTCCGGCGGAAGAGCAACTAGAAATAAAAAAATCAGTGATAGAAGAACTCACTAATTTTGCAAAAGACAGTAGCTTACACACACCTGATTAAACAAAAAGCACCTTATAAAGGTGCTTTTTATTAGAATACAAAAAATTTAGCGTTGCATTGCAACCTTGATCTGCTCTGCAAAAACCATCATTTCTTGGGTCATCTCAGTCACCTCTTTTAAAATAACAACAGAGCCTTCAACCACCTCTTTGACTTGATCTAAATTTTCATTAATATCAGCAACTACTGTATTTTGCTCTTGAGCTGCCGACGCTATATGATAATTCATATCTGAAATTTCATGTACTTTTGCAACAATACCCGCTAATTTTGTACCCGCTTGAGTCACTTGCTCCACACTGGTATCCGCCTCATGTACACTTTTTCCCATTAAGCCGACAGCTTGTTGAGCGCTATTTTGTAATTGCTCAATCATACCTTGAATTTCAATAGTTGCATCTTGGGTACGTTTAGCTAAATTACGCACTTCATCAGCAACGACCGCAAAGCCTCGACCTGCTTCGCCCGCACGAGCAGCTTCAATGGCAGCATTTAATGCAAGTAAATTTGTTTGATCTGAAATACTACGGATCGTATCAACCACACTGCCAATACCTTCCACTTTTAATTCAACATCATTGACCGCCTGTGCAGAAGCGCCAATATTTTGCGATAATGAATTAATCGTTTTGATCGTCGCATCCACAAACTGACTGCCTTGCTGAGCGACGTCAGTAGCCTCTGTCGTTGCAGAAGATGCCCCCTGCGCATTATGTGAGACTTCTTGTACACTTGAAGTCATTTGCGTCATAGCAGTAGCGAGTAACTCTACTTGTGCGAACTCTTCTTCCATGGAATCGTTAATGATCTCCATACACGTTGTCAGTTGACCCGTTGTTTCTACTAACTTCGTTGCATTTGTAACTTGCGTTTTAAAAGTGTTATCCACTTGCACCACTTGCAAACAAATAAAGCGTCCGAGGTTACCAATTTCTTCTGTTGGTAATGTTTGCTCATAAGCACTCAAACTATCCGTAGCCATCGCCTCAATAAGACCACGCTCGACACTTAACAATTGTTTTTTCACAATATTAAAAATCCAAGAAACACCCAGAAAAAAACACCCGATAAAAAGAACGTCTATTATTAATTCATTTATATTCTGTGCAAAAAAATTCAAGGCTACGTTTTTAGATGTCCACAAAAAAAATGCAAAACCAAAAAGTACCATTATTTTTTGATTAATGGAAAAGTTTCCAATAAGACTTTCTATTCGATTTAATTTAATTTTCTGCATTTCACATCCTTATTTGCATGACACCCAAACACGTCGCTGTGTTTAAACCTGACCCTAGATTATACTTAGATAATAACTACTTATATACTTTAATCTCTTTATAAACATATGTTTAACAAAATATAGTGATCTGAGGCGCCCTTTGACTTCCGCTTGTGTTTTTACCTGATCACAGTACCCAATAGGCTTCTTTCAATAACGCTTGTTGCTGGGATTGCTGCAATGCATTTAATAATGCATCTTGTTTACGTTGCAACCATTTCATATATTCGCTTTGCATCTCCTTATTTAGCTCATATTCGCTATAATCGGAAACCACTTCAAGCATTTCAAGTGCATCAATACCTTGTTTAATATCTAACCAAAGTTCTCGATAATTATTGCGATCTTCACCGTTAAATAAACAACCAAAACTTAAATCTGTTAATAATGCACTTTCAAATAAACCTTTATTATCCATGAAATGCGCCATGGGCAAGTCTTGATCATGTGCCATTTTAACATGAATTTCATTCCAAATAGTCGTCAAAGATTGGCTTGAGAATTGTAATAGAGTGGCATCATTTTCTGACGAAATTTGTTGTTTTTCAAACTGTAGCAACCACTGCGTTAACTTTAAAATAAACTGTGCATAACGACTCGATGTTAAAATGCGCACACATTTTTCTGGATCAGGAAAAAGACTATTTTGCACCTGAATATGCTTAACTAAAAGCTTTGATTTTGGTAATTTACGAAGATAAATGGCTTTGTTCTCTAACAGGTTTGCATTCACTTTATGCGACTCTGTCCATGAGAATGAGCGTGCTAACCAATGCAAATCATCAATCCAATTGGCTTTTAATAAATGAGGGAAAGCAGGTTGGTATAGTTTAATATTTTGATGTAAAAATTTAATGCCACTTAAAACTTCCACGAGTGCTTTACTGTCAGTGTTGCCCATATAGCAATGTTCATGATATTGAATATGTGCTAAACCGTGTTGTAAAATACTCAGTAAACTTGTTTTTAATGACATTTCAGGCTGAAGTGGCGTAAAACTTAACGCGCAAGATTCAAAAACAAGATCATCTGCCAGCATATAACCACGTTGTGCTTTACTGACGTTACTCAGCCGCGTTTGGGGTAAGGTCGCAATGCTTTGCGCAACAACAAATAATTGCTCTACATTGCCTTTTATTAATTCTAACTCTATCTCACACAGCGCCATACTAGCGGTGTTTGTACTGATAGAGCCTTTATCATAGGCCACTTCGATTAAGGTATTATCACTCATTTCAAGTAACCAAGTGCGACGCTCAAAATCCGTACTAAACAAAGGGATAAGACGCGCTTCAAGTGCACTAACATCACAGCCTTCAGGCCAAATATTATCTCTGAAAGCACTTAATACAGGATGAGTGCCTGTAAGAGGCTCATTATACTCTGGTCGCTGATGTACACCTCCCATCGCTTTACCGGATAATTTAATCGTTTGTTCGATGCTATCAGCGCTACGCCGTACTCGTAATCCCATGTGCATCTTCCGCAGACTTAAATCCGGCGTATCGAAGTAAACATTATTTAAAATTTTACTATTTGTTGAAATAAAATTGTACTGATTGATGGTTTCAACCAATTCTTGTTCAAATTCCGTACTAAAAAGGAACTTTATTTCTATTTCCATTTCCATAATATTTACCAAAAAACCCTTTATTTACATTAAGTTAAAAAAATTACCGCGAAGAACAATGTGTCTAATGCCATAATAATTTATCAATTATACTAAATTCATGTTCAATTGTGTGCAAAAGAAAGATAACATGCGCTCAATATGTATTGATAAATTTTACTATTTTAAATAATAAAATGGATCATTTATACGGTTATATAACCAAATAATAGGATCGACCATGCCAGTTAATTCAATCTTTGGAGTTTTTGCAAAATCTCCAATTAAACCGATTCAATTGCACATTGATAAAGTAGCGGCTTGTAGCGCTTTATTGATCCCATTTTTACACGCAAGTGCAAAAGCGGATTGGATTGAAGCCGAAAAAATTCGCAAGCAGATTTCAACGCTTGAAAAAGAAGCGGATGATTTAAAACGAGAATTACGCATGACCTTACCTAAAGGTCTCTTTATGCCTATTTCACGTATTGATTTAATCGAACTTGTAAATCGTCAAGATCGCATTGCGAATACGGTTAAAGATATTGCAGGTAGAATGTACGGCCGTGAATTACAGATCCCCGCTGAACTGTGTGAGCATTTTATTCCTTATGTGCAACGTTGTATTGATTCTGTTAATCAAGCAAAAAAAGCAATAAATGAATTAGATGAATTATTAGAAACTGGCTTTAAAGGGCGCGAAGTTCGCATTGTCACAGAGATGATCGCAGAGCTTGCATCCATCGAAGATGATACGGATTCTTTGCAGATCCAACTGCGCCGTCAATTATACTCAATTGAAAAACAACACGATCCTATTGATATTATCTTTCTTTACCAAATTTTAGAATGGGTAGGACAACTCGCGGATCACGCGGAACTAATCGGAACACAGCTTGAACTTATTTTAGTTCGATCTTAGCTTTATTCAATAGGATTTATTATGGATATTATTTCTACATACGGTAGCACGATGGTAATTTTTGCCGCCGCCGTAGGTTTTTTGATGGCTTGGGGTATTGGTGCAAATGACGTTGCAAATGCAATGGGCACCTCTGTAGGCTCAAAAGCCCTCACTATTAAACAAGCAATCATTATAGCAATGATTTTTGAATTTGCTGGCGCTTACTTGGCCGGCGGAGAAGTAACTGCAACTATTCGCAAAGGCATTATTGATGCTAGCTATTATGTCAACCAACCCGAGTTACTCGTATATGGTATGACAGCAGCCTTACTGGCAGCTGGCACATGGCTAATAGTGGCTTCGTATTATGGCTGGCCAGTTTCTACCACACACTCGATTGTCGGCGCTATTGTCGGATTTTCCGCTGTGGGTGTTGGTGTTGACAGTGTATCTTGGGGTGCTGTGGGTGGCATCATTGGTAGTTGGGTCATTACACCTTTAATTTCAGGCGTGATCGCTTTTCTCATTTTTGTAAGCTCACAAAAACTTATTTTTAATACCCCTGACCCGATTGCTAGCGCGAAACGTTATGTGCCTATCTACATGTTTATGGCAGGCTTTATGTTGTCTTTAGTGACTATCATCAAAGGTCTTAAACATGTTGGTTTACATTTTTCGCTTTCAGAAGCCTTTATGCTGGCTGCTATCGTAGGCTTAGTGGTTGCTATTGTTGGTAAATTCTTTATTAACCGCGTTAAAATTGATCCACTCGCAGATAAAGAAATGCATTATGCTAATGTCGAAAAAATCTTTGCTGTGTTAATGGTTATAACCGCGTGCTCTATGGCCTTTGCACATGGATCTAACGATGTTGCTAATGCTATTGGGCCTCTTGCAGCCGTCGTCAGTATCGTTAGTCAAAATGGCGAGATCACCAAACAAGCTCCTCTGGCTTGGTGGATATTGCCTTTAGGTGGTGTTGGTATTGTATTGGGTTTAGCTATTTTTGGAAAACGCGTTATGGCAACGATTGGTAGTGGTATTACCCATTTAACGCCTAGTCGTGGCTTTGCAGCGGAACTTGCTGCCGCCTCTACCGTCGTGATTGCGTCTGGTACTGGTTTACCTATTTCTACAACGCAAACATTAGTAGGCGCTGTTTTAGGGGTCGGTATGGCACGCGGTATTGCGGCACTAAATTTAAACGTGATCCGTAATATTGTGATATCTTGGGTCGTCACCTTACCCATTGGGGCGGGTCTATCTATTATATTCTTCTATATACTGAAAGCGGTATTTGGCTAAAAGATTGATCTATCTATAAAAAAAAGAGTTTACGCTCTTTTTTTTATATACCTATTTAGAAATTACTTTTAGAATAGCGCTTCGTTTATACTGTTTAACAGGAAATATGTTTTTGAAAACAATTAAATACCTTCTTGTCGCAATTACACTAACCTTTTCATTTAGTCTATCTGCAGCAACTCGTTATGTCAGCGATAATATCTTTATCTACTTACACTCCGGTCCTGGCTTAGACTATCGAATTACGGGTACTGTTAAAGTGGGTACACCACTGAAAACATTAAAATACGATAGCAACAGCAAATTTATGAAAATAAAACTGCCGAATGGTAGAGAGGGTTGGGTAAAAAATAATGAACTACAAACTACCCCTCCCGCTAAAACACGGCTTCCAGCCGTTAAAAAAGAGTTGCTAGCGGCGCAAAATAAATTAAGTGCAACCATTGAAAATAATAAAAATAATTTAGCAGTCAAAGCGCAGTCTAATAACGATCTCGATGAACTTATTCTTAGCTTGCGTAACGATAAAAGCGCACTTGAAAAGACAATTTTAGATTTACAGGCTAAAAATTTAGAACTAGATCTTCTGCAAGATACAAAAGAAGATCGCGTTCAAATGGAATGGATGCTTAATGGCGGTGGGGTATTGCTCTTTGGCCTAATAGTCGGCTTATTGCTACCCTTCTTACCACGTCGCAAAAAACGTAAAAGTGGTGGCTGGTAAATAATAACACTCCGCAATCTACTTGCTGATACGTTACAAAGCCTGCAATCTACTAAATATTGCAGGTTTTCTACCTTGAAGAGACTCAATACTGGCTAAATAACGCCTTGTAAAGGGTGAGCAATGCATAGTAAAAATGCCACGCATTGCGGATCCCTCTTGAAAAAATTATCAGGTGTTTTTTTACAACCAACTTCTAACTGAGCGATTTAACGCACGCTTTGTAGACAACATATTGGAACTCTTTAACCGTTACCTTGCTTTTCAGCCTAGGCTCAAATTCAACGTCATCAAAATAAACCATCGGGTCGACAACATCTTCGTCTTTAAGCTCAACGTTAAGAGCCTCTTGTACATCAACCACTACATTTATGATATCTAATACATCAACAGAAAAGCTTTGATCATAAAATGTTTTATCAATAGCGACTTCATCTACACTAACATCAACAGTTTTAGCCAAAGCATCTAATACTTTAATTTTTACACTTTCACAGTTATCAGCCATAACGACGTTTGAGTAAGTCATTGATAATGCCAAACAAAAGACAAGTTTGAGATATTTCATTATTTCCTCTTTAATACCTAACAATACTAAAAAAACCTACTTATTTATAAGTTACAAACCATTCCAACTCAACAATGGTTGCAAACTAAAACGTTGAGCGCTATCCCTAAAGATACTTAGTGACGAAGCTGTATTGCTATTTAAATCAACGCTACAAACCCTTCCAATCCACTAAGGATTGCAAACTAAAACTTTGATTATTAACCCTAAAGATACTGATATGCTGAAGGTGTATCGCTCTTTAAATCAACGCTACAAACCCTTCCAATCCACTAAGGATTGCAAACTAAAACTTTGATTATTAACCCTAAAGATACTGATATGCTGAAGGTGTATCGCTCTTTAAATAAACGCTACAAACCCTTCCAATCCACTAAGGATTGCAAACTAAAACTTTGATTATTAACCCTAAAGATACTGATATGCTGAAGGTGTATCGCTCTTTAAATAAACGCTACAAACCCTTCCAATCCACTAAGGATTGCAAACTAAAACTCTGGTTATTAACCCTAAAGATACTGATATGCGGAAGGTGTATTGCTCTTTAAATAAACGCTAAAAACCCTTCCAATCCACCAAGGATTGCAAACTAAAACTTTGGTTATTAACCCTAAATATACTGAGCTGGGGTTGTATCTCTAACAGTTGCAACTTACCCGTACTGTCAAACATACCTTCTTTTAAACGCTTACCATTTATTTTAATAAAACGTTCACTGGCTAACGAGGAATACATATGCGCATCATAATGAATAACGGGTACTAAGCGCTGAAAATCACGGGGCATATCACTCAAATCTGAGCTGCTAACACCACTCTCAAACACTTCTTCCTGTATATCTACATTATCACTCGGATCTAATAATGCAGCTTTAAAGCGTGACGTCAACCCTACAGAGACACCTTTATAATCAATTTCTTTCGTGTCTTTTGGTGAATGTAGTGGCACTACTTTCGAATTCAAAATAACAGGTGCCACATCAATGCTGGCGGCCAGGGGTAAAGGTTGAGTTACAAAATGTACAATAGAGACGGCTTTAAACGTTTTCTCTTCTAATGGGATGGGCTCTGCGACTGTTAACGGAAGGTGTTTTTGATGCAACGCATCGTACAAAGCAACACTCAAAAGGACAACAAAAGTGACTAATCCCCATAAGATCCAACTTTTCCCTTTGAACGTATTATGGCTAAGTGGGATGCTTACTCTACCCTGTTTTTTTTGCTGAGCTTTTAAAATAGTCGACATTACAGCACCTCCTGTAATTTTGGAGACTGTGGATTAAGCGCTTGCATTAATAGCATTAAAGTACGCGAGCCCACGATCCCATCTTGGCTTAACTGCTGCGTTTCCTGAAATTGTTGCACTTTTGATGCGAGCGCCGGATCAAAATAATCATCATTACCGAGATCTACCGCCTGCAATGTCGATAGCGTTTGTTTTAACCAGCGCACATTCTCCCCTTGCTGAGATAATTTAAGCACTCCTTTCTCCTTGAAAGGTCTTTTCCACAATAACGTTAAGTCGCCGTCCCAATAATACTGCAACCATGCTTCCGATACGCTGATCAGTTGCGAGCCTAAAAGTAACTGGTAGTCTTCTTTGATTTTATATAACACAACATAAACGCTTTGATCTGCATTATTTAATTTCAAAATTGCGGGGTAATTTAAGCGCGCTAATTCACTCATATTACTGCGCCTAGAAAAACACACCAAACTCACCCGTTCGCCTTGTGTGCAATCAATACCCTCTAATGGCACTTCGTATCCCCAAATGGCATACAGGGTGCTTAGTGCGACTGCATAGTTCCCTTTATTCAAGTCAAGCGTTTGATGATCTGAAAACCAATGAAAGTTATTACTTATTGAAGCCTTATTGGGTACTGTTTCTGACATTGAAAAATGCTGATAAAATTGTGTTGCATTATTTTTAATCTTCGCCAAATTAAAGACAACCAAAACGCCTAATATAACGAATAATAACGCTCTCCCATACTGACTAAATAACGTTTTACTCGCAGTAAACTGCATTTCAGAAGCTGCTTTTTTTACCAGGCTTGTATTGATAGACTCTTTATTTTGCGAATAAGCACTCAATAAACAGCGCTCACATAATAAATTAATCAATCTTGGGACGCCTTGGGTGTATCTATAAATTTGCTGTAATGCCATGCTTTCAAAAATCGGCATATGTGCACCGGCAACGTGCAAACGGAACTCAATGTAATTGGCGCATTGTGCAGCGCAAAGCGGTAATAAATGATAACGCGCGGTGATACGCTGTGCTAATTGCCTAAACTCAACGGACTTTAATTTTTGCTGAAGCTCTGTTTGGCCGACCAATATAACTTGTAATGGCTTGTTATTATTCGATTCTATATTCGTTAATAAACGCAGTTGCTCCAATACTGCAAAGGAAAGGTGCTGCGCTTCATCAATCAAAATAATAGCGCGTCGTCCTTGCGCTAAATTATTCATCATCCAATGTCGTATTGCATCAAAGAGTAATTTTAAACTGTTTTTATCTACATCATAATCAATGTTAAATTCATCGCACACGCTCGCTAACAGCTCTATTTCATTTAAGGCTGGGTTAACAATACAAGCAATATCGATATGATCAGGTAAAGCCTCTAATAAAGCCCGGCATACAATGGTTTTTCCCGTGCCGACTTCGCCGGTTAATAGGACAAACCCCCCATTTCCTTGTAAACCATAATTAAGATGTGCCAACGCTTCTTTATGGCGTTCACTTAAAAATAGAAAATCTGGATCGGGTGCGATACAAAAAGGCAATTCCTTTAGCGCAAAAAAATGTTGATACATTAAAAACCCTAAAACGTGTGACGAATGAATATTTCTCTTATAATAACTAAATAGCTGATAAAGGGGAAAACAATGCAAATATTTTTAGTCGGAGGTGCGCTCCGTGACAAACTATTAGACTTAAAAGTCAAAGATCGTGATCATGTGGTCGTCAACGCAACCCCTAAAATGTTATTAGATCTGGGATATAAGCAAGTGGGTAAAGATTTCCCTGTCTTTTTACACCCAACAACAGGTGAAGAATATGCATTAGCGCGTACCGAGCGTAAAAATGCACCGGGTTATCATGGATTTGACTGTTATGCAGGACAAGATGTCAGTTTAGTCGAAGATTTACAGCGTCGCGATCTCACTATCAATGCAATGGCTTGTTCTGACGACGGTAAAATCATTGATCCTTACCATGGACAAAATGATTTAAAAAATAAAATATTACGCCATGTATCTCCCGCCTTCTGTGAAGATCCCTTACGGGTTTTACGCGTTGCACGATTTGCTGCGCGATTTTATCATTTAGGTTTTCGTATCGCCTCTGAAACCTTATCTTTAATGCGCCAGTTGAGCCTTAGTGGTGAGCTCGAATCTTTGACTTCTGAGCGCGTTTGGCAAGAAACGGATAAAGCATTAGCCACAGACGATCCGCAAATATATTTTTCTGTACTACGCGAATGTGGGGCTTTAAGTATTTTATTTCCTGAAATAGAAAATCTTTTTGGCGTACCGGCACCGAAACGCTGGCATCCTGAAATAGATACAGGGATCCATACTTTAATGGTCGTAAAACAAGCGACAAAACTATCTAATGATAACGCTTTTCGTTTTGCATGTTTAGTACATGATTTAGGTAAAGCGCTGACACCGCCCGAGTTATGGCCGAGTCATAAAGGTCATGGCGAGCTTGGACTAAAAGTGATTCGCGCTTTTTGTCAGCGTTTAAAAGTCCCGAATGAATATCGCGACTTAGCGTTATTAGTCAGTGAGCACCACACCTTAATACACAGCGCAGTGACGCTTGATGCGGCTATATTACTTAATATTATGGATAAGTGTGATGCATGGCGTAAACCGTCACGGTTCTTACAAATGCTTGAATGCTGTATTGCAGATTCAAAAGGACGACTCGGTTTTGAAGAGAATGAATACCCCAGTGCAGATCATGTTTGGCAAGCCTTTTTAGTGGCTAAAGATGTCAGTGTGCAAGAGATCATTGCCCAAGGATTTCAAGGTCAAGAAATTAAACAGGCATTACTTATTGCACGTATTCAGGCCGTACAACAATATAAAAATAACCTTCAATAAGCAAAGATGACGATACGTTATAAACGTGTCGTCATTCATTAAATAATTGTTTTAGCTCAGCACATAAAATAAAAGAGCAGCCAGTAAGACGCGGTATATCACAAAAGGCAACATACCCATTTTATTTAAAATAATTAAAAAAACATGAATACATAAAATAGCGCTAATAAACGAGACCCCAGCACCAATCAATAACCCCTGCCAATCGACGCTTTGCTCAGATAATATAAATTTAAGAAGATCGTATCCCGATGCCATGGCAATAATAGGCACTGACATTAAAAAAGAAAAACGTGCGGCGGCTTCTCGTGTCAGACCTAACATTAAGGCAGCAGTGATCGTTATACCCGATCGAGAAGTGCCAGGGATCAAGGCTAAAACCTGAGCGAAACCGATGATCATGGCACCTTTAAAACCTGTTTGATGCTCTGTTTTGATGCGTTTAGCACGAAAATCTGCCCAACCGAGTAACAAACCAAAAACTAACGTCGTCACAGCAATCACATAACCACTGCGCAGATACATTTCAACCAGATCCTTACCTAAAAATCCAATCACAGCGGCCGGGAGAGTCGCATACAAAATCCACCAAGTCAGCTTACTGTCTGGCGTTTGTTGCTTGGTTTTTAACGAATAACACCAAGCCCCGCACATACGCCCAATGTCACGTCGAAAATAGATAAGCACCGCACCTAATGTGCCTATATTTAAAACCAAATCAAACGCTAAACCTTGATCCGGCCAATCTAATAAAATAGAAGGTAAAATAAGATGTGCTGAGCTCGAAATAGGTAAAAACTCAGTTAAGCCTTGGATCAAGGCAAGTACTACAATTTGAAACGTGGTCATAACGATCCTTTACATAAAAATTTAAAAAGACTGTGGGTGTACTGATTTTGCATATTAAAATATCATGGGTATATACCACGATTATTGTATTAAGTTCACCTCTAATATCCATAACTTTTGTTTTTGTTGTGGATATTCAAGCCAAAGTTGCTGATATGTTTTATTTAACGTCGGGTGCACTAATAAGGGAGCAAGCTCCTTCAAAGGTTTTAAAACAAACGCATTACTGGTGATTTCTGCACGTGGCACATTGATCGTTACATCGACCAAGTTATCATAGAGGAGCAGGTCAAGATCTAACTTGCGCGCCGAGAATTTTATTGCGTTGTCTTTTCGTCCCAGTTTTTTTTCTATCTCTTTTAAAATTAGCTGCAATCTTGACACGCTTAAGTCGGTATCAAATGCCACGACTAAATTATAAAAAGTGCCTCCTTTAAAACCCACTGCTTCACTTTCATATAAGGAAGAATGGCTAAAATTCGTAAACTCTGCTTGTAATAACTTAAGACCTGCGCGCACACTCTTTAATCTATGCAGATTAGAGCCAACACCTATAAATACGCGAGCCACTAACGCTGTCCGCGTTCAATACTCACCCCTAGACTTTGTGCTTGAGGTAAGGCTCCCGGTTTATGTAACGTTAACTTTATCCATTTAACGCCAAAATCTTGCATTATAAGTTGCGCCACTTTTTCAGCCATTGTTTCCAAAAGCTCAAACTGGTTTTTCTGTGCAAATTCACTCACTGCTGTGGCGACACTAAAATAATTCAAGGCTAAATTAATATCATCGCTTAAGGCGGCTGGTTTATTATCATATGCCATCTCTAAATCAAAATAGAGCTTTTGCTGTAATGACTTTTCCCATGCATAGACACCGATGGTAGTAATGACTTCTAACTGCTTAATAAAAACAATATCCATTTTGGATCCTTTAAAATATTCTTATACCAAAAGAATTAATTTAGCTTCCATATGTTGCGCAGGAAAAATTAACACTAGCAAGGCGTGAATTGCAGGAGAGTGTTGTTCTCACTTCAAAACTCACAACGCTGGTAGGGATAATTTCAACAAGCAAAACGGATCACTTTTTAGTTCCTTTGCTATTACGCATTAAACACGTCAATTGAACAAAAAAGAGACATAATGTAACATAGATAACATTACGTCTTATTTTACATGATAGAGAAAAATAAATACAAATGATTATACTCATCAGTCTACTCTTTATCTTTTGCTCCTACCTCCTTGGAGGCCTAAATGGTGCGATTTTATTATGCCGCATAAAAGGTTGGGAAGATCCCCGCCTAGCGGGCTCAAAAAATCCCGGAAGCACTAACATGTTGCGTCTACATCATGCGCAAGCTGCCAGTGCAGTGCTTATTTTTGATCTTTTAAAAGGCACCCTTCCCGTATATCTTGCCTATTTCCTTGGTTTTTCACCGCTGTGCATTGGATTTATAGGTATCGCCACCTGTTTAGGTCATATTTTCCCGCCTTATTTTGAATTTAAAGGAGGCAAAGGTGTGGCAACGAGTCTTGGTGTATTGTTGCCTTTAGGTACCAATATGAGCGGGTTACTCGTCTTAACTTGGCTACTGACCTTAGCCATCAGCGGCTATGCATCTTTAGCTGCCATTATTACTGCAATTGCAGCGCCCATTATTATTGAACAGATCAAGCCCGAGTTTACTTTACCGGTTTTAATGCTTTCAATTTTAATTTTATTGCGTCATGTAAGTAACATAAAACGCTTATTATCAGGAAAAGAGAAAAAAATAGTGAACTGGAAACAATAATAGCCATAAAGACATTGGTAGTTATTAATAAGCTCGTTATAATTAACAAATTCACAACATTCTCGCCATATATGGAGTTAACCTAGTGTATTTAATTAAACGCATCACCTGTTTGATCGGCTTAACGATGAGCATTTTCAGTTTTACTACGACGGCACAATCTCTCTCTAAAACAGCACAAGAAGCCATTGGAGATCGTATTTCTCCCATAGGCAGTGCTTACTTAGATGGCGAAATAGGTACTCATAATGTCGCAACGATAGCAGCAAAACCCGCAGAGCCTCGATCTGGAGAGCAAGTTTATAATAGTTATTGCGTCGCATGTCACGCCACCGGTGTTGCAGGCGCCCCTGTAAAAGGTAATAAAGCAGCTTGGGAGCCTCGCCTTGCACAAGGTATGGACAAATTGTTAGAGCATGCGATTAAAGGCTTTAATGCGATGCCTGCGAGAGGCACATGTATGGATTGTAGCGATGATGAAATGGCGGATACGGTAAAATTCTTAACTAAAAACATGAATTGAACAAAAATATAAAGCATCTTAAAGGATGCTAACAGGGAAAATATATGCGTTTATTACACACTATGTTACGCGTAACGGATCTACAAAAGTCGATAACTTTCTATACCCAAGTTTTAGACATGCAATTGTTACGTCAATCTGAAAACAAAGAGTACCAATATACGTTGGCTTTTTTAGGCTATGCGGATGAAAGCCAACATACGGTATTAGAGCTGACTTATAATTGGGGCACGACAAGCTACGATATGGGTAATGCCTATGGCCATATTGCCATTGAATGTGACGATATCTATGCAACCTGTAAAAAAATACAACAGCTAGGAGGTGTTATTACACGTGCACCTGGCCCTGTTAAGGGCGGCACGACGGTTATCGCTTTTGTCAAAGATCCTGATGGGTATATGATTGAACTAATTGATAAAAAAGATGCTGCGAGCGGACTTTAAAAATAGAAATGGTAGGCAATATATCTATATCGCCTACCTTTAGTTTATGTACTAGCCCAATAGTTTACGATGAATTTTCACCACAATTTTCTTTATGTTAGCCTTCTCAGTAACAATACAACCCGGTTTATGTGGCTGTCCGGGAAAAAAGACAGCAAACATATCTGCACATAAAACCACTTCACTTTTATTTTCAATATTCACAACTAAAGCAAAGTCATTTTCTTTATCATAAGCTTGCGATAATTCATAATGCGCCGCCAGCCCAAATTCAATTTTTTCTTCACCACTTATCAAGCATTGTAAATCTATATATTGTTGATGCACTTCGGCTTCTTTTTGCGAGGCGGGCACACTATCAAAAGACATGACATTAGCAAAAATATCTTCACCCTGTATTTCATGGCGTCCCAGTGAAAGTGCCTTTAGATCGGTTTTATTTAAAAAATCTAACGCACTTTGCAAGGCACTTGGTAATAACTTATATAACGCTTCATCATTGCGATGGCCTAATATCATGAGCTTATTTCCTTATCTATGTGATCTCATTGAAAATTCAACAAAAACATCTTTTTTATTCTTGTGCCCACAGTGATACACCGACCAATCCTGCATCCGCACCATATTCAGCGCGCTGAATCTCACTGTGAAAAGCCGCCGGCATTGTCGATAAATGATTTTGAATTCGCCCGATATACCCGCTTGCTAAGCCAACACTACCGCCGATTTTAAAGACTTCTATGTCTAAACTAATACTTAAATCTGCGATCATATTGGCAATGGTTTGCGCTGATCTCTCAATAATTTCAATACCTCTAGGATCATTTTCCTGACATTTTTGCATTACCATTTTACCGTCGCATGACTCGCCCCAAAAAGACTTTCCGGCATTGCCAATAGCCGTACCAGAGGCAATACTCTCGACGCAACCTTTACGTCCACAGCCACACATGGGGCCATTGGGATCGGCAAGCATATGCCCTGCATGGCCCGCTATACTACGATAGCCCGTTAATAATTTATTATTAATAACAATGCCAGCCCCTACGCCCGTTGAAATAGTAATAAAGGCCATATTCTGTACCTGACAATGCTGGAACTCTGCCCAAGTTGCCGCTTGTGCATCATTTAAGATAAAAACAGGGAGGCTTGAAAATTTTTCAATACTACTCTTAAGTGGGTAGGATTTTAAGCCACCAAGGTTAGAAGGGTTTAATGCGCTAATAATGCCATTATGAATAATACCCGTAGAGGCAATCGCGATATAATCGGCATCGCTCAGTAAAGGCGAAAGTAGCTCTTTTAACGCACCATCTAAAGCAACCGCTTTGGATGAGGCTGGCGTTTTCACCTGCATTCTGCGCGTTAGTACGCCATCTCGAATAAGTGTTGCTGCTATTTTTGTCCCACCAATGTCAACCGCTAAGCAAGTCTTCATTGGCCATCTCCACACGGCGTAATACGTCCTAATTGCACTTGATCTTTAAACCAACCACAAATATGTTCGATACGCGTAATAGCAGAGCCTACCGTGACGCAAGAGGCTCCCGCCTGCATCGCTTGTTTAGCAAGTCCAGGCGAATTATAGCGGCCTTCTGCCATCACAAAATAACCTTGTTCACTAAACCGTGTTACTAAAGAAAAATCAGGCACAATCGGGATAACCTTACCCGTATAACCCGAAAGTGTCGTGCCAATGATATCTGCACCAAGCTGATGACTGCGTTCACCGTCTTCAAAGTCGGAACAATCTGCCATGACCAAGCAACCCTGTGCATGTATTTCTTTGATCAAGGTTGCAACCGATGTCGGGCGAGGCCTATGCGTTGCATCAATCGCAATAATATTGGCACCCGCCTCTTTTAATGCAATCACATCTTCGATGAAAGGAGTAATACGCACCGCAGAATCTTTTAGATCTCTTTTTATAATACCAATAATCGGGACATCAACATGGGCGCGAACCGCTTTAATATTTTCAATGCCTTCAATGCGTAAGGCACTCGCACCACCGTTGATACAAGCTTGTGCCATAGCAGAAACAATACGAGGATCATCCATAGGGCCAAAGTCAACAGGCTGACATGATGCTACAAAACTTTGCTGTAAGGCAATAAGACAAGCGCTATTATCTTTCATATGTAGTTAAACTCCAAAATTTGAACAACTTGTAAATATTTACTTCATGTTGTTATCTTTGGAGTAAAACTTCAATTACTTAATATTTTAATTGAGAACTAGATCATTATAAAATCAAAGATGAGAGCGTGAAATGTTGAAATAAACGAGCTTCGATGGGTGTAATGATGGGATACATCGATAAAAACGGTATCTCAATAGATTAATTAGCCTTTAGTGCTTGCGTTGTTTTTAGCTTATTCTCTTCCGCATGCTCTATATCTTCTTTGATAAACGCCGTATACAATAAATCTAAAACAAACATTTGTGATATTTTAGTGCCAATTGAATCACCTTGTAACTTCCCTTGTCTATTACCATTGACCAAAACATGATCTGCTAATTCACCTAATGTCGAACGCGGATTATGGGTAATTGCAATGATCACTGCACCCGCCTCTTTAGCTAATGTTAACGCTTTGATTGTTTCACTCGAATAACCTGAATGGCTAATACCGATCACTATATCGCCTTTTTTTAGCAAGGAAGCCTGCATATACATAAAGTGATTATTCGTTAATGCATCGACTCGTAAGCCAATTCGCATAAATTTATGCTTAGCACTTTCGGCAACTAATCCTGATGAACCCACACCAAAAAAATAAATAGCTTCGGCTTTTACTATATGTGCGGTTATTTCTTCTATGACATTAAAATCAAGTAAATTAATCGTTTCACTCAGCACATTATTAATCGATCGCTTTAATTTCTGACTGATCATTTGCACATCATCATCTGCCGTCACATTCCCATCAAATATAGACTTATCTTGCTGATTAATATGTGAAAACTCTATTGCCAGTTCCATTTTAAATTCTTGAAAGCCTTTAAAGCCTAAGGTACGACAAAAACGAATAATGGTAGCATCACCCACATTGACTATTTTGGAGATCTCGCCAATGGATAGCTTACAAGCCTCGTTCCCATTACTTAATATATAGTCAGAAATGCGCTTAGAAGAAGGCGTTAAACTGGCATATAAACTACTGATAGTATCTAGTACTTTACCCGCTCTAATTTTTTCTTGTGATCCTAACATTTAATAACCCTATTCATATGCGACTCAATAATAGGCAGTATACACATATTTTGTTTTTATTAAATTCTCCTAAAGCGCAAAAGATCTGTTTGTTAATTTGACGCTGTCGAAGCTTCTGCTACGCCTCATAATGGTTACTAAGATCACAGTTCCTTAAAATACTTACAACTAAGATTGTGAAAAAAAATACTAGCCTTTACCATGAAAACCTAAGCTCCAAATTTAAGACCAAAAACGGAGTTTAATTTCTCTTTGGGTATTAAGGACCTTTTATGAAAAAATTAACTGGATTAATCGCGGCACCACACACTCCCTTTAACAAAGACAACACGGTAGATCATGACGCCATTAAACAAATTGCTAAGCATCTGATCGCCAATAAAATTAGTGGAATATACATTTGTGGAACAACCGGTGAAGGCATACATTGCTCGGTTGCAGAGCGTAAAGAAATTGCACAAACATGGGTTAAGGCCTGTGCAAATAAACTTGATATTATTGTGCACACAGGTGCATTAAGTATTATCGACACATTAGAATTAACGCGTCATGCAGAGACGTTAGATATTCTCGCTACCTCCGTTATTGGGCCTTGCTTCTTTAAGCCGGGATCTGTCGATGAACTCGTTAATTATTGCAAGGTCGTCGCAGCAGCCGCTCCATCTAAAGGTTTTTATTATTATCATTCTGGTATGTCAGGTGTGACTGTTGATATGGAAGCCTTCTTGCTCAAAGCCGATACCTGTATTCCAAATTTATCAGGGCTTAAATTTAATAGCGGTGATTTATATGAATATCAACGTTGCTTACGCGTTTGCGATGGAAAATTTGATATCCCATTTGGCGTAGATGAATTTCTTCCCGGTGCATTAGCCGTTGGCGCTAAAAGTGCGGTTGGCAGTACCTATAATTATGCAGCCCCTCTTTTTTATAACATCATAGACGCCTTTAACCGTGGCGACCAAAAAGCCGTTTTTGATGATATGAGCAAAGTGATTAAATTAATTCGTGTGCTGGTTGAATTTGGTGGCGTTGCAGCCGGTAAAGCGGCCATGAGTTTACATGGGATAGACGTTGGCGACCCTCGCTTACCTTTAACACCATTAACATCAGAGCAGCGTAAGACTGTTGTAAAACGCATGCAAGATGCTGGGTTTATCAACCTATAATTGCAGGCCTTTAATTCGCTAAAACAAAAAACGAGCTAAATAGCGTTTTTATGTTTTAGCGAACCTATTCTAAAGCTCAGCGAAGTGCTTCTTATTTAGGTAAGAAACCAATACGATCATAAACAACAGCAAGCGTTTTAGCTGCGCGCTCACGTGCTTTTTCAGCGCCTAAACGAGCGATATGTTGTAATGACGCTTCATCTGCACGTAACGCTTTATAACGCGCTTGAATCGGCTCAAGTAAGCTCACAACAGCATCTGCTGTATCTGCTTTTAAATGACCATACATCTTGCCTTCATAAGCAGGGATCAAGCTTTCAATAGACTGACCTGTAGAGCACGATAATAATGTTAATAGATTCGAGATCCCGGGTTTTTCTTCTTTATCAAAATAAATACGTGCCTGCTCATCTGAATCAGTGGCCGCTGTTTTTATTT
This sequence comes from Psychromonas sp. CNPT3, assembly GCF_000153405.2. Lineage (NCBI taxonomy): Bacteria > Pseudomonadati > Pseudomonadota > Gammaproteobacteria > Alteromonadales > Psychromonadaceae > Psychromonas > Psychromonas sp. CNPT3. Next base: position 2,999,207 of record NC_020802.1, read on the forward strand.
TTTTGCTGATCACTTTAGGATCTTCAAGCAAACCAATTACATTTTTTACATTCTCATCTGATTTAGACATTTTTTTAGTCGGCTCTTGCAGACTCATAATACGTGCGCCATGTGTCGGGATCGCAGGCTCTGGTACCACAAAAGTTTGTCCATAGTGATTATTAAAACGGATCGCAATATCGCGCGCCAATTCTAAATGTTGCTTCTGATCACTGCCCACAGGGATGCTTTTAGGTTGATATAATAAAATATCAGCAGCCATGAGGACGGGATAACCAAACAATCCAGCATTGACACTCGCATTGGCTTTTTGTGATTTTTCTTTAAACTGTGTCATTCGACTCAGTTCACCCATTTGTGTATGGCAGTTCAATATCCATGCAAGCTCAGCATGCTCTGGCACTTGTGATTGAATAAACATAGTGCTCTTTTGCGGATCAATACCGATTGCCTGGTACATCGCCAGACCATCATAAATGGCTCTACGTAATGCAATAGGATCTTGGCGCACAGTGATCGCGTGCAAATCAACAAGACAAAACAGACAATCATTATCTTCTTGCATGCTTACCCATTGCTTTAAGGCGCCCATATAATTACCGATCGTTAATGATCCAGATGGTTGGCAACCACTTAATACGATTGGTTTACTCATTTATTCTCCTAGATGCTTATAAAAGCACTAATAATTCGTTAAATTGATCAATAATATGATCAGGATTTAGGTTAGAAACCGGTTGGCCATAATTGTAACCGTAGGTCAGTGCAATCGTTATCAAGCCAGCATTTTGCCCTGCTAGAATATCGTTTTTCGCATCTCCCACCATTACCGCTTCACTTTTATCAACCTTAAACTGTGCACAAGCAAATTCAATTTGCAGTGGATCTGGTTTTTTCTTCTCCAGCGTATCCCCACCTAATAACAAATCAAAAGCATGATATATTTCAAAATTATTTAATAGGCCATCTAAAAAACGCTCTGCTTTATTGGTGATCAATGCGATTTTATAACCTTTTTTTTGTAACGTGAAGAGTGTTTCACGTACATTGTCATACAGACAAGAAGCTGAATTTAAGTAATGTGCATAATGTGTTTCAAATGCACTGATTGCGAGCGTTAAAGAAACCTGCTTATTATTCGCGTGCGCTAAAGCGCGTTCAACCATTGTTGGAATACCATCACCTACCCATGTTTTTACTTCGCTATCTTTACAGGGAGCTAAATCAAAATCCGCTAACATCGCATTTAATGCCAGACGCATATCCGGTACGCTATTAATTAATGTACCGTCTAAATCAAAACAGATGAGCTTAATGTTTTTTATTTTTGGCATGTCACATTACTCAGTTTTACGCGCATAGCATCGATCACCGTTTTATAATCAGGCTCGTTGAAAATGGCAGATCCTGCAACAAACATGTCAGCACCCGCTTCTGCTATTTCTTGGATATTATCAATTTTAACGCCACCATCAACTTGCAAACGAATATCGCGTCCACTTGCTTGGATCAATTTTTTAACCGCGCGAAGCTTATCTAATGTATGGGGAATAAATGATTGTCCACCAAAGCCCGGATTAACTGACATCAGTAAAATCACATCTAGTTTATCCATTACATGCGTTAATACTTCAAGCGATGTCGCAGGATTTAACACTAAACCAGCTTTACAGCCGTGCTCTTTAATTAATTGTAATGAACGATCTACATGCTCTGATGCTTCAGGATGAAAAGTAATAATCGATGCGCCTGCTTTAGCAAAATCAACAATCATTGTATCGACAGGCTTAACCATTAGATGCACATCAATAGGGGCTGTTATTCCATAGTCACGTAACGCTTTGCAGACCATAGGTCCAATCGTTAAATTAGGCACGTAATGGTTATCCATTACATCAAAATGCACCACATCTGCGCCGTCCTGCAATACTTTTTTTACATCATCGCCTAAACGTGCAAAATCTGCAGATAGGATTGAAGGGGCAATTAAATAATCAGTCATGAGTCGCTTCCAATATCAAGGGGTAATTGAGCGCACATTCTACTTTAGCCTAGGCTAACAAACTATTTATTCTTATATCTAATTAGGAGAGTGTGCTCTAAAGCGCGCAAATACTTCTGAAACAGATTTACGCGAACTCGCTTTACTGCTGATTGTACGTGCCACATTAATAAAGTCACATTCAGCATTGGCATATAACTCACGAGTAAGCGCTGTATCATGATTACTAATAAGAACACAACATTTTGAATTCTCAGCTAATAAAGCTAATTTTTCCTGATCTTTACGCAAAAAACCAGTGCGTGCATAGGAGGTGAAATTAGCACTGTCACTTAAGGGGACGTAGGGAGGATCACAATACAAAACATCATCATCACGTAAGTATTGAAATAATTTTTCATATGACTTGCATACAAACGTTGCTTTTTTTGCTTTCTCTGCAAAAAAAATAAGTTCTTTCTCGGGAAAATAAGGTTTTTTATAACGCCCAAAAGGGACATTAAAACCGCCTTTTTGGTTATAACGACATAATCCGTTATAACCATGTCGATTCATGTATAAAAATAATAACGCGCGCTGGTAAACATCACTCGTTGCATTAAACTCCGTGCGCATTTGATAATAGATAGCTTCATTATTGTATTTAGGCTGAAAATAATGCCGAGCGTCATTAATAAACTGTAATGGTTTACGTTTAATAATTTTGTACATCTCAATCAAATCGGGATTAATATCATTGAGCAAGTAACTCTCAAAATCACTGTTTAAGAAAACCGAGCCAGCACCCACAAACGGTTCAATTAAGCGCTTAGATCCTGGTAAACGTTGATTAATTTGCTCTATCAGTGAGTATTTACCACCTGCCCATTTTAAAAAGGCTCTATTTTTTTTAGTCATGATTTAACTGCAGATCCTGATGAACCGATGTATATTTTTTTATCCAATGATCTAATTTAGATAATGACCCTGGTAATTGATGACTGCTTTCTAAGGCTGCTTCATAATTTGGGTATTGTCCATAAACCGCAATGTACCAAGGTTTTCCCTTGCGGATAGTGCGATATAGATAAAGATCTTTTTGTGGAAAATTCGCTCGAATAAAGTCTTCTACTGCTTCTTGAGTGGACATTGCAGACAGCTGTAAGGTATAAAAATCCGCATCTATTTTTAGTAACTTTTTAGAGGATAAATGAGGTGAAAATTTATTGTATTGTTGCACTGTGACGCGTTTTTTTGTTTTTAACGGCTCCGCTTTAGGCGTCTCGGTCTTGGGTTTAGGTGCCTCTGTCTTAGATTTTATCGATTTTTTTATTAAAGCGCTTTTTTTAAGTGCATTAATATCCAATGTTGCTTTAATTGGTGCAGAAACATCGAGTGGCTTATTAGCGTTCACTTTTAATACGACATCGGTGTATGTTGGCGTCAATAGCGTTTTCTTTTTCACGTCGTTAATAAGTGGCGCCCTCTTGGCCTCCTCATTCTTAACATCGACTAAATGTAATTCTTTATTGGCAAGAAGTAACTGCTGCTTTTTAGCACTGCTCTCACCCACTAACAGTAAATTATCTGTCACTTCAGATTGTTCCTGCTCAGACCAACTTCCAGCAAGTAACTCTGCCTGTGTGTCAGGGAGTGTATCCATGGGCTCAGGTGAGACGTTGCTATCATCTTCAAAGATAAGAACATTTGTCTGCTTGATATAAGAAAGTAATTGCGGGTAGACATAAGTCGCAATAGCCACTGCAACTGACAATAATAAAAACATCAGTAATAATGCGGGTAAACGTGCTCTAAAACGACTTGGGGGCGCTACATTATCGGCACCCGCCATGATCGTTTCTGCGAGAGCGATAATTTTTTGGGGATTACCTGAGCATAACTTTAATTGCTGAGTCAGCGCGTCTTGATTTTCCAGTCGAGAAGAGTAATTAACTTGTGCAAAGTAATGCATCAACAGTCTGGATGCATCTTCAATATCTAACGGGGCTAATTTAAACTCAACAAAGGTGCCTTTTTCTTGTACTGGGTACTTTTTATTAAGCTGTTCAATCCCTTGTTGATTATTTTCCTCATGGCTCGACAACATGACATTTATTTCAACATCACCCAGTGATGCTTTATGCATACAAAGATACGCGAGTTCCGATAATATCTCAGCAGAGATATATTGGGCATTATCAATACTGATTAATAAAGCTTGAGGCATCGCTCTTTTTTCTTGTAACTGCGCAATGGAGACATACAAGCTGTCATGCGCATCAAAAAGCGCATTATCATAAAGTTGTGTAATGATTTTTTGACGAATTATCTCATCACTCAATTGTTCATTAAAACGTAAATGCACTTGTTTAATATTGGTATTTAATTTATTAGCAAGTTGTTCAAACAGGGTACTTTTACCCGCACCGTCCTCGGCAGAAATAAAAATTAAAGACGACGACAAATAAATTAAATGCTGCAGACGCTCAATTAATTGTAGCTGTGGTGAGATTGAGATCAAAGTACGTTCAACCATTGGCTTTAATGTTCAATAACAGAGCGAAGTTGCGTCTCTGTCACATTATCAAATAAACCGCAACAACCAATGTCTGTAGGTAAAACAAAGCGTAATTTCCCATTTAATACTTTTTTATCTAATTGCATATGTACCATAAAAGAGGAAAAATCCATTGAAGAAGGTGCATTAACAGGTAAATCAAAATGGGTCAGTAGCAGGCAAACGCGTTGCACTTGTGAGTTATCTATCAAACCAAGTAAGCTCGACATTTTACAGGCTAAGACCATACCTGCAGCAACCGCTTCACCATGTAACCAGTTTCCATATCCTTGCTCGGCCTCTATCGCATGACCAAATGTATGTCCTAAATTAAGTAATGCGCGTACACCTTGCTCTTTTTCATCTTCGGCAACGACGCGCGCTTTAATAGCGCAACAGCGTTTGATCAAATAGGTCATTATTTCTGGTTTTAATGCTTTAATTTCAGCAATGTTATCTTCTAACCAGGTAAAGAAATCCTGATCGTAAACAATGCCATATTTAATGACTTCTGCCATACCGGCTGCAAATTCTCTCGGTGCTAGCGTTTGCAAGCAATCGATATCAATGATCACGGCTTGTGGCTGATGAAACGCCCCGATCATGTTCTTGCCTAATGCATGATTAACCGCCGTTTTTCCACCTACCGAAGAGTCAACTTGGGCAAGTAAAGTGGTCGGTACTTGTATAAAATCAATGCCACGTTGATAGCATGCGGCAGCAAAACCTGCCATATCACCGATAACGCCGCCACCTAAGGCGATGATAGTAGTATCACGGGCATGTTTTTTAGTTAATAGCGCCATTAAAATTTTTTCAAAATAGGCTAAATTTTTATGCTTTTCTCCATCAGGGAGAATAACCTCATCAACCTCAAAATTTTCAAGTGATTTTTTACATGCTTGTAGATATAGGGGAGCAACAACATCATTGCTCACTATCATTACTTTTTTCGCTGCAATAGCACCTTCAAATAATGATTTTTTATGTAACAACCCCTCTCCAATATAAATTGGATAGCGTCGCTCACCTAATTCTACAATTAATGTATCCATTAAAAATCCAATAATGAAATAATTTGACTGGCGACCACTTTGGCACTTTGATCATCCGTTTCGATAGTGTAATCCGCAACCTCGTCATACAAAGCATTACGTGTTTTCGCTAACGCCTCTAACACCACACGCGGATCATCTGTTTGCAATAATGGGCGTCTTTTATCTTTTAATGTTCTTGCTAATTGCTTATTAATACTCGTTTTTAAATAAACAACAATACCACGCGCAGATAAGTGATTTCTATTTTCAGCGCGAATGATAGCGCCTCCACCTGTCGCTAAGACAATACCGTGGTTTTGAGTGAGCTCATCTAATATACCCTGCTCACGAGTTCGAAATCCTTCTTCGCCTTCCACATCAAAAACCCAGGCGATATCCGCACCGGTTTTTTTCTCTATTTCAGCATCTGAATCATGAAAATTAAGATGTAGCATTTGTGCTAAGTGACGGCCAATTGTGCTTTTACCAGCCCCCATTGGACCAATTAAGAAAATATTACGTTGTTCTGCCATGTTGGTTTTTTACTCAATAATTAATTACAGGAAAGTTCCTTTAAAAAAAGAAGTGCTGCGCATTATCGCAATTGTTACTCATGGATTGCAAGTTTTAACTAATAAAGGCGAAAAAAAAGCCAAAATATTACATTTTAGCCTTTTATTATCGATTAATAATGCGTTTCCATTACCAGCCTTGGTGTTACAAAAATCAGTAATTCTGATTTTCGGTTTTCTTTGATGGTCGTTCTAAATAGAGCACCTAAGAAAGGAATGTCACCTAAAAAAGGCACTTTCTGAACAGTGTCTATGATCCGTTGTTGATAAATACCACCGAGAACGATTGTTTCACCATTACCCACGAGTACTTGTGTTTTTATTTCTTGGGTATTTATTGATACTGCCTGACCCAATCCGGTTGGGATAACATCCCCTTTAGAATCCTGAGTTATCACTAAGTCTAAAATGATTTTATTGTCTGGTGTTATCTGTGGCGTCACTTGTAAACTAAGTACCGCTTTTTTAAAGCTCACTGCTGTCGCGCCCGATGAGGCTGATTCGACATAAGGGATCTCTGTACCTTGCTCAATATATGCCGTTTGTTGATCTGCGGTGGTTATACGAGGACTCGCGATGATTTCAGCTTTATTTTCTTTTTCTAAAGCGGATAACTCTAAGTCTAATATTTTACCACTTGCGAGTTTTGCGATACGAAAAGCGATACGCCCCGCAGCGCCAACAACAGGTAAATTAACATTTAAACGTTCATCGAGTGACCCATTAGTAAGGCCATCTAAACTTCCGCTTGTAGATAAATCACCATTAACATTGGAGTTACCCCAGCGAATACCTAACTCTTCTCCTACGGAATCATTCACTGTCACCATTCGCGCTTCAATAACAACTTGACGAACGGGAATATCTAACACTTTTATCATGTTTTTTACGGCTTTAATCACTCTTGCTGTATCTTTCAAAAGTAGCATATTAGTGCGTTTATCTACATTTACAGAGCCTCTATCCGATAATAAGCTCACGTCTCCAGAAGATAATATAGCGGCTATATTGGTCGCTTTCGCGTAATTTATTTGAATATACTCATGATATAACGGCGCCAATTCTAAAACAGCTTTGTTCGTTTGTAGTTGTTCGCGCTCCGTCAAAGCAAGCTCAGCTTCGGGCGCAATCATTAAAATATTGCCTTGTATGCGCTTACCTAAGCCTTTCACTTTTAAAATAATATCTAACGCTTGAGACCAAGGCACATCATCTAAGCGCAAAGTGATATTACCGCCCACAGAATCCGTAATAACGAGATTAAATTTATTAAAATCAGCAATTAATTGTAATACGGTGCGCACCGGAATATCTTGGAAATTAAGAGATATCGCTTTACCTTCATAGCTCTTTTGTTTTTTTGCTTTTGTTTTTTTGTAAATATTAAGGGTAAATAGTGTATCTAACTGATCATATTCATAGTTATATTCGTCATTCATGGTGAATACAAAGCGAGCATTACCTTCTTCTGTAAAGCTTTCAACGTTTTCAACCACCGTTGCAAAATCTAACACATCCATAATATACAGTTGTTCATTACCGATAAACGTACTTTTGAACTGCACAATAAGTTGCTTATCTCTACGCTCTATATCAACTGCTACGCTAGAATTTTCTAAAGAAATAGAGAATTCGCCTTGGCCTTTGGATAATCGTTTAAAGTCAAAAGCAACAATGTTGTTAATGTAACCACTCGGCGTTTTAGTAATAGTACTACGTGTAGACATCTTACTTTTAAGCTTCTCGGGCTTAGGTTCACTTAACTTAGGTTCACTTGATTTAAATGTCTGTGCGGGTATAGATGCCTGTACTACCACGGGTATCATTTTAAGTTTCGATGCTGAACTATTCTTATTAAGCAAACTCTGTACATTTTGCATAATAGATTCTAATAAAACATCCTTTTTTTCTGAGGCTCCCTTATCTATTTTATTAATATCTATATTTCCAAAGCGGATCAACAAAAGATTTTTTTTCTTCACAATATAATAAGGCATTAATTTTTTTAAGGAGATAAGCAAGCGTAAACCTTGCTCTGTTCGTTTAGTCGTCACTGACTTAATTGATTTTTTATCAATTACAATGGGGTTTATTGCTAAAATAGAATTAGCACCGTCAATATCTACAATCAACTGATCAGGTTTATAATGTAATTTATCGCTGTATTTTCCAAGTATTTCTGTAAATTCAAATTGTAATTCAAATTGGCCATCAATAAGAGGATTAACCTGAACATTACTCAGTTGCGTGCTCGCAAATAAAGGAACGCTACAAAACAACAATAGCACGGCCAATAAATGCACAATATTTTTTCTTGATTTTACTAAGCTCATAATTTCATTCATCCCTGCTTATTCAGATGGCAATATTATTTGTGTCGATCTTTCTTGCCAACATCCTGTATTATCTGCGATTAATTCGACTAACTCTATTTTTTTATTACTAACATCTGAGATTTTCCCTTGATTTAACCCCAAATAATCACCTTTTTTCACATGATATAACTCACCACCGGAGGCTTGGATCAAAGCAAATAATGTTTTATTAATACGTACAGTACCACTCATAGCAAGCCTATCTAAAGGATAGCTTTCTAATATTCCTTTCTTGCGTTGAATATTTGGCTGAGGACACTTGCTCGGCAGTAAACCGTGATCTTTTGCGGCACTTAAATAAGGCGTAGCAAAAGGGTCTCGCCCGAGGGTTTCGGTAAAGATTAATGCGTCTATATTTTTCAATTCTGGGATCTTATCGTGGATGGGATAAGTCAAAGATTTTGTATTTTGCACAAACTCATGTAAATCCTCATTATTTTCATCACTGCAAGAAAAAAGAGAAAAAAGCACTAATACCGATAATAACTTTTTCATTTCTTATCTCCCTTATAACGATACGTTTTTGCAATAACGTTTAAGGATAAAGTCCCATTTTCTGTCTTCTTTAAAAGCAAGCGATCTAAAATAACAATACGTGGTAACGCGGCTATATCTGCAGCAAACTGCCCTAATTGCTGATAATTACCTTCGACCTCTATTGTTATCGGCACCTCGACGGATAACTCCGCATCTTTTAATGCCCCCCAGTTAATACTTTTAAATAATAAGCCGTTATTTGCTCCGATAAAGCTAATATCGTCGAGTAAGCTCGCTATTTCTTTCTTACTGGGTAGCTTTTGAATAAGCTCATCAAGAATGACATGGATCTCTATCATTTGTTCTTGATAGGCTTCTAAATTAGAAGCTAATGCGGCTTTAAGTTTAAAATCTTTTTTAAGGATAAATTCTTTATTTTGCTCCGCTTCTAATTCATCTAATTGCGCAGTAGTGACAAAATAAAAGAAAGCACCACTGATTAAAACACAACAAAATGCAATGAAAAGTCCACGGTATAAGGCGGGCCAACTGCCTACATTTTCAAAATCTAATTCATTTAGATCCATGATTCACATTCCTTTGATTACCTATCACCTTAAATTCCATAGAAAATTGATACCATTTTATATCCGTATCATTTGCTGTCACGATTGAATTTATATTTACATCACCCAGCCATCCAGAGGCTTCAATTTTTCGTAACATATTTGATACGTGGTTATAGGATTCACTTTCGCCTTGTACCAGCACTTTATTATTAACAAATGAAACTTTTTTTAAATAGATCCCCTCGGGAACCTCTTTGCTTAAAATATTAAATAAACGCGTGGCCCCATTACGTTTATGCTCTAACTTTTGGATCAAGTTAATGCGCCGTTCTAATTCCTTTTTCTCTTTTTTGATGTTTTTTATCTTAGCGATACGTATATCAATGATCGTCATTTCAGTTTTTAAGTAATTATTACGTTGCTGCTGCGTTTGGATCAAATCATCGACATACAACATGCTTACATAAGATAAAGACAGCATCAACAAAGAGCTCAAACAAAGCAAAGTAATAAAGAACTGTTTCTTTTTCTTTTTTGCAGCATCTCGCCATGGTAATAAGTTAATATTTGACATTAATTTACTCCCCTTAATGCCAGCCCAATTGCCGTTAAATATTTTGCCCCATTGCGCCGTAATTTGGCTTTATCTTTATCACACTTAAATTTCATGTCTTTAAAGGGTTGAGCGACCTCTATGCACACGTCCAATTCTGCCTCTAATTGGGTGACAAGCTCCGGCATTAATAAACAGCCACCCGTTAAAATAACTTTGCTTATGTGAATATGATTTAATGTATTACTGAACATACGTAAATCAAAACGCGCATTTTTTGCCGTTAAGTTTACAAAGGGCGTGATAACCTCTTCGATGCAATCATCTTCCCAATCACGGCTGATTTTATTTTTTTCAGCCCTCTCGAAAGTAATACCATAATGTTCAACTAACATTTGCGTGCAGACAGCACCGCCATGATTTCTTGAACGTGAAAAAATAATTTGCCCCTGATGCAATACGTTTAACATCATTTGTGATGCGCCAATATCAATAATGGCAACGCCTTGCTCCATTTCTTCAGTTGAAATCAACAATTCACAGCCACGCGTTAAAGCATGGCTTTCTATATCTACGATATGTGCAGTCAATCCAGCCTCTTCGACACAATTAACCCGAGACATTACCGTTTCACGCCTGGCAAGACTGAGTAATATATTATGTAATTGTGTGTTTTTGGCGTCGGCTTCTAGAATTTCAAAATCGAGGAAAATTTCATCAAGGGGAAAAGGAATACTATTTTCAGCTTCCATCTCTATTTGTGCTTCGAGATCTAAACCGGTCAAATCGGCATTCACACTCAAAATTTTGGTGATCACATCCGTTCCAGTAACAGCGATCGCTACTTTTTTAGTGGCACGCGGAAAGCTTTTACGCAGTTGTTTAATTAACTTAGAGAGTTTACTGATATCTTCAAGGCGACTATCAACAATTAAACCAGGAGTGAGTGGTACTTCGGCACTTGCGTCTACACACCATGTTCCTTGCTTTTTACTCAGCGCAATCGCTTTAATAGAGCAGGATCCAAAATCAAGACCGATCACTGCGTCTGCTTTAATTTTTTTAATAGAAAAAAACATAACATCCTTGCTAGTTGTCTTTTAAAGTGAACTAAATGTAATTTAAGGGTTAACAATAAAGGCAAATTCTTTACAATTCAATATATAACTCAAATTTCCCTCTTTATCTCCCTTAATATCACTATATACTGTGCATAATTATATACCAAGATCAATAAACACCCTTTGAGGACATATGCGATGATGAAATGGATCAAACGCCTATTTTTTACATTTATTTTATTAACGGCACTCGGCGCAGCAACTATCGCGGGTGTTTATTACAATGTAAAAAGCGACTTACCTGATGTTGCCAGTATTCAAAACATTAAACTACAAGTCCCTATGAAAGTGTTTAGTATTGATGGAGAGCTGATCTCGCAATTTGGAGAAAAACGGCGCATCCCTTTGACGATTGATCAGGTTCCCAAGCAATTTATCAATGCATTTATCTCCATAGAAGATAACCGATATTATCAACATTTTGGCATTGACCCTATTGGAATAGTACGCGCGGCCCTCGTTTACGCGAGCACAGGAAAAGCCAAACAAGGCGCAAGTACCATTACCCAGCAGGTTGCACGAAACTTCTTTTTAACCCGCGAAAAAACGTTTATTCGTAAAATAAAAGAAATTTTTATCGCTATTGAGCTCGAAAAAATACTCAGTAAAGATGAGATTTTAATGCTGTACTTAAATAAAATATCACTGGGTCACCGCGCTTTTGGTATTGGAGCTGCAGCCCAAGTTTATTATGGAAAAACAGTACAAGAGTTAACTTTAGGTGAAATGGCAGTGATTGCAGGCTTACCTAAAGCGCCTTCACGCTTGAATCCTATTTATTCTCCAAGTAATGCACAAAAACGTCGCAACCTTGTATTAATGCGCATGTTTGAAGAAAACTATATAACTCAACAAGAATACACTGACGCGGTTAACTCCCCAATTTTAAGTAAATACCATGGTGCAGAGATCACATTATCCGCACATTACGTCGCAGAAATGGCGCGTCATAAATTAATTGAATTATATGGTATTGATCGAAGCTATAATGATGGCTTTAACGTTTACACCACGATCAATAAAAAATATCAAAAAGCGGCAAATCAAGCCCTTATTACCAACTTACACGCGTATGATCAACGCCATGGTTATCGTGGCGCGAAAAAATCATTATGGGAAGCACCTGAGCCTGCGTGGGATATTGAAAAAATCCGTGATTATTTAAAAAAACAGCCCTACTTTGCAGATCTTTACCCGGCGATTGTACTTAACGTCAATGCACAATCGATCGAAGTTCAAAGTAAAAAAATGCCAGAGAAATTACAAACTATTAATTGGGATGGTTTAAAATGGGCACGCCGTTATATTAATGATAAACGCCAAGGCAGAGCACCTAAAGTTGCCAGTGATATTGTTCAAGCCGGCGATCAAATCTGGGTGCAATATAGCGATAACGGACTATTATTATCCCAATATCCCGACGTCAGTGGTGCCTTTGTTGCATTAGATCCAAAAGATGGGGCTATCACCGCGATGGTAGGTGGCTTTAGCTTTGTACAAAGTAAATTTAACCGCGCAACACAAGCACAACGCCAAGTAGGCTCTACTATAAAACCCTTTATTTACTCTGCAGCTATCGATAATGGCTATACCCTAGCAACGCTTGTTAACGACGCCCCAATCAATCATTGGACAGGTGGCACTGCATGGCGCCCTAAGAACTCACCACCTGTGTATGATGGTCCTATTCGCTTACGTTTAGGTCTTGGTAAATCTAAGAATGTCGTCTCTGTACGTTTAATACAGGATTTAGGCGTCGATAAAGTGATTGATCAGCTGGTGAAATTTGGTTTTAACAAAGAGAAACTTCCGCATAATTTAACTTTGGCGCTGGGATCGGCTTCGATCACACCTTTAAACCTTGCGACTGGCTATGCAATGATAGCCAATGGCGGTTATAAAGTTGAACCTTATATTATTGAACGCATCGAAGATGCCTTGGGTACGGTCATTTATCAAGCTCAACCTAAAATAGTCTGTCCTGATTGTAATAAATTATATAACCAAGCGTCACAAAACACGCTGATAGCACCTGAAAATGATAGCCAAACATGCGCTATCTCACCCGTTGCACAAGATCAAATTGCGCCACAAAGTATTAGCTCTGAAAATGCATTTTTAGTTCGTGAATTACTACGAACTGCAATTTGGGGAGGCGGAAGCTGGCGTAATAATACCGGTTGGAATGGCACAGGTTGGCGCGCTATGACCGCCTTAAAACGCCCCGATATTGGTGGTAAAACGGGTACCACTAATGACTCTAAAGATGCTTGGTTTGCGGGTTATCTCGGTAAAATAGTCGCTACTTCTTGGGTCGGTTTTGATAATTTCAATCGAAATTTAGGCAAAGTAAGCTGGAACAGTAATCTGGATAAAAATCAAATCTCAGGCAGTGAATTTGGTGCGCGCACTGCACTCCCTGCATGGAACAGTTTTATGCTAGACGTCGGTTTAGATCAGCCGGAATATATGGCGCCTATGCCAGAAGATATCGGCACAGTACGCATTGATCGTGAAAGCGGGCTTCTCAGTAAAGAAACCGATTATCACAGCCGTTTTGAATTCTTTACCAACGGCACAGAGCCCACTGAATATGCAGATCCAAGCACCTCTTCAAACAGTGAAAATGCAGAAGAAAGTGAGATTTTTTAAAGAAGCTCAGAAAATAAGTTAATCGTTTTAAATCCCTGCATCGCTTGTGCAGGGATAGTGCTATCGGGTGTATTTATCCCACGCAACCAGCGCACGCCTGAATTTTCTGCCACTTTTAAAATCTTTTCACTATCATCTATAAATAAACTGCGCACAAAATTCACCTTAAAATCTTTCTCAAGTCGCGTCCAAAACTCCCTATTTTCTTTGGCTATTTGCATATCATGGCTGGAAATGATCCTTTCAAAATAGGGGCTTAGACCTGTCATTTGCATCTTCATCTCAACGCTATTACGGTGTGCGTTAGTGATCATAAATACACGTTTATCTAATGTTTTCAAATGCTCTAAAAACAAAAGAACATCCACTCGAGGTTTCACTTTAGACTTGGTCATATGTTGTAATTTTTTAATATCCAAACCCAGTGTTTTAAACCAATGATCGTGGCAATACCAATTTAATTGACCACTGACCTTGGCATATTGCGCGTAAACATAGGTTATCGCTTGGGTTAACGATAGCCCTTCTTTTATTGCATATTGTTGCGGGATAAATTCTAACCAAAAATGGCTATCATAGTGAAGATCTAATAGTGTGCCATCCATATCTAATAATATAAAATCAACATCTTTGTTAATATTCATAACCTTTAAATCCCTACCTCGAGTGAGCAATTTACAAAGAGCAACACCATACACGAAAAGAGACATCGATAAAATAAGTCCATTATAGATTTCTCAATCTACAATATTACCTTTAAACACACGTTAAACTTTATAAGAAGACGCGGTTCACTTTAAGAGAGCTGAGCTCTAATTGAGCTTGCTGATTTTGCATCTTGAAGTATCATAGGTATAAAGCAGGCGGCTACGCGAGATACGTCTCGACAGGGAGAAGATATGCGCCACTCAAAAAATAAATTACCAGAAATAATCAAATGTACTTCTGTTGCCAAAAGTCGATTCTTTAATATTGAATCGGTGCAATTAAAATTTAGTAATGGTGAGCGCCGCGAATTTGAACGTATGAAGAGCGCAGGCTTAGGCTCTGTGCTTATTGTGCCGTTTTATGATGAGAATACTTTGCTTTTGATCCGCGAGTACGCGGTGGGCACCCATAGCTATGAATTAGGTTTTCCAAAAGGGTTAATTGATCCCGGCGAAAGCCCTGAGATAGCCGCTAATCGCGAGCTTCAAGAAGAGGTGGGGTTTGCCAGCAAGAAGTTACAAAAATTAAAAAAAATAATCATGGCTCCCAGCTACTTTAACAGTGAAATGACTCTTTTTATGGCCTTTGATCTTTATCCTAAAACATTAATAGGCGATGAACCTGAGCCATTAGAAGTAATAAAATGGCCCCTTGCCAATATCGATGAATTATTAGAGCGCGATGATTTTCAAGAGGCACGTAATATTAGTGCTCTATTACTCGCACTAAAAACACTACGCGCTCCAAATACTTAAAATAATCGATTTAAACCATTTAAAGCTGCGACTCGATAAGCCTCTGCCATGGTCGGATAATTAAAAGTCGTATGCACAAAGTACTCGATGGTATTACCCGCACCCTTTTGCTCCATGATGGCTTGGCCAATATGAATGATCTCAGCGGCGCGCTCACCAAAACAATGTATGCCTAATATCTCTTTTGTTTCACGATGAAAGAGTATTTTTAAACTGCCTACATCAGATCCCAGTATTTGCGATCGCGCCAGATCTTTAAACTGCGCCCGTCCGACTTCATAGGGTACTTTTTGTTGGGTTAACATTTGCTCTGTTTTTCCAACCGAGCTTATCTCTGGTATCGTAAAAATACCCGTCGGAATATCTTGGATCAATTTTTTAGGATCTTCACAAGTTAAAATAACATCCGCAACAATACGCCCCTGATCATAAGCTGCACTGGCTAAACTAGGATAACCAATAACATCCCCAACCGCATAAATATTAGAATGAGTGGTTTGGTAATGATCATTAATCGACAATTGCCCACGATCGTTGGCCTTTAACCCAACCGCTGATAGGTTTAATTTATCCGTATTACCGGCGCGCCCATTAGCAAAAAGTAAACAGTCCACTTTCATCTTTTTACCTGATTTAAAATGTAAAATAACACCTTTATCAAGACTCTCTATTTTTTCATATTCTTCGTCATGGCGTAAAATAATACCTGAATTTCTAAAATGGTAAGAAAGCGCATCTGACATTTCTGCATCTAAAAAAGACAATAATCGGTCACGACTGTTGATAAGATCCGTTTTAACACCTAAACCTCTAAAAATAGAAGCATATTCACAACCAATAACACCTGCACCATAAATCGCAATATGCTGAGGATGATGATCAAGGGATAAAATAGTATCACTGTCATAAATGTTAGAAGCAGTGAAATCAATATCTTTCGGGTGATAAGGACGAGATCCGGTGGCAATGATAATACTTTTTCCGGTTATCTGCTCAATGCTACCATCTTTATTTTTGATACTTAATGTATGCTCATCTATAAAGGAGGCTTCACCAAAATATAAAGTACAATTATTACGATCATAAAAACCACTGCGCATGCGTACTTGCTTAGCGATCACCTTCTCAGTGTGGCGTAAAACATCCGCAAAAGTAAAAGATTGTTTGTAATGGTACTCTTGCGTAAATAATGTATTATTTTTAAGTTCAATAAGTTGACTGACACTATGTCTTAATGCTTTTGAAGGGATAGTGCCCCAATGCGTACAGCCTCCGCCGATTTGATGATATTTCTCAATAACCGCGACATTAACGCCCCCTTTAGAAAGTTGCATAGCAGCACCTTCACCTCCGGGTCCACTGCCAATAATAATAACATCATGATCATATTTAACGGAATGGGTGGTTTTTTGTTTTTTTGCAGACATTTTGATCCTCAAATATAAAAGATGGCTCTTATAGCAAAGGAATTAATTAAGTTTTCATGTATTGCGCAGGAAAAATTAACACTAGCAAGGCGTGAGTTGTAGGAGATAGTTGTTCTAACTTCAAAACTCACAACGCAGGTAGAGATAATTTCAACAAGCAAGACGGGTAACCTTTTTAGTTCCTTTGGTATTAACACCCCAAGTTTGCATACGAAGAGTATGCATGGCATATTTTTATCGTGTGATACAATGGTATAGATACAAAATACAGAGAAGTAAAGACGCGGGCTTGATCCGGCTATCCTCTGCTCAAAGCAGAATATTTAAGGCGACCACCATGAAAAATTATAATGTCTCACTACGCTGGCTGATTTACACCTTTATTATCGGTTTATCTGCAAGTGCCTGCTTCTCTATGCTAACGGTGAGTTTAATGCCTTTATCGCCTTTTGCTTTCTTAACCCTGATTTTTTCCTGTGATCGTTTTTATGCGTTATATATTGCTAACGATAACCATGAAGAAAGTATTCGTCCCGCGTGGGCGACTCTCTTTATCGGTCTGTTTTCTTACCATGCTTACACCGGCGCACTACACCCCGAGTTAGGCTCTAATTTATTTTCCGTGATCATGATACTGATTTTATGTATCTGGTTGATGTATAGACTGATGTTTGGAAATAAACATTACGAACCATAAGCAACTGATATAAAAAGACAAAAAAACATTGATTCGCCTAAGTTCTTAACTGCATCCTTTTTATGTTAAATATCTGATCTCGATTTTTAACATAACGAGATGCACACAATATACACACAAAGATGACAGATAAAAAAAACAGCTATTATTTCGCGATGAGCATGCCAAAAAGATAACTAAATTGGGATGAAGATCCCAAAGCGAATGCGTTACCTAAAATATATCCCCTTTAATTTTGATGTTAATAAGCCACGTTTATACCTCTGTTAGCGCAGATCCTTTATCAGGCCGATAGACTTGCTGATTTTGTATCTTGAAGTATTATGGGTATATACATATCAGATTAACTACTGATAATAGGATCATAATATTGCAAATATTAACCTCTCTGTATATTTACCCTATCAAATCAACTAAGGCCATTGCCCTACAACAAGCAAAGGTTGAAGAACTCGGTTTATTTTTAGATCGTCGCTATATGTTAATTGACGCATCAGGTATATGTATCACCGCGAGAAACTTTCCTAAATTAACACAAGTACATGTGCAGTCTTTTAAAAATAAACTATTGATCAGTGCACCACAGATGATTGATATCACCTTAGATCTTAATTTGTTGGACAAAGCACCTACACCCGCACAAATCTGGGCAGATAAAGTGCAAGCTCTACATTGCACCACTAACATAGATAAATGGTTTTCAACCTACCTCAATACACCTTGCCAATTGGTATTTTGCGACCCTACAAACAAAAGAAAAATTAAAGAAGCAAAGGCGTTCGTATCCTTTGCCGATGCTTATCCTATTTTATTGATCAATTCACGATCATTAGAGCAATTAAACTGCCGTTTAGAAAACCCAGTGAGTGAGACTCAACTTCGCCCTAATTTAGTTGTCCAAGGTGACTTTCCTTTTGTAGAAGACACTTGGAAACGCATTAAAATAGGCGAAGTAGAGTTTATGCTGAGCCAAGCCTGCCCTCGTTGCCAATTTATTAATATTGATCCCGATAGCGGTAAAAGTAATGCCAAAGAGCCCTTACAAACATTAGCCTCCTTTCGCTATACACAAGGCGAGGTCCATTTTGGACAATATCTGATAGCGCTTAACAAAGGTGTCATAAAAGCGGGTGATGAAGTCATCATATTAGAGACTCTGTATCCTGCGTTTTATAGCGCGCAAAGTGACGCAACCGCTACAAAAAAAACACGCATAAACATTGAATATCTACCACTCAATGTGATTAAAAAAGGGAATAATCAAGGCTTACTGCTCGAACAGGCTGAGCAGGCTGGAATACCACTACCACACGCATGTCGTAATGGTATTTGTGGACGTTGTCGCGTCAAACTTATCTCGGGAGAGGTCATACAGCTCAATGATTCCGCCTTAAGTGAACAACAAAAAGAGCAAGGATATATACTTTCGTGTAGTTGTATTCCACTTTCAGATATTAGTATCGATTATTAGGAGCCAATACATGCAAAGGGATAAGGCGCATCAACACATACCTACAAGTGATACTGAAAAACTCATTGAGATATTAGGCTTAACCACTAATATTTATGAGGCAGGTTATATTTTAGCAGATGGACGCATGCTACATCTAAACCGTAGTAATTGTTTTAAGCGTCAAAATCATTTAGACGTATTAAAATTATTACCCGATTTTGTCGGTAAAGAGCATGCCATTATCGATACTGATATGATGGCTTTTATGGCCAAAGAGCATTTAGTTCGATTTTGTATCGATGGAAAAATACATACGGCAACGCGGCCAAGCACGATGCAATTACGTAAAATATATAACACATTAACCTATCGTTCTTACCCTTTTGATATCATTTTATCGAATCCCGTCGGAATGACACTCGCGCAGCACACGCTTTCGGGCCCAAGCATGGCAACATTAGTAAACATATTCAAAGTTTACGACAACATCTCTGAGTCTTGCTTTTCAACCGATGAGTTTGCATTAAAAGAGACAAAAACACATCAACAGCTGATTTTCCTACCGTCCATGAAATGCGTGGCCAGTTTAAATAAAAACAGTCATATTTTTAAAATAGAGGATGAGTTTAAAAATGTAGAAACGCTTTTTATGCGCTTAATTGCAGAGCATAAGCCTTAAAATAGAGGTGTTTATCTCTCTTTTATTCTCTTTAAAACAAAAAAAAGGTGGCCATATCATTATATGACCACCTTCACTGCACATTAAAAGTATATTTTTATTGTGTTTTTAACCAGTTATCAACACTTGATTCCATTACTTCCATTGGCTGTGCACCATATTTAAGAAGTTGATCATGGAATGCAATCCAACTAAATTTATCACCCAGTTGAGTTTGCGCTTTAGCCAATAATTCTCTGATCACTAAGTAACCTGATTTATATGACACAGCCTGACCGACATAAGCTGCATAGCGGAAACTTTCTGACTCAATATCGCCGACGCCCATCGCAGAATTAGCATGCATATAGTCACGAGCCTCTTGAATACTCCAGCCTTTAGCATGGATACCTGTATCAACAGCAAGTCGCATATTACGTAATTGAGCTTCGTTTAGACTACCAAAGTACTGTAACGCATTACATTCTTTAGCATCCAAATAAATCCCACCTTGGAAGTTTGTGTAATCTAACTCGTCTTTACACATACCCGTAGCATTAACAAATGTTGGTTTGCCATTCTCATCTAACTCTCCATAGATGCTCATTTCTAAACCAAGCCATTCGGTATATAACGCCCAACCTTCTGAATAAGCGGTATACCAAACATTGCTAATATATCCTGGGATATCTTTTGCAGGATACTCATTTGAATAAGCATTTTGGAAGTGATGCCCTGGTGCCGCTTCATGTAATAATAAGGTAGACACATTCCATTTTTGTAAACTGTAATCAGGGTGAGTATTTAAGTTAAAATGACCACTACCATAAGACGCCACACCAACAGATAATTCAGAGCCAGCAGGAGTAGGCACTATCGTGTAATCGGCTTTAATTGTTTTAAAGTATTCACTAACCACTGTATTGGCATCATTTTTAAACTTATTGTAATCAACAAGTGCGGCCTCACAAGCACTAGGGCTCGATGCTACGAGACATGTTTTAGCATAGTCAGTGTCTTCGGTTGTACGCCCATCACGCTCATAGAAAAATTGCTCACTGTTTAGATAAGCAAAAAATTCTGCAAGATCAATGGTTTCATCGGCTTTCTCAATTATAAATACTCTACCTTTTGTAATATTTTTATCTGCATCACGCCAATCAGCCGTTATGGTCTTTCCATGTTTGCTCACAACTAATCTAGCAACTCGCTCCATCTCAGATTTTGCATCTGCAACTAATGCTTCACCTAATTTATGAAGCTCTTCTGCTGATTTTCCAGTTGTACTGTTACGATCTAACTGCCACTGATACCACGCTTTCCCATTTGGTAAATCTCCCCAACCGATATGCTCATCAGTTATACTACCCGTTGCCCCTGTGCCTCGAGCAGAAGCCATTAAATCACCTTCTATATAGGTAATAAGGGACTCTATTTCTGCAACTGCATCGTCAACGGTGCGCTCATATTCACTCGTAAAGGCAGGATCATAATCGCCACTTTTTGCTTGAATATCTTTTAATCCACCTTTTAGTAGCGCGTAACTATCTTTGCTAATAGTCGAGTCGATACTTTCAAGTAAACGCTGTAAAAGCACTTTAGGTAATGAGCTATTTTCCTCTTCACCCAGAGCATATTGCTCATGTAAATTCTTAACCCAAGCCGTAAATTCAACGATAATTTTCATATGATCCTGATAAGCGGCAAGGTCGCTCTGCGCTGCACCAACCCACTCTGCATTCCATTCAATATAATTATAAAAATGGGTAATAGGAATAGCAAAATTACCGAAACGGACGTTATGGAAAGCCGCACCACTGATAGCGATATTGCGATCAAATATAAAAGTATCGTAATAAATTTTATCTTCATCAGATAATGTACTGCGATCAATCATTTGTAGTTTTTCAAGATATGTTTTATCTAACTCTTCTCGAGCAGAGGCTATTTCATCATTGATAATACCAAATGATGAACTATCCAAAGCGCCTATCGCAGTTTGATAATTAGAGAAAACGGCTCTCATATCTGCAACCTTTTCTACATCTGGAGATGTAGTAGGTGTAGTAGATGAATCATCATTACATGCGGACAGCGCTGTGATGGCCAATAAAGCCAATGACAATGAAGACAATCGCATATTACTAATACCTTTCATATTTCTTTCCTTGTGTTTTATAACCCTTAATGAGTAATTCCTTTCGCGTTCAGTCTAATGGAAGGGCGCACTGATTTTTGTGAAACAATTCACACTGCACAGGTGTTTTTTTGATGTAACTCATATAATTAAAAAATAAACTACAAATTAATATTTACTTATTAAAAAGATATTTATTTATATAAAAAAACCAAAAAACCAAACGAAAATGTGACTTTTCCCCATAAAAAATAGGATAACTCAATGTTTTAAGGATGATAAAAACAGGAAATGACAAACATAAAAAAGAATAAACCAATAAGTTTCAATGGCTTACAAAGAAAGAAAATCAATAGGATAAATTAAAGGATCAAAAACAAACTTAAACAGGTTAAAAAAATCACTTGAAAATAGTTTATAAAAAAAGAGGTGGCCAATAATACCGAACTTTGAGATGTATTTTTTTTAGACAAAAACATAAAAAATCAATAACTTACAAATCAAAAACTGCATCCTTAAGTCTTGGGGTTTTGATGGGAGATTAAATTTATATCAAATATTTAGAGAGCGCCTTAGCTGGCTAAAGTCACCCCTTTGGCAAGTGCATTATAAAATAGCAGTAAAAACAAGAAGAACAAATGATGACAATACAGGATAAATTAACAATTTTAAAAAGTTGTGGCAGAATATTCAATATGCAAACAATAAAGTGTAATAACGCGTCTATAAATTAAAAGTCTCACCAACCATAAAAATTGAGAGCTGAACATAGAAATGCTCGAAATTATCTACTTCAGCATTAAACCAATCTCTGTGATAAAAGTTAATCCATTAAACATTCTAACCCATAAACCAGCGTGTTACGCTTAACTACCTCTTTACATGCAAGACATATCCCCGGCATAAAAGAGCTGCGGCTTAATGAATTATGTTCAATTTTAAGTGTTTCACTGTGTCCACCAAAAAAGACGGTTTGTTGTGCGACCACCCCTGGTAAGCGAATAGAATGTATCTTAACACCCTCTAAATCGGCGCCACGTGCCCCTTTAAGTAATTCGTTATCACTGCATTTTGTCGGGCTTTTTCTACGTGCTGCATTGATTAATTCTGCCGTGCGTATTCCTGTACCTGATGGGCTATCTTCTTTTTCTGGGCTATGCGCTTCAATCACCTCAACATCAGGGAAATACTGAGCGGCTTGGGCTGCAAATTTCATCATTAATACCGCACCAATAGAAAAATTAGGCGCAATTAATCCACCACATTTTTTCTCTAATGCGAGAGCCTGTAATATTTTAACTTGTTCTTCCTGAAAACCACTGGTACCAATAACCGGACAAGCTCCGGCATTTAAAATTATTTTAGTATTATTAAAACCTGCCGATGCAATGGTCAAATCTACCACCACTTGTGCTTGTGTGGCCTTTATCAAAGCCCCTAAATCATCACCCGCATCACACTGCGCAACAACTTCAAGCTCACTATCATTGTTAACAGCTTGTACAGCTTCACGGCCCATGCGCCCTTTAGCCCCATTAATAATCACTTTTATCATGTTTAATTCCTATTTCATTACGAATAAATACACTACAAAAAAACTCCAGCTTAGCGCCAATAAAGCCCAAGCTAAACGTGCCTGTGTATTTTTCTGGGGAACGTTTAATGTGGGAGGCAACTCGTCTGTTGTCGTTTTTTGACGTTTCTTTTTCGCTTTATCTGCTTGGCGTAATTTACTTTTAGCACTTTTTTTATATTCTGCGATGCCTTTTTGAATACCTTGTGCGACTAAACGTGTTTGCTCTTTAGTTTGCCCTTCTTTTTGGCTCTTTTTAGCAAGGCGCAATGCTTCCGTTTCTGTTTCAACAGAAACATCCCCTTTTTTTAACTTTGTCATTATCAGCTACTCTTATCATTAATAATTTTGGAGCGTTTTAATGCTTTTTGAGTGATCATTTGTAAAAAATGCTCTGGATCATCATACTGATAATCAACTAAATGGCCTACTAACTTTGCAACAATTTGCTGCGTTTGCTTAATTTCCACATGCGTTCTCCCACAACCTTGGCATCGGTCTCCCGCACTGGTACATTGACTGGTACATCGACTAAACTTCATGTTTTTATCCTCATATAATGAGATCTATTCGCACAGTAAGATAGTTTGTGCCAAGATCCAAGTGTCGCTCTAAAAATAAACGGCTCATTTATATATTTTAACATTTTTTAAACATTTAAGGAGAACACATGATCTTTCAATTAGATAAGCGACTAGAAAAAGATTGCTTTAAACTTGCGGAAACAGAGCATTGTCTTTGGCTATTGCTCAATAACAAGTATTTCCCTTGGTTTATTATTGTGCCTAAAACAGAGACCATTGAATTATTTCAATTATCATCCGCGCAACAACTTAACTTACAAAAAGAAACAAACCTACTCAGTGCTTTTATTCAATATGCTTTCACGATCGATAAATTAAATATAGCGAGCATCGGTAATATAGTACAACAAATGCACGTGCATATTATTGGCAGAAGTCAGTCGGACTTATGCTGGCCTGGGGTAGTTTGGGGATGCTCACACCACGAAGAATATCCACACAAAGAAGCCCAAGAGATCAAAGAAAAGTTAATGTTTTTTTGTAAAGAACAAGCATTTAACAACATACAATATATATAAAATAAGCAAAGAACGCTTTAGTGTGTGGCCTTTATCACTTACAATGATATTTTTATATCATTATTAAGTAACTCACATAAGGACTGTGTTTCATGGACATTTCAAAACTTTTTAAAGAGGTGAAGCAACTCCCCGTTTTACCCATCCTCTTATTAGAATTGATGGAAAGTTTTGCCAATGAAGACACCAGTGTAAATGACATTGCTAAAAAAATAGGAATGGATCAAGGCATTAGTGCGAAAGTTATCCGCATGGCTAACTCCGTTGCTTATCGACGAGGCAAAGAGGTCAACTCTATCTCACAAGCCGTTATTCGTCTTGGCTTTAATCAAGTACGTAGTATTGTCGTCGCAGCCACTTTATCAAATGTGTTTCCAGACACGCCAGGATTTGATAAAAACCAATTTTGGAAAGATACCTTTAGTATTGCCAGCATAGCGAAAACCTTTGCAGGACATACGAACGTTGATCCCGAAACGGCTTTTACTTGCGCAATGATGCACAATATTGGAGAGTTACTCCTACAAATTTTAAGACCCGATGAGTGTGGTTTAGTTGCAATGTCGATTGACCTTGGCACACCTAAATTATCAGCTCAACGCGAGATCTTTGGCTTTGATCACAGCCAAGTCGGAGTGAAACTCGCCCTTTATTGGCAGTTTTCAGATGTATTTTGCCGCGCTATCGAACAACAACTGAACCCTCTTTCTTTTGATCCACCTTCGTCAGAAGCCGTTTTGATCCGCCTTGCTGTCTTTACGCATTTTGCATGGCAAGCCAACTTACCCGCAGAGATGATAGTGGCACGCTTCCCTATTTCTCTTATTGATAACTTACAGTTAAATAAAGCAGGCTTAGTCGAAGAATTTTCAACCATGCTTGATGAAGCAGACGCCCTGTCACGCTTAATGTCTGCATAATACTTATTTAATCTCTATTGCTAAGATAAGCACATAAAGATGTTTTATATATAGCAGTGATACGTCAAGAGCCAAAGAGCAAGCAAAGTTGGGCTTGATCTTTGGTGACATTCTCTAATAGCTCCTCTGCATTGCAACCCATGGATAAACACTCCGCTTAACAAGGGTTGTGCCTTTAATTATTATCATAGCGAGTGCCAGATAATGCATCTTGAGGTAACATGGGCACACTTACTAAGTGAAATGATACAAAAGGAATAAATAATGATTTACAGTATGACCGCCTTCGCTCGAAAACAGATCCAAGGAGACTGGGGAACCGCAGTTTGGGAAATACGCTCTGTTAATCAACGCTATTTAGAAACCTACTTCCGACTGCCTGAGCAATTTCGAGGCTTAGAGCTAAAACTAAAAAATACGTTCAAGCAACACCTACAACGTGGAAAAATAGAATGCCACTTACGCTTTGAAAGCAACGAAGTAAACCCCAAAGGACTTAGCTTAAATAATGAGCTTGCCTTACAAGTGATAGAAAAAGCGCAGTGGGTTGTTGCACAAACAGGATCCGGAAGTATCGATCCTTTAGCCATTTTAAAGTGGCCGGGTGTCCTACAAGCGCCAGAGCAAGATGTAGATGCTATCAGCATTGATTTAATGCAGGGTTTTGAAGCAACATTAGAAGACTTTATCGCAGCCCGTGCAGCCGAAGGTGAAAACCTTGCACAAATGATAAAAATTCGTTTAGACGCGATTGCAGAGCAAGTCACTATTGTGCAGGCTTTTATGCCCGAAATTAAAATTTGGCAAAAAGAGCGAATTTTAAAAAAATTCAGTGATGCATGCGTAGATTTAGATAGTACCCGCGTCGAGCAAGAGCTCGTACTACTCACGCAAAAATCAGATGTTGCAGAAGAGTTAGACCGATTAGTCTCTCACATCAGTGAAGCACACAATGTTCTCAATAAAGGAGGCGCTGTTGGTCGCCGCCTCGACTTTATGATGCAAGAATTTAACCGTGAAGCTAATACGCTTGGCTCTAAAGCCATCAACACCGACATCACAGCAGCGGCCGTTGAATGCAAAGTACTGATAGAGCAAATGCGCGAACAGGTACAGAACATAGAGTGATGTTTTAACTGCTTTCTGATTGTTAATCATTACAACGTAATGCCTTACATAAGGGGTTTCGTTGTTTTGATTGATTCTGGGATGTTCTTTTTAATTTATGGTAATGTGATGACACATTAAATCCTGCACGGACACCGTTCTTTTGACGAAAGTTGATAGTAATAATGGATCCAATGAAACCACCGATACGAGTCCGAGGTTCCACCGAAATTTACGTGATATTGGTAAGCAATATATTTAATAGCTAACAAATGAAATGAGAGAGAATAAAAATGAAAATTGAGCAAACTGTAAAAAGAAATCGTAGACTCCGCAAAAAATTATATGTTGGTGAATTTACCATTTATGGGTTTGAAGCATCAATGAGCTTCTCCGATATTGATGAAGATATTTTAGACACTTTTTTAGATGAAATGGTGGACTTTGTTGAAGCTAGAAATCTGCTGATAAGTTTCGGTGGCGGTACCGATGCTCTCAACGCATTTGTATGTTCAAGCGATCGTTATGGCTCAGCCTCTGATGATGATCGTGATGCACTTTCAACTTGGTTAAAGACAAAGTCCTTTATTAAAGATATAGACATTGACGCTTTAGTTGATGCAAATTACGCTTTTTAAGTAACATGTAGTGCTTGCTGAGGATTTATATCCTTAGCAAGCATGTTCTTATTAAAGCTAAAATCACATTGTAGATATTAAAAAAATATTTATTTCGAGCGGTGTATCGAGTTGTTCGTAAACATTTTCTAACCTCGGCATTACCTGAGAGGACGCTCCCGCATTCTCATTACTAATTATAGATACATACTAGCAATAGGTTGATTTACAAACGCGGCCCTTGATATAAAAAAACAATATGCTTAACCCTCTTAATACCAGTATAAATTACCAATATTCATTCGTATTTCAATTGATATCATTATTTAATTTACGGCACACGCAAATTACTATCAAAAGTATCCCCGTATTACTTAAGTGCTTTCGTTGAGCTACCACTCTCTGTTTAGAGCGACATGTAAAAAGGTCAAATAACCCCCCTTTTAAACTTAAATTCCCTAGGAAAAAAATAATTTAATGATAATATGTGTGTTATTTATATCTCATATTATCATGGTGGTTAGGATTGGAAACTAGAAATGCTTTAATCGGATATTCCGGATTTGTTGGTACAACGTTATTAAAACAAATTAACTTTGATGCGTTATACCGGTCCACAAATATATCCGATATTCAAGATAAAACCTATGATACCGTTGTCTGTGCAGGTGCCCCTGCCGTCAAGTGGATAGCCAATAAAAACCCAGAACAAGATAAGCGATCTATTGATTCTTTAATCTCATACATATCGACTATCAAATGTAATCGTTTTATTTTAATAAGTACTGTGGATGTATTTAAAGATCCACTATTCGCAGTCGAATCCACTCCAGTAGATACAACAGGATTACACACCTATGGATTAAATAGGTGTAAGTTAGAAGAATTCGTAAAAACACATTTTGATGATTATCTTATTGTTCGTCTACCTGGTCTAGTTGGGCCTGGTTTGAAAAAAAATGTGATTTATGACTTTTTAAATAACAATAATATAAATGCTATAGATCACCGAGGTGTATTCCAGTTTTACCCCATGGTCAATCTTTGGTCTGACATAAAAATTGCAATGCATAACCGTTGTAAATTAATCCATCTAACTTCAGAGCCGATTTCTGTACATGAAATTGCTAATGAATGCTTCAATATTGATTTTATAAATGAATTGGATAACCAAGTCGCTAAATATGATTTTAGAAGTACATTTTCGAATTTATATAATAGTGAATCTGCATACCAATATTCAAAAAAAGAAATTATATTAGCTATCCGTTGTTATGCCCAATCAGAACAAAAAAGACTATAACTAATGATATCTATTTCAAACATAGCTTGGGATGTTTCCCTTGATAAAGATGTCGCTGAAATATTGGTTAACAGTGGAGTGTCCTATATTGATATTGCACCACCAAAATATTTTAACAATATCCATAAAATTAAAGATGACGAAATAATAAAGGTTAAGAAATATTGGCTTAATCAAGGGATAACACCTCTAGGCATGCAATCATTATTGTTTGGCACTAATGGATTAAATGTATTTGGTACACTTGCCGTACAAAATAAACTTTTAGCACACCTTGCTGATATTTGCCATATAGGTAATATATTAGGCGCTCGTAAACTTGTTTTTGGCTCTCCTAAAAATCGCGACAGAAGCCATTTAAGTGATAAACAGACTATTGAAACATCCTGTTGTTTCTTTAATCGCTTAGGGGACATAGCTAGGGCGAGTGATGTTGTTATTTGTTTAGAGCCAAATCCAGAGTGTTATCAATCTAACTTTATGACAAACAGTATAGAAACGGCAGATATGGTTAAAGCTATAAATCATACAAATATTCGAATGCAACTCGATATAGGAGCAATGGATATAAATAATGAATCCGCCGATGATATTATTAAACATGTAGCACCTTTTGTTCATCATATTCATATTAGCGAACCACAATTGGCACCTCTCAATATCAATAACTCATTTCACAGAAAAGCATCCGCAGCTATACAACAGTATTTACCCAATATGCCGATGACTATTGAGATGCTCACAACGTCTCCATCAATGACACTAAAAGAAATTGAACAATCAATTAATTTAATAAAAACAATTTATCTGGATGATTAACATGCAATGGTTAATATTAATATTGGGAATTTTATCAAACGCTTCTGCAAGTGTGCTAATCAAAGTCGCAATGACTTCCACAGAGAATCCTATAGAGATAAGCAAACCATTATCTATAATAAGTAATTTCACATTGATATCAGGTGTTGGTCTTTATGGCTTGGCATTTTTACTGTATGCCTTAACGCTTACTTATCTACCTTTAAATGTAGCTCACCCGATATTAACTAGTGGCTCTATAGCATTAGTCTGTATTGCGTCAGTTATTTTTTTTGGGGAAAGTCTATCGCTAATTAACATCGCAGGGATCGCTTTGATAATACTAGGGGTTTGTGCATTAACGGTGAAATCACTATGACTCTAAATTATGATATCACCATTATTGGTGGTGGTTTTTTTGGATTGTATCTTGCTGAATATTTTTCAAAATTAAATAAAAAAGTACTGATTGTAGAAAAAGAAGATGATGCTATGCAAAGAGCATCATATACGAACCAAGCTAGGGTACATAATGGTTATCACTACCCAAGAAGTATACTGACAGCTTTACGTTCTCGAATTTCATTCCCTCGCTTCGTAGATGAATTTGAGGCTTGCATTGATAGTGATTTTGATAAGTATTACATGATATCTAATCGTTTAGGAAAAGTAACGCCAAAACAGTTCGAAAAATTTTGCGATCGAATCGGTGCATCATACGAACCAGCACCATCCAAAATACAAAGATTGATTAAACCTAATATGGTTGATGCTATATATCAAGTAAAAGAATTTGCTTTCGATGCAATATTATTAAAGAAAATAATGCTTGAACGCATACAAAATAGTGGTGTTGATATTTTATTTAATCATGTCGTCGAATGTATAAAAAAAAGAGATAAAGAGACTTCACTTGAGCTTACAATAAAGTCAAAAACAGACAAATTTAACATTATAAGTAAGCAGGTATTTAATTGCACTTATTCATTATTAAACGCAGTATTAGCAGAATCCAAAATTGAACTAATTCCCTTGCGACATGAAATGACAGAAATGTGCATAGTAAATGTTCCTGATGAATTAAAAAAAATTGGTATCACAGTTATGTGTGGTCCTTTCTTTTCTATTATGCCTTTCCCATCCAAACAGGCTCACTCATTTAGTCATGTTCGTTATACCCCTCATTACGAGTGGAATGACAACAATCATTCTACATATATTAACGCTCATAAACTTTTAATTGACGGCTATAAACGTAGTGCTTTTAAAAAAATGAAACTAGATGCCCAGCGATATATACCAATGCTATCGGATATTAATTATAAAGAGTCTCTCTGGGAAGTTAAGACTATATTGCCCCGTAGTGATACGGATGACTCTAGACCCATACTCTTTAAAGCTAACTACGGATTACCGGGATTACACTGCGTCATGGGTGGTAAAATTGATAACGTATATGATGTTATTCAAACAATTAATAAATTAGGGTTAGACATATAATGAAAAGTGATATTTTTGTATCCGTTGTGTTAATAGTTAAAAACCAAACTGAACAGTTAGTTAGTTATATAGAGCGACTTTCTCCTTACTTGAATAAAAAATACCATGATTATGAGATTGTAATTATAGATCAGAACTCTAACGATGATAATCATCATATATTAGCGAATACACTTTCAATACATCAGTCAATTCGACATATCCGATTATCTCAAGAAGTAAATCCTGATGTAGCTTTGGCTGCCGGCATAGAAAATTCCATTGGTGATTTTGTGGTAAATCTAAACATTCTATCTGATAACAATGAATTAGTACCTCTAGTGGTTAAGCAAGGGATCCTAGGTAATGATATTGTTATATGCGTATCGGAAAAGGTAAATTCAATTACATATAGAATCCTAAGAAAATTATCATCAACATTATTAACATCAATAGGTTATAGTTTGCCAAGTAACTCTACGGGAACATTTTGTCTTAGCCGAAGAGCAATAAATGCAATAACTGAATCCGGTAGATTCTATTGTAAATTACACATTAGGATTGCTAATATCGGCTACCCGATCTACACATTTCAATGTGATTCATTTATTGACAGAGTAAAAAGTAAAAGTATAGTCGGTGCGATACAAGAAACCTTACACCATATGATATTCAATTCAACGAAACCCCTTCGCTGGATGAGTGCCCTAGGTGTGATAGGCAGTCTCACCGCTATGTTATTTTCACTCTATAGTCTTATTGCGCATATTTTCAATGATCAAGTTGCATCAGGTTGGACTACCACAATTTTATTTATGTCTACATTATTTGCAATGCTATTTATCATGCTTGCATTTTTTGGTGAATATTTAGCAAGGTTATTACAAGACCAGAGTGAGCACAAAGAGTACAACGTTGTTTATGAGCGAAACAGTTCTGTCATGTTGAACGAAGATCGCAGTAATGTTCAATTCACATCTATAAATGAACACAACAATAACAGTCAATCAGGACGAAATAAATGAATGATAAACTCGAATACTATCAAATACCAAAGTATGAAGAAGTATTCTCCTCAGAAAAAAAACATGATTTCTGTGTTGCTATCTTTGTCATTAACGAGGGTGACAAGCTACACAAACAATTACTAAGAATGAAAAACGCTAACTTACTTGTAGATATTATTATTTCGGATGGTGGTAGCACCGACGGTTCAACAAATACTAAAAAATTAGAAGAACTAGGTGTGAACACATTATTAATCAAAAAAGAAATTGGTAAATTAGGAAGCCAAATGCGAATTGCTTTTTCATGGGCAATAGAACATGGTTATAAAGGTGTGGTTGTGATTGATGGTAATAATAAAGACAGCATCGAAAACATTAATGATTTCGTAGATAAATTAAAAATGGGCTATGACCACATTCAAGGATCTAGATTTATCCCCGGAGGTAAAGCAATTAACACCCCAAGATCAAGGTTATTAGGCCTAAAAATATTACATATCCCCATGATAAGACTAGCATCTGGATTTAAATACACAGATACAACTAACGGGTTCAGAGCATATAGTACAAAATTACTATTATCAGACAATATGGCTGTATTCCGAGATGTTTTCACGAGCTATGAGTATCACTATTATCTAGCCATTGAATCTGCAAGACAGGGATATCGTTGTATCGAAATACCCGTAACGAGAACATACCCTAAAGGGAAGGTTCCGACCAAAATATCCCCTATAAAAGGGAATTTAAGCCTAATAAAAACGCTATTTTGTACTTGTTTAGGTAAGTATTCTTTATAATAAAAATAATTTAAAAGGCTTTAATAAATGTTTTATCATTTAAGTAAATCGTATCATAAAAAAGAAGTCTCTCTATTTTTTACTTCAATGTTTATTTTTATGTTAAGTTTTCAATTTAATATCTTCGGAGCAGCCTCAGATGATTTTTTTGATGGTTATCAGAGAGCTTCAGAATCACTTGTTGTTGGCCGTATAGTGGAAACAAATAACCATGGTTATTTTTCACATGGTGGTTTTTTGGGGAGATACATAGATATCGATAAAATAGATTATCAATATAATGTGTATGTAAAAGGTATCACACCTGAATCTAAATTTGATATTTATTCATCATCTGCTGGTGTTCAAGGTTTTTTTTATTCATTAACAGATCGGAGTCTTTCATTTTTTAACGTAAATCCAAGCAAAATATTATTCATAAATAAGTGCATAACCTCATTATCCTTGGCTTTTCTATTATCTGTTTTTATAATCTTTTCTTTTCGAAATTTAGGCTGTGGATCTGCAGTCTCGTCTATATTTCTAATCGCAATCTCGCAGTGGTTAGTTGTATTCGCTAACAACCTTTACTGGATGTTTTTTCTAATTATTCTTCCTTTTATCATATCCACAGTATTTTTAATGAGTATCTATAATAAAGAAAATAGGTTTAGGTACTTATATTGGGCCATATTTATAGCCATACTTGTAAAGTCTCTAGCTGGTTATGAATATATGTCTACAATATTTATTTCCATGATCATTCCTTTTATTTTTTATGCCATAAAAGATAGTTGGACTCTCTACGAATTGATAAAAAGATCTATTTTAATTTCTGTATTTGCGATATCTGGTCTCTTAGTCGCTATGACTATTCACATAGCTCAACTAACGTCATATTTAGGAAGCATATCGAAAGCAGTGAATGTTATTACTCAAATAGTACTGAAAAGAACCAGTGGTAACCCTGATTCTGTACCTGAGGTTTTCAGACAATCTTTAGAGTCTACTTTTTCTGAAGTATTTACTAAATACTGGAATGGTATAGCGTTTAATTTAGAGAATGTTTTTTCTGTAGGGGGGACAGTATCTTTTGGTGGTTTAATTCTGTGGTTATTATTCTTATCTTTATTTGGAACGTTCATTATTCAACGGAAATTTCCACGACAGAAAAGATTACATTTGGCCATTCTCGTCAGTACTTGGGTAGCGATCCTTGCTCCTTTATCTTGGTTTTTTTTGGCGAAGGGTCATTCATATGTTCACTATTTTATAAACCAAATCCTATGGTATCTTCCCTTTTTACTTTTAATGTTTTCCTATTCCGGTTTTTTGTGTGAATTAACCATAAAAATATTTCGAAGTTATTCAAAAAGAAATAAAGCTTACTGTATCTGTTTCATTATTTTAGTTGGTTTGCTCATTGTTGTTCGTTCTTTGTATTTTAAACAACGGCATGTAAATAAATTAACTTCAAACTTACATTCTCTTGAACTTATTAATAACGGTGATATCTCTGTAAGTTATTATGGTAAAGATATTTTTTATTCGAATAAAAAATGTAACGAAAATTTAAATGCGAAATTCTTTTTGCATCTAATCCCTCTTAAATCTAAAACCCTAACCAATAATGTACATTTTAATAACTTAGACTTTTACTGGGAAAAGAAGGAAATAGTAAATAACAGTTGGTTTGATAATAATATTTTTTGTATAACGTCTATCACGTTCCCTAACTATCCATTGAAAGGATTTCGTACAGGTCAGTTTAAAAACGATGGTCAAATTTGGTTTAATTATGTTAATTTAACGAATAAACGATTTGTTAACCAGTTTCAGTCTTTTAATCTAACTGACCGCTTTGTAACAAAAGGAATCAACAAATCTAAGGCTGCTTTTTTCATTCAAAATAATTTTGCAAACAGACAATCAATAACACTGGGTGATAAGTTGATTTTTTCTTTCAGTGGGGAGCGCACAGTGGAAAAAATAACTTATTCAGAAAATTATATTAATGTATCTGTTACAGGTAAGTTACTAACACCTAAATATGATGCATATCCTAATATAATTAAGTTAAAAATCACAAACTCTGAATAAAGAAACAAGATCTTTAGTGGTTTATTTAGCGTATAATATAGCTAATATCCGCCCTTATTAAACATAAATATGATAACACCCAAAAGAAATCGTAGACTCCGCAAAAAATTATATGTTGGTGAATTTACCATTTATGGGTTTGAAGCATCAATGAGCTTCTCCGATATTGATGAAGATATTTTAGACACTTTTTTAGATGAAATGGTGGACTTTGTTGAAGCTAGAAATCTGCTGATAAGTTTCGGTGGCGGTACCGATGCTCTCAACGCATTTGTATGTTCAAGCGATCGTTATGGCTCAGCCTCTGATGATGATCGTGATGCACTTTCAACTTGGTTAAAGACAAAGTCCTTTATTAAAGATATAGACATTGACGCTTTAGTTGATGCAAATTACGCTTACTGAAGCTGCAATTAAATTGCAGAGAATAAAAGCCTCGATATGTATACATATCGAGGCTTTATACTCATTAAAACTATATTTTAAAAATACTAATGGCCTCTTTAAGGCTTATCGCCATTGCATTTAATTTTTCGGCCGTTTGCACGTTCTTTTGTACATCACTCGCGGTACTTGCAACTAAATCATTTACATTGACCACATTTTCATTGATCTCAGAAGATACTTGCGACTGTTGTTCCGAAGCCGTGGCAATTTGATCGTTCATATCCAAAATGAGTTGAATTTCAGTTTCAATCTGCGCCAAAGAACTACTCGCTTCCTGCGCTTTAAGTCTTGTTTCCTCTGCGCTCGAAGCATTAGCAATCATCAAGGTGACGGATCGTGACGCTTGCTCTTGTAGCGCCAAAATCATAGATTGGATCTCATTGGTACTTTCTTGTGTTTTAGTCGCCAATGTTCTGACTTCATCGGCAACTACCGCAAATCCACGACCTTGATCTCCGGCTCGCGCCGCTTCAATGGCCGCATTTAAAGCAAGTAAATTAGTTTGGTCAGCAATACCACGAATAACATCCAATATCCCCCCCACATTTTCAGTTTCTTTATGCACACTACTGATCACCTCTTGTACATGACCGATATCTGCAACTAATTGCGTAATATCAGCATTCATTGACGCCACCACTTTAAGTCCTATTTTTGAACTTTCATTGGCTTTATTTGAAGATTGGGATGCTTCAACGGCGTTTTGAGCAACCTCTGCAACCGTTGCCGTCATCTCATTCATCGCAGTCGCAACTTGCTCTAGCTCTAACATTTGCGA
Source organism: Psychromonas sp. CNPT3 (assembly GCF_000153405.2). Lineage (NCBI taxonomy): Bacteria > Pseudomonadati > Pseudomonadota > Gammaproteobacteria > Alteromonadales > Psychromonadaceae > Psychromonas > Psychromonas sp. CNPT3. The sequence continues at coordinate 3,034,946 of NC_020802.1, forward strand.
TTTAGATGAACTGTCGACCTTCGCAGATGCGGCGCCCAGCAAAGCAGACGCCTCCAGCAATTCAGATGAGGATTGCGTGATATCAGAAATACTGCCTTTAAGATTTGTTGCCATCGTAATAATAGAGCGGTATACCCCCATGCTCTTTTCATCTAACTTCGGTATTTCGGTTAAATCACCGCCCGCTATTTTATTCACTAATGCTTCTATCTCTTTCGGCTCACCACCAATCGGCACATACATTAATTTTGTGATCAGATAATAAAGGATCAACACACCAATAATAATAAAAATAAACCCCGAAATCACATTGGTTTTAACCGCTGCCAAAGAGGTAGCATTTATATCGTCCCACGTAGCCCAAGCCCATACAGTCCATCTTAATGACTCAATTTTAGATGAAATCACATAATACTCATCACCATTATTTAAACGATATGTATGCTCACTTTTACTTTTATCTGCAAATTCTCGGTAACTGGGATATAACTCAAAAAGGTTTTTACCGACGGCAGTGGCTTTATCCGCCGCCATTAAAAAACCATCTTCACGGGCAACAAATATAGAAGGATCAGACGTTAAATCATGGACATATTTAGTAATATCATTCATTTTAAGGCTAATGCCCAATAAACCAAGAATCTTGCCGTTAGACTTCATTGGCATCACAATCACCATCGTTAGGTCGCCAGTACTAGCATTAAACGGTTTAGTTACCGAACGATCCGCACCTGACATTCCCATTGAAAACCACTCTCGCTGTTTCTTCTTAGCATTAAAGTTAGGTATTTCACCTTGGTTAGATGCGCTATAGGTTACGCCATTAGGTAGGCCAATAAACACATTTAACACCTGCATTTTCTCTTTATTGTTCACCAATAAACGGATCGCTTTATCATCTATTTTTAAGTGGCCTTGCTGGACCTCTAATGCATGAGATAAGCTTTGCAATGCAATAAAATAACTATCAATTTTACCTTCAACCGCCTTGGCAATTAAAAAAGATTTATTAGATAACTTCTCTCGGTAGTCTTGTGTCGAAGAAGCCTTGATTTCATAATATGAAAGTAGTGACAGTATGCCAATGATAGCTGCGATCAAAGCACCAATGGAGAGCATTAATTTATAGCGAGCGCTCATGGAAACCTCCCTTTATCCGATGAATGTCGATTATATTGTCTATTTAATAAGCATAGCTTGTAATGTAAAAAAATTTCTGTGACGACTAACGAGAGCACATTCCAAAGGTGTTTTTCTATCTAAAAAATAACAATATTACCCCTGCGCTTTACCAAATCAAAAAGGGAATGTTCGTCTTTGTATATTTTTAATTATCGAATAACGAACATAAACAAATGAATATCAATAAAAACTTATTGATAAACGATAAATAGTTGTTATGATAAAAACACATTAACGAATATACAAAGAAGAGAGCATCATGCATAACATACAAACACTCAGTCGACGTCTACGCATTTTCCTGCAAATTATGTTGGTCACTTTACCCATTTTGTTCGTTGCATTTTGGCTAACAGCCAATACGTCTTACGATTTATATCAAGCCTACGGTTTAGGCTTTGACGTTTCACAATATAACCTTTCCAACACATTAACGCCGGGTATACGCTTGCTCGCAGCGAGCGTAAGTGCCCTCTTATTAATGATCCCTCTCTATGCACTTAAGAAGTTAATTTGTTTATTCAAACATTATGAAAACATGCAAATTTTTAGCGAAGAAAATGCCCGTATTTATCAAACGTTGGGTTATACCTTGCTGATATGGACTCTATGTAACTTTATTTACACTGGCTTTATTTCTATCACTCTCACCTTTAACAACCCGGTGGGTGAACGTATGTTCTTTCTCTCCTTTGAAGGTAATGATGTACTCAACTTATGCAGTGCTTTTTTAATTATTATCATTTCAAAGGTGATGCAAACAGGTCATCAACTCGCAGAAGAAAACAGCCAAACTATTTAAGGATATTATAATGACCATTAAAATTAACCTTGATGCCATGATGCTAAAACGTAAAATGAAGCTTAAAACGCTGGCTCTCGAGGTAGGAATAACAGAGCAAAACTTATCTATCCTTAAAAACAGTAAAGCCAAAGCGATCCGCTTTTCAACCTTAGATAAAATTTGCCAAGCATTACAGTGTCAAACGGGTGATATTTTATATTTTGAAGAAAATGAGATGAGTGAGAAGTAATGTAAAAGAAAAAGCGATGTTTTGAAACATCGCTTTTTCTTTGCTGTATCAATAGAGACAGATAAGTATTCAAAGCAGTACTAATGATTTTTAATAATTGGGTAATTGGAATTTTTTAGATATCTCTATAATTTCATTATGACTCGAATGCGCAATTTTTTGCATCACGGTTTTAGTTAAATGAGGCGAAAAACTCTCAATAAAATCATACATATATTTTTGTAAGAATACATTACGGCTATAACAGATCCATGCATCACAATGTGAAAAGATACCTTCGAGAGGAATACTCACAATCTCTTCATCACAAATATTTAGCGCGGCAATAGAGGCCACAATACCAATCCCTATATCCATGCTGACGTATTTTTTGATCACATCAACATCCATTACTGTCATGACATAATTGGCTTTTAGGCCTTTTTCAGCAAAAGCCTGATCTTGCACAATGCGCCCCGTTGAGCCAACTTCATAACTTATGATTGAATACTGACTGATTTTTTCTAAGCTTATTTCAGACTCATTACACAATGGGTGCTTCGCCGGTAATATTAGGCTTAATGACCATTTATACGCGGGTAAAACGATTAACTCGCTATCCCGCTCTACTTTTTGCGCAACAATTGAAAAATCAGAATGCCCTTTTTTTATAATGGCACCATTTTCATCCGGATGCGCGGCACCCACATGTAGCGATATTTCAGGATATTTCTTAATAAAGTAATTCACTGTTTTCGGTAATAAGAAACGCGCAATCGTATTCGTTGTATAAATATTTAAACAACCGGAGCGAGGATCAAGATGTTCACGTACCATGGCATACATATTTGCCTCAAGCTCCAGCATTTTAAAACTTTCATCGAGCAATTTTTTCCCAATATCAGTCACTGCGTTTAAATTTTTGCCTTTACGATCAAAAATCTTCACTCCTAGCTCTTCTTCTAATAAGGCAATTTGTTTACTTACCCCAGGTTGGGTCGCAAAAAGGCTTTTTGATGCAGAGGATATATTTAAATCATGATTTATAATGGCTTTTAAATAATGAAGTTGTTTGAGTTTCATGCGTACTTCCTTTTATATGCATTCTATATTTTACGCGTAAACAGTGGTAAAACAGTTTTTTTGTCTAATTATCTATATTTGTGATAATTAGAAATAAAATTCAATTTACTTAATAGCTTAGCGTATTTTTTCTATCTTAAAAAATAAAGTAAATAAACAATCTCGACTAAAAGTTAACAACGATTGTACTTAATAAACAAAATTATTAATCAACAATATTTCCACAACTTAAGATCAATGCTAAATTCAATCATCACTTCTCTCATTTTTGGAAAAAACATGGATCATTATGCTGTTTTTGGAAACCCAATAAGCCATAGTAAATCACCTTTTATCCACGCTCAATTTGCTCAGCAAACATCTCAAAATATGGATTACCAAGCAATTGAAGCTTCGGTGGATGACTTTGAAAACACCTTAAATACGTTTTTCAAAAATTCAGGGAAAGGTTGTAATATTACGCTACCCTTTAAGATCAGAGCCTTTGAATATGCACATAAAGTAACACCTCGCGCCCAACTTGCTGGCGCAGTAAACACCTTAAAACTTACCGATGACGGTTTATTGATAGGCGACAATACCGATGGGGCGGGGTTGATTTTAGATCTGAATAATCACCACGTTGATTTACAAAATAAGCGCATCTTATTATTAGGCGCAGGAGGCGCTGCGCGTGGCGTTTGTGGCGCATTACTTGAAGCGCAACCGTCTGAGTTGGTGATTGCCAATAGAACGCATCGTAAAGCACAAGATTTAGCCACGATATTTCATGATCATGGCACAGTAAATGCGATTAAATTTAATGACTTAAAGGGTGAATTTGATTTGATCATTAATTCAACCTCAGCCAGTTTAAAAGGCGAGGTTCCGCCCATTAGCCCCTCTTTAATTCACCCCGAAACAGCAATTTACGATATGATGTATAGTAATGAGGCAACCGCATTTAACCTGTGGGCCAAGGCGCACGGCGCAAGATTAATTCTTGATGGATTAGGAATGTTAGTCGGACAAGCGGCCGAAAGCTTTGCACTGTGGAGAGGCCTTAAACCCGGCAGCGCACAAGTATTAAATCTACTACGCCAACATCTATCAACTTAGGAAAGATCATGCATACACATCGTATTAATGAATTATTAGAGCTATTACAACCTTACTGGTTAAAAAATAAAGAATTAAGCTTATTAGAAGTCTTAGACTTGATCCGTAAAGAAGCAGCCTTTGAACAACCGGTTGAAAAACTAACAGATGAAGTGCTTATTTATCATTTGAAAATGGCTCAAATTGGTAAAGATGAGATGATCCCAGGGATCAAAAAAGATTTTGAAGATGATTTTAAAAATGCACTTTTAAAAGCCCGTGGTGTACTTAAATAAAAGTATAATACGAAGGCTTTCTTTTAAAAGCCTTCTTCTTTTTTAACGTTTATCCTTCCCTATTGTCCCTTTCCCCTTTATTTGTTAAATTTGTTAATGAAAATGTCAAAAAAGCGTTATTTTGTGCTCTACGTTTCGCTTTACAAGATCCCTTTCATTTATACTAATGAAAACACTTATTGCGGTAAAAACAGATGCTTGAACAGATCAAAATAAAAGAAATAAAAAGTACACCTAAAGATGTCGTAGATCGCTACAACCCGAGCTCACGGATATATGTCCGTGCCACTTATGGCTTGTATCAAAAACTGCGCCGCTATACAGGGTGGGGTTTGATCTTGTTTTTTATCGCAATCCCGCTGTTACGTTGGAATGGTCATCAAGCCGTCTTATTTGATCTTGAAAAACAACAGTATCACCTCTTCAATATGACTTTGTTTCCTCAAGATTTAACCTTACTTGCGTGGATTTTTATCATCGCAGCCTTTGCATTATTCTTTTTCACAACCTATCTAGGGCGCGTATGGTGTGGTTATACTTGCCCGCAGACCGTCTGGACATTTATTTTTATTTGGTTTGAGGAGCATTTTGAAGGCAGTGCTAACAAGCGAAAATGCTTAGATAAAGCGCCTTGGAGCTTACATAAACTCTCTCGAAAAACGGCCAAGCACAGTGCTTGGATAAGCGTATCAATTCTAACGGGTCTGGCTTTTTGCTCTTATTTTGTGCCTGTCGATGAGCTCTATTTAGATTTTTTTACTTTTAACAGTAGCGTTACAATTACCGGCTGTATTATTTTCTTTGCGACCATAACGTATGCAAATGCAGGCTGGATGCGCTCAATTGTTTGTACTCATATGTGCCCTTACTCCCGGTTTCAATCCACCATGTTTGATAAAAACACTTATATCGTTGGTTATGATACCAAACGAGGCGAACAAAGAGGCCCTCGCAGACGTAAAAGCGATCCTAAAGCGTTAGGACTCGGAGATTGTGTTGACTGTGATCTCTGCGTTCAAGTGTGCCCAACGGGTATTGATATTCGCGAAGGCTTACAATATGAATGTATAAATTGTGGGGCTTGTATTGATGCTTGTGATGCGACGATGCTTAAAATGGGCTACCCAAAAGGCCTTATCTCTTATACTTCTGAAAATAAACTCGCCGGAGAAAAAACCAAAGTATTACGCCCTAAAATTGTGGGTTATGGTTTGCTATTACTGGTAATGATCAGCCTCTTTGCAATTAACTTATTTAATTTAAGCAGTGCAGAGCTAGAAATTGTTCGAGATAGAAGCGCATTATATCGCGAGAATAGTGAAGGTTTAATTGAAAATACTTACACCTTAAAAATACTCAACAAAACCATTAACACACAAACCTATCAAATCTCTTTTTCAGGTTTAGAAGACGCTTATCTTATTGGTCCCAGTGAGATAGTGATACAATCAGGAGAAGTTTTCACCCAGCCTATTGCGATTGCAGTTGATCCCTACGATATTAAAGCTAAAAAAGTAATGATCACTATAATACTAAGCAGTAAGGCTGATGATATTGAAGAAATAAAGCAAGAAACACCTTTCTTTCTCTCTTTATAGCCAAAGATAATCACTTAAACAGGCAGTACTTTGCCTGTTTTATTGGGACCCCTATGCAAGATGCAAATTTTAGTTATTTATCGTTGACACCAGAGCGTCAATTAGACGCTTTAGCCAGTATTGGTATTTACCCTCAAACTGGTCTTATTGCGCTTAATTCTTACGAAAACAGAGTGTCTCTTTTTACCGATGAAAATGATATTCGTTATGTTGTAAAATTTTATCGCCCGCAACGCTGGAGTAAAGAGCAATTACTTGAAGATCACCATTTTTCACTGACTTTAAAAGAACAGGGTTGTTTGCTCGCAGAGCCTGTTACACTCAATGAACAAACATTATTCCTTTTCGAAGGTTATTATTTCTCTCTGTTTCGCGCATTATCTGCCCGTAATATGGAAATCGATAATATTGACCAATTGTATGATATTGGAATTGCGCTCGGTAAAATGCACCGCATTTCTAGCGTCCAACCTTTTGAGCACCGTGAATCACTCAATATACAAAACATGTTAACGGCGCCGATTGAAGCACTACAAAAAAGCCCCTATGTCCCACGCTTTATTCGCCCAAAATTGTTTCGCTGTATGCATGAAATAAAAACAGTCGTAACTGAAAAGTTAGCAGCCCAAACTTATACAAGTATTCGCTTACATGGCGACTGCCATAGCAGTAACATCATGCTCCACCAAGAACAAATCTACCTCGTTGATTTTGATGACTGTAAAATGGGACCCGCTATTCAAGATATTTGGATGTTATTACATGGCTCTCGCCAAGATAAACAATTACAATTAAATATGCTACTAGATGGTTACCAAGAAGAATTTGATTTTGATTTTTCGGAATTTTCTTTAATTGAGCCCTTACGTAGCATGCGTATTATTCATTATGTGAGCTGGATCAACAAACGCTGGAAAGATCCGAGTTTTGTAGTGAACTTTCCTTGGTTTAAGACAGACCAATACTGGAAGGACTTGTTACAATCCTTACAACAACAATTAATTAATATGCAGGCACCAGCATTATCGCTACAACCTGACTATCAACAACCATACTGAGTATAAAGGACATAAGAAATGAAAACGATTTTTGCACTTTTTTTGGGGTTAATTTTATTACCTCTAAGCGCACAAGCAAAGGAATTCACAGAGGGCGTTAATTATGAGGTCGTAAAAGAAACGGCCACAGAAACCCCTGAAGTCATGGAATTTTTCTCATATTACTGCCCTCATTGTTTTAAATTTGAACCTATTATCAAAACATTACGTGCTAACTTAGATGAGAATGTCAGTATAAAGAAAAATCATGTCGACTTTTTAGGTCAAGGCATGGGCCCACAGCTTACTCGCGCTTTAGCTGCTGCTGAAATGCTAAATGTAGAAGATAAAGTATCAAGTATGATATTTGATCAATTACACACACAGCGCCGTGCAATCAATGGCCAAAAAGATATTTTAGCCATCTTTGAACAAGCGGGGATCTCAAATAAAGAAGCACAAGGCGCAATGGAAAGCTTCCCTGTTGTAGGTCTTGCTTCACAGATGAAACGCAATACCGAGACTTTTAATATTCGCGCTGTACCTGCCATTATCGTCAATGGTAAATACCAAGTGAATACAGGATCTGTACGTAGTGAAGAAGAGTTAATTGAACTCATTACTTACCTAACGAAGAAATAAATTAACCCTTTGTGATAAAGATCATATACCTACACATGTATGGTCTTTATTATATCCTCTATAAGTTATATCCATGAAGCGCTTACTTCCGCACTTTATTCTTAAGGAGTTTTCATTTTGAAAACTGTATTTAATAATGCAGCACAGATAAAATCTGTTTTACGCGATCTACATAATCAAAAAGGCTCTTGTAAAGCGCAGATTGTTGCCATTAGTGGTATTGAAGGGGGTGGTAAACGTCACTTAACTGAAAAAGTAGCACAAGCGTTACGCTTAGAAGGTCTCTCGGTTGCCATTGTGCACACAGAAGATTGGAGTGCAAGTGACAGCGTGCGTTTTAATGCGATGAATAGCCCTGAAGAGTACTACTTAAACGCCTATCGTTTTTCTGAAATGTTCGAGCAATTAATATTACCCCTTAAACTATTTGGGCATGTGAAAGTAGCGGTAACACGCGATAATATAATGCATCCCGTTACCGTGGAATATGATTTTGATAATGTAGACATTGTCTTAATTCAAGGTGTTTATCTGTTACAAGAAGCTTATATCGACCTTTATGCTTATAGCTGCTGGGTGCAAAGTGATTATGAAGCTGCGTTTACACGTTTAAGTAAACAAACCGATCTCGACCCTTCTGCCGTCTCCCTGCTTAATTTATTTGAAGGCTTAATTAAACCTGCTGGCCAATACCATATTTACACGGATGATCCTCAAGGTAATGCAGATTCTATCTATATAGAGCAAGAGAACGAAGAAAATGAGCAACCAACAACATAATATCCATAATGCCTATATACATTTTGAACGTGATCAATGGGCGCGTTTACGCAACAACGTTGAATTAACCCTTTCTCTTGATGACTTGCAACAATTACAGGGCATCAATGAATCTCTTTCTATCCAAGAAGTTATCGACATTTACCTACCCTTATCTCGCTTACTCAATTTATATGTGGGCTCTCTGCAAAAACGTCATAGCGTACGCGATCAGTTTTTAGAAACAAAACATGAGCACGTCCCTTATATCATTGGCATTGCAGGCAGTGTTGCCGTAGGTAAAAGTACAACGGCGCGTATTTTACAGGCTTTACTGTCGCGCTGGCCAGAGCATCCGTCGGTTGCACTGGTTACTACCGATGGTTTTTTGCGCAATAATAAAGATTTAGTTGCGCATAATTTAATGCATAAAAAGGGCTTTCCTGAAAGTTTTAATACTAAAGCCTTAGTTGATTTTGTGGCTGCCATAAAATCAGGAAAAGAGTCTATTGACGCCCCTATTTATTCACATTTAACTTATGACATTTTACCCGATAAGAAAATCACCATTAATAAACCAGATATTGTGATCATTGAGGGACTGAACGTCTTACAGACAGCCCTCAATGAACCGGAGCGCCCTACTCGTGTTTTTGTCTCTGACTTCGTCGACTTTTCTATTTTTGTCGATGCAGAGCCTGCCATGATCAAACAGTGGTACTTACAACGATTTCTTAAATTTAGTGTTGGCGCATTCACCGATCCGGATGCCTACTTTCATACTTATTCTAAAATGACCCAGCAACAACAAATTGATATCGCAAGTAAAATTTGGGATGAAATTAACGGCGTCAATCTTTCTGAGAATATTCGCCCCACGCGTGATAGAGCAAATTTGATATTAAAAAAAGGTTATAACCACCAAGTTTCGAGTGTCAAACTACGAAAATAAATAAAAAAAAACCGAACACCCAGCGTGTTCGGTTTTTATCGTTTTCATATCGATTAAAAAATCAATCTTATAAAATAATATCTTTTAATCTTTGATCTTTACGATCAAGATAATGCATAGAGCGTATACGACGCACCGTGCGAGATTTACCACGTACTAATAGTGTTTCTGTCGTTGCAATACGTCCATCTAAAGAGACACCTTCTACAAGGTCGCCTTTAGTGATGCCAGTAGCTGAGAAAATAATATTGTCATTTTTTACCAGATCGTCAAGTTTTAAGACTTTATTGACTTCAACACCCGCAGCTTCGCAACGACGAATTTCTTCTTCACCTATTCGAATGTTTTCTTCTGTCGGCCCTTTAACCATTGGACGAGGCAGTAAACGTGCGTGCATATTACCATCTAAAGCGCGTACCACAGCTGCAGATATAACGCCTTCTGGAGCGCCACCAATACAGTACAAGACATCGACTTGATTATCCGGCATACAAGCAAGAATAGAGATAGCAACATCACCATCAGGGATTGCAAAAACGCGGCAACCTAAACCTTGCATATCTTTAATGATGCGATCATGACGAGGCTTCGCAAGTGTTGCAACCGTTAACTCCGTTAATGGTTTACCAAGTGCTAACGCAACCGCTTTTAAGTTTTGCTCTAAAGAAAGCTCTAAATTAATGGCATCTTTTGCATTAGGACCCACGATTAATTTTTCCATATACATATCGGGAGCATGTAAAAAACAGCCTTTTTCGCCAACCGCAAGTACCGCAAGTGCATTTGATTGACCCATCGCCGTCATACGCGTACCTTCAATAGGATCAACTGCAATATCAACCACATTACAGCCTTCTATAGCTGTACCTACTTTTTCACCAATATATAGCATCGGTGCATCATCGATTTCACCTTCACCAATGACAATTTCACCATCAATATCGATTTGATTGAAAATAAGACGCATTGCCTCTACCGCAGCACCATCTGCCATATTCTTATCGCCACGACCTAACCATTTAAATCCAGCTAAGGCGGCAGCTTCTGTTACTCGAGAAAATTCAATTGCTAATTCACGTTTCATTAATGTAGCTCCACTATTTTTATAAATTGTATACCTATGCAACTTTAACTATCAGCATGAGACAACGATTATATGTCTCTTCACGAGGTGCATAAGTGAAATATTCTATTGGATACCTTACTAAGTGATATTATTCCATTTATGACTAACATTTAAACAATGTCATGTCTCTTTCACTCAATATTTATCCGACTTAGTGCTTATTATTTGACTCAATGCTGTGCCATGAGTCTCTCACACTTTTATTTGTACTTCTGGATAAAAAGCCCAGATCAACCGTACTTTTAGATAATGCTCTCGTTATCTGCTCATTTATGTGTTTTAAAAAGTAAGCGCACAACGTATTACTTTAATACTTTTCTAAACACCTAAATAGACCCCTTAATTAATACAATACTGATTAATTTTTGGTGTTCCGATTATAGCCTATTATCCTTTTAAAATAAGCACATTGATAATATCTTTAGTGCTTGAGCATATCCTACTGTAAAGGCGATTGATAATATCTAACAGAGACAAAAAAGTCTTATTTTTCATAGGTCTTATTCTCTAAAAAATCTAGACTAAGCATCTATGTCCAAGAAAAACAGGCCCTTTCAAACGAGCCGATCCCAAAGCAACACTGTCATTTTTATTTATGTCAGTTTAATGAAATTCTCTAATAATTTCAGACCTTGCTCAGACATAATACTTTCAGGATGAAACTGCACACCTTCGAGTGCCAATGTTTTATGCCTTATGGCCATTATCTCATCACTGCCTTGCACACGCGCAGACACATCAAAACAATCAGGTACGCTCAAAGGATCAATCAATAAACTATGGTAGCGAGTGACATTTAAAGGGTTTTTTAAGCCCTTAAAAACACCTTTTCCGTCATGATCGATTAAAGAGTTTTTCCCATGCATGACTTGCTGAGCACGGACAATTCTCCCTCCAAATACTTGCGCAATACTTTGATGGCCAAGACACACGCCAAGTAGAGGGATCTGCCCAGCAAAGCGCTCAATAAGCGCTAAAGAGAGTCCGGCTTCATTAGGCGTGCAAGGACCAGGAGAAATGACGATATGCTCAGGTGCAAGCGAGGCGACCTCAGCTAAACTGATTTTATCGTTGCGCTTAACCAATACCTCTACATTTAATTGTGCAAAGTATTGCACTAGGTTATATGTAAAAGAATCATAATTATCGAGCATAAGAAGCATAAAAACCAAACCTATTGAAAACATGGCCCTGAATAAAAACACGTGATAATAAATGCATTCAACAAGCTAAAAAAAGAACATAAACTATACATGTTATTATGCCAAATCACAGTAAAGCATCGGCTAAAAAGCACTTTGATAGGTTTGTTAAAAGGCAGAGTATCATTTATCGATACACGTGATCATAGAAGTAATATAATAAGGGGAGTAGAAGGCGTAAGCAGATTAATTTTTAACAGAAAAGTGCTATGCGATGATGATAAAATATTTTATGACAGGCAAAGGAAAGGGCAACCGAAGTTGCCCTTATTTTAGTCACTCTATCAAGTCCTTGACAGTTGATGCTCCCTGCATAAAATCCATTTGACTACTGCCATCCAGGCATCCTCTTCCCAATCCTTCGGGCTCATCCTTTTAAATATCCATATACAATAAACAATCCTGTTTATCGGTCATCTCCCAATCCATAGAAGGTGTCCATATTTTGTCATCCTGACATAATAATAACTATCCGCGTCATTATTGTTCTTCATCCTGAAGATGTTCCTTCACAACATCCTGTTGTGTCCTTTACGTCCATTGTATAAAGCATCCGGCTTTATTTGCTCTTATCCTAAGAGTATCCTTTACGTCCATTGTAATAAAGCATCCGGCTTTATTTGCTCTTATCCTAAGAGTGTCCTGTGGTTATCCTAACCAAGAGAAATCATCCTGATATCCCTTTAAAATAACATCCTGTTATCTAATGTAACTTGAAGCAACATTCAACTCCTGTAAAACCCTGTTCCTCGTTACGGATTAAATAATACGCCGTATTCACTAAAAAAAAGAACAATAAAAACAAACTTTTTCATTGTTAGCGTGTCTTACATTAGCGAAACCAATAAAATCAATAGGTTATTATTATTTTATTTTAATTTAAACAATAATTAGCACAATAACCTTATGATCAAATGGTCAATCTCTTACAAAAAAACTTTAAATCAAACACTCATTGTAAGGCTATTACCCCTAAACCCACGCAAGTATCATTAAGAACGCTTTTATTTACCAATACAAAAACTAGAGAAAATCTTCCCTAAAAGATCGTCAGAACTAAACGCACCCGTAATATCACTTAAATATTGCTGGGTTATTCTTAACTCTTCTGCCAGTAACTCGCCCGCTTTATATTCTTCAAGCTGCACTTTTCCTTCGAGTAAATGATGTTGTGCATTATCTAGCGCCTCAAGATGACGTCGACGTGCCATAAAGCCACCTCCTGTTGAGCCTGTATAACCCATAGATTCCTTTAGATGCTCTTTTAAAGCTTGCATTCCTAAACCTGTTTTAGCGGATAATGAATAAACAGGATATTGATTACCCTCTTTAACTAATACCGACTCACCGGTTAGATCCGCTTTATTACGCACCACCGTTAAACCTACAGATTCCGGCAATTGCTTCATAAAATCAGGCCAAATTGCATAGGGATCGGTTGAATCTGTAGTCGTTGCATCAAGCATAAATAACACCCGATCTGCAGTTTTAATTTCTTTCCAAGCACGTTCAATACCGATTTTTTCAACTTCATCGGCACTTTCACGTAAACCTGCGGTATCGATAATATGTAAAGGCATGCCATCAATATGAATATATTCACGCATAACATCACGGGTTGTGCCCGCAATTTCAGTCACAATGGCACGATCTGCGCCAACAAGACTATTTAAAAGGCTCGATTTACCCGCATTAGGCCTTCCCGCTATCACTACTTTCATACCATCACGTAAAATAGCGCCTTGTTGCGCTTCTTTTTTTACGGACTCTAAATTCGCCACTATTTGTGCTAAATCTGAAGCTATTTTACCATCACTTAAAAAATCGACTTCTTCTTCTGGAAAATCAATAGAGGCTTCGACATAAATACGTAAATGGATCAAACTCTCAACGAGTGCATTAATTTTATTAGAAAATTCACCTTGTAATGAATGTAATGCACTGCGCGCAGCCTGCTCTGACGTCGCTTCAATTAAATCTGCAATGGCTTCCGCTTGCGCAAGATCCATCTTATCGTTCAGAAATGCACGCTCAGAGAATTCACCCGGCGCAGCACCACGTAGGTTTTTAATTGTTAAAATAGCCTGGATCAACATATCCATGACTATCGGGCCACCATGGCCCTGTAATTCAAGAACATCTTCACCCGTAAAGGAATGTGGGGCTTTAAAAAATAGGGCTATCCCTTGATCTAATACTTCACCTTTATCATCCATAAAAGGTAAATACTCGGCATAACGTACTTTGGGTAACTTACCTAAAATATGTTTAGCAACAAGCTCAACATCTGGTCCAGAAACACGAATAATACCCACGCCACCACGGCCTGTTGCGGTTGCTTGTGCAACAATAGTGTCTGTTACCTTCGTCATAATTCATGATCCTTCTGTGATAATTGCAGACATCTTAATGCCTGATAATGACTTAATTTAATATATACCCATGATACTTCAAGATGCAAAATCAGCAAGCCAGATTGGGCTTAGCTTCTCGGCATAAAATTGAAACATAATTATTTTATATTGATATTTTATAACAACACCTCAACAACAAAGATAAGTTAAAGTTGGCGATCCATTTGGGGCGCTAGCTTGAAGGTAACATGGGTATTAATAGAGCGCTGAAATAATAGCGCTCAGTTTATCGACAAACACAAAAAAGGCGACTAATATCGTCGCCTTTTTTTATGATACAAGCAGAGCACTATTTTTTGGAGTGCAAACCTTGTTTCTCAAACTGTCTGAAAATAATAGTTTGTTGGATCAAAGTAACGATGTTACTCATCAACCAGTAAAGTACTAACCCAGCAGGGAACCATAAGAAGAAGAACGTAAAGATTATTGGCATAAACTTCATGATTTTCTGTTGCATTGGATCTTCTACTTGTGTCGGAGACATTTTCTGAATGAAGAACATGCTCACACCCATCAAGATAGGCATTATATAGTAGGGATCTTGTACTGATAAATCTTGGATCCAAAGAACAAACGGTGCATGACGTAATTGCACAGCTTCCATAAGAGACCAATATAATGCAATGAAGATAGGCATTTGTAGAAGAATAGGGAAGCAACCGCCAAGTGGGTTTACTTTCTCTTTCTTATACAATTCCATCATTGATTTAGATATTTTTTGGCGATCGTCTTTATAACGTTCACGTAACTCTTTAATCTTAGGTTGTAATAAACGCATCTTCGCCATCGAAGTATATTGCGCTTTAGTCAGTGGGTATAACGCACCTTTCACTGTAAAGGTGATCAAAATGATAGCAACACCCCAGTTACCAACGATACCTTGGAAAAAGAGTAGTAATTTAAAGAGAGGCTGAGCAATAAACCATAACCAACCATAATCAACAGTCAGATCTAAATGACTCGCAACTTCGGCCATTTCATCTTGTAACTTTGGACCAACCCAAAGATCAGCTGATATTGTTTTTTCACTATGAGCCTCAACTGTTTGCACTGGAGCTTTAAAGCCGATAGCCGCATCTGTTCCACGAATAACGTTACTATAAAGAACGTTTGTGTCATCTACAGAGGGGATCCAAGCTGCAACGAAGTAATGTTGAAGCATCGCAACCCAACCACCTTTGGTGGTTTCTTTTAACGCTGCATCTTGCATATCGTCAAATTTATATTTGCCGTAACGCGTCTCAGTCGTAGAGAAAGCACCACCACGGTATGCAGACATCATCATTTTAGATGAGCCAGAACCGCTTGGATTTTCAATGGTTTCTTTTAATTGACCGTAGAACTGCACATCAAAGGCTTTATCTGTCTTATTTTCGATATTATAAGCAACATTTAAAGCGTATCCGCCACGAGGCAATGTAAAGGTCTTAGTAAACACATTACCTTTAGCATCAACAAAGCGTAATGCAATAGACACAGATTCTTGGTCTTCACCTAACAATCTTGTATCGTGCGCAGTAGTATAAAGAGGGCGTCCTTTACTGCTTGCATCAGGGCCTTGCGCAATTAAGCCACTTTGCGCGATATAAGTGAAATCTTTACGTTTCTCTAATAAGCGAAATGGAGTTTCAGATTTGAAATCGATGTCATGCTCAAGTAATTCTGCAAGAATTACATCGCCACCGAGTAGAGAAATTTCTAAGCGTAATTTGTCATTCTCTAAAGTCACTGTTTTTTCTGATGCAGACGGTGTTACATTGTTATCAACTCCGGCTGTTACTTGGGCTGTCGAAGCGGGCACATCGGCACTAAAGTTGTGACTTGCTGAAACAGATGAATTATTGCTATGAGTTTGCTCAGTTGTTTGTAAATTTGCATTTACCTGAGGGTTTTGCTCTGTAACCCACGCTTGATATAGCAAAAAGCTAACAAACAATAAGGCAAGCAAGAATAAATTGCGTTGGGATTGCATACTTTTTAATCTCTTCTTTTATTTATTAAATCATGTTTTACACAACAAGTGGGTACAGGATCGTAACCCCCTTCAATGAATGGTTGGCATTTTATAAGACGTTTGCTCGCAAGCCAACCTCCTTTTACTATTCCATGTAATTTTATCGCCTCGATCGCATATTGAGAACAAGTTGGCATAAAACGACAACGAGGCGGGAGCAGCGGACTGATCCCTAACTGATAACCTCGTATAAATTTAATGGTTAGCCACTGCAGCGCTGCACTAATTTTCGCCATAATTTATCTAAAACCTTATTGATCTCTTGATTTGATAAATCAGCAATACCTGCTTTAGCAATTACTACAATATCAATTGCAGGTAAATCATGTTGCTGATGACGAAAGTTCTCTCTGACTATACGACGAATACGATTACGCCCAACAGCACGTTTAATATGCTTTTTAGGAATAGCCATTCCGATCCGAGGATGTTCTAAGGAATTTTTTCGTGCAAGAAGAGTGAGGTAAGGAGAAACCGCAGGGACAGCATTTTTAAATACCGGTTGAAAATCTTCGGGAGTTAGTAAACGTAACTCCCGAGAATACGAATAATTCACCACGTCTGGGAAATTATGCGCTTAAGCTTGCGCGGCCTTTAGCACGACGACGAGCTAGTACGTTACGACCGTTTTTAGTCGCCATACGAGTTCTGAAACCGTGAGAACGCTTACGCTTAATGTTGCTTGGTTGAAAAGTACGTTTCATGCTCTTTCCACTTATGTTAAGTACTGTACAGTAGCCAATCTTTTAATTTAGCGGTTTATCTTTTCTAAAAAAGACAAAACGACAAATAAAATGATCAACCGATTAAAAAGAGAGCGAATTCTATGTATAGATAGACCAAAAGTCAATCAGAGATACCTCTTTCTGGCCGAATAAATAATTACCTCAACAAGAAAAACTTCTTAAGGTTAATTTAAACAACTACCCCTACCTAAAGGTTTGGGTGCAAATATTATATAGAAGCGTAATTAATAAGCAAGGATCTATCAAAGATCTTTTTATTAAGTCTAAAATAATGAAATATCCCACCCTTATTAGGTAATATTTCCTTAAAAATTAATTATGATG